>JBGAQX010000033.1:0-37021 GCA_044220545.1 Rhodocyclaceae bacterium | reverse complement strand
GAACCCCTTGGCAAAGCTCAGGTGGTTCCCGACTTCCTCCCCTCGCCGGCCGAATTGGCATTTCGTGAAGAAGGGGTGAAGGTAACTCTGGCTCTGAGCAAGAAAAGCATCGAGTTCTTCAAGTCGGAAGCTTCAAAGCACCACACTCAGTACCAGCGCATGATTCGCCGGCTTCTCGACGCTTACGTTGATGGCCAAGTGAATCGCCCCGGATTTTGATGAGGCTCCAAACCTTGAGAAGATGGAGCCATGAAGAAGAAACCGACCTCAAGCCAAACCACAAGGGCTTCGTTAGGCCCGGCTTGCGGCAGGGGCGGTGTTGGCGGGCTTGACCGTCTTCCTGGTTGTTCTGGCCCCGTGGGGTGGCCGAGAAATCGGGTAGCATCCCGGGGGAGCCTCTGGGCGGCACCGCCCGAACAACGGCAGACACGGAGAAGCGCCCATGGCCACCAACACTGTTCGCCTTCACCGCGTCCTGCGCGCGCCACCGGAACGGGTCTATCGCGCCTTCCTCGACGCCGCCGCGCTGGCCAAATGGCTGCCGCCGAACGGCTTTACCGGCACGGTGCAGCACATGGACGCCAGAGTCGGCGGGACGTTCAGGATGTCCTTCACGAACTTCACCACCGGACAAAGCCATGCCTTCGGTGGTGAGTACCTGGAACTGGTGCCGAACGAACTGATCCGCTACACGGACAAGTTCGACGATCCGAACCTGCCCGGCGTGATACAGGTGACGGTGACCTTGCGGGCGGTGTCGTGTGGCACCGAATTGACCGTGGCGCAGGAGGGCATTCCGGACGTCATCCCGGTTGAAATGTGTTACCTCGGCTGGCAGGATTCGCTGGTCCTGCTCGCCAAACTCGTCGAGCCGGAGATCCTTGAGTAGTCGCGGTTTGCGGCCTTGCGGCGCATCGTTGCCTACGGGAGAGACCATGTCAGAGCAAAACCTTTTGGGCAAGCGGGTGCTGGTCACCCAGGCCGACCAGTTCATGGGGCCCGCCCTGTGCGAAGTGTTTGCCGAGCACGGCGCCACCGTGGTGGCGAGTACCGCCCCGCTCCTGGGTACCGGCGCGCCTGCGGCGATCGCCGCCGATGCGGGCCACATCGACGTGCTGGTCGCCAACCTGGCGATACGGGCGCCAGCCACCGCCGCCGCGGAAGTGTCGGACGACGAGTGGCACGACGTCTTTGCCGCCCTGGTGCATCCCCTGCCAAGATTGTTCCGGGCCGTCCTGCCGGCCATGATCGAGCGGCGCGCGGGCAAGATTCTGGTCATGGGCAGCGCGTCCGCGTTGCGCGGCATGAAGGCGCGGTCGACCTACAGCGCCGCGCGCGGCGCCCAGCTTGCCTATGTGCAGGCGGTCGGCGTCGAGGTCGCTGCCCACAACGTGCAGGTGAATGCGGTGGCGCAGAACTTCGTCGAAAACCCGACCTACTTCCCGCCGGAGGTTCAGGCGGACCCCCGGTTCCAGGAGCGGTTGCAGCGCGAGGTGCCGCTGGGACGCCTGGTGAGCGCCAGGGAAGACGCGGAATTCGCCGCCTACCTGTGCGGCGAATCGGCGAACTGCTTCGTCGGGCAGGTCTTTCCGGTTTGCGGTGGCTGGGTGACGCGCTAGCGCCCGGGCTCGGGCGGGAACATCGCTGGCAAACCGGTCCAGACGCTTGGTTCAATTGCGCCGGGCGCCGAGATAATGTGGTTGATGGCGGCGAGTGGGCGGGAGTGCGACCTCGCCGCCGGCATTGCGGCTTGACCGACCACCGACCAACCGGGGAAGAACAACGATGAATACATTGCCGTGGGGCCTTGCCCTGGGAGGACTGGCTGCTCTTGGCGCGGGCCAGGCCGCGCCGGCGTTGGCCGCGCCACCGGACTCGAACGCAACCAGTCTCGAATTCCACGGGGCACTTACCTACGGGACCAGCATTCGGACCCGCTCGCGCGACACCGCCCTGGTTTCGGCCGGCAACGGCGCGGCGGTCGGCATCGCCGGCGCCGCCCCGTCCGGGCGCAACTCGGACGACGGCAACCTCAACTTCGCCCGGCATGACGCGGTGTCGACGGTTCTGAAGGGCGTGGGCAGCGCCGAGGTCAAGCGCGGCAGCGCCGGCGGCCTGCTGCGCGCCAAGTTCTGGGATGACCTGGTTCTATCCGACGAGGGCCGGCCCTGGGGCAACACGATCAATGGCTACGCGAGCGGCCAGCCGCTGGGCGAGGACGGTCTCCGGCCGCGCGCCCGGTTCACCGGCCTGGTGGTGCAGGACGCCTATATCTACGACACCTACGCGGTGGGCGGCCTGCCCTTGTACGCCCGCCTGGGCCAGCAGAACGTCGCCTGGGGCCAGGGCTGGCGGATCCTCGGCGGCCTGTCCGCCCTGACGCCGCTCAACCTGCCGGCGATCAATCGCCCCGGCGCCTTGCCGGAAGAAAGCACGGTGCCGTTTCCGGCGCTGTTCGGGCGGCTCGGCATCAGTGACGACATGAATCTGGAATCGTTCTACCAGATCGCCTACCGGCCGTCCGAGCTGAACGCCTGCGGCACCTTCTTCTCGGCGCAGGACTACAACGCCACCGGCTGCAACCGCGTGCTGCTGGCCGGTGCCAATGATCGGCTCGGCCTGAGCTCGGGCCTGTATGGCAAGAGGGCGCCAACACCCGATGTCAGCGACAGCGGACAGTTCGGCTTCGGCGTGACCTACCGGGTGGCGGCGCTGGCCACGGAGTTCGGCGCCTATGGCGCCCGCTATCACAGCCGCTGGCCGTATACCGGCGCCGTCAAGACGACCCGCGCGTCGACGCCCTTCATTCCCGGCGACCCGGACGGCCGTAACGCCCTGTACCTTACCGAGTACCCGGAGGACATTCGCGTCTCGGCGTTGACCTGGAAAACGGCCGCCGGCGGCCTGGCCTTCAACGGCGAACTGAGTTACCTGCCCAACCAGCCGGTACAGATCAATTCGGCCGACCTGCTCAATGCCTTCAGCTCCAACACGGCGCCCAGCGAACTGCGCGCCATCGCCGCCGCGACCCCGTTGGGCGCCGTCTACCACGGCTACGACCGGCTCCGCGTGACGCAACTGCTGATGTCGCTCGGCCAGCGATGGCAGCAGGGCCTGGGCGGCGAGAATCTCGCGCTGTCCGCCGAAGCGGGTGTCAAGCATGTGCACGACCTGCCCGATCCGGCGGTGCGCCGCTACGGCCGGTCGGACCTCTACGGCGTCGGCCCGGTCGCCGGCGTATGCACCGGCGGCGCGGCGCAGTGTTCGTTCGATGGCTATGTTTCGCCGACGTCGTGGGGCTATCGCCTGCGGGCGAGCGTCACCTACCGCGGCGTGGCACCGGAACTCGACCTGACGCCGACCATCGCCTTTGCCAGCGACGTGCGGGGCTGGTCGCACGACACGGTCTTCATCCAGGGGCGCCGGGTCGGTACGGTGGCCCTTCAGGCCACCTACCGCCGCATGTACACCGCCTCGCTGGCGTGGAATCCGACCTGGGGCGGCGCCTACAACAGCATGCGCGATCGAAGCTACGCCACCGCGACGGTCGGCCTGCGCTTCTGAGCTGTCGACACCGGCGGGTGCCAGTGCGGCCGGGTGCCCCGCTCAGGCCTTGTTCGGTGCGGGCAGATCCCCGGCCAGCCGGCGAGCCACCGAGCGCCCTGCCTGATAGGTGCCCTGCCCGGCCAGTTCGTGCCAGGGCAGCCCGGGGCTACGTGGCAGCAGCCGGGCGACGCGCGCCGCGCTGACCGGATCGGGTTCGGGTCGCCACCGGGCCAGCACTTCATCCACCGCGTCGGGCGAATTGCAGACGATCAGCATGTCGCAACCGGCGCTCCACGCCGCTTCGACCCGCTCGACGATGCCACCCACCGCGCTGGCGCCTTCCATCGACAGGTCGTCGCTGAAGATGACGCCGTCGAAGCCCAACTCCTTCCTGAGCTTGCCCAGCCAGACCGGCGAGAACCCGGCCGGCCGATCGTCGACTTGCGGGTAGATGACATGGGCGGGCATGACGGCATCGAGCGCAAGTTCGCGATAGGGCGTCAGGTCGGCTTCCAGCTCCGCCGGACTGCGCTCGTCGACCGGCACCGCCAGATGCGAATCCGCCTTGACCCAGCCGTGGCCGGGGAAATGCTTGCCGCAACAACCCATGCCGGCTTCGCGCATGCCTTCGATCAGCGCGCCGGCCAGTGCCGTGACCGCCGCCGGATCGCCGTGGAAGGCGCGGTTGCCGATGACGCCGCTGTTGCCCCAATCGAGGTCCAGCACCGGCGCGAAGGAAAAGTCGATGCCGAGCGAGCGCAGTTCGGCGGCGAGCAGATAGCCGACGGCGCGCGTCGACTCGACCGCCGAGCGCGGTGTCTCGTCCCACCATTGGCCGAGCTCGCGCATCGCCGGCAACCGGGTGAAGCCGTCGCGAAAGCGCTGCACCCGGCCGCCTTCGTGGTCGACGGCGATCAGCAGCGGCGGCTGGCGCAGGGCGTGGATTTCGGCGCAGAGCGCGCGCAGTTGATCCGGCGTCTCGTAGTTGCGGGTAAACAGGATGACGCCGCCGATCAGCGGATGGCACAAGCGCTCGCGTTCGTGATCGCACAACGCCGTGCCGGCGATATCGACCACCAGGGGGCCATGGTTCATGGTTGAGTGGACTCCATTGTTTCGACGATGACGAAGGCGAGCGCGTAGTCCTGCTCGTCGCTTAGGGACAGATGGGCCGTCAGGCCCCGGTCGGCGAGATGGGCGGCCAGTTCCGGCGCCAGGCTGAAGGCCGGCTTGCCGAGCGTGTCGTGGCTTACCGCGATCGCAGTCAACAGGACCGGTGCGCGGATGCCCGTGCCGAGCGCCTTGCCCAGGGCCTCCTTGGCGGCAAAGCGTTTGGCCAGGAAGCGCTCGGGGCGTTTGCTGGCGCGGCACTCGGCCCGCTCGGCCGGCGCCAGCACCTTGTCCAGCGCCCGCTCGCCATGACGCCGCCAGAACTCGGCCATGCGCGCCACGGCGACGATGTCGGTGCCGATGCCGTGGATCAAGCCTGGGCCGCCTCGCGCATCAGCCGCTTCATTTCGCGCACCGCCTCGCGCATGCCGACGAACACGGCGCGACTGACGATGGCGTGGCCGATGTGCAGTTCGCGCACCCCCGCCAGCCGCGCCACCGGCTGGACGTTGTAATAGTTGAGCGCATGGCCGGCGTTGAAGCGCATGCCCAGCTCGCGGATGGCCTGGCCGGCGGCGCGGATCTTCTCGATCTCGGCGAGCACGGCGGCGCTCCCGGCGTCGCGGCCGCGCTCGTGGAAGGCGTGGGCGTAGGGCCCGGTGTGAATCTCGCACACCCGGGCGCCGATGCGCGCGGCGGCGGCCACCTGCGGCAATTCGGCGTCGATGAAGACGCTGCTGACGATGCCGGCGTCGGCCAGCCGGGCGACCGCGGCCTTCAGCTTGGCCTCCTGGCCGACAACGTCGAGCCCGCCCTCGGTGGTGACCTCGTGCCGGCCTTCCGGCACCAGCATGGCCATTTCCGGTTTCAGCCGGCAGGCGATGTCCACCATCTCGTCGGTCGCGGCCATCTCGAGGTTCAGCTTGATATGGGTGAGGTCGCGCAGGCGGTGGACATCGTGGTCCTGGATGTGGCGGCGATCTTCGCGCAGGTGCACGGTGATGCCGTCGGCACCGCCGAGATGCGCTTCGACGGCCGCCCAGACGGGATCGGGTTCATAGGTGCGGCGCGCCTGACGGATGGTCGCCACATGATCGATATTGACGCCGAGTTCAATCACAGTTCCTGTAACTCCACAAAGATTCGTCGCGACTGCAAGGTTTGGCCACCGAGATAGTGTGCCATCAACTGACGCATCAGCGCCTTGCTTTCGGTGACGGTGCGCGGGTCGCTGTAATCGTCGGCGGCGAGGTCCAGCAGCGTCTTCCCCGACAGTTCCGGCAGGCCCGCGGCCCCCGTCGACTCGACCGCACCGCGCTCGATCAGATAGACATAGCGCCGCTCCGGCTGCACGGGATGGCCGCTGCCGGCTTCGCAATCGAGTGCCAGTCCATAGCCCAGCTCACGCAGCAGCGTCTTCTCGAAGCGGCGCAATTCGGCGGCTTCCGCCGCGCCGTGCGCCAGCGCCGCCAGCGCGGCCGCATAGGCGTCGAACAGCGTGGGGTGCGCGTCCTCGCGCGGCAGCAGTTTCAGAAGCAGTTCGTTCAGGTAGTAGCCCAGCAGCAGGCACTTGCCGGTCAGCAGCGGCAGGCCGCCCTGCCACTCGGCCTTGGCCAGCGTCTTGACCTCGCCGGCGCCGAACCAGCCGAGCTCCAGCGGCTGGAAAGCCAGCAATACGGCGCGCAAGGCCGAACGCGGGCGGCGGGCTCCGCGGGCGAGAATGGCCACCCGGCCATGGTCGCGGGCGAGGACGTCCAGGACCAGACTGGTTTCGCTGTAGGGATGGGCGTGGAGCAGAAACGCCGCGGCGCCGTCGATGCGCTGGCGCTGCGCGCTCATTCGTAACCGAGGCTCTTCAGGGCCCGCTCGTCGTCGGCCCAGCCACTCTTGATCTTGACCCAGGTTTCAAGCCAGACCTTGCCGCCGAACAGGGTTTCCATCTCCTTGCGGGCATCGGTGGAGATGCGCTTCAAGCGCTCGCCGCCCTTGCCGATGACCATGGCCTTGTGCGCCGCCCGGTCGACCACCACGGCCGCGTGGATGCGCCGCAGGTCGCCTTCCTGCTCGAACTTTTCGATTTCCACGGCGATGCCGTAGGGCAGTTCCTCGCCCAGATTGCGAAAGAGCTTCTCGCGCAACAGTTCGGCGGCCAGGAATCGTTCGGAGCGATCGGTGATGTCGTCGGCCTCGAATATCGGCGCGGCTTCCGGCAGGTGTTTGGCCGCCGTCTTGAGCAACTCATCGAGATTTTCGCCGCGTTCGGCGCTGACCGGCACGATGTCGGCGAAGGCAAACTCCCTGCTGACCTTGTCCAGGAAGGGCAGAACGGTCTTGCGGTCGGCCAGGCGATCGACCTTGTTCACGACCAGCACCACGGGCCGATCCGTCGGCAGCAGCCTGACGATGTCCTGCTCGCCGCCACTCCAGCGCCCCGCCTCGACCAGAAAAAGTACCACGTCGACGTCGGCCAGCGTCTGCGTCACGCTGCGGTTCATCAGGCGATTGAGGGCGTTGCGATGTGCGGTCTGGAAGCCGGGCGTATCGACGAATATGAATTGGCACGCCTCGGTCGTCAATACGCCGTGGATGCGATGGCGCGTCGTCTGCGCTTTCTTCGACGTGATGCTGATCTTGGCACCGACCAAACGGTTGGTCAGGGTCGACTTGCCGACGTTCGGTCGCCCGATGACCGCGAGATAGCCGGTGTGGAAGGTCTGGTCGGCCATGGATCGATCCTATTTGGTCGACACGCGCGCCACCGCATGGCGCGCGGCGGCCTGTTCGGCGTTGCGCCGGCTGCTGCCGGTGCCGGAAACGCGGATGTCGAGGCTGGGAATGGCGCACTCGACCTCGAATTCCTGGGCGTGCGCCTCGCCGCGCGTCACCACCAGGGCATAGCAGGGCAGCGGCAGCTTGCGGGCCTGCAAGAGTTCCTGCAGCTCCGTCTTCGGATCCTTCGCCGACACGCTCGGGTCGACCAGCGCCAACAGGGATTCGTACAGGTGCTCGATGACGACCCGGGCCACGGCAAAACCGCCATCGAGATAGACGGCGCCCAGGACCGCCTCCAGCCCATCGGCGAGAATGGAAGGTCGCCGGAAACCGCCGCTCTTCAATTCGCCTTCGCCAAGCCGCAGGCAATCGCCCAATTTCAGCGACTGGGCAATGTCGGCCAGGGTGTCCTGCCTGACCAGATTGGCTCGCTGACGCGACAGGTCACCTTCGCGCAGGTCACCAAAGCGTTCGAAGAGCAGCGTCGCAATGACACAGTTGAGCACCGAATCGCCGAGGAATTCAAGCCGCTCGTTGTGCGGCGAGCCGTAGCTGCGATGGGTCAGCGCCTGGCGGAGCAAGTCCGGCTGGCCAAACCGGTGGCCCAGGGCCGTTTCCAGCCGTGCCACCTGCATCACTGCGCGGTCGAGCCCTCGAAGTCAATCAGCAGGCTGACCGGGCCGAATATGGAGATGCGCTTCGTATAGGCGACAGAAATCACCAGAGCGCCGCCTTCCTTGCCAACATCGAGATCCTGACCGGTAACCGCCTGGATATGGTCGATATCCGCGCGCCGGTTGAAGGCATTGCGAACATCGGATACGGAGCCGTTCTTCAGGCTGGCATCCTGTGCCAGCGCCTTCATGTTCGACATGATCTTTCCGTATTCGATGTACTCCGGCACGACCTTCATGCCAGCCACAGCCACCAGAGCAACGATGACGCTGGTCATCAAGAGCCCGGTCAGGGTCACTCCGCGTTGCGTCTTTTTCATTCGACCATCCTCACTTGAACGAACCGATCCGCTTCCAGTCACTGAAATTGAGCCAGATGAAGAACGCCTTGCCCACCAGGTTCTCATCCGGCACGAATCCCCAGACGCGGCTGTCTTGCGAATTGTCGCGGTTGTCGCCCATCATGAAGTAATGGCCGGCCGGAACCACGCAGTCAAAGCCCTCGGCATTGTAGTGGCAATTGTCCCGATGGGAAAACGGCAGCACCTGGGCGACAAAGGGCGGCGCCTCCTCGTCGATGAGGCTTTCGTGCTCCACCCTGCCCAGACTTTCGATGAAGCGTGGCGTGTAGTACAGCTTTTCCTTGTCGAGAAAATCACCGTCGCGACGCATGGCCATGGCCTCGCCGTTGATGGTCAGCCGCTTGTTGCGGTACTCCACCTTGTCGCCCGGCAAGCCGACCACGCGCTTGATGTAGTCGAGCGAAGGATCGACCGGGTAGCGAAACACCACCACGTCGCCACGCTCGGGCGACTTCAGTTCGATGACCTTCTTGTTGATGACCGGCAGGCGAATGCCATAGGTATATTTATTGACCAGGATGAAGTCGCCGACCAGCAGTGTCGGCAGCATGGAACCCGACGGAATCTTGAACGGCTCGACGAGAAAGGATCGCAGCAGCAGGACGATCAGGATGACGGGGAAGAAGCTGGCGCCGTATTCGACCCACCATGGATCTCTTGCGCCGGCACCGCGCCGCTTGCGGAACACATAGCGATCGGCCAGCCAGAGAACACCGGTGGCCAGCGTCAGTACGAACAGGATCAGGGGAAAGTTCATCAGTCCACTCTCAATACGGCCAGGAAGGCATCCTGGGGAATCTCGACACGGCCGACCTGCTTCATGCGCTTCTTGCCGGCCTTCTGTTTCTCCAGCAGCTTCTTCTTGCGCGTGATATCGCCGCCGTAGCACTTGGCCAGCACGTCCTTGCGCATGGCCTTGACGTTCTCGCGCGCGACGATGGTGGAACCGATGGCCGCCTGAATGGCCACGTCGTACATCTGGCGCGGGATCAGACCGCGCATCTTGGCCGCCAGTTCCCGGCCGCGATAGGCCGCGTTGGCACGATGGACGATCACGGACAGGGCATCCACCTTGTCGCCGTTGATCAGCACGTCCAGCTTGACGACGTCGGCGGCGCGGTACTCCTTGAACTCGTAGTCCAGCGACGCGTAGCCGCGCGATACCGACTTGAGCTTGTCGAAAAAGTCGAACACCACTTCGGCGAGCGGCATTTCGTAGGTGACGTGCACCTGCCGGCCGTGGTAGCGCATGTCGATTTGATTGCCACGCTTGCCGATGCACAGCGTGATCACCGCGCCCAGGTAGTCCTGGGGCACGAAGATCTCGGTGGTGATGATCGGTTCGCGGATTTCCTCGACCTTCTGCGTTTCGGGCAGCTTCGAGGGATTCTCGACAAACAGTTCCGTGCCGTCGCGCATCAACACTTGATAGACGACCGTGGGCGCGGTGGTGATCAGGTCCTGGTCGAACTCGCGCTCCAGGCGCTCCTGAACGATCTCCATGTGCAGGAGGCCCAGGAAGCCGCAGCGGAAACCGAAGCCCAGCGCCTGTGAAACTTCCGGCTCGTAGTGCAGCGAGGCATCGTTGAGCTGGAGTTTTTCCAGCGACTCGCGCAGGCCTTCGTACTGGTTGGCCTCGATCGGGTAGAGGCCGGCGAATACTTGCGGCTTGATTTCCTTGAAGCCCGGCAGCGCCTCCGTGGCCGGTTTGTCCGCAATGGTGACGGTATCGCCCACCTTGGCGGCCTTGAGTTCCTTGATGCCGGAGATGATGAAGCCGACTTCCCCGGCCGCAAGCTGGTCCTTCGACTGCGACTTGGGTGCAAACACGCCCACCTGCTCGCATAGATGCACGGCGCCGGTGGCCATCAGCAGGATCCGGTCCTTGGCCTTGAGTGTGCCCTCCATGACCCGCACCAGCATGACCACGCCGACGTAATTGTCGAACCAGGAGTCGATGATCAGCGCCTTGAGGCGCCCCGCCGGATCGCCCTTGGGCGCGGGAATCCTGGCGATCACCGCTTCGAGGATGTCTTCGATTCCGACACCGGTCTTCGCCGAACAGGGGATGGCGTCGGTCGCGTCGATGCCGATGACGTCTTCGATTTCTTCCTTGGCCGTTTCGGGGTCCGCCTGGGGGAGATCCATCTTGTTCAGCACCGGCACCACCTCGACGCCGAGATCGAGCGCCGTGTAGCAATTGGCCACCGTCTGCGCCTCGACCCCCTGGGAGGCATCCACCACCAGCAACGCCCCCTCGCAGGCGGACAGCGAGCGACTCACCTCGTAAGAGAAATCGACATGACCCGGCGTATCGATCAGGTTGAGGTTGTAACGTTTGCCATCGCGGGCCTTGTACCAGAGTGCCGCGGTCTGGGCCTTGATGGTGATGCCGCGCTCGCGCTCGAGGTCCATGGAGTCGAGCACCTGTTCCGACATCTCACGATCGGAAAGGCCACCACAAAGCTGGATGATCCGATCGGCCAGGGTCGATTTGCCGTGGTCGATGTGGGCGATGATGGAGAAGTTGCGGATATGGTCCAAGGGGGGTTCCGATGCGGAAGTTCGCACCCGCCCACAGCATCGGCCATGGGCGCGTACGCTCATCCAATCAGCCTGACGAGTCGGGCGCGGATTATACCTTGAACCCCAAGCCCCGCCCGATAGAAACTTCGCTCCGACGGACTCCCGTTGCCGCTACAGGCGCCCCTTCACCGCCTGTAGCCGGGTAGCGGCTTCCTTGTCGAGGCTGCGCTCGTCGATGTCGCGCAACAGATCGGCGGCCTCCTTCTTGTTGCCGTCGGCGGCCAACAATTCGGCCAGGTGGACCCTCGCGGAAGACAGGCCCGGCGCCAGCGCGAGAGCATGCCGCAAACTGGCCATGGCTTCCTTGCGCTGACCGGCCACCATCTGGGCCTCCGCCAGCGTATCCAGAATCTGGGCATTGTCGGGGGCCAATTCGGCTGCCTTCTTCGCCACAGCCAACGCGGCGGGATTGCGGCTTTGCGCATATGACCACGCCAGATCATTCAACGCGATCGCATTCCGCGGTTCCAGTTTGGTGATCACCTCGAGGTAACGCGCCGCCGCCGCATGGTCCTGTTTGCCGGCCTCGCGCTTGGCCGCCAGGGACAGCGCCGGAATGTTGTTGGGGTTCGCGGCCAACCATTCCTTGAGCTCACCGTTGGCAAACGCCTGAGAACCGGTCCTGTCCAATAGTTCGATCTTGCGAACCAACGCCACGTCGGCGCCGCCAGCCTTGCCGACCTCCGAGTAGGCCTTGAGCGCTTCGTCCTTGTCCCCTGCCTGGGCATGGATGTCGCCCAGTAGAAGCAGTCCGGAAGACCGTAACTTCGGCCGGTCCCGCAACATGCTCGCGGTGAGCAGTGCCTCGTCCTTCCGCTTCTGGTCCATCTGCAGCATCGCCAGTATTCGGTAGGGGGCCGGTTCGTCGGCGCGTGACGATATCAACTTCCGCAGCGACGATATCGCCTCCGCGGACCTTCCGGCACGGGCGAGGCTCTGGGCGTGCCGCAACGCCCAGTCGATGCGATCAGGGAAGCGCGCCGACAACTGACCGTACTTCGTGACCGCCTGTTCGTGGTTTCCCGCCGCTTCATTGGTGGACGCCGCCAGTGCAATAGTGGCCACGCTGTCCGGCTGCGCGGCTTCGCCATCGGTGGCCAGGGTGAGCGCCTTGTCCTTGCGTCCGACGGCGAGCCAATGCCGCACCGCGGCCTCGCGCAGTGGCATGGAGGCCGGATCCGCCTTGATTCCCTGTTCGAGAACGGCGCCCACTTGCTCGGCATCCGCACCCGACAGTCTCAATCTAAGAACGCGTTCCAAGTGGATTCGGGCATCCTTGCTGCCGGCCTGTGCGGCCTTCTGTAGACGGTCGTCGTACTCCTTGGTGTGTTCGGGAGAGTTGGCCAGCTTCCCCAATGCGAAGAGCGCCGGATAGTAGTCGGCGCGGGTATCGAGCGCGAGTCGGATCTGATCCAACGCACCGGCCGCGTCGCCTTGGCTTCCCAGTACCGCCGCCATCCACATCAGCGGCTCGGGATCGTTCGGTCGGCGGGCGAGTTCCGCCGTTGCCATCGCTTTCGCCTTGTCCAGGAAACGCATGCGCATGGCCGCACGCAGGACGCTCTCCCGGCTTTGCGGCTGCTTTTCCGACAGTTCGATGGCATGGTCGATGGCAACCGCAGCCTCGTCTCGCCTACCCGAGGCATTCTTCATCTCCGCGAGACGACCCAGCAATCCCGCCTGCGCCGGTGGTGTCTGTGCCGCCACCGAGAGCTGTTTGACCGCCCCAGCCTTGTCGCCCTTGGCCCACGCCAGATCGGCAGCCGCGGCCAGCAATCCTTTGTCGCTCGGAGCCAGGCGTAAAGCTTTCTCGAGCGTCTCACCCGCCGACTTGTTGTCACCCCGACGTAGCTCCAACATGAAACGCATGCGCAAGGCTTCGACCAGTTGCGGGTTCTGCGCGAGCATTTTTCGCACGCGCGACTCTGCGGTAGATAGCTCACCGCGGTCCATCTCGACCTTGGCGGCAATCAACTGAGACGGCAGATGATCTGGCAAGGCCGCCAGAACACGTGTCGCCGACGCATATGCCTCCTCGAATCTGCCGCTTTCCATCTGGGCAAGGGCATCCAGAACCGTTGTTCGATAGTGGCGCGGTGCAATCTTGCGCAAACGGTCATGCAAGGATTTGGCCTCGGCCGATCGACCCGATCGGAACAACTTCTCGGCATACTCGCCAATCACATCGGGATGCGAGCTGGCAATATCACTGGCTCCCTTCATCGCGGCCAGTGCTTTCACGACGTCGCCCTGGGCCCAATAGACGCGGCTTGCGGCCCGCAATACCCACCACGGCGGATTGCCCTCCTTTAGAACACGTTCCAATTCCGCGGCGGCATCCTGATTCCTGCCTTCGCGCAGCGCCAACTGGGCTCGCGCCAACCTCACGGCCGGTGTCTCGACCGTCGCCTTGGCCAGTTGAGCCAGCGCCTTGGGTTTTTCCGCCAAGACTAGCTGCGCAACCGCGACTATGCCGCGCAAATCGCTGTCGGCCGCCGGCAATGCCAGTTCCTTGTCGCCGAAATCGCGAACCAGGGTAAGCAGATCGTTGCGATCGAGCAGGATGATGGCGATCTTCGGCACCAGGTCGCTCGCATCGCCACCGAGCTCCACGGCCCGGCGGTATTGCTGTTCGGCGCCGCTCAGGTCACCCGTGCGTTCCAATACATCGCCAAGCCCAACGCGCGCCTCCACCACCGCCGGTTCAGCCTGCACCGCATTTCTGAATGCGATGACCGCGGCGGCAAGTTCCCCCTTCTCGACGAAGGCCTTGCCTTGTCGCATCGCGTCCGAGGACGATGAAGATGAACAACCGCTGGCGGCTATCGCCGCCACCAGCCCGATGATCGCAATCACTCCGCCAGTATTCACCTGTGTTCTTCCCTATGGGTTGCGAAAACGACAATTCCTCATTTTACGAAAGATAGCCGACCGGGGCATAGCGGATCGGCGACACCAAAAAAGAAAAGGGCACCGAAGTGCCCTTTTCCTGTCTCACCAGTCGTGGAATCAGACTGCCAGCTTCCGGCGACGAACGGCGCCGATACCGGCCAGACCGAGACCCACCAGCGCGAGGCTGATCGGCTCCGGAACATCCTGATCGGGTGGTTGACCACCAAAGCCATCCAGATACACATACATCGCATGGGCGCTCGGCGTGCAGTCACGAGCAATCGCTTCCAGCGTCAGACTGTCGCCAACGCTCACACCCAAGGCGGCCAGATCCAAGCCCACCACGTTCCAACCCGTCGGATCGGTCGCCGACGAATTGGTGCTGTACTTCCATCCACCGATGGTCGTCCAAGCGCCACCGTCGTCCTCGTAATGCTGGACGTCATAAATCGCGGCACCTGAAGACGTCCGCACGGAGACTTGGAAGAACGGCGTACTCGTGTGGCTATGGCCAGATATCTGTTCAACGGCCGCCCAAGCGAAATACAGGAAACCGGCTGAGCCGTCCGACTCGGCAGTAACCGTGGCCGTTTGCCGGATACGGTTGTAAATCGTGCCACCGCCGCCGTAACCCCAAGCCAGATCGTCACCGACGCGCACGCCATAGGAGCCGCCGTAGGTCGTGTTGATACCGGTATTCGCATCGGTCCCCGGAGCCACCAGCATCGACGACATACCACCGTTGCCGCTGGACGCGACGCTCGTCGAACCCGCCGCCGGCGTAGAGTAGCTCGCCGACCCGCTGTCGCTGGAGAACTGCCAACCATCCAAGTTACCAGCTTCGAAACCGCCATTGGTAAAACTCGCACCGGCCAGCGCGGAGCCGGAAGAAAGTAGCGCCGCCTGCATCGCTACAACCATTAGTGCCTTCTTCATGACAACCTCCCACTGAGAAAATCGACCCCGCCAAATCGGGTACACCCTTACCTAGCATCTAGCATGCCAACACATCCATCACCGAATCAACCCATTGTTAATTCAGCGATTATTCCCGACATTGAGAGTGCCTTCTCGTCACCGCCTAGTTCGAATGTAATATTTCCCGACACGTCAATCATCCGAAGTCCGCGGGGTCGCAATTGAGCCGGCTAGATCAGCGACTTGAGATAGCGGCTTACCACCGGGCCATCGAGCCGGTAACGACAGAGTTCTATCCCATCGCCCTCCAGCACCGGCACCAATTCATCGTAGCGAGCAGTCAGTAGCGGATCGGCATCGACATCCCGCACGTCGACCACGAACGAGAACTCGCCACGCAGGTCTTCCAGCGCGGCGAGCATGTCCTGGCACAGGTGGCAATAGGCGCGGCTGTACAGAGTCAGCCGCGCCTTGCCCTTACTTGTCGCCGACACCCCGGATGGTGATGAAGGTCTGCGAGTCGCCGCGCTTGATCAGCAGCGTGATGTTCGCGGCTTTGTCGAACTTGGCCAGCAGGCTGTTGAACTGCTCGACGGATCGAAGCTCGGTCTGGGCGCCCTTGCTGATCACGGCCAGGATGACGTCACCCGGCCGCAGGTCGGTTCGGGTGGCGCCGTTGCGCACTTCCTCGACCAGCAGGCCGTGATCGACACCAAGCTGCTTCCGTTGTTCGCCGTTCGGTTCGGCCAGGATCAGGCCCAGCTTGTTCGGCGTGGTCGCATCGGCGCTCTTGCCGCCCTTGCGGGGAGCCGAACCCAGCTTGTCATCGGGCATTTCACCAACGGTAAGGGCCAGATCCCGGGTACCGCCCTTGCGCCATACCTGGACTTGCGAACGGCTGCCCGGTCGGGTGGCGCCGACGATGCGCGGCAAGTCGCTCGACTGATTGACCGTCTTGCCATCGAACCTGAGAATCACATCGCCGGTTTCCAGACCGGCCCGGTCCGCCGGCGAGCCCTTCTCCACCGAGGCCACCAGGGCGCCTTGCGGCTTGGCGAGACCGAACGAGTCCGCCAGTTCCTTGGTGACTTCCTGGATGGCGACGCCGATGCGGCCACGGGTAACCTTGCCTCCGGAGCGCAGTTGGGACTGGACCTCCATGGCGACATCGATCGGGATCGCGAACGAGACCCCCATGTAACCGCCGGACCGCGAGTAGATCTGCGAGTTGATACCGACCACCTCGCCCTTCATGTTGAACAGTGGCCCGCCCGAGTTGCCGGGGTTGATGGCCACGTCGGTCTGGATGAACGGCACGAAGTTCTCCTGCGGCAGTGAACGTCCCTTGGCGCTGACGATGCCGGCCGTGACGGAGCTGTCGAAACCGAACGGTGAACCGATGGCCACCACCCATTCCCCGACACGCAGGGTGGTCGGATCCCCCAGTTTGACGACCGGCAAACCGCTGGCCTCGACCTTCAGCAAGGCCACGTCGGTTCGTTTGTCGCTGCCGATCACCTTGGCCTTCAATTCCCGCTTGTCGGTGAATTTAACCTGCACATCGTCGGCGCCGTCGACCACGTGGGCGTTGGTCAGGATGTAGCCGTCGGCGCTGATCACAAAGCCGGAACCGAGCGACTGGTTCTTGAATTCCCGCGGCATGCCGGGAATCTGCTTGGGCATGAAGCGCCGAAAGAGTTCGAAGGCCGGATCGTCTTCGTCGAAGGGCAGCGATGGATGGCCGAAACGCTGGCCTTTGATCACCTGAGTGCTGCTGATATTGACCACGGCCGGTCCCTGCTTCTCCGCCAAGTCGGTGAAGTCGGGTAACTCCTTCGTCTGCGAAATGGCGACGGTGGCAAACAAGAACAGCCAAAGCGTAACCAGGAAGCGCATTGTCATGGTGTGGGGTTCCTATGCAAATGATGAACGACGACCCCTTTGATGCACATCGTCACGAGGGGTTCCCGAACGGAGCCAAACAGCCGGTTGGCCCGGCGCAAGCCAAACCAGCCGGCAATCAGGCCGAGTACGGCGCCGAGGACGGCGGCGCCATCCCCGCCGACCAACATGCCGGCAGCGGCCCCGCCGAGGATCAGGGCCAGCGGGATCAGGTAGGAATGAAGCGCCGCCTTCATCACGGCGCCATCCGGTATGCCGATGCTTACCGTATCGCCAACGCGGGCACCCACGCTGTTGCGCATCCGCTGTTGCGGCTTCCCTTTGCCGTCGCCAAGACCGCAGCCCGCCGATTGGTTACAACCGGCGCAGCTCGACCCACCGTTGATGTCCAGCCAGACATGGTCGCCGTCCACCCGCGTGACGATCGCTTCGCTCTCGGTCATTTCCGGCGCGGCTCCAGGCCTTCGGCGAAACGACGCAGCGCGGCGGCTGGCACGTCGCCCATGACGATCAGTTGGTAGTCGGCCACCTGGCGTCTATAGACGTTCACCGCACCCATGGTGAAAGCGCCCGCCTCTTCCCTGCCACGACCCGCCAAGGGCTCCGCGAAAACCGATACGGAAGCCAGGCCGTCGGAAAAGATCATCTGCGTGCTTTCGGGCGCGTCGGGTCGCAGTTGCCGCTTCATGCCCGATATGCGCCGAAATCCGGGCAGCGCCGTTCGGATCAGCCAGTGTCCGTCATCCGCTTTGACATCACTGGACCGCACATGCTGCACCTGCCAATCGCCGCTTCTCGACTCCATGGACGACTTGAGCAGCTCCCGATCCAGTGGGCCGCCAATCTTGATTTCGGTGAAGGCGAATGTTTCCAGCGCCGCCCCGCTCTCGTTGAGCAGGCTGGCCTTCAACAGCAATCCGCTCTGCGGGTCGATCCAGAACTGATGGGCGTAACGGTTCTCATCCTTGGGTTCGATGAGTACCGCCACGCTGTCCACACCCGCCACCCGTCCGGTGGCACCCTTGCGAATCATGTAGTACTCGGTCAGGCCCGCCAGACTACCCGGCAACAGCAGAGGGAAGAACTGCCGCGTACCGCGACGTTCAACAATCAGCAGGCGGTTCTCCGGCAGGAAGCATCTCACCTCCTGGTTCTTGCGGACAACCTCGCGCGGGCTGCCGTCCAGTACCTCGAGCCGTTCCAGTTCGTTGTCGCCATCGATCAGGTGGGTGATACGCGAAGTCTCGCTACGATTGCCTGTCTGGTAAACAAATACGCCCGAGTAGTTCAGTCTCTGCGCCGCAGTAGCTACTTTCTGCAGGAGTTGCAGTGCTTCGCCGGTAGTCTGTTGCTGTGCCGCCGCCGGGAAGACCAGAGCCACGGCGGCCATGCAGACAAGCCAGGCTCGAATCATTGGCCTTTGCCCACGGCGGAGACGGTACGAATATGCTGCGCACCACCCTGCAAGTGCAAGCCCGGCGCATTGGCCTGGTGGGCGAGCAGATATTCCTGCATGCCCGGCGCGGCGGCCGTCATCGCCACCGCTCCCGCCGGCGGCGCTGGTCGTTCAAGGCGGGCCAACGAGGCCCGTTCCGGCACCGGCGGTTGCTGCGATAGTGCAAGCCAGCCCACGACGGCGATGCCGGCCACCGAGGCGGCCATGGCAAGCACCGATCTCTGCCACGAGTTCGGCTGCCTTGTTGGTCGTGGTGACAACACCACGGGTTCGTCGGACAACCGGTCCATCACGCGCGAGCTAATGTCGGACGAAAGGCCGCCTTCACCGCGCAGCGCATCGCCGATCAACTGATACTCACCCCAGCTTGTCCGCAACCGGCCATCGGCCTTGAGGGCCGACCAAAGCGCCGGCATCTCGTGTTGCTCGATCTCGCCATCCAGCAGCGCTGAAAGTTCTTTCGTCATGTCACCATCTCCTGTCCGGACTCACATCGAGCAATGGCCGCAACTTTTCGGCAATTGCCTCGCGCGCCCGGAATATCCGCGAACGTACCGTACCGATCGGACACTCCATCGCCTGCGCAATATCTTCGTAAGAGAGACCTTCGATTTCCCGCAGGGTGACAGCGGTCCTGAGCTCCTCGGGAAGCTCGGCCATCGCCGCATTCACCGTGTTGCCGATTTGCTTCGTCATCAGGAGACGCTCCGGCGTATCGACATCCCGCAACAGATCTGTCTCGCCATAGCTCTCGGCTTCCTCGTTGTCCACGTCGGTACTGGTCGGTGCCCGACGACCATTGGCCACCAGCCAGTTCTTCGCGGTGTTGACACCGATCCGGTAGAGCCAGGTGTAAAACGCGCTCTCGCCGCGGAAATTCGGCAGCGCCCGATAGGCCTTGATGAAGGCTTCCTGCGCGACATCCTCCGCTTCGGCCTGATCCCGCACCAGTCGCGAAATCAACCGCAGAAGCTTGCGCTGGTACTTTCCGACCAACAGGCCAAACGCCTGCTTGTCGCCGGCCTGTACGCGCTCGACCAGCGCCTGATCCGCTTCGCGGTCTCCCATGGGTACTTGGTTTCCTGTTCTCTGACTCGGAACTGCTCAGCCGATCCCGCCTCGAAATCCTTGTCAAAGTATACCCCACCCAATCTCCGAGCCGGCCGCTCGGGAATCCGCTCCACAGCGTCGTTCCGCTACACCCAAAGACAGACGGTCACCCGAATAGTTCCGGCGAATCCGTATCGGCGCAATCTTCGTCAATGCTATATTCCGGCCTGAAATGCCTCGCGACTATCTGAAGTCCTTCGATGTACTCGTCCTCGGCAGTGGTCTGGCTGGCCAGACCGTCGCCCTGCGCCTCGCCGACAGTCACCGTGTGGCGTTGGTAACCAAGCGCGGCATCGAGGATTCCGCCACTGCCTGGGCTCAGGGCGGCATCGCCGCCGTGCTCGACGACACTGACTCGATCGAGGCGCACATCCAGGACACCTTCACCGCTGGTGCGGGACTGTGCGATCCCGTGGCTACCCGCTTTGTCGTCGAACATGGCCGGCAGGCCATCGACTGGCTGATCGCCCAAGGCGTTCCCTTTACCCAAACGGGCACCGGCTACCACCTCACGCGCGAGGGAGGCCATAGCCACCGGCGGGTGATCCATGTTGCCGACGCCACCGGGGCGGCGGTACAGCAGACCCTGAACGAGAAAGTGCGCAGTCACCCGAACATCACGGTGCTCGAACGACATATCGTGGTGGACCTGATCACCGGGCGGAAGCTGGGATTGAAGACCGACCGTTGCTGGGGTGCCTATGCGCTCGATCTGGACCGCGACGAAGTGTTCACCTTGGCAGCGCCCAATACCGTGGTCGCCACCGGGGGGGCCGGCAAGGTTTACCTCTACACGACCAATCCCGATACCGCCACCGGCGACGGCATCGCCATGGCCTGGCGGGCCGGTTGCCGGGTCGAGAACATGGAATTCATCCAGTTCCATCCCACCTGCCTCTACCACCCGCATGCGAAGTCGTTCCTGATTACCGAGGCCATGCGCGGCGAGGGTGGGATCCTGCGGCTGCCGGACGGCACGCGCTTCATGCCGAACCACGATAGCCGCGCGGAACTGGCGCCGCGCGATATTGTCGCCCGAGCCATCGACTTCGAAATGAAGAAGCATGGCCTCGACTGTGTTTTCCTGGACATCACGCACAAAGGCGAGTCCTTCCTGCGCGAGCACTTCCCGAATATCCTGGCCCGCTGCCTCGAACTCGGCATCGACATTGCCAAGGAACCGATACCGGTCGTGCCGGCCGCGCACTACACCTGTGGTGGCATCGTGGTCGACCAGTCGGCGCGCAGCGATTTGCCCGGGCTCTATGCGCTTGGCGAAGCCGCCTGTACCGGCCTGCACGGCGCCAACCGCCTGGCCAGCAATTCTTTGTTGGAATGCGTGGTGTTCGGCGAAGCCGCCGCGCGCGACATCTCGGCGGGGAAGCCCCCAAAGTTGCCAAAACTGCCCCGGTGGGACGAAAGCCGGGTGACCGACGCCGACGAGGAGATCGTCCTCTCGCACAACTGGGACGAACTGCGGCGATTCATGTGGGACTACGTCGGCATCGTGCGTACCACCAAACGGCTGGAGCGTGCCCTGCACCGGATTCACCTGCTGGAACGGGAGATCGACGACTATTACGCAAACTTCCGCGTCAGCAACGACCTGATCGAGCTGCGCAATCTGGTTCAGACCGCTCACCTCATCGTTCGTAGCGCTCAACGACGCAAGGAAAGCCGCGGCCTGCATTTCAGCCGTGACTATCCCGACCTGCTGGCTCGGGCGCGCGGCACATTGCTCAGACCGGTTCGGCGTTAGCTTTCCATCTAAGCCAAAGGCGCAACTGCCGATGCCCCTCCCTGCCCAAGGCATCCACGGGCAATACCAGCGCTTCGTTCTTCTCCGCAGTCTTCACTAACAGCACGATCAACCACGGGAACACGGTGGTGGCGGGATCGACCTGCCCATCAACGGAACTGCCGTCCTGGCAAAGCAGGGACAACCGACCGTCCGCATGCAATGTCAGCGCGGCAGTGCGGCCGGTTCGTCGCACCGCCAGGAGCAACGACAAAGCCAAGGTGGCCGAGAGAATCAGCTTTGCGGCCAAAGGCAACTCGGTGGCCAGCAATCCGAAACCGGCCAGGACATGGGCCGCAAAAAGTGCCGCGACCAAGCGGCGCGAGCCGCGAACCGCCAGAGTGATGGGCGAACCTTTCACCCGGGCCGTACTTCCGCTAAACGCGGCGGAACGCTAGCGTGCCGTTGGTACCGCCAAAGCCAAAGTTGTTCTTGATGGCGACGTCAATTTTCAGATCCCGCGCCGTGTTGGCACAGTAGTCGAGGTCGCAGTCCGGATCCTGGTTGAAGATATTGATCGTCGGCGGCGACACCTGATGGTGAACAGCCAGAGCGGTCAGCACCGATTCGAGGCCGCCGGCGCCACCGAGGAGATGACCGGTCATCGACTTGGTCGAGTTTACGACCAGGGTCTTCGCCGCGTCGCCCATTGCCAGTTTGATCGCCTCCGTCTCGTTCTTGTCGCCCAGCGGTGTCGAGGTGCCATGGGCGTTGACGTACTGAACCTGATCGGGATTGATACCGGCATCCTTGAGCGCATTCAGCATGCTGCGCCGGGGTCCATCGGTGTTCGGAGCGGTCATGTGATAGGCGTCGCCGCTCATGCCGAAACCCACCAGCTCCGCATAGATACTGGCGCCGCGCCGTTTGGCGTGCTCGTACTCCTCAATGACCATGACGCCAGCACCCTCGCCGAGCACGAAGCCGTCGCGGTCCTTGTCCCAGGGGCGGCTGGCGGTCGCCGGATCGTCGTTGCGTGTCGAAAGCGCCTGCGCGGAAGCAAAGCCGCCAACCGCCAGCGGCGTTACCGTCGATTCGGCGCCGCCGCAAACCATGGCGTCGGCATCGCCGTACTGGATCATGCGGAAACTGGTGCCGATGGTGTGCAGACCTGTCGTGCACGCCGTTACGACGGCAAGGTTCGGCCCCTTGAGGCCCAGCATGATTGAAAGGTTGCCGGAGATCATGTTGATGATCGTGCCGGGAATGAAAAATGGGGAAATCTTGCGGGGACCGCCAGCAAGGAAATCGTTGTGCGTCTCCTCGATCATTGGCAGGCCACCGATGCCGGAGCCGATGTTCACACCGATCCGTTCGGCATTTTCGGCGTTGACCTCCAGCCCGGAATCCCGGAACGCCTGAACACCCGCCGCCATGCCGTAATGGATGAAGATATCCATCCGGCGTGCTTCTTTCGGCGACAGATAGTTGGCGACGTCAAAACCCTTCACTTCTCCGGCAATGCGCGTTTTGAGCGCCGAAGCGTCAAACCGGCTGATCGGAACAATGCCGCTCTTGCCGGCGACGATGTTCTCCCAAGTCTCGGCAACCGTGTTGCCGACCGGCGAAACAAGCCCCAAGCCAGTAACGACGACTCTGCGACGCGTCAAGGTAATCTCCAGCGATGAAGGGAAAGGCTGCCTGGCAAATGGAGCCGAGGGCTCCGCTTACTTCTTCAGATTGTTGTTGATGTAGTCGACGGCCTGTTGGACCGTGGTGATCTTTTCGGCCTCTTCGTCCGGAATTTCGCACTCGAATTCCTCTTCGAGAGCCATGACCAGTTCGACGGTGTCGAGCGAGTCGGCGCCAAGGTCATCGACGAAGGACGAATCAATCTTGATGTCGGCCTCGTTGACGCCCAGTTGCTCGGCGACGATCTTCTTGACGCGTTGTTCGATGTTCTCCATTTGATACTCCTTCCCTGATTAATCGGGTGTGGTAAAAGCGTTGCTATTCTAGCAAAACCGGATGATAGCCCGGTCAAGCCATGTACATGCCGCCATTCACGTGCAGCGTGATGCCGGTGATATAGCCGGCGCCGGGGCCGGCCAGAAACGCCACGGCGGCGGCGACATCCTCGCCCTGCCCCAGGCGGTTCAAAGGAATGCGCTGAAGCATCGCGGCGCGCTGAGCCTCGGGCAATCCCTTCGTCATATCAGTGTCGATCAGGCCGGGGGCCACGCAATTGACGGTGATGTTGCGGCTGCCCAATTCCTGGGCGAGCGAACGACTCAATCCCTCGACGCCGGCCTTGGCCGCCGTATAGTTGGCCTGGCCGGGATTCCCCGACGAACCAACCACGGACGTGATGTTGATGAGGCGGCCGTGGCGCGCCTTCATCATGCCGCGCATGACCAGCTTTGAGAGCCGGAACACGGCCTTGAGATTGGTCTCGATGACCGAATCCCACTCCTCGTCCTTCATGCGCATCGACAAGTTGTCGCGAGTGATGCCGGCATTGTTGACCAGCACCGATACCGGGCCAAAACGCTTCTCGATCTCACCGATAACGGTGTCGCAGGAAGCGGCCTGGGTGACATCGAGTACCGCGCCCCAGCCTTTGATGCCGGCCTCGTCCAAGCCTTTCTGGATATCGGCGGCCCCTGCCGCCGAGGTGGCGGTGCCGATCACCGTGGCGCCCTGCCGACCCAAACCGAGCGCGATGGCGCGGCCGATGCCACGCGAAGCGCCAGTAACCAAAGCAACCTGTTCCTGCAAGGTGGCCATGCTCATGCTTTCACTGCGGCCAAAGCCGCGTCCAGACCGGCAAGATCGCTCATGGCACCGCCTACCAGACCGTCGGCGCAGCGCTTCACCAGACCCGCGAGCACCTTGCCCGGACCGCATTCGTAGACGTGCGAGACGCCCGCCGCCTGCATGGCCCGCATGGTCTCGACCCACCGCACCGGAGCGGCCGCCTGACGGACCAGGGCGGCACGAATCACGTCAGGATCTTCGGCACAGACCACGTCGACGTTGTTGACCACGGGAATCACCGGCGCCGACAGGGCAACGGATACCAGGCGGCCCTTCAGTTTGTCGGCTGCCGGTTGCATCAGCGAGCAGTGGAACGGGGCGGAAACCGGGAGCAGGAGCGCACGTTTGGCGCCCTTGGCCTTGCAGGCCTCGGCCGCCCGCTCGACGGCCGCCTTGTGGCCGGCAATCACCGTCTGTTCGGGAGAATTGAAATTGACGGCCTGGACAACCTGGCCTTGCGCCGCCTCGTCGCAGGTCACCTGCACGCTGGCGGCGTCGAGGCCGAGCACAGCCGCCATGGCGCCCTCGCCCGCCGGCACGGCCTCCTGCATGGCCTTGGCGCGCAGCTCGACCAGCGGCACGGCATCTTTCAACTGGAGCACGCCGGCGGCCACCAGCGCCGAGTACTCGCCAAGACTATGGCCCGCGACCATGGCCGGCTGTGGCCCGCCTTTCTCCTGCCACAGGCGATAGGCGGCGACACCGGCCGTCAGCATCAAGGGCTGGGTATTGACGGTCTGGTTCAGCGCTTCGGCCGGGCCTTCATTGACCAACCGCCAGAGGTCGCGGCCCAAGGCGGCGGAGGCCTCGTCGAAAGTCGCGCGGATAACCGCGCTTTCGCCATAGGCGGTCATCATGCCGAGCGATTGCGACCCCTGGCCGGGAAAGACGAGCGCAAATTTCATGTCTGTCGGACTCCTAGAACTTGAGGAGCGTCGCGCCCCAGGTAAACCCGCCGCCGACACCCTCGAGAAGCACCACGTCACCACGCTTGATCCGGTTTTCCCGGACTGCTTCGTCAAAGGCGAGCGGGATCGAGGCCGCCGATGTATTGCCGTGAACATGCACCTTGAGGATGCACTTTTCAGCAGGGACGCCGAGTTTCTTTGCGGTGGACTGGATAATGCGGATGTTGGCCTGATGCGGTACCAGCCAGTCGATTTGGTCCGGCGACATGCCGGCGGCGGTGATGACCTCGTTGGCGACCTCCGCGAGAACCTTGACCGCGAACTTGAATACGGCCTGGCCATCCATGCGCAACAGCGGGTCACCGATCGGCAGGCCGCCACGAAGATGTCCGGGCACGGAAAGAATGCTGTTGTAGCTGCCGTCGGCATGGAGCGCCGACGCCAGGATGCCCGGGTCATCGGCGGCTTCCAGAACCACGGCGCCGGCGCCGTCGCCGAACAGGACGCACGTGCCGCGATCCCGCCAGTCGAGAATCCGCGAGAACACCTCGGCACCGACCACCAGCGCGCATTTGTTCGACCCGGAGCGGATGAACTTTTCAGCAATCCCCACCGCATAGATGAAGCCACTGCATACCGCCTGCACATCGAAGGCGGCGCCGCCGCTCTTGATGCCGAGCTTGTCCTGCAGCAATGCCGCCGTACTCGGGAACACGTAATCCGGCGTCGAGGTGGCGACGATGACCAGGTCGATGTCGTTCGGCACGCGGCCGGCGGCGGCCAACGCCCGTCGGCTCGCCTCCAGCGCCAGATCGGAGGCGGCGACGTCCGGTGCGGCGAAATGGCGGCTGTGAATGCCGGTCCGCTCGACGATCCAGTCGTGCGAGGACTCGAGGCCATGCGCGGCGATCAGCGCATCATTGGTTACCGGCGCGCCGGGCAGAAAGCTGCCTGTACCGGTGATCCGGGCGTACTTGGCAGGGTGGGCTGGACTCATGCGGCGACGGAAACGGGTTCGATAGGAGGATGCAGGGCCGCCATGCGGGCAGCGATCTTTTCCGGCAGGCGCTCGCGAGCTGCTTCGGCGGCACGTTCCAGCGCACACCGAAACGCATAGGCGTCGGCCGAACCATGGCTCTTGAAGACAATTCCCTTGAGACCCAGGAAGCTGGCGCCATTGTAGGAGCGGTGATCGAAACGACGCTTGAAGGCGCGAATCACCGGCAAGGCCATGAGGGCGGCCAGCTTGGTCAGTGGATTGCGCGAAAACTCTTCCTTGAGACCGCCGGCAATCATCTGCGCCAAGCCTTCCGACGACTTGAGGACGACATTGCCGACAAAGCCGTCACAGACCACAACGTCGGCAACACCTTTCCATATGTCATGACCCTCAACATTGCCATGGAAGTTCAGGCCGCTGTCCTTGAGTAGCTCGGCGGCCTGCTTGACGACCTCGTTGCCCTTGATGTCTTCTTCACCAATATTCAGCAGACCAACACTGGGTCTGTCCCGATGCTCGAGGGCGGAAACCAGCATGGCGCCCATGACGCCGAACTGGCGAAGGTGCTCCGCCGAGCAGTCGACGTTCGCACCGAGATCCAGCACGTAGGTGTGGCCCTTGGCTGTCGGCAGGATGCTGGCAATGGCTGGCCGATCGATGCCAGGCAGGGTCTTCAGGACAAAACGGGAAATCGCCATCAGGGCGCCGGTATTGCCCGCGGAAATCGCGGCATTGGCGGTGCCATTTTTGACCAGATCGGCCGCCACTCGCATCGACGAGTCCTTCTTGTTGCGCAAGGCGGTCGCAACCGGTTCGTCCATTGCCACCACTTCGCTGGCGTGATGAACCCGCAGACGCTCGCCAAATTCGCTTGCGCCACCGAGAAGCGGACGCAGGTCCGCCTCCCGACCAACCATAATGGCGGTGCAATCGGGATCACGACGGAGGAAATCAAAGACGGCCGGGACGGTAACCGACGGACCGTGGTCACCGCCCATGCAATCGACAGCAATGGTGATCGACATCGTGATTGCGGCCAAATACGCGGCAAATTACGCCGCGCATTTGGCCGCATCGACCTTCGACGGATTACTCGCCCTTGGCCTTGAGAACCTTCTTGCCGCGATAGACGCCGGACGGTGAAATGTGATGGCGCAGGTGGACTTCCCCGGTAGTGGCCTCGACGGCCAAGGGCGGATTGGTGAGGAAGTCATGCGCACGATGCATGCCACGTTTCGAGGGAGACTTCTTGTTCTGTTGTACAGCCATGGTCAAACTCCTTTTTTCAACTTGCCCAACACCGCGAACGGCGAGGGTCCGTTACTTTCAACATACGCCGCCGGCACTGCGCAGGTCTGGTGGCAGGGCGCGATGGGCAGCGCCAACAACACTTCGTCCTCGATCAGCGGCAACAACGCCATTTCCATCTCGGCAGTGATGGCATCAAAGCCATCCTCGGCCAACTCGTCATCCGGCCAAGGCTGCCCTGGCGGCACCAGCAGAAAGCGACTCGACACCTGTAGCGCCACCTCCACCGTTTCCAGGCAGCGCTGGCAGCGCAGTTTCAAACAACCAGCGAGCCGGAGCAGGAGGTAAGCCTTCTCGCCACGATCCATCTCGCCAGCCAACTCACAATCCATGACACCCTCGGTGTCGACCAGCACATCGGCCAACCTGGGAAATTCCGCCAGCGGAATTTGCCCCGCCAGCCTCTCGCCTTCATGGGCGAACGCTAGGCTGTCGATGATGGCGCCGGCAATTCCGCTGCGTTTGGACACGTTCCCCAACTGGCGCGACATAAACGGGCAATGTTATCATGCCGACGCTTTTTCCGTCAAAACAAAAACATGCTCGCCAGCACACCCACCAACTTTCCACGCCTCATTCTCGCCTCCACGTCGTCCTTTCGGCGCGAGTTGCTCGGGCGCCTACAGATTCCATTCGATGCCGTCGCACCCGATGCCGACGAAACGCCGCTGCCCGGCGAGGACCCGACAGCCACCGCCGAAAGACTCTCTGTGGCCAAAGCCCGTGCCGTCGCCGAGCGCCACCCGGATGCCCTGATCATCGGTTCCGACCAAGTTGCCTACGAGGGCGGGCAGCGCTTCGGCAAACCGGGAACGAGGGAGAATGCCACCGCGCAATTGCGGGCAATGAGTGGGAAAGCCGTGATTTTCCACACCGGGTTGTGCTTGCTCAACACTACCACCGGTCGAATTCAAGTGCGCGGCATACCTACCGAAGTTCGCTTCCGAGTACTGTCGGACGCGGAAATCAAGCGTTACCTGGACAAGGAAGATGCGCTCAACTGTGCCGGTAGCGCCCGTTCCGAGGGACTCGGCATTTCCTTGCTGGACTATATGCGCGGCGATGATCCCAATGCCCTGGTCGGCCTGCCGCTGATCGCCCTGTGCGACATGCTCCGGGCCGAAGGCGTGCCCCTTCCCTGAAGCCGACCCGATGCCGGGCATCCTCTATCTGATTCCGGCCTCGCTCGGCGATGTTCCCTGGCGCGGCTACCTGCCGGCGGACACCCGCGATACGGCGTGCGGCCTGACGCGCTTCATTGCGGAAAACGCAAAGACAACGCGGGCCGAACTCAAGCGCCTCGACCATCCCGTGCCATTGCGAGACCTCGCGATCGAGCAACTTCCGGAAAAGCTGACGGCGGCCGAAATCGATCGCCTGCTGGCCCCGATTCTGGCCGGCGAGAATGTCGGCCTGATGTCGGAGGCCGGTTGTCCCGGCGTTGCCGATCCCGGTGCGCTATTGGTACGTCGCGCCCATGCGCTGGCAATCGCGGTCAAGCCCCTGGTTGGCCCCTCGTCGCCACTGCTGGCCCTGATGGCCTCGGGACTGGACGGCCAGCGTTTTGCCTTCCATGGCTATCTGCCGGCTCGGGAACCCGAACGCGGTCGGCAAGTAGCTGAACTGGAGAACGAGTCGCGGCGGCTGGGCCAGACGCAGCTTTTCATCGAGACCCCCTACCGCAACGAGGTCCTGCTTCGGGCAATCCTCTCCGCCTGCCGACCGGAGACGCGCCTGTGCCTGGCCACCGACCTTACCTTGCCGACTGAGTCGGTGCTGACACGCACCATCGCCGACTGGCGCCGACAATCGCCGCCGGCGCTGGATCGACGGCCCACTGTTTTCCTGCTGCTGGCTTGAAATCGTTGGTCCGCTGGCTTGCCTAGCGAACGCTGAAACGCGCCAAGGCGTTGCCCGCGCTTTCCGCCATGTCGGCGCCAAACTGTTTTGCCAGTTTCTCGGCAAAATTCGCCTTGACCGTGTAGTCACGAACTTCCTCGGCCTTGATGATGTCACGGGCCACCGAATCCACCGTGCCAAGAGCATCGGCGAGACCGAGTTCAATGCTCTTGGCGCCGCTCCACATCAGGCCGGAGAACATGTCCGGGTTCTCCTTCAGGCGATTGCCCCGGCCCCTGCGGACCACCTCGATGAATTGCTGGTGAATTTCACCGAGCATCTGTTGGGCGTAGGCCTTGTGTTGATCGTTCTGCGGCGAAAAGGGATCAAGAAAACCTTTGTGTTCGCCGGCGGTCAGCAGGCGCCGCTCGACACCGAGCTTGTCCATAGTGCCGGTAAAACCGAAGCCGTCCATGAGCACCCCGATCGAGCCAACGATGCTGGCCTTGTCGACGTAGATCTGGTCGGCCGCCGCCGCCACGTAGTAACCACCGGAGGCACAGAGGTCTTCCACCACGGCATAGAGCGGCACATCAGGATGCTTGGCACGCAGGCGCACAATTTCGTCATTGATCATGCCGGCCTGTACCGGGCTTCCGCCAGGACTATTGATGCGCAGAACCACACCGGCAGTGCCCTTGTCATCGAAGGCGGCCTGGAGGGCACTGACGACGTTCTCGGCGCTGGCGTCGCCGCGCGCGTGAATAACACCAGTGAGTTCGATCAGGGCGGTATGCTTCTTGCCGTCGACCAGGCGATCCGCCGAACCACCCCAATCGACGGCTACAGCCAACAAGACAGTCAGGTACGCGAAACCTAGTAGTTTGAAGAAAATACCCCACCGGCGGCGACTACGCTGCTCGTTCAGGCCTTCCTGTGCCAGCTTTTCTATGACCCGGCGCTCCCAGTTGGGGTCGTTGCGATCGCTGTCTTGGCTCACGTTTGGCATTCTCAATAGATGGGGGAAGAGAGTATACCCCCGCCAATCGGACCGATCAGGCATTGCCCTTCAGCCATGCCGCCAGATCGGCCACCGAGTCCGCACAGTGCAACGGCCCGAGTGCCTTCAGATCGCCGCGGCCATGAGCGCCGTAGGTGACGGCCAGGCTGTCGACTCCGGCATTCTTGGCCATTTGCAGGTCGTGTGTGGTGTCGCCAATCATCAGGGTCGCCTCCGGCGCGACGCCAAACTCGTTCATCAGTTCGTCCAGCATCTGGGGATGCGGCTTTGAATGGCATTCGTCGGCGCAACGGCTGGCGAGGAAGCAATCGCCCAAGCCGCTTGACGTCATCGCCCGATCCAACCCCTTGCGCGACTTGCCGGTGGCGACGCCGAGTCGAAAACCGCCCGCCGCCAATTCCCGCACCAGCGCATCCGCACCCGCGAACAACCGGAGTTCGTGGTCCTGGGACAGGTAGTGATGGCGGTAGCGATCCGCCAACTCGCCATGCTTCTCTTCGGCCAACTCCGGCAGGACGTACCGCAAGGCCTCGCGCAACCCCAGACCGATCACATGACGAGCCCGCATCTCGGGCGGCGGTGCCATGCCCATGTCCACGGCCGCCGCCTGGATGCAGGCGACGATGGCTCCCGCCGAGTTCATCAGCGTGCCGTCCCAGTCGAATACGATCAGTTCAAAGCGCTTGCCCATAATCCTTACCTTCATTCCCATCCAACCGATCCAGAAAACTGCGCAGGTCAGTCGGTAGCGGCGCCTCCAGTTCCACCAGCTCGCCAGTGAGCGGATGAGGCAGGGAGAGTCGCGCCGCATGCAGGAACATGCGTTTGAGACCAGTCTTTGCCAGTGTCTTGTTGAGGGCGAAGTCGCCGTACTTGTCGTCGCCTGCCAGCGGATAGCCCAGATGCGACAAGTGGACGCGTATCTGGTGAGTGCGGCCGGTCTTCAACTCCACTTCAAGCAGGCTGAAGTTCTCCCAACGCGCCACCAGCCGCACGATGGAATGCGCCTGCTTGCCCTCCTCCGAAACGCTGACCCGCCGCTCGCCCTCCGCGGTCAGATACTTGTGCAAGGGCAAACGGACATGCTGGAGGGCATTTTGCCAGCGCCCCTTCACCAGGGCGAGGTAGCGTTTGCTGATGCCGCCATCCCGAAAAAGGTCGTGTAGCCGGGTCAGCGCCGAGCGCTTCTTGGCGACGAGCAACAGGCCGGAGGTTTCCCTGTCGAGACGATGTGCAAGTTCCAGGAAGCGCGCCTCCGGCCGGGCGCGGCGCAGTTGTTCGATGACACCGAAGCTGACGCCGCTGCCGCCATGGACCGCCACGCCGGCCGGCTTGGCGACGACGATCATGGCCTCGTCCTCGAAAGCCAAGTCAAAATCGCGAGCCGGAACCGAGGGCCTGTCGATCGAAGCCGAGACCCGAATTGGCGGTACTCGAACCCGGTCGCCGCATTTCAGACGATATTCGGCCGCGATCCGTCCCTTGTTGACCCGCACCTCGCCACTTCTGAGAATCCGGTAGATGTGGCTTTTCGGCACGCCTTTGGCCAGCCGCAGCAGATAGTTGTCGATCCGCTGGCCATCCGCCTCATCGCCAACTTCGAGCAGCGTCGCCGAATCTTTGCTTAACTCATTCATTTTGAAATATACTCAGCCTCGGTTTGCCGTCCCGCGACGGTGTGCCCGGCGGCCCGAAGGGCGTCGGTGGCATCGTTCCCCGGGGCGTTGTCGTTTCCCCTCTAGTCCATCGGACAATTCATGGCACCGGAGAAAACGGCGAATGGCGCTTGCAGGGTTGCTGAACAAATATTGGTTGCAGCCCCTCCCGCCTTCGGAGCAAACCCGAGGGTATGTCGCTCGCCCGAAGCAGCGATACTACTTGATTGCGCGCAACACAGGCACAGACGATTTCACCGACGTGGGCTTCCTGTTTCATTGGCCGGCGTCGGAAATGAACCCAACGACAAGCGTTTGCCAACCGGCCGATGATCCAGCCCTTACTTCCGCAGACTTAGTCGCAGCCGCTTGATGTCAAGCGGCCGATTCTTACGAATTCGTCGTGCCCTGCCCGCGCGCGGGAGCACACATGAAACGCATGCTGTTCAATGCGACGCAGGCCGAGGAACTCCGCGTCGCGATCGTTGATGGTCAGAAACTGATTGACCTCGACATCGAATCGGCCGCCAAGGAACAACGGAAGAGCAATATCTACAAAGCGGTCATCACCCGCATCGAGCCCAGTCTCGAAGCCGCTTTTGTCGATTACGGCGCCGACCGCCATGGCTTCCTGCCGTTCAAGGAGGTCTCCCGCGCCAACTTCCGATCGGACATGGAACCGGGGCGCGCCAAGATCCAGGACGCCCTCAAGGTTGGCCAGGAACTGATCGTCCAGGTGGAGAAGGATGAGCGCGGCAACAAGGGCGCCGCCCTGACCACGTTTGTCTCGCTGGCCGGCCGCTACTTGGTCCTGATGCCCAACAACCCCCGGGGCGGCGGCGTCTCCCGCCGCGTCGAGGGCGAAGATCGCCAGGAACTGCGCGAGGTCATGGACCAACTCGATGTGCCCGGCGGCATGAGTCTGATCGCCCGCACCGCCGGGATCGGCCGCAACGCCGAGGAGTTGCAGTGGGACCTGAACTACCTGATGCAACTGTGGCGCGCCATCGAAGGCGCCGCCCAGGGCCAGACCGGCGCTTTCCTGATCTACCAGGAATCCAGTCTGGTCATTCGCGCCATTCGCGACTACTTCCATCCGGAGATCGGCGAGATCCTCATCGACACCGATGATGTCTTCGAGCAGGCACAGCAGTTCATGTCCCACGTGATGCCCGGCAACGTGGCGCGCGTCAAGCGCTACCGCGACGACGTGCCGCTGTTTTCCCGCTTCCAGATCGAGCACCAGATCGAGTCGGCCTATTCGCGGCAGGTCAATCTGCCATCCGGCGGCGCCGTGGTCATCGACCACACCGAGGCGCTGGTAGCCGTTGACGTCAACTCGGGTCGCGCCACCAAGGGCTCCGACATCGAAGACACCGCCTTCCGCACCAACCTGGAGGCCGCCGACGAAGTGGCCCGCCAGTTGCGACTGCGCGACCTGGGCGGCCTGATCGTCATCGACTTCATCGACATGGAGAGCACCAAGAACCAGCGCGAAGTGGAAAACCGCTTGCGCGACGCACTCCATTTCGACCGCGCCCGGGTGCAGACCGGCAAGATTTCCCGCTTCGGCCTGCTGGAGCTTTCCCGTCAGCGGCTACGCCCTGCGCTGGCGGAGACCAGTTACATTACCTGCCCGCGTTGCACCGGTACCGGGCACATCCGTTCCACCGAATCCGCCGCCCTGCACATCCTGCGCATCCTCGAAGAAGAGGCGATGAAGGAGAACACCGGCGCGATCCACGCTCAAGTACCCGTGGATGTCGCCACCTTCCTGCTCAACGAGAAGCGGGTCGACATCGCCCACATAGAGGTTCGCCATCGCATCAACCTGGTCATCGTTCCCAACCGTCAGTTGGAAACGCCGCAGCACGAAATCGTTCGTCTGCGCCACGACCAGTTGAACGCCGACGATGTCACCATCCCGAGCTATCAGATGGCCGAAAAGGCTGCTGAAGAACCCTACCAGCCGCCTTCGGCGCAAACCGAACCAAAGGCTGCCCGGCAGGAAGCCGCCGTCAAAGGCATCACACCGGATCAGCCGGCCCCGATCGTCGAGCCCAAGCCTGAGCCAAAGGCGAAGGAGGAACCAGGGTTCTTCGCCAGGCTGTTTGCCTTCTTCGCCGGCGGCAAGACCGAGGAAGTCCAAGCCGCCGAGGAGAAGAAAGCCCGTCCGGCTCGTCGCGAACGTGGCGATCGTTCCGACCGCCCCGACCGCAACGGCCGTGATCGCGGTGACCGTGGCGATCGCGGCGATCGTGGCCGCAATCGCAAGGAAGGTCGAGACGAAAAGCGCGAAGACCGCCCCGCCCGCGATTCCGCCGAGCGGAAGGAAGGCCAGCCGAACCCGCGTAGCCAACAGCCGCGCCGCGATGAATCGACTGCGGAAGGCCAGCAGCGCGAAGGCAATCGCCGCCGTCGCGATACCCGAGAGGGACGCGACGAGAAGCGGGACGACAAACGTGAAGAACGCGGCAACGAGCCCCGCCAACCGAAACCGCCGCGCGCCGAACAACCAGCCGGCCAGGTCAGCGAAACGATATCCCCGTCCGCACCCCAGGCCACCGAAGGCGGCGCAGCGCAGGGAGGCGCCAGCGGCGACAACCGTCGCCGGGGCCGTCGTGGCCGGGGCCGCGGTCGTGGCGAGGAAGCTACCCAGACGATGCTTGCCGAGGGAAGCGTGAACCCTGAATCACCCACCAATGCCGTCGCGACTCAAGCGGACGAAGCGACCCAGGAACCGGCTGCCGCAAGCCGCCCAATGCCCTGGCCCGTGCCGATGCCGGCTGTGCCGATGGCTTCGTCGGGGGCTGTGGCTCCCGTGGCTGAAATGGTTGCACCGGTGGCGGTTGTTGCGCCGGCCGCATCGGTTGTTGCGGCTGCTCACGCCCCCCGTCCGGAACCGGAAGTCGAGGTCGCGGTCAAGCCCCATCCGATGCCGACGCCAGCCCCGGCGCCGCTCGTCGATCTCTCCGCAAGTCTGGAACAGGTTGGGTTGGTGATGATCCAGACCACCAGCGGCAGCGCACACCCGGTAGCCCCCACCGAAGCGCCAATACCGCTCGGTCGCAAGCCCAAGGCTCCAGTCGTGGTTGCCGAACAACCATTGCAGATGGTGGAAACCCGGCACGAGTGACGGTAGAACGGTTCGAAAACGAGAACGGCCGCCGAGTCTTGCTTTGGCGGCCGTTTCTCTTGATACCGCTTCTACACGCGTTGCCGTATCGTTTCAACTAGGCCGACCGCGCCGGCCTCGACCAGGTCGAGCACCCGTTCGAAGCCCTCCGGTCCGCCGTAGTAGGGATCGGGAACCTCATCGTCATCGATTTCCCGGGCATGCTCAAGGAACAAACCGAGCCGATGTTGCTGGTCGGCCGGACAAGCCTGGCGCAGCAGCGCCAGATTGTCCCGATCCATCGCCAGGATGAGGTCGAAGCGCAGGAAGTCGGCGTCCTTGACGCGCCGCGCACGCAATTTCGACAGATCATAGCCACGTTTTGCCGCCACCTTGCGGGTACGCCCGTCGGGCGGCTCACCTACGTGGTAACCATGCGTCCCGGCGGAATCGAGTTCAACCGCGTGACCCAAACCAGCCTTTTCGATGTGGGCCCGTACCACGCCTTCGGCCGTCGGCGACCGACAAATATTGCCCATGCAAACCATAAGAATTCGAATCATGACCCTTCCGACCCAAACAACTGTTTTTCGTGTTGCCGACGATACACCAAGCCTTGGCTCACAGCGCCACGAAAATCGAATTGACAATTGTTTAATGGGCCCATGAAACGGTATTATGCGGAACTGTCCGCTTCCGCCAGCGGTCGGATCAAAAAACAAACCAGAGTGGAGTCTTGAATCATGCAAACAACTCGCAACGCGCCGATTCCGGCCACCCTTATCCCGGGCGATGGCATCGGCCCGGAAATCACCGCTGCCACCCTCCAGGTTCTTGATGCCCTCGGGGCTCCCTTCGTTTGGGACCAGCAGGTCGCTGGCGCCGCTGGCGTCACGGCTTGCGGCGACCCATTGCCCCCGGCCTGTCTCGACAGCATCCGCAAGACCCGGCTCGCCCTCAAGGGACCGTTGGAAACTCCCGTTGGCGGTGGTTACCGCTCTTCGAACGTGCGTTTGCGTGAGGAATTCAAGCTCTACGCAAACCTGCGTCCCGCCCACACCATCATTCCTGGCGGCCGCTATGACAACATCGACCTGGTGTTGGTGCGCGAGAATAACGAAGGCCTGTACATGGGCTACGAGCACTTCATTCCGATCGACGGCGATCCGCACGCGGTGGGTATGAGCACCGGCATCAACACCCGTCAAGGCTGCCGCCGCATCGTCCGCTTCGCCTTCGATTACGCGATTCGAAAGGGGCGCAAGAAGGTCACGGTGGTGCACAAAGCCAACATCATGAAAGCGCTGACCGGCATCTTCCTGGAGACCGCCCGACAGATTCACGCCGAGGAATACAAGGACAAGATTGGCTTCGACGACGTGATCGTCGACGCCTGCGCCATGAAACTGGTGATGAACCCGTGGCAATTCGATGTACTGGTGACGACCAATCTGTTCGGCGACATTCTGTCCGACGAGATCGCCGGACTGGTCGGCGGACTGGGCATGGCGCCGGGCGCCAACATCGGCGAGCATGCGGCGATCTTCGAGGCGGTACATGGTTCGGCACCGGACATCGCCGGCAAGGGTATCGCCAATCCGATCGCGCTGCTGCTGGCCGCCGCCATGATGCTGGACCACGTTGACCGGAGCGATCTTGGCGACCGTTTGCGCAAAGGTATCGATGAGACCCTGAACCTCGATCAGGTGCGCACGGGCGATCTGGGCGGCCAAGCGGGCACAAAGGAGTTTACCGCGGCCCTGCTCAAACGGATCCAGGCGTAAGGCCGATCCCGTTTGGCCTGCGCGGCCCGCCGTCCATGGCTGCGGGCCGGCCTGATTCGCGACCCGGCTATTCGACGGCGCCCTCGCGGCGCAAGTAGTCGGCAATCTCGGTGTTGCCGGCTTTCCGCGCGAGGTTCAGCGCTGTATTGCCTTGCCCGTCGTCGACATCCATGTCGGCATCGGCCTCGATGAGTATCCGCACCACCTCCTTGTGGCCATTCCTGGCGGCAAGCATCAGCGCTGTCTGTCGATTGGGTGCCGGGGCATCGAGCACCACGCCCTTGCTGGACACCAGAAAACGAACGACCTCAGCATGCCCATTGAATGCGGCATAGTGCAGCGCATTCCATCCCCGGCTGGAAATATCGGCGCCGGCGCCCACCAGACGCCGAACGATGGGCAGGCTGCCCTTGAGAGCCGCCAGGCCTATGGCGGTATCCCCATACTTATTTTGTTTCAGTACATTAGCCCGCTTACTTAATAGAAACTCCAGAAGCTGGTCGTTGCC
>JBGAQX010000032.1:0-44218 GCA_044220545.1 Rhodocyclaceae bacterium | reverse complement strand
CGCTGGCCCTCGTCGGCAAAATCGTCGGCGCCGCGGGCAAAAACATAGATTGCCGCCACGGGCTCGCGCAGGGCGCGCGGCAGCAGAATCGAGGCGACGGGGAAGTTTTCGTAATGGTCGACAGCCATGGGCAGCGGCCGAGTATATCGGGTAAAATCACGGGTCGTGCGAAGGTGGCGGAATTGGTAGACGCACTGGATTTAGGTTCCAGCGCCGCGAGGCGTAAGGGTTCGAGTCCCTTCCTTCGCACCAGCCAGCCACTCATCGAATTGCCGACTTTCTAGATCAGCCTTCAGGAATTCTTCATGCAGACTCAGGAAAACATGGGCGCTCAAGCCAGCACCCCCAGCGCGCTGGAACGCAGCATCGACATCGCCATTGCCAAGTCGGACATCGACAAGGAAGTGCAGCAGCGCCTGCGGCATATCGCCAAGACGGTCAAGATGCCGGGCTTCCGTCCCGGCAAGGTGCCGATGAACATGGTGGCGCAGCAATACGGTTCGCAAGCCCATTCCGAGGCGATCGGCGCGGCGGTCGAAAAGACCTTCAACGCGACCGTGCAGGCACAGAGCCTGCGCGTGGCGGGTTACCCGAGCCTGAAGCCCAAGACGGCAAGCGACGATAGCCGCATGGAATTCACCGCCGTATTCGAGGTGTATCCCGAAATCGCTCTTGGCGATGTTTCCGGCAGCGATGTCGAGCGGGCGACCTTGACGGTTTCCGATGCCGAGGTGGACCAGACGATCGAAGTGCTGCGCAAACAGCGCACCACTCATGTGGCCGCCAGTCGCGCCAGCGAGTCCGGCGATCGCGTCACCATCGACTTCACCGGCCGCAAGAATGGCGAGGAGTTCCAGGGGGGCAAGGCCACCGATTACCCCGTTGTCCTGGGCTCGGGCATGATGCTGCCGGACTTCGAGGCCGCGCTGACCGGCATGAGCGAAGGCCAGACCAAGACCTTCGATGTCGCGTTCCCCGAGGATTACCACGCCAAGGACCTGGCTGGCCAGACCGTTCAGTTCGAGGCGACCTGCAAGAAGGTCGAGGCGGCCAGGTTGCCCGAACTCGATGCGGATTTCGCCAAGGCCCTGGGTATCAAGGACGGCGACCTGGTCAAGATGCGTGAAGAAGTGAAGGCCAATCTGGAGCGTGAAGTGAAGAAGCGTCTTCAGGCCAAGGTCAAGAACCAGGTGATGGACGTACTGCTGGCCGTCAATAACATCGATGTGCCCAAGTCGCTGGTCGATCTCGAGGCCCGGCAGATGGCGGAAAACGCCCTTAAGGATCTGCAGTCGCGCGGCATGGATGCCAAGAACATGCCGGTCGACGCCTCGTGGTTCACCGATCAGGCGGTGCGGCGCGTCAAGCTGGGTCTGGTGCTGGCCGAACTGGTCAAGGCGAAGGATCTGCATGCCACGGCCGCGCAGGTGCGTACCATCGTCGAAGACTACTCGCAGACCTTCGAGGACCCGAAGGAGGTCGTGCGTTGGTACTACAGCCAGCCGCAGCGTCTGGCCGAGGCCGAGGCGCTGGCGATGGAAAACAACGTCGTCGAATGGATGCTGGCCAACGCCAAGGTAATCGACAAGCCGGTCTCTTTTGACGAATTGATGGGTAATGCGGCATGATGCGTTCGAGCATCGCCATGAACGACTTGACGACCCTATCCGACCCGCAAGCCATAGGCCTGATCCCGATGGTCATCGAGACCAGCGGGCGGGGCGAGCGAGCCTTCGATATCTATTCCCGCCTCCTCAAGGAGCGGGTGATCTTCCTGGTGGGGCCGGTCAATGACATGACCGCCAACCTGGTGGTGGCGCAGATGCTGTATCTGGAGTCCGAGAATCCCGACAAGGACATCCACTTCTACATCAACTCACCCGGTGGTTCGGTGACGGCCGGCATGGCGATCTACGACACCATGCAGTTCATCAAGCCGGACGTGTCGACGCTATGCATCGGCCAGGCCGCCTCGATGGGCGCCTTCCTGCTGGCGGCCGGTGAAAAGGGCAAGCGCTACGCGCTACCCAACTCGCGCATGATGATCCACCAGCCGTTGGGCGGCTTTCAGGGGCAGGCCTCGGACATCGAGATCCACGCCAAGGAAATCCTCTACCTGAAGCAGAAGATGAACGAAATGCTGGCGAAGCACACCGGCCAGCCCATGGAACGCATCGAAAGAGACACTGACCGCGACAACTTCCTGTCGGCCGAGGCTGCCGCCGAATACGGGCTCGTGGACAAGGTGCTGAACAAGCGCGGCGAAGTCTGACTTCTTACCAGATCAGGCACGTAACAACAGAGGAACGGCGATGGCGGAAAAGAAATCTGGCGAGAAGCTCCTGTACTGCTCCTTCTGCGGCAAGAGCCAGCACGAGGTCAAGAAGCTCATCGCCGGTCCCTCGGTGTTCATTTGCGATGAGTGCATCGAGCTCTGCAACGACATCATCCGCGACGAAACTGTCGCCGAGTCCGATGGCAAACCATCGCGCGACCTGCCGACACCGCCGGAGATCCGCTCCATCCTCGACCAATACGTGATTGGCCAGGAGCAGGCGAAGAAGATTCTTGCCGTGGCGGTCTATAACCACTACAAACGGCTGCGCTATCAGCAAAAGGGCGCCGACGATGTAGAACTGGCCAAGAGCAACATCCTGCTCATCGGTCCGACCGGTTCCGGCAAGACGCTGCTGGCCCAGACCCTGGCGCGCCTGCTCAACGTGCCGTTCGTCATGGCCGATGCGACGACGCTGACCGAGGCCGGCTACGTCGGCGAGGACGTCGAGAACATCATCCAGAAGCTGCTGCAGAAGTGCGACTACGAAGTCGAGAAGGCGCAGCGGGGCATCGTCTACATCGACGAGATCGACAAGATCTCCCGCAAGTCGGATAACCCGTCGATCACCCGCGACGTTTCCGGAGAAGGTGTGCAGCAGGCGCTGCTGAAACTGATCGAAGGCACCATCGCCAGCGTGCCGCCGCAAGGCGGACGCAAGCATCCGAACCAGGATTTCGTCCAGGTCGACACCACCAATATCCTGTTCATCTGTGGTGGCGCGTTCGGTGGCCTGGAAAAGGTGATCCGCAACCGCTCGGAGCAGGGCGGCATCGGCTTCGGCGCCGAGGTGAAGAGCAAGGACGACAAGAAGGCGGTTGGCGACGTGCTGCGTTCGGTCGAGCCCGAAGATCTGATCAAGTACGGTCTGATTCCGGAATTGATCGGCCGGCTGCCGGTGCTGGCCACCCTGGAAGAACTCAACGAGGATGCGCTGGTAACGATCCTGGTCGAGCCCAAGAATGCCCTGACCAAGCAATACCAGAAACTCTTCGCCATGGAAGGGGTCGAACTGGAAGTTCGGCCGGCGGCCCTTCAGGCAATTGCCCGCAAGGCGCTCAAGCGCAAGACGGGCGCGCGCGGCTTGCGCTCGATTCTCGAAGGTGCGCTGCTCGATACGATGTACGATCTGCCGACGCTGCAAAATGTCGCCAAGGCGGTGGTCGACGAGGCGATGATCGAGAATGGCGGTCAGCCCCTGCTGATCTACGCCGATCAACCCAAGGTTTCGGGCTCGAACTAACGCCGGAACAGCGGTTTGGGCCCGCTTTCGGTCGCTTACCGGCGGCGGAGCGCTTGAATTGGCCGCTTGAATTGGCTTGGCATCATCCCCATGTCGATCGGGCAGCATCAACCAAAAGGACAAGCCCATGTTAGGCGAACTCGAAACCCCCGCAGAAAAACTTGAATTGCCGCTACTGCCGCTGCGCGACGTAGTGGTGTTCCCGCACATGGTCATCCCCCTGTTTGTTGGCCGGCCGAAATCGATCAAGGCCCTGGAAACGGCGATGGAAGGGGGCAAGGGTATTCTGCTGGTTGCGCAAAAGTCCGCCGCCAAGGATGAGCCGGAACCGGAGGATCTCTACGCGATCGGTTGCGTGGCGAATATCCTGCAAATGCTCAAGCTGCCCGATGGCACGGTAAAGGTGCTGGTCGAAGGCACCCAGCGGGCCAGGGTCGACCATGTCGAGGACCAGCGCACCCTGTTCGTCGCGGCGGTCACGCCCATCCCGCTGGACGATGGGGCAAATCACGAGGTCGAAGCCATGCGGCGGGCGATTCTCGCCCAGTTCGACCAGTACGTGAAGCTGAACAAGAAGATACCGCCGGAAATTCTGACTTCGCTGGCGGGCATCGAAGATGCCGGTCGGTTGGCCGACACCATCGCCGCGCATCTGCCGATGAAGCTCGAGTTGAAGCAGGAAATCCTCGAACTCTTCGATGTCGGCGAGCGCCTGGAAAAGCTGTTGTCGCAACTGGAAACCGAGCTCGACATCCTCCAGGTGGAGAAGCGCATTCGCGGCCGCGTCAAGCGCCAGATGGAAAAGAGCCAGCGCGAGTACTACCTGAACGAGCAGGTCAAGGCCATCCAGAAGGAACTCGGCGAAGGCGAGGAAGGCGCCGACCTCGACGAGATGGACAAGAAGATCAAGGCGGCCGGCATGAGCAAGGAAGCCCTGGCCAAGGCGAACTCCGAGTTCAAGAAGCTCAAGTTGATGTCGCCCATGTCCGCCGAAGCAACCGTGGTGCGCAACTATGTCGAGACGCTGGTCGGTCTGCCGTGGAAGAAGAAGTCGCGTGTTTCCAAGGATCTGGGATTCGCCGAGAAGGTTCTGGACAAGGACCACTACGGCCTGGAAAAGGTGAAGGAACGGATCGTCGAGTACCTGGCCGTGCAGCAGCGCGTCGAGAAGGTCAAGGCGCCGATTCTGTGTCTGGTCGGTCCCCCGGGCGTTGGCAAGACGTCCCTGGGCCAGTCGATCGCCAAGGCCACCAATCGCAAGTTCGTCCGCATGGCCTTGGGCGGCGTGCGCGACGAGGCGGAGATTCGCGGCCACCGGCGCACCTACATCGGCTCCATGCCGGGCAAGATTCTCCAGAACATGACCAAGGTCGGTGTCAAGAACCCGTTGTTCCTGCTCGACGAGGTGGACAAGCTGGGCATGGATTTCCGCGGCGACCCTTCCTCCGCGCTGCTCGAGGTGCTTGATCCCGAGCAGAACCATACTTTCCAGGACCACTACATCGAGGTGGACTTCGATCTGTCCGATGTCATGTTCGTCGCCACCGCCAACACCCTGAACATTCCGGCGGCTTTGCTCGACCGGATGGAGGTGATCCGTCTGTCCGGCTACACGGAGGACGAGAAGGTCAACATCGCCCAACGCTATCTGCTGCCCAAGCAGTTGAAGAACAACGGCGTCAAGCGCGAAGAGCTCTCCGTCACGGAGGACGCGCTTCTCGACATCGTGCGCTACTACACGCGCGAAGCGGGTGTGCGGGCGCTTGAACGCGAGATCTCGAAGATCTGCCGCAAGGTCGTCAAGGCGCTGGTGATGAAGAGTCGCAAGAACAAGATCGTCGTCAATGCCAAGAATCTCGACAAGTACATCGGCGTGCGCCGTTACAGCTTCGGCATGGCCGAAAAGGAAAATCAGGTCGGACAAGTGACCGGCCTGGCCTGGACCGAAGTCGGCGGCGAACTGCTGACCATCGAATCGGTCGCCGTGCCGGGCAAGGGCAAGACCATGACCACCGGCAAGCTCGGCGAGGTGATGCAGGAGTCCATCCAGGCGGCACTGACCGTGGTGCGTCGCCGTAGCAAGTCGCTGGGTATTCCCGAGGACTTCTACCAGAAGAACGACATTCACATCCACCTCCCCGAAGGCGCGACGCCAAAGGATGGGCCGTCCGCCGGCATCGGCATGACCACGGCGCTGGTCTCGGCGCTGACCGGCATTCCGGTGCGTGCGGACGTCGCCATGACCGGTGAGATCACGCTGCGCGGCGAGGTACTGCCGATTGGTGGCCTGAAGGAGAAGTTGCTGGCCGCCGTGCGTGGCGGCATTCGGCTGGCCTTGATCCCCGAGGAAAACGTCAAGGATCTGGCCGAGATGCCGGATACCATCAAGGGCAAGATCGAGATTCAGCCCGTCAAGTGGATCGACAAGGTGCTGGAATTGGCCCTTGAGCGGATGCCGGAGTCATTGCCCGAGGAGAAGCAGGCTGAAGTCGTGCCGGCCGCGAAGGTGGCGGATGTCGTCGATGCGGCGACCGGCATCGTGACGCACTGACGGTATGCCGGACCCGAAAGAATCAGGCCACCCGCGGGTGGCCTGATTCTTTCGGCTACTCAACTTATCTCGGTGAAATCGATTGACCCTGCCGATAGGCGTGGGTAGAATTCGCGCCTCTCGGGGTGTAGCGCAGCCCGGTAGCGCGCCTGCTTTGGGAGCAGGATGTCGGAGGTTCGAATCCTCTCACCCCGACCAGCAACGCGATGCCCCGATGCTCGATCGGTGATCCGCCCGTAGCTCAACCGGATAGAGCACCGGCCTTCTAAGCCGGGGGTTGTGAGTTCGAGTCTCGCCGGGCGGGCCAGACAACAGGTTTCAGGTGGTGGCTGTAGCTCAGTTGGTAGAGTCCTGGATTGTGATTCCAGTCGTCGTGGGTTCGAGTCCCATCAGCCACCCCACCCAGCAATGACAAACGGAGCCCGTGCGGCTCCGTTTGTTTTTTTGCTCAAGTGCCGCTACGGCCGCAGATAGGCCCAGCCCTGCTGCTGGCGACGGGCGATTTCGACGTAGCCGGCGCGGGCATAGCCGATACCTTCGATCAGGTCGTCTTTCTTGATCTTGCGCGCCTTCATGGTGTTTTCGCAGGCGATGAACTCGACGCCATCGGTGAGCGCGTCCTGGACGCCGTTGGCGGCCACCGAATCCGCCATCAGCATGTCGAGTCCCGGTCCGATGGCGACCACGGCGATGGCGACGTTGCCCTTGCCCAAGTCGGCCTGGATGTTGTGGATGTTGCCCAGGATGCCCATCCACTTCTTGCCATCATCCTCGGTAACCTGGAAGACCATGCGCATGGCGGTGGGCTGGACAGCCTTGGTGGCTTGCTTGCCATCGGCCGCGTTGGCCGCGGGCAGGGTCATTGTGGCGGCCAGCAGCGTGGCCGCCAGGACACGGAAGTACCGGCTAGCGCGTCGATTCATGATGGGCCACCAGTTGTTCGCGATTGAGCAGGAAGACCTTGCCTTCGCCGCTGGGCGCATCGACCCAGGTGACGGGCAGATCGGGAAAGGCCGCCGTGACGATATCGGCGTTGTGACCGACTTCCACGAACAGCAGGCCCGCGTCGGTCAAGTGATCCGCGGCATCGGCGAGCAGCCGGCGTACAACGTCCAGGCCATCGTCACCAGACCCCAGTGCCAGCGTCGGTTCGTGGCGGTATTCAGCCGGCAGGACCGCCACCGACGCGGCGGTGACATACGGCGGGTTGCAGATGATCAGGTCGTATCGGCACGCGTCGAGCGCGCCGAATAGATCCGAGCGTACCAGCCGGATGCGCTCGCCGAGTTGATAGTCGGCGACATTGCGCTGCGCGACAGCCAGCGCATCGGCGGAAATATCGACGGCATCGATGGCAGCGTTTGGCAGGGCATGGGCCATGAGAATGGCCAGGCAAGCGGAACCGGTGCACAGGTCGAGCGCCGAAACCACGGCTTCGGGATCGTCGAGCCAGGGCGCCAGCCCTTCCGCCAGCAGTTCCGCGAAATAGGAGCGCGGCACGATCACCCGCTCATCCACGTAGAAGCGGAACTCGCCCAGCCAGGCTTCCCGCGTCAGGTAGGCGGCCGGCAGGCGCCGGACGAGGCGCTGCTCGAGAATATTGAGTACGGCCAGGCGTTCCGGACGGGTCAGACGCGCGTCGAGAAAGGGTTCCAGGCGGTCGAGCGGCAGGTGGAGTGTATGCAGGATCAGGTAGGCGGCTTCGTCGTAGGCGTTGTCGGTGCCGTGGCCGAAGAAGAGCCGCCCCTCGTGGAAGCGGCTTACCGCCCAGCGCAGCCAGTCGCGCACCGTGACCAGTTCTTCGACCAGTGGTGTCGTTGGCGTCATGGACCGAGCAGACGCTCGAGCGCGCTGCGATAGATCGCCGCCAGCGGCTCCATATCGGCGACCGCGATGTGCTCGTCCACCTTGTGGATGCTGGCGTTCACCGGCCCCAGTTCGACCACTTCCGCGCAGATGTCGGCGATGAAACGGCCATCCGACGTGCCGCCCGAGGTCGAGAGTTCCGGTTCGACGCCGGTCACACTTTGTACCGCCGCCGCCAGTACCTCGACCAGGCGGCCGCGCGGCGTCAGGAAGGGGCGGCCGCCCAGCGTCCAGTGGATCTCGTACTCCAGGCCATGGGCATCGAGCACGGCATGAACGCGTCCTTGCAGGCCCTCGACCGTGCTGGCAGTGGAAAAACGGAAATTGCACAACACTTCCAGCACGCCCGGCACAACATTGGTCGCTCCCGTGCCGGCCTTGATATTCGAGATCTGGAAGCTCGTCGGCGGGAAATACTCGTTGCCTTCGTCCCAACGCATGGCGGCCAGTTCGGCCAGGGCCGGCGCGGCCAGATGGATCGGGTTCTTCACCTTCTCGGGGTAGGCGACGTGACCTTGAACGCCCTTGACCAGCAGTCGGGCCGACAGTGAGCCGCGCCGGCCGTTCTTGAGCGTGTCGCCGAGCCGGGCCACCGAAGTGGGCTCGCCGACAATGCAGCAGTCGATGGTCTCGCCGCGGGCCTTCAGTGCCTCGACGACCCGGACGGTGCCGTCGGTGGCGTCGCCTTCCTCATCCGAGGTCAGCAACAGCGCGATCGAACCGCGATGACCGGGGTGGCCAGCGACGAACTGCTCTACGGCAACCACGAAGGCGGCCAGCGAGGACTTCATGTCGGCGGCCCCTCGCCCGTACAAGTTGCCGTCACGCTCGGTGGCTTCGAAGGGATCGGAATGCCACTGGTCGCGCGGTCCGGTCGGCACCACGTCGGTGTGGCCGGCCAGACAAAGGAGCGGACTGCCCTGGCCACGACGTGCCCAGAGGTTGGCCACGCCGTTGCTGTCGAGGCGCTCCAGGGTGAAACCGAGTGGCGCCAGGCGCGCGGCGATCACTTCGAGACAGCCGGCGTCGTCGGGCGTTACCGAGGCGCGGCCAATCAGTTGGCGCGCCAGGGCGAGCGTGGGTGTCATGCCGGTCAGGCGTCCATGCTCAGATTGAATTCGGCAAATGAAGCGCCACTGCTGGCCGATTCGGGCGCCGGCGTCGTCGCCGTGGCGAACGGCACCTTGAGCGTCTTGGCGGTATTGGTCTGAAGCTGGGCGTTGTTGATCAGCCACGAGAGGTTGGTGGGCGAGTCGGCGTTGCCCAGTGCCTCTTCCAGCGTGATGATCTTTTCCTTGTACAACCGATGCAGATCCTGTTCGAAGGTCTGCGAACCGGGTGCCAGGCTTTGCTCCATGGCTTCCTTGATGCCGTTCAGTTCGCCCTTTTCGATCAGTTCGGCGATGTGCCGGGTATTGAGCAGTATCTCCACCGAGGGCACGCGCTTGCCGTCCGGCCGGCGCACCAGGCGCTGGGAAATGATGGTCTTCAGGGTGGAGGACAAGTCGAGGAAGAGGGAGGTCCGGTTTTCCAGCGGGAAGAAATTGATGATGCGGTTCAGGGCATGGTAGGCATTGTTGGCGTGCAGCGTCGCCAGGCAGAGGTGGCCGGTCTGCGCATACGAGATGGCCGCGCTCATCGTCTCCTTGTCGCGGATTTCGCCGATCAGGATGCAGTCCGGCGCCTGGCGCATGGCATTCTTCAGCGCCTCGCCCCAGGAATGCGTGTCGAGGCCGACTTCGCGCTGATTGACCAAGGACTTCTTGTGCTTGAAGAGAAATTCGATCGGGTCTTCGACCGTCAGGATATGCCCCGAGCGGTTGGTGTTGCGGTGGTCGAGCATCGCCGCGATGGTCGTGGACTTGCCGGAGCCGGTCGCGCCGACCACCAGCACCAGGCCGCGCTTGGCCATGATGATGTCGGAGAGGACCGACGGCAGCGCCAGGTCCTCGATCTTCGGAATGTCGCTGGTGATGTAGCGCACCACCACCCCGATCGAGCCGCGCTGCCAGAACAGGTTGATACGGAAGTTGCCGACCTCGGCGATGCCGATCGACAGGTTGAGTTCTCGCTCCGCCTCGAAACGGCTGATCTGCTCGGGTGTCAGCATCTCGTAGGCCATCTTCTGGATGGTGGCCGGATCCATCGTCTGCTGGTTGATGGGGATGCAGTTGCCGTGAATCTTGATGCTGATGGGGGCGCCCGCCGAGACGAAGATGTCGGAGGCGTTCTTTTCAGCCATCAGTTGAAACAGTCTGTCGAAAATCATGACGATTCCTTCCGCGGCGGCGTTGTCGGCTGGGCTCTCAGTCGCGCAGCAACTCGTTGATCGATGTCTTGGATCGGGTCTGCGCGTCGACCTTCTTGACGATCACGGCGCACGAGAGGCTGTACTTGCCGTCCGCCGAGGGCAGGTTGCCGCTGACCACCACCGAGCCGGCCGGCACGCGGCCGTAGGTGATCTCGCCGGTGGCGCGGTCGTAGATCTTGGTGCTCTGGCTGATGAAGACACCCATGGAAATGACGCAGTTGTCTTCGACGATGACGCCCTCGACCACCTCGGAACGGGCGCCGACGAAGCAATTGTCGCCGATGATGGTCGGATTGGCCTGGATCGGCTCCAGTACGCCGCCGATGCCGACGCCGCCGGACAGATGGACGTTCTTGCCGATCTGGGCGCAGGAGCCGACCGTCACCCAGGTATCGACCATGGTGCTCTCATCCACAAAGGCGCCGATATTGACGAAGCTGGGCATCAGCACGGCGTTCTTGCCGATGAAGGAACCGTGCCGCACCACGGCGCCCGGCACCACGCGGAAGCCACCCTGGCGGAAGGCCTGGTCGTCGTAATTGGCGAACTTGGTGGCGACCTTGTCGTAGTAACGGAACACGCCGCCATCCATGACGCGGTTGTCTTCCAGGCGGAAGGAGATCAGCACCGCCTTCTTCACCCATTGATGGGTGATCCATTGGCCATCGATCTTTTCCGCGACACGCAGACGCCCCTGGTCGAGATCGTTGAGAACATGGCGGACCGCTTCGCTCACCTGCGCGGGGGCGGAACCGGGGTTCAGGTTGGCGCGGTTTTCCCAGGCCTGGTCGATGATCTTTTGCAGGTCTTGCATGTTTCGGTCCCTTGTCGGTGAGATTCGGTTGGATGAGAAATTCAGAGTGTCTGGCAGAAATCGGCGATGCGTTGGGCGGCTTCGATGCATTCCTCGATATCGGCGACCAATGCGATGCGCACGAAGCCCTGGCCAGGATTGATGCCGTCCGATGGCCGGGCCAGATAGCTGCCCGGCAGTACGGTGACATTGTACCGGTGGTGCAGTTCGCGGGCGAAGTCCATGTCGGACATTCCCGCATAGCGGGCCACGGAAGCCCAGAGATAGAAGCCGCCGTCGGGGCGCCGGGTGTCCAGACAATCGGCAATGAGCGGCGTCACCTGGTCGAACTTCTCCTTGTAGAGCTTGCGGTTGTGGCGCACGTGGCCCTCGTCGCTCCAGGCCACGGCCGAAGCCACCTGCACCGGCGGGCTCATGGCGCAGCCGTGATAGGTGCGGTACAGCCAAAACTGTTTCAGCAGCGCCGCGTCGCCGGCGACAAAGCCGGAGCGCAGGCCCGGCACATTGGAGCGCTTCGACAGGCTGGAAAAGACGACGAGCCGCCGGTAATCGTCGCGGCCCAGGTGGCGGGCCGCCTGCAAGGCGCCCAGGGGCGGCTGGTGTTCGTCGAAATAGATTTCCGAGTAGCACTCGTCGGCGGCGATGACGAAGCCGTGGCGGTCGGCGAGCTCGAAGAGTTCTCGCCATTGGTCCAGCGTCATGATGTTGCCGGTCGGATTGCCCGGCGAACAGACGTAGATCAGTTGCACGCGCCGCCAGGTCGATTCGGGTATGGCCGCGAAATCCATGGCGAAATCGTTCGCGGGCAACTGGTTGATGAAGGCCGGCGCGAGCCCCGCCAGGTAGGCGGCGCCCTCGTAGATCTGGTAGAACGGGTTGGGGCACAGGACCAGGCCGTCGGGTCGGGCCGGATCGGCAACGCACTGGGCGAAGGCGAACAGCGCCTCGCGCGAGCCGTTCACCGGCAGCACCTGGTGCGCCGAATCGAGCGGCGGAATCGCATAGCGGCGGCTCAGCCAGTCGGCAATGGCCTGGCGCAGGGCGTCCGAGCCGTTGGTGGTGGGATAATTGGCCAGCCCCGCCATGTTGGCCGCGAGGGTCGCCTGGATGAAGTCCGGCGTGCCGTGTTGCGGCTCCCCGATCGACAGTTTGATTTCCTTGAAGTCCGCCGACGGCGCGGAGCCGGCAAAGAGCTGGCGGAGTTTCTCGAAAGGGTAGGGTTGTAGCTTGGCGAGATTGGGGTTCACGGCAACGGACCGGTGGTGAAAAGGATTTCATGCGCGATGTCATGCGAAAGCCGGTAAATTATAGGCCAGGGCAGCGGGTCGCCATCGGCGCGCTGCTCACCGGCGCGACCGTTTGGGGGCTGATCTGGTACCCCTATCGGGTCATCGAGGCGGCCGGACTTTCCGGTGCGCTGGCCACGACGCTCACCTACGCCGTTGCCCTCGTGGCTGGGCTGGCGCTATTCGGCGCCAAGCTGCGCGGCAGCCGCGCCGATGGGTGGCTGGTGGCCATTGCGCTCTCGGCGGCCGGCTGCAACCTTGGCTACGTGCTGGCCATGCTGCATGGCGAAGTGATGCGGGTCTTGCTGCTCTTCTACCTGGCGCCGCTGTGGACCGTATTGCTGGCCCGCCTGCTGCTCGCCGAGCGACTGAACTGGCTGGGTGGGGCCGTGGTCGGCATGTCGCTGGTCGGTGCCGCCGTCATGCTCTGGCATCCCGGGTCGGGCGCGCCCTGGCCCAGGCAGGGCGCCGAATGGCTGGGCCTGGCCGCGGGGTTCCTGTTCGCCCTGTCCAACGTACTGATCCGGCGCGCGCGCCACTACAGCATCGAACTCAAGTCGCTGGCGGTCTTCGCCGGCGTGGTGGCTGTCGGGTTCGCCTACGTGCTGCTGGTCGAACCGGTGGCGCCGCCCCGCGTCGCGCCTGGCGCCTGGCTGCTGGTGGCGGTGGTCGGCGTGGTCCTGCTGGCCATCAACCTGGTGGTCCAGCATGGCCTGACCCAGGTGCCGGCCACTCGCGCCGTGGTGATCTTTCTCTTTGAACTGGTGGTTGCCGCCCTGGCCTCGTGGTGGCTGGCCGGTGAGGCGATGGGAACGCGCGAATGGCTGGGTGGCGCGCTGATCGTCGCCGCCAGCGTGCTGGCGGCCCGGCTGGACAACCCTGAAGCGCCGCCTCAGACGGTCGGCGGCAGCGCCTCGCGGTAGAGCGCGTGGCTGGCATGGGCCAGCACCGGCATGACGAACGGAAACAGAGGCAGCAGCACGATACTGGAGATGGCGGCCGCAGAGATGAAGACCGCCCAGAGCATGGTCGCCGGCAAGTTGCGGAAGACGATGCGGACGCTGGTGACCACCGCGCCGACCAGATGGGCGCGCCGTTCGCTCAGGAGCGGCACCGAAAATGCGGAAATCGTGAAAATCAGGAAGGCCACCACGGCGCCCGAGACGGCCGCCCAGAACAGGAAGCTGGTCGCCGAGGCGGGCGGCGGCAGCATGTCGGCGGGGAACAGCGGCGTGCCCCCGACCATGTAGCTGTAGAGAATCGCCGCATCGGTAACGAAGATCAGGAACAGGAGCGCGCAGACCAGGGCAATCACCCACAGCGCGGCCGGCGGATGATGAAAGCCGTTGAAAATGTCGTCGGCTCCGGGTCGCCGGCCGGCCTCGACGGCTCGCGCCAGGCCGAAAAAACCCGCCAGGGTGATCGGTCCCACCAGCATGAAGGCGCCCGCCGCGGCCAGCACGAACGGCGTCATCCCCGCCTTGAGCAGGCCGCCCATGATCATGGCGCCAAATACCGCGAAGACGCTGGCGTAGACGAAGCCGATGGGGCCGGTGCGACGCGCGGTGACGCGGCCCTGGCGAAGTGCGCGGCCGAGCGAGGCGAGGGTCAGGGAGGTTTCGGTCATGATGAGTGGCTTCTCAACCGCGCGTGTTCGACTGCGTCGGAAACTCGGCCAGGTCGACGCGCGCCGGCGGCTGCCAGTTCTTCTTGCGGTGCTCGGCGACCACGTTGGTAAAGATGCCGCCCCGAACGTAGAAGCGGGCCGTCAGGCGCATGAAGCGCGGCTTGGTGGCCCGGACCAGATCGTCGAGTATGCGATTGGTGACATCCTCGTGGAAATGCCCCTCGTCGCGGAAGCTCCAGGCATACAGCTTGAGGCTCTTCAGTTCGACGCAGAGCTTGTCCGGCACGTAGTCCAGCGTCAGCACCGCGAAGTCCGGCTGCCCGGTCTTGGGGCACAGGCAGGTGAACTCCGGGATCTCCATGTGGATCTGGTAGTCGCGGTGCGCGGCCGGATTGGCGAAGGTTTCCAGGGTTTTGGCGGGCAGGCTGGGCATGATGGCGTCGCGGGGCGGAAGGCGTGCCGATTATGCCAGCCTTGCGGGATGTCCGGCCAACGGCGTGCCCGTCCCGCGGTGCGCCGCCAGCGCCTGGCACAACACTCACTTGGCCGCGCCGTCGGCTCGTGCCAGACAGTTTCGGTAGCGCTCCTCGACCCGTTTGGCAAACCATTCGGTGGTCAGCTTGCGGGTGATCTTGGGGCTGTTCAGGCGGATATGCGGCATGACCTGGCGTGGCATCGGCGCGCCGGCCTTTTTGTCGGCAAGCGCGAAGACACGGCCGAACAACGGGCTGAGGCCGAACGCCGACGTCTTCTCCAGCAGCAGGTCGCGGCGGATTTCGGTCGGGCTCATCAGTAGCGGGTGGGACAGGGTGCGCAGGGTGGCTTCCACCTCGCCGGCGGCGTCGGCCGGCTTGCCGCTTTCGTAGCGGAGCAGGTCGCCGTCGAGTGCCAGCGTCTTGCCGGCGATGCGGCCGAGGGCGGCCTGAAAGGCCGCGTTGCGGCCACTGTAGCGACCGGCGTTGAAGTCGGCAAAGCGGAACAGCACCTCGTCGTAGGGCGCCGGGTAGTCGAGCAGAATGGCGCTGCCGAAGTAGAGGCCGCCGCGGCGGGTGAACACTTCGTCGCGCAGCGTCTTCTCCACCGGGTACGGATAGGGCTTTTCCCTGGCGTGCCGCTCGGCGAAGTCGATGCTGACCTGCATCGGGCCGGCGGTATGCACCGGGTTGTAGTCGGCGAGCAGTTGCCGGCCGAAAGGCAGTTCGCCGATCATGTCGTCGAACAGGGCGTCGAGTTGTTTCTCGGTCTTCAGCGCGTCGATGCGCTGACCATAGTCTCGGCCGTTCGGCGAGGTCTTGAGCAGGGCGGCGGAGACCAGCAGCATGGGAACGCCGTATTTGTCGGCGCGCCGTTCCAGTTCGCGCCGGACGATGTCGGGCAGTCCGGGCACCACCGGATCCACCTGGAAAGTCGATTCCTGCTCGGTAACCGCGACGACGGTGCAATAGGTCTCCGCCGCGTGCGGTATCTTGAGATGGACGAACGCCGCATGCAGGTCGGCGGACCAACCGGCTTTGTCCTTGACGCCGGCCGGCAGGAGTTTGCCGATGCGCGCGCGTGCCTCCGCCTCGTCCAGGTTGCCGGGCCAAGCCGTGGCCGGCTGGCCGCCCGGCCGGCGCGCCATGTCGCGCGGCAGCGGCGGCGTCCCCGGGCCTTCCATCGTCGTGGCGCAGCCGGCCAGCAGGCTCAGTATCGCCAGTAAGGGGATAATCCGTCGCAGGGCGGTTGTCATCGCTGGGTCGTCGGGAGAGGAAAGCGCAGTGATTGTAGCGAAAGGGTACCAATGAGCGGCGCGGTGGGGGCGGGCGCGCGGCTGGCCTGGCGTATGCTGACGCGCGACTGGCGGGCCGGCGAACTGACCGTGCTCGGCCTGGCGCTGGTGCTGGCGGTGGCGGCGCTCTCCAGCGTCGGCTTCCTGGCCGACCGTGTGCGGCAGGGCCTGTTGCTGCAATCGCACCAGTTGCTGGGTGGCGACCTGCTGCTCTCGGCCGACCATCCGTGGCGCGACGAGGTGCGTGTCGAGGCCCGGCGCCGCGGCTTGCAGGTTGCCGAGAGCGCCAGTTTTCCGAGCATGGTCATGGCTGGCGAGGATGCGCAACTGGCCGACATCAAGGCGGTCAGCGACAACTACCCGCTGCGCGGCGTGTTGCGCATCGCCCCTGCGCTCGATAGGCCGGACGCGGAAACCCGCCAGGTGCCGGCGGCGGGCGGCGGCTGGCCTGACGAGCGACTGGCGCGCATGCTCGGTGCCGACGGCGTGCGCCTGGGGACGCTGTCGCTGCGGGCATCGGCGGTGCTGACGCTGGACCCGGACCGGGGCATCAATGCCTTTGCGCTGGCGCCCCGGCTACTCATCAACCTGGCCGACTTGCCCGCCACAGGACTGATCCAGCCGGGCAGCCGCGTCAGTTGGCGGCTGCATCTGGCCGGCGACACGGCGGCGGTCGACGGCTTCCGCCGCTGGGTGGACAGTCGCTTGGGGCGGGGCGAACGCCTGGAAAGCCTGGACAATGCCCGGCCGGAAATCCGCAACCTGATCGAGCGGGCCAGCCGCTTCCTGCGGCTGGCGGCGCTCCTGACGGTGGTGCTGGCGGCCGTTGCCGTCGGCCTGGCGGCCGACCGCTATCTGCGCCGGCACCTCGATGCCTGCGCCGTGATGCGCTGCCTGGGGGCGCGGGCCAACCAGATTCTGGCGATCCACGGCGGCGAATTCATCTTCTTCGGTCTGTTGGCGACGGGGGTTGGCTGCCTGCTCGGCTTTGCCGTCCAGTGGGGGCTGGCGGCGCTGTTGGCCGGGTTCTTGAGCCAGGATCTGCCCATGCCTTCCTGGCAACCCTGGGTGCAAGGCCTGGCGGTCGGCCTGACCCTGGTCGTCGGCTTCGTGCTGCCGCCGCTGCTGCGCTTGCGCCGCGTGCCGACGATTCGGGTGCTGCGCCGGGAATGGGATGTCGCCGAGCCCGGCTTCCTGGCCGCCTACGGCCTGGGCGCCGGGCTGCTCGGTATGCTGATGATCTGGGTGGCGGGCGAGGCCCGGCTCGGCCTGATCGTCATCGGCGGCTTTTGCGCTGCCATCCTCCTGTACGGTGGCGCGGCCCGCCTCCTGCTCCTGTTGAGTCGGCTGGGGCGGGCCGGTGGCCGGGGCTTCAGTCCCTGGCGCCTGGGGTTGGCCAACCTGCGCCGGCGCTGGCGCGGCACGGTGGTGCAGGCCGTGGCGCTCGGCCTGGGACTGACGACGTTGCTCTTGCTGACCATCGCCCGCGACGACCTCCTGGCCAGTTGGCGCGCGCGGGTTCCACCGGACGCCCCCAACCGGTTCGTCATCAATCTGCAAGCCGACCAGCGGACGGCGTTCGCCGACTTCTTCGTCGCCCGCGGTTTGCCGGCACCGGTGCTGGAACCGATGGTGCGCGGCCGGCTGACGGCGGTGAACGGCCGGGCGGTGGCGCCGACCGATTTTGCCGACGAACGGGCCCAACGCCTGGTCGAACGCGAATTCAATCTGTCCTGGAATACCGATCTGCCGGCGGGCAACACGGTGTCGGCCGGCCGTTGGCATGGCGACACCCATCGGTCGGAGTTGTCGGTGGAGCAGGGCCTGGCCGAAACGCTGGGGCTGAAGCTCGGCGACGAACTGACCTACCAGGTGGCCGGGGTGCCGCTGGCGGCGCGGATCGGTTCGCTGCGCAAGCTCGACTGGGATTCGATGCGGGTCAATTTCTTCGTCATCGCACCGCCGGGCCTGCTCGATGGCTACCCGGTCAGCTACATCACCAGCTTTCATCTGCCCGCCGGGCAGGCGGGCTTCATCACCGATCTGGTGCGGGACTTCCCCAATCTGACCGTGGTCGACGTGGCGACTCTGGTGCGGCAGGTGCAGGAGAGCGTCGAGCGGGTGGCGCGGGCGGTACAGGCGCTGTTCGGCCTGGCGCTGCTGGCGGGGCTGATGGTGCTCTATGCGGCCATCCAGGCCAGCGCGGACGAGCGCGCCCACGAACTCGCCGTGTTGCGGGCGCTGGGGGCGCGCAGCGGCCAGTTGCGGTCGGCATTGCTGGCGGAGTTTGCCGCGCTCGGCACCCTGGCCGGGGTGCTGGCCGGCCTGGGGGCGGGGACGATTGCCTGGGCGCTGGCGCGGTTTGCCTTTCGGCTGCCCTACCTGCCGGGGCCGTGGCTGCTGGCGGTCGGCTTGCTGGCCGGCCTGGCCGGTGTGACGGCGGCGGGAATGCTGGCGACCCACCGGGTCAGGCTGGGCGGCATCATGGTCGGGCTGCGCGCCGGCGGCTAGCCATCCGCCGCTGGCGCGGCCCCCTCAGCGCCGAGGGGGCGTCAACTGGAACTGGTCCACGATGGCGCGCAGCGCCGCCGCGTTGCTAGAGATGTCCTCCACCGATTGCCAGGCCTCGATGGCGATGGACGTGTTCTGGTCGATCAGGGACGAAATCTCCTCCATGTGGCTCGCGACGTCCTGGCTGGCCAGCGATTGCTGCTGCGAGGCGGTGGCGATGTGCTCGGCCATTTGTGCCACATCCTTGCTCGAAGCGGTGATCTGGCCGAGACCGCCGACGCTCGCATGCATCTGGCCAATGCCTTCGTCGACCTCGTGCACCGCCAAATTCATCGATTCCACGGCGGTCTGGGTCACGCTGCGGAACTGCACGACGGTGGCGTTGATGTCCTCGGTGCTGCTCGACGTGCGCTCGGCCAGCTTGCGGACTTCGTCGGCCACCACGGCGAAGCCCCGGCCGAATTCGCCGGCGCGGGCAGCCTCGATGGCCGCGTTGAGCGCCAACAAGTTGGTTTGGTCGGCGATTTCCTTGATGGTGTTGGTGATTTCACCGATCTTCTGGATCGCTTCGTTGAGCTCGCCGATGGTGGCGCTGGAAGCCTGCACGGCGGTCACCACGCGGCCGGTGGCCGCCATGCTGTTGGACATGCTGGTGGTGCTGACATCGACCAGTTCGCGGGAATGCCCGGCCGCCTGGGCGGTCTTGGCCGCGCTGTCGGCAACCTCGGCGACCGACTGGGTGAATTGCTCCGCCGTGGTGGCGACGCTTTGCACCCGGTCGCGCTGATCGCGGGAATGGGAGATCACGCTGTCCATCTCGGTGTTCAGGTGCTTGCACTGCTCGTCGAGGCTGCGCGAGGCGAGGCGGATCTCGTCGAGGATGACCTTGAGATGCACCTGCATGGTGGCCAGGGCATTCATCAGCTCACCGGCCTCGTCGCGACCGCTGATGTCGATCTCGTCGGTGAGGATGTTCTGGGAAATGCGATTGAAGTGGCCGATGGCCCGGCGCATCGGCAGGATGATGGCGCGGACCAGCAAGGTGCCGGCGATCGCCACCAGCAGCAGGCCGATCAGGGTGCCGCCGCCGATCAGGCCCAGGATCCATCCGTAGCGCCGCTGGGCAGTCTGGAAATCCTGTTCGCCGGTCCGGTAGAGATATTGCTGGAGCGCCTCACCCTTGGTCATGACCTCCTCGTAGAGCGGGTTGATCCGGCTCAGGAGCAACTGGTGGGCCTTGAGGAACTCGCCGGCCTTGAGTGCTTCGCGCGCCGGGCCCACGCCACTGCTCGAGAACTCCTCGCGGGCCTTGAAGAACGCGTCGGCCAGGGCCTGTTCCTCGGTGCCGATGGCGTGCTTCTGGTAATCCGCCCTGGCCGCGTCGATGCCCTCGCGGTTGTTCAGCGTCGCGGCGAGATGGATGTCCAGGGCATGGTCGTGCATCTTGGCGACCGGATTGTCGGGGTTGTGTTGCAGCCCGAGCATGATCTGAGCGCGGTTGTCGCCCATCAGCATCACCATCCGGGCGATGGCCAGCGACGGCCGCATGTTGTCGTGATAGGCCGATTCCAGCGCCTTGTTGGTCAACTGGTTGCCGGCCAGCCCGACGACGGCGCTGCCGGCGATCAGCAGGGCCATGAAGGCCATCACGGCGACCAGGCGGGCGCGCAAGCTGAGACGCCGCCACCAGCCGCCACGACTGTCGAGCCGACCCTTGGTCGCGTTGAGCTGCTTGTAGAGCGCCTCGGCCTCGCCGACCCGGGCCCGGGTCGGTTCGGAACGCACCGACATGTAGCCGGTGGTCTGTTCGCCGCGCCGCAGGGGAACGACAACGGCATCGACCCAATAGAAACCCCCATCCTTGGAACGGTTCTTGACGGTACCGCGCCAGGGCCGGCCCTCCTTGACCGTCACCCAAAGATCCTCGAAGGCCTGGGGCGGCATTTCCGGGTGGCGCACGACATTGTGGTTCTTGCCGATCAGCTCGTCGCGACTATAGCCCGACAGATCGACGAAGGCGTCGTTGGCGTAGGTGATGGCGCCCTTCAAGTCCGTCTTTGAAACGAGGTATTTCCCTGACGGGAAAGGCTTTTCTTTCTGGGTAACGGGAAGATTGATCTTCATTGGCGGTTTTCCCTTGTTGTATTCCTCATGACCCGATTTTGCCCGAAAAATACAACGGACAAGCCGCCTATTGTCAGCCGAAAGTCATACTGTTCCAAGAATTGGCACAGTGTTCCCGACTTACCCGCCGATGTAGGACATCTCGATTTTTTTCGCCACCGGCAGGCCGGCGCCGCGCAGTTCCGAGTAGCGATCGTCACGTTGCCGCCAGATCTCGGCGATGGCCGCCGCGAGCCGAGCATCGTCGGCGTCGCCGCGCAGCAGGTGGCGCAGGTCGTGGCCGTGGCTGGCGAACAGGCAGGTGTAGAGGTGGCCGTCGGTCGATAGGCGCACGCGGGTGCAACCGGAACAGAACGCCTGGGTAACGGAGGCGATGACGCCGATTTCGCCGGCACCGTCGCGGTAGCGCCAGCGTTCGGCGACCTCGCCGGGGTAGTTGGGGTCGATTGCTTCGAGCGGGAATTCGCTGTCGATGCGGCGCACCACATCGGCGGCCGGAATGACTTCGGCGGCTTGCCAGGCATTGGCGTTGCCGGCGTCCATGTACTCGATGAAACGCAGGATGTGGCCGCTGCCCCTGAAATGGCGGGCCATGGGCAGAATTTCACCATCGTTGGCGCCGCGCTTGACCACCATGTTGATCTTGACCGGCGCCAGGCCGACATGGGCCGCCGCCTCGATTCCGTCGAGCACGCGGGAGACCGGGTAGTCGGCATCGTTCATGCTCTTGAAGACGGCGTCGTCCAGACCGTCGAGGCTGACGGTTACCCGGTGCAAACCGGCATCGCGCAGCGCCCGGGCCCGGGTGGCCAGCAGCGAGCCATTGGTGGTCAGGGTGAGCTCCAGGTCGGGAATGCGGGCCAGTTGTTCGATGAGCCGTTCAATGTCCCGGCGCAATAGTGGCTCGCCGCCGGTAAGGCGGATCTTGTTGACGCCCTGGGCGGCAAACAGCCGGGCCAGCCTGACGATCTCCTCGTAGGTCAGCAGCTCCTGACGCCGCAGGAAGGGGTAGTCGCGACCGAAAACGGTCTTCGGCATGCAATAGACGCAGCGGAAATTGCAGCGGTCGGTGACGGAAATGCGCAGATCGCGCAGGGGCCTGCGCCGGCGGTCGCTGATGGTCGGCGCCGGCAAGGCGGTTGGTTGGGTGGGGTGGGCCGCGGTCATGGCGCAATGTTACTCCTGTGCGCTGCTTCGACGCTCCCGCCGCTCCGCTCGCCGAGCGGCCCCGCGGCCCGCGGACAGCGAATGTGACATTGTGTTTCCACGCGCGCCCATGGCGGCGGGGTTGGCATTTGCAAGCGTAATATTCGCGTATCGCATTTCCGTAACGGCAGCAAGCATGTCCGGTACCACGCCCCGTTTGCTCATCATCGACGACCAGCCGGATTCGGTCGCCTTGCTCGTGTCCTATCTGGAGGATCGGGCGGTCGAGATTCTCGTCGCCCTTGATGGTCCGGACGGCCTGGAAAAAGCGGCCGCCGGACGGCCCGATCTGATCCTGCTCGATCTGTTCATGCCGGGCCTGAGCGGACTGCAGGTCTGCGAGCGCCTGAGGACCGATCCGCGTACCCGCGACGTGCCCGTAATCTTTCTTTCGGCGAGCGCCGCCATCGAGGACAAGCTGCACGGTTTTGCGCTGGGCGCCGTCGACTACATCACCAAGCCATTTTCCGAGGAAGAGGTGCTGGCGCGCGTTTTCGTCCATCTCCACGCCAAATGGCGCATCGAACGTCTGCAAACGATGGTGGGCCAACGCGCCCTCGACGGTGCCGGCGATCAGGCGTTTCCCGACGACCATCTGTTCGCGCAGGCCCTGGCGGTGCTCGACCGGCGCATCGCCAACCCGCCCGGGTTGAGCGAGTTGGCCGACAAGCTGGGCACCAACGAGCGAAAGTTGACGGAGGTTTTCCGCCAGCGGGTCGGGATGACGGTGTTCGACTACTTCTCCGAATTGCGCCTGGAAACGGCGCGCCACTTGCTCGAGAGCAGCGGCATGCGCGTGCAGGCGATCGCCAGTCACGTCGGCTACCGCAACGCGGGCGACTTCACGCGGGCCTACCGGCGCCGCTACAGCCTGAGTCCCCGGGAGTACCGTCAATTGAGGGGAGGCACGGCGGGGGAGGCTGCTTGACCGCTCGCTTGCGCGGCATCCGGTTCGGGTTGGCGCTCTGCCTGTGTTGCTGGATGGCCGGTACGGCTCTGGGGGCCGCGCCCTTGGTTGTCGATGGCTCGCCGAGTCAAGATCTCAACGGTCATCTCTCGGTGCTCGACGACCCGAGCGGGACGCTCGACCTTGCCGCCGTGCGGCGGGCCGACGCCGCCGGCCATTTCCGGCCGCTCGGCGGCGGCGGCTTCAGCGGCGGCTATCGCGCCGGTGCCATCTGGGTCCGTTTCGCGGTCGGCAACGGCACGGCGGCGGCGCGGCAGCGCTGGCTGGCGCTGGACAATCCATTCCTGGGTTCGTGCGTGCTGTATCTGGTCGATGCGGCCGGCGCCAGCAGCGCACTGGCGAGCGGTACGTTGGTGCCCGTCGAGCGGCGGCCGCTGGCAACCCGAGGAATTCTGTTTCCAGTGGATATTGCCGCCGGCGAGCTCCAAACCGCCTACCTGCGCGTCGGCGGCCCGACGCTGCTGGCGAGCGAACTGACTCTCTGGCAACCGGCGGCGTACGCCGAGGCGGAGAGCGGCCGCCTCAACATCAAAGCCGCGGTTGTCGCGGCGTCGGTGACGGCTGTGGCGCTGTTCAGCCTGCTGGCATGGCGGAGCAATGGGCGTCCGGCGCTGCTGGCGGTGGGGCTCGGCGATGGTCTGCTCGGGTTATCGATGTTCATTGTGGATGGTTATGCCGCCCGCTGGCTGCCGGCCAGCGACCAGTTCTGGCAACAGCGCTTGTTTGGTGCCATGGTTTTGTTGGGTCTGTTCTGCCATATCGTCTTTGCCCGCGCTTTTCTCGATCTGCCCAGGAGCCATCCCCGGCTGGCCCGTGGCATGACCTTGCTGGCGGCGCTGTGCCTGCTGGCGGCCGTCCTGCAGGGCGCCGTCCTCAACCTGAGGCTGCTCACGGCAATGGCGGCCCTGACCATCACCATCGCCATGGGCATCCTGGTCGCCATCGCCGCCTGGCAAGGCGTCCGGAACGGCCGGCAGTACATTCTGGCGTGGGGCGTGCTCCTGATGATCATCATTCTTCGCGCGGCCGGTGGCATGCTGGAAGGACCGACGATCTTTCTGAACAACGACTTGCCGCTACTGGGCTTCCTGGTGTCCTCGCTGGTCCTGGGTTACGCCATGTACCGGGATTCGCGGTTGATCGGTGTGGCGGCGGAAAGCGCGCGCCAGCGGCTGTTCAATTTCCAGCGTACCGAGCAGGAGCGGCTGGTCGCGGCCGTCGAGTCGCGTACTCGCGAGCTGAGCGAAGCCAAACTGCAGGCCGAGACAGCCGGCCAGGCCCGGCTGGCCTTCTTGTCCACCGTCAGCCACGAGCTGCGGACGCCGCTGCATACCATCGTCGGCTACGCCCAGTTGCTGCGCAAGGGCGGACGACGCGAGGCCGATACCAAGCTGAGCGTGATCGAGACCAGTGGCCGGCACCTGCTCCACCTGATCGACGAAATTCTCGAGTTCATTCGCGGCGATCACCATGCGGCCGAGCTGCGGCCCGAGCCCGTCTCCCTTTGCCAATTGGCCAGCCAGCTCGAGGATACGGGCAAGTTGCTCGCGGCCACGGCCGGCAACCGCTTCGTGGTGGAGCTGGCCGCCGATCTTCCCGCCGTGGTGGAAGTAGACGAGCACAAGCTGACCCAGGTCCTGACCAACCTGATCGGCAATGCCTGCAAGTACACCGCGAACGGCACCGTGAGTGTGCGCGTCGAGCGGCTGAAATCGCCGGAGAACGAGGCGTTGCCCGAGGGGATGCAGTGTTTGCGCTTTGCGGTCGACGATACGGGTGCAGGTATCGCCGCCGAGCAGCAAGCCAGGATCTTCGAGCCGTTCAGTCGGGCGCCGGGCAGCGAGTATCAACCGGGTGTCGGGCTGGGGCTGACGATTGCCCGGCAGACTGTCCGGGCCATGGGGGGCGACATCGGCCTGGAGAGCGAGCCGGGGCGCGGCAGCCGCTTCTTCTTCAGCCTGGTCCTGCCGGTGCTCAGGGACATGGCTGGCTCGGAGGTGGCCGCCACATCGGTGCGCATCGTCGGCCACGCCGGGCCGCAACGGACGCTGCTGGTTGCCGACGATATCGTCGAGAATCGCCTGTTTCTCCGCGATCTGTGCAGCGCGTGGGGCTTCCGTGTCGTGACCGCCAAGGATGGGGCCGAGGCGCTGGCGATCTGCCGCGCCGCGGATATCGACGTGGCCTGCGTACTGGTTGACCAGTTCATGCCGGTCATGGATGGCTGGGGATTGCTGCGCGCGTTGCGCGCCGACGTCGCGCTGGCCAATCTGCCGGTGGTCCTGATCTCCGCCGCCGAACCCCGGCGGCCGGAAGCGTTTCCGGCCGATGTGGATTTCGACGATGTGTTCCTCAAGCCGATGCGCCATCACGAACTGGCCGGCTTCCTGCAACGACGGCTGGATCTGGAATGGATTCTGGATGATGCCGGTGCCGGGTTGATGACCGCCGCCGAGGTGCCAGCGGCCACCGACAAGTTTGTGCTGTCGGCGACACAGCTCGCGGATTTTCGGGAGATGCTCGCCCTGGGCCGTGTCGTCGCGATCCGCCGTTGGGGCGAAGATCTGGCGCATGCCCAGCCTGAGCTGCACGGCTTTGCCGCCAAGGTTTCGGGCCTGGTCGAAAGCGTCGACCTTGGCGGTTTGAAGCGCCTGTTGGCCCAGGTCGAGCAGGATGCGGCCTGTTCGTCGAGTTGAGCTAGGTCGTGCGTGGACGGATTTCAACTCGAACTAGAGGGGGAATTCATCCCATTCTTCGGCTTAATACGGCACCGCCGCGGGCGCAGGATGGACGGCAAGATCTTCAGAGGAGAAGCCTGTGATTATCCAATCCGTCGAATTGGTCGCCCTGCCGAATGCGCCCGCGTACCAGAACAAGATCTACCGGGCGCACATGGATACCGGCGAAGACGTTGACCTGTTTCAGCAGCACTGGGACGTTCCCTTGCCGCCCGAGTCGTTGGTCGGCCTGACGCCGGAACAGGCGCGCAAGCGGCGGACGGAAAGGATGCTGGCGGTGGCCGAGGGCCACCACTAGGACTAGACCGCCGCCGCCGAGCGGAACAGCGGCGACGCCGCTATTGCTTGTTGGGGTTGTTCGGGTTGTTCGGATTGTTGGGCCGGGGGCGACGCTTGCCACCTCCGCCCGGATTGCCGCCACCCCCACCGCCGCCGCCACCACCACCCTTTGGCGGGTGCTTTTTCTGCTGGAAGGGGCGGCCGCCCCCGGGAGCCTTTTCGGAGCTACCGATCGGATGCCCGGGGCTGACCCGGTTGCCGGGTGCCAGTTGGATTTCCAGTTCGTTGATTTCGTCCCACTGGGGATCGGTGCGGTCGCGCTCGGGTACCGAGAGCAGTTCCCGCAGGCGCCGCCGGGGATCGAAATTTTGCGCGACCTGTTGCACCGGCTGCGGCTGAGTGGGCTGAGCGGCCGATTGGGCGGATTGTTCAGGCTGGGACACCTGTTCGGCTGGCTGAGTATTTTCGGTTTCGCTGTTCATGGCTGTCCTGATCGCGGGTGGCGGCTACGCTGATCCGCCTCCCTTTTCTTCTCCCTATCTCGGCCGTCGATTATAACCGTTCAGCCCGCCGATCTGCCTTCGAGCGCTTCCCAGCGTTCCAGTAGCGCCAGCAGTTCGGCCTCGATCTCGCCCAGGCGGATGGCGATGCGGCTTGCGTCCTGTGTCTGCCGGGTATGCAGGGCCGGATCTTCAAGACGGTGGCTCAACTCGCTCTGCTCGCCTTCCAGCGTGGCGATACGCTCCGGCAGAGCCTCCAGTTCGCGTTGTTCCTTCCAGGATAGCTTGCCGCTTGGCGGCTTGTTCGTCTCTTTCGACGCGGCTGGCTTCGCCGCGCTGGCTTTCGCTTCGGCCGTCGCGTCCTTGCGGCAGCGCAGCCAGTCTTCGTAGCCACCGGCATATTCCTTCCAGACTCCCTTGCCTTCGGCGGCAATGGTCTGGGTGACCACGTTGTCGAGGAAGGTCCGGTCGTGGCTGACCAGGAAAATGGTGCCGGCATAGTCCTGCAATAGTTCTTCGAGAAGCTCCAGCGTTTCGATATCAAGGTCGTTGGTCGGCTCGTCGAGCACCAGCACATTGGCCGGACGAGCAAACAGGCGGGCCAGCAGCAGGCGGTTGCGTTCGCCGCCGGAAAGCGACTTGACCGGCGAACGGGCGCGAGCGGGCGCGAACAGGAAGTCGCCGAGATAGCCGATGACGTGCTTCTTCTCGCCGCCGATCTCCACGTAGTCGGACCCCGGTGAAATGACTTCGGCGAGCGTCGCCTCGGGGTCGAGGGCGGCGCGAAACTGATCGAAGTAGGCGACTTGCAGGCGCGTGCCCTGGCGCATGGTGCCACTGTCCGGCGCCAGCTCGCCGAGGATCAGGCGCAGCAGGGTGGTCTTGCCGGCGCCATTGGGACCGATCAGGCCGATGCGGTCGCCACGCAGAATGCGCGCCGAGAAGTCGCGCACAATGATCTTGTCGCCGAAAGCCTTGTCGACATGCGTCAGCTCGGCGACCAATTGGCCGCTCTTTTCGCCGGTATCCAGCGACAGTCGCGCATCGCCGAGACGCTCGCGCCGGGCGGCCCGCTCGCGGCGCAAGCCCTCGAGGCGCAGCACCCGACCTTCGTTGCGGGTGCGCCGCGCTTCGACGCCCTTGCGGATCCAGACTTCCTCTTGGGCGAGAAACTTGTCGAACTTGGCATTCTGAAACGCCTCGTCTTGCAGCATCTCGGCCTTGCGCTTCTGATAGTTGGCGAAGGAACCGGCAAAGCTCGTCAGGCGGCCACGATCCAGTTCGACGATGCGCGTCGCCAGGCGGTCGAGAAAACGACGGTCGTGGGTGATGAACAGCAAGGTGATGCCGCTGCCGGCGAGCAGCTCCTCCAGCCATTCGATGGCGGCGAGGTCGAGGTGGTTGGTCGGCTCGTCGAGCAGCAGCACCTGGGGTTCGGTGGCCAGCGCCTGGGCCAGGGCGAGGCGCTTCTTCTGGCCGCCGGACAAGGTGCCGACCCGTGCATCGGGATCAAGGCCGAAGCGCTCGATGGCGCGCTCCGCCTGCGAAGCCGCCGACCACGCGCCCAGAGTTTCCAGTTCGTGCTGGAGCCGGTTCAATTGCCCGAGCAGGGCGTCGTGGTCCGCGCCCGGTTCGGCCAGCCGGTGCGATACCGCGTGCCATTCGCCGAGCAGGCGCGTTGCCGCGCCCATGCCGGCGACCACCGCGGCGAAGACGCTCAGTTCCGGATCGAGCGGCGGTTCCTGATGCACATAGGCCAGCCGCAAGCCGGGTTGGCGCCAGACCTCGCCGTCGTCCAGATGGCCGCCCTGTTCCGCGCCGGCCAAGGCGGCCAGCAGCGAGGACTTGCCACTGCCGTTGCGGCCGATCAGCGCGACGCGCTCACCCTCGTCAAGCTGAAAATCGGCGTGATCGAGCAGCGGCACGTGACCGAAGGCGAGGCAGGCTTGCGAGAGGGAAATTAGTGGCATGGCGGGTGAAGGCGCATTGTATTTGAGGAATCCGCCGTCAGCCTATGCCGATGGTTCTACTACTTCCGCTCAATTTACAAGGAGACGGCCCAAGACTACATTGTCCAAGCAAGCAAGAGCGCAAGAAAGGCGCCGGCCAACGGGGCAGTCGAGGCAAGGGAGACGATGATATGAGCGCGCGCATCTCGGTGTCACCGGACAGGGTAAGCGTCAGCATTCTCGGTCGGCTGAGCTACGATTGCTGGGAGGTCATGCGTGACGCGAGATTGATTGCCCGTGAGCGACATTTGCCGCTGTATCTGAACTTCGAGGATTGCCGGGGCGGCGACATGGGTGGTTTGGGCGCGCTGCTGCTCGCCCAGGATGATCTTGGCGAGGCCACCCTCGGAGGCTGCAACGACGACTTCGTTCGTTGGTTCAACAGTATCGGGGTCTGCGGTCATTGCGGTGGTAGGGACGTTTGTGCGCGGCGCGCGGCGATCGCCGAGGGACTCCGGGGCGTCGCCTGATTGCGTCGGTGTTTCCGCGGCGGGCCGGACGTCGCCGGATTTGCTAGGATGGGATTTTCGTTCAGCCTGAGCAACCGATCATGAGCCACAAGCACGCCGGCCTGCTGCGCAGCATCTTCCACGATCCGATCAGCGCCAACATTCATTGGCGCGAGATCGAGTCCCTGTTGACCCATCTGGGCGCCACTATCGACTCGGGCCATGGCGCCCGCTTTCACGTCAAGCTGAACCGCGCCGAGGTCTACCTGCACCACCCGCACCACAGCAACGTCTGTGATCGGCAGTTGATCAAGCAATTGCGCGAGTTTCTCGCCCACGCCGGGGTCAGTGTTTCCGTCTACGAGGCCGGCCAGAACTGAGTTGCCGTGCGGGCGTCAGCCGACGGACTTGCCCAGCCATTTCAGAACGGCCGCAAAGAGTAGACGCGGGTCCACCGGCTTGGCGATGAAGTCGTTCATGCCGGCATCGAAACAACGCTGCCTGTCGTCGGCGAAGGCATTCGCCGTCATGGCGAGAATGGGGACGTGCTGGCCTCCCGGCAGCCTGCGTATTCGCCGGCAGGCCTCCAGACCATTCATGTTCGGCATTTGTACGTCCATCAGGATGAGGTCGTACCGCTGGCGGCTCGCCTGGTCGACCGCTTCGCCGCCGTCCTCGGCCACGTCCACTGTCAGGCCTGTCTCGGTCAGCAGCGCCAGTTCGACCTCGCGGTTGGCTCTCTCGTCCTCCACCAGCAATATCCGCCTGCTGGCGTGGGCGAACCATTCGGTCGTCTCATCGGTTGGCGCGGGCGCTGACGTGGCTGGCATCGCTGCCGCATCCTTCCGCAAACGCACTGTGAACCAGAAGGTGCTGCCACGACCAGGGGATGTTTCGACCCCGGCGTCGCCACCCATCAGGCGCGCCAGCTTTCGGGTGATGGCCAGTCCGAGCCCTGTGCCGCCATACTTGCGGGTAGTTGAATTGTCAGCCTGCTCGAAACTCTCGAACAACCTTGGCACCTGCTCCGCCGCGATACCAATGCCGGTATCCCGCACCTCGAAGCGGATGCGCACTCCATCCGCGTCGTTGTGCTCCTCGACGGCCCGCAGGGTGACGGAACCGGTCTCCGTGAACTTGATGGCGTTATTGGCGTAGTTGAGCAAGGCCTGCTGGATCCGGGTGGGATCACCGAGCAGACGATGGTGGCGAAGGCTCGTCTCCACGGCCAGATCGATGCCCTTGGCCCGGGCTGGTTCGGAAACAATGGAAGCGACGTTGTCGACCAGGCCGGCGATGGCGACCTGGGTTTCCTCGAGTACGAACTTGCCGGCCTCGATCTTGGATAGGTCCAGAACGTTGTTGATGATGCCCAGCAAGTGCTTGCCGGCCGTCTCGATCTTGTCCAGCCGTTCGGCCTGATCCGGTGCCAGCCCGGCCCGCTTCATCAGGTAAGCCATGCCGGTCATGGCGTTGAGCGGGGTACGAATCTCGTGGCTCATGTTGGCCAGGAAGGCGCTCTTAGCCACGTTGGCCGTTTCCGCCGCATCCTTGGCGTGGCGCAGTTCCTCGGTGCGTTCGGCGACCTGGCTTTCGAGTTCGACGTGATATTGCGCGAGGCGTTGTTCGCGCTCCTGGATCGCTTGAGCCATGGAGTTGAATCGCCGGCCCAAGGTCGCCACTTCGTCCTTGCCGGTCAGCGCGCTGCGGGATGAGTAGTCGCCATCGGCAACCCGATCCACCGAGGCTTCGAGCAACTTCATGCGGCGGGTTACCACGCGGTTCATCGCCGCGCCCAGCAGGAGGAGCAACAACAGATAGCCGGCCAGCCGGAGTATGAATCCCTTGGCCCATTCGCCATAGGCATGCTGGCGCCGCGCATCGGTCGGCAGCTTGATACTCATCACGCCCCGCAAGTCGCCCTCCTGGTAGCCAAAAGCGCTGTCGTAGTTATCCGCCACGCCCGCCGGTGCCGCGGTCCGTTCGCCATGGCACTGGAGGCAATAGGACTCGATCCAGATAGGCGAGGTGAAGTGGTAGAAGGCCCTGCCGTCGGCATCACTTATTTCGGTGAGATGTTCCTCGGCCAGCGGGTTGGCGCGAAAGTAGGCCATCTCCCTCAATTCGTCGGCGTCAGCCATGTTCTTCGGGTTGCGCGGCCGGTCCGAAACATTGTTGAAGCTGAGGCCGCTCTTCGACCAGTTGGCGAAGTCGGCGGAGATACGCGGCAGCGCGTGGGCGGGAAGAAAGCCGATGGTTTCGTTGTTTACCGGCAGTTTGCTGTTGACGAACTGCTGGTGGTAAACACGGCGCGTCGCCATCAGCATGGCACGCACGTCCTTGGCGTCGCGTTGCAGCTCGTCGCGTACGCCGGTCTCGATCATCTGGCGCCCGAGGAGAAAGTCGCTGGCCACGATCGGCGCGATCACCGAAAGGGCAACCAGCCATATCTTCGCCTGAAGCTTCATTCAACCGGACCTTCTATGCGGCCACCAGCGCCTGGCGCAGATCGGCAATCAGGTCGTCGATGTCTTCGAGTCCGACCGACAGGCGCACCAGGCCCTCGCCGATCAGATGGTGTACGCGTTCCTCGGGGGTATAGAACGCGTGGGTCATACTGGCCGGGTGTTGGGCCAGACTCTCGGCATCGCCGAGGCTGACCGCCCGGGTGAACAGCCGAAGGGCATTCATGAAACGTCGGCCGGCTTCTATGCCCGCCTTGAGTTCGAAGGCGATCATGCCGCCCGGCTGGGCCATCTGGCGGCGCGCCAGTTCGCGTTGCGGGAAGTTGGCCAGCCCCGGGTAGTTCACCGTGGCCACCTTGTCATGGCCGGCAAGAAATTCGGCGGCGGTCCGCGCGTTGGCGCAGTGGCGATCCATGCGCAGGGCGAGGGTCTTCAGGCCCCGCAGGACCAGGAAAGCGTCCTGCGCCGAGAGCACGGCGCCGGTCATGTCCTTCAGGCCATGGAAGCGAACCTGATCGAGGGTCTCCTTGGGGCCAACGATCGCCCCGGCCAGCAGATCACCGTGTCCGCCGAGGTATTTCGTCGCCGAATGCAGGACGAAATCGGCGCCCAGCTCGATGGGGCGTTGCAGGTAGGGCGTGCAATAGGTGTTGTCGACCACCGTTTTCGCGCCATGGCGACGCGCGATTTCCGCCACGGCGGCGATGTCGACCAGGCGCATGTTCGGGTTGGCGGGCGATTCGAAGAACACTACGCGCGTGGCCGGATTGATGGTGGCGGCGAGGTTGGCGGGATCCGTGAGGTCGACATGGGTCACCTTGACGCCGAACTTGGCCAGTCCATGATTCAGAAAGGCGAAGGTGCAGCCATAAAGCGTCTTGTCGGCGATGATCTCGTCGCCCGGCGCCAGCAGCGTCCACAGCAGGGAGGTCGTGGCGCCCTGGCCGGAGGCCGTTGCCAGAGCGGCTTCACCGCCTTCGAGGGCGGCGAGGCGCGCCTCCAGCAGCGCCGTGGTGGGATTGCCGACCCGCGAGTACACGAAGCCCGCCTGCTCGCCGGCAAAGCGCGCACTACCATCCTCGACTGTGGGAAAGGCGTAGGTGGAGCTGAGATACACGGGCGGGTTGAGTGACCCGTGGCCGGCGTAGGCGTCGTAGCCGTGATGAATGGCGCGAGTGGCGAAACCCGGACTGGTTTTCTCGTGAATGCTCATGATTGCTCCATACCCTGCTTTAATCGTGACTTGAATCTAGCACAGGCCGTGCCCATGTAGAGGCACCACGTCAAAGGATGGATCATGGACTCTCATGCCCTGGAAGCAAAGAACGAACTGGAACGGAAACTGCTGGCCGCCATGAACGGCGACCTCTCCAGCGACGACTTCATGCGCGAATTGCTGACCCAGCAGGTCTTCATCCCGGTCCGGGACGAAAAAGACAGCGGCATCAAGGGCTTCCAGCGCACCACCAAGGCCACGCCGCTGGTCATCGAGGATGACGAGGGGCGGAAGATTCTGGTGCTATTCACCAGCCCGGATCGGGCGAAAGACTTTCTCTCGGAGGTGCCAGGTTACAGCGGCGGTTTGTTGGCCGATTTCGCCTGGATCGTCGAGCGCATGGAGGCCGGTTTCGCCATCTCGGTCAATCCGGGGCTGGAAATGGGCATGGACATCGAGCCGGAAAACGTGACCGAGTTACTGGCCATGCTTGCCGCCGGGTCCGCCAAGAACTAGCCCGGTGTGCGCTGGCGCAGCGCTTCCCCGGGCCGTGGGACGAGGAAGCGGCCGAAGACCAGGCGCAGGCCCCGGATGACCTTGGGCAGCAGCCAGATCAGCAAGATGACAAACAGCCCGAGCAGGATCAGAAACACCGCCGGATGGTAGAAGGCGGCGTAGAGCCCCGAGGCGGCCACTACATCCTCGCCCAGCGAGGCGGCAATGTTGGATACCGGCTCGGGTGAGGTATTGATCAGCGCACGGCCACCGGCCTTCGCCGCATGGGTACCGGCGGTCAGGGTGCCGCCCAGCAGGCCCGCCGCCAACATCCAGGCCGGATCGTGGTCTCCCAGCGCCAGGGCGGCCAACAATGCCCCGGCGGGGATGCGGATGAAAGTCTGGATGCCGTCCCAGACCGAATCGACCGCCGGAATCTTGTCGGCAAGAAACTCGATCGTCAGCATGACCCCGGCGGTGCCCAGTATCCAGGGGTTCTCCAGAACCTGGAGCGCAGCCGGCAACTGAAGATAGCCAAGACGCCCCAGCAACCCGGCGGTGAATAGCACCGCATAGAGCCGCATGCCGCTGGCCCAGGCCATGCCGCCGGCCAAGGCGACCGATTGAACGATGTCCATCGGTTGCCGGTCCGCGTCTCAGGAGGGGTTGGAGCCCTGGCGCACCTTGCCGTAGACGACCAGCAGGACGATGGCGGCGATCACCGAGGCGATGAAGCCCGCCCCCTCGCCAGCGTTGTACCAGCCGAGGAACTGGCCGACGACGCCCGCGAGAAAGGAGCCGGCGATGCCCAGCAGGATGGTCATGATGAAACCCATGTTCTCCTTGCCAGGATGCAGCAACTTGGCGATGACGCCGATGACCAGGCCGAGGATGATGGTCCAGACGATGCCCATGGTGTTTCCTTTCGATGAAGATGGCGGGTATGGCCCAGTTTAACGCGTCTGGTCGCGGCGGGCTGACGCCGAGGGTGCTTGGATCGGCAAAGGAATGCAAATGATTGTGAAAATGAAAACGCCCCCGCCTTTTGAGCGGGGGCGTCGTGGCGCCGGCCGTTGTGCGGGCCGGCGATTTTGAGACTCAGAGCGTTACGGTATCGGCGACTTCCTTGAACTCGCCGATCTGGTCGAAGTTCATGTAGCGATAGACGTCGGCGGCCTTGGCGTCGAGCGTCTTGACCTGTGCCATGTACTCGGCGACGGTTGGGATCTTGCCCATCAGCGCACAGACCGCGGCCAGCTCGGCGGAGCTGAGATAGACGCGGGTGTCGATGCCCAGGCGGTTCGGGAAGTTGCGCGTCGAGGTCGATACCGCCGTGCTGCCCTTCTTGATCTGCGCCTGGTTGCCCATGCACAGCGAGCAGCCGGGCATTTCCATACGCGCGCCGGACTTGCCGAGCACCGAGTAGTAGCCTTCCTCGTTGAGGATCATGGCATCCATCTTGGTCGGCGGGGCGACCCACAGGCGGGTCGGCAGGTCGCTGCGGCCGTCGAGAATCTTGCCGGCGGCGCGGAAGTGGCCGATGTTGGTCATGCAACTGCCGATGAAGACCTCGTCGATCTTGTCGCCGGCCACGTCGGACAGCAGCTTCACGTCGTCCGGGTCGTTCGGGCAGGCGAGCAGCGGCTCCTTGACGTCGGCGAGGTCGATGTCGATCACGGCGGCGTATTCGGCGTCGGCGTCCGGCTGGAGCAGGGTGCCGTTGGCGATCCACTCTTCCATCGCCTTGATGCGGCGCGAAAGGGTGCGGCGGTCCTCGTAGCCCTCGGCGATCATCCACTTCATCAGCGTGATGTTGGAACGCAGATACTCGACGATGGGTTCCTTGTTCAGACGCACCGAGCAGCCGGCGGCGGAGCGCTCGGCGGAGGCGTCGGTCAGCTCGAAGGCCTGTTCCACCTTGAGGTCGGGCAGGCCCTCGATTTCCAGGATGCGGCCGGAGAAGACGTTCTTCTTGCCCTTCTTCTCCACGGTGAGCAGGCCCGCCTTGATCGCGTAGTAGGGAATGGCGTTGACCAGGTCGCGCAGGGTGATGCCGGGCTGGAGCTTGCCCTTGAAGCGCACCAGCACGGACTCCGGCATGTCGAGCGGCATGACGCCGGTGGCGGCGGCAAAGGCGACCAGGCCGGAGCCGGCCGGGAAAGAAATGCCGATCGGGAAGCGCGTGTGGCTGTCGCCGCCGGTGCCGACGGTATCCGGCAGCAGGAAGCGGTTGAGCCAGCTATGGATGACGCCATCGCCCGGCCGCAGGCTGATGCCGCCGCGCGCGGTGATGAAGCTGGGCAGCGTGCGGTGGGTCTTGACGTCGACCAGCTTCGGGTAGGCGGCGGTGTGGCAGAACGACTGCATCACCAAGTCGGCGGAGAAGCCGAGGCAGGCGAGGTCCTTCAGTTCATCACGGGTCATCGGGCCGGTGGTGTCCTGGCTGCCGACGGAAGTCATGCGTGGCTCGCAGTAGGTGCCGGGACGCACACCCTTGCCTTCGGGGAGACCGCAGGCGCGGCCGACCATCTTCTGGGCGAGGCTGAAGCCCTTGCCGGTGTCGGCGGGTGTGCCGGGCAGACGGAACAGCGTGGAGGCGGGCAGGCCGAGGAATTCGCGCGCCTTGCCGGTCAGGCCACGGCCGATGATCAGCGGGATGCGCCCGCCGGCGCGGACTTCATCGAAAATGACATCGGACTTGACGGTGAATTCGGCGATGACCGTGCCGTCTTTCAGCGCCTTGCCCTCGTAGGGGCGCAGTTCGACCACGTCGCCCATGTTCATCTGGTTGACGTCGAGTTCGATGGGCAGGGCGCCGGCGTCTTCCATGGTGTTGTAGAAGATCGGTGCGATCTTGCTGCCCAGACAGACGCCGCCGAAGCGCTTGTTCGGCACGAAGGGGATGTCCTCGCCGGTGAACCAGAGCACCGAGTTGGTGGCGGACTTGCGCGAGGAGCCGGTGCCGACCACGTCACCGACGTAGGCGACGAGATTGCCCTTGGCCTTGAGCGCGTCGATCTGCTTGAGCGGGCCGCGTTCGCCCGGCTTGTCGGCTTCGATGCCGGGGCGCGGGTTCTTCAGCATGGCCAGCGCGTGCAGGGGAATGTCCGGACGGCTCCAGGCGTCGGGCGCCGGCGAGAGGTCGTCGGTGTTGGTCTCGCCGGTCACCTTGAAGATCGTCACCGTGAGGCTCTTCGGCACTTCGGGACGCGAGGTGAACCATTCGGCATCGGCCCAGGACTGCATCACGCTCTTGGCGTTGGCATTGCCCGTCTTGGCCTTGTCGGCAACATCGTGGAAGAAGTCGAACATCAAGAGCGTGCCCTTGAGGCCCTTGGCGGCGACCGCGCCACAGACCGGGTCATCGAGCAGATCGATCAGCGGCTTGACGTTGTAGCCGCCGAGCATGGTGCCGAGCAGTTCGGTGGCTTTCTCGCGGGACAGGAGCTTGCAGTCTTCATCGCCCTTGGCCACCCTGGCCAGGAATTCGGCCTTGACCTGGGCGGCGTCGTCCACGCCCGCCGGGACGCGGTAGGTGAGCAGCTCGACCAGGAAGGATGCCTCGCCAGTGGGCGGCCCCTTGAGGAGAGCAACCAGTTCCTGGGTTTGCTGCTTGGTCAGGGGCAGCGGCGGGATGCCGAGGGCGGCGCGCTCGGCGACATGGGCACGGTAGGCTTCCAGCATGGTGGTGTCCTCTCGATTCGTTGATGCGGGGTCAGGAAAAGAAACGGTCGTGGGCGTCCGGCGGCAGCGTCATGCCGGTGGCGCGTGCTCTTTGCAGCAATTCCCAGAAATAGCGATAGGAGGCGCGATCATGGAGTTTGCCTTGATGCTGAATCGGCCCCCAGGCGACGATCTGGGCGGCGGTGAGAATTTCGGCGGCCGCCTCGACTTCGGCGAAATCGGGGCGCATTGCCTCGACGATGGGCTGGATCTGGTTCGGGTGAATGCTCCACATGCGCAGGTAGCCGAATTCCTGGCGGGCGCGGCGGGCATCGTCGCGAACGACGGCGGTGTCGCGAATTTCGGTAGTGACGTTGTGGCTCGGTACGACTCCGTTGCCGAGCGCGGCGACGGCGATCTCGCACTTGGCCCGGGCGATCAGGGGATGCGCGAACTGGCCGGGCGAGCGCATGGCGGTGGCGGGAATCGCCCCATGATGCGCGCTGACAAAATCCATCAAGCCGAAATCGATCGACTCGACATGCGGCAGCCGGGCGATGTGCCAGGCTTCGCGCAGGGCGCCCGGCGTTTCAATCAGCACATGGACGGGAATTTCCCGCTCGATGCCATGCTGGGCGCGCAGTTCGTCGAGGGCTGTGATCTGTATCAGCGCGTCGTCGGCGCATTCCGGCTTGGGCAGTACCAGGTAGGCAAGGTGGGTGCCCGCCTGACCGACCAGAATGGCCAGCTCTTCGCGCCAGGCTGGGTGGCGGACGTCGTGGATGCGGGCGCCGATTCGATCATGGCGGTTGTCGGCACTGGCGATCAGGGCGGCGATCATGGCTGCATGCTCGCGTTCGCCGCCGGCCGGCGCGCCATCCTCGCAGTCGCCGGTGATGTCGAAGACCGGCCCCATCTCGGCCTGGAGCCGCACAGCCTTGTGCAGCAGCTTCTCGCCGCCCGCGTAGTGCTCGCAGGCGGCCAGCGGCGGCAGCGGCTTGGCGGCGCCAAGGTAAAGAACGTCGGCGGGACGGAGTCCGTGGCTCATGCGTGGCGACCGATCGTCGACATCCGTCCCTCCAGCGTGAATTACAGCAAGTGCTTGACGCCGTCGCGCTCTTCGGTCAGTTCCTTGAGCGTGAAGTCCATCTTCTCGCGCGAGAACGGATCGATGTCGAGGCCCTTGATCACTTGCCATTTGCCGTCGGCGCAGGTGCAGGGCATGCCGTAGATCATGCCTTCCGGAATGCCGTAGGAGCCGTCGGAAACGACGCCCATGGTCACCCACTTGCCGTTGGTGCCCATGTTCCAGTCGCGCATATGATCGATGGCGGCGTTGGCGGCGGAGGCGGCGGACGACAGGCCGCGCGCTTCGATGATGGCGGCGCCGCGCTTGCCGACCTTCGGGATGTATTCGTTCCGGTACCAGGCTTCGTCGTTGACCAGGGCCGGGGCGGCCTTGCCGGCGACGGTGGCGAAGCGGATGTCCGGATACATGGTCGGCGAATGGTTGCCCCAGACGACCATCTTTTCGACATCGGTGACCAATGCCTTGGTGCGCGCCGCGAGCTGGGAAATGGCGCGGTTGTGGTCGAGGCGCATCATCGAGGTGAACTGGCTGGGCGGCAGGCTCTTCGCGGTGTTCATGGTGATCAGCGCGTTGGTGTTGGCGGGATTGCCGACCACAATCAGCTTCAGGTCGCGGGCGGCGACCTCATCGATGGCCTTGCCTTGTTCGGTGAAGATCTTGGCGTTTTCCAGCAGCAGATCCTTCCGCTCCATGCCGGGCCCACGCGGCTTGGCGCCGACCAGCAGCGCCCATCGGCAGCTCCAGCATTTGCAGGATGACGGGCTGGTCCTTGCCGAGCATTTCGCCGCTGGCGATGCGGAACAGCAGCGCGTAACCGATTTGACCGGCGGCGCCGGTGACGGCGACTCTAACGGGGGCTTTGGCCATCTGAAACTCCTTGTATCGAAGAGTGAAGGGCGGGTTTGGCGGTGAGGCGGTCGACCGGGGCGGAGAGGGCTCGGGCGACGAAGCCAAGTACGGGGAGAAATCATAGCCGCGTCTTGTGCGGCGTGTCAATAATTATTAGATAACTTATATAAGACATAAGATGACCTATGGACGAGCCAAAAAAAATATGATCCAATAGTCGGCATGGCGCTCGAAACCACCGCTACCCCGACGATTCCCCCGGCCGGCTCGCCGACCTTCAGTCCCCTGTATCGTCAAATCAAGAGCCTGATGCTTCAGGCGCTCGATTCCGGCGAATGGCGCCCCGGCGAAGCCATTCCCAGCGAAACCGAATTGGCCGTCCGCTTCGGTGTCAGCCAGGGCACGGTGCGCAAGGCCATCGACGAGATGGCGGCCGAGAATCTGCTGCTGCGGCGCCAGGGCAAGGGGACTTTTGTCGCATCGCATGACGATCCCCGTGCCTTCTTCCGTTTTCTCCGCCTCGAGGCAAACAGCGGTGAGGTGCAACCCACGCGCAGCGTGCCCCTGGAGTGCTGGCGGGCCAAGGCGGGTCCGGAGGCGGCGCGCGTACTCGGCATCCAGCTGGCCGATCCCATCATCATCGTGCGGCGTCTGCTCGAATTTGGCGCCAGGCCGGTGGTGGTGGACGAGATCTATTTGCCGGGCGACGCCTTCCCGGGGCTGACGCTGGAATTGCTCCAGGAGTGGCAGGGTTCGCTGTACAGCTTGTTCGAATCGCATTTCGGCGTGCGCATGGTGCGTGCCGAGGAACGCTTGCGCGCGGTGGCGGCCGATCGGTCCAGCGCCGAACTGTTGCGGGTGGCGGAAGGCAGTCCGCTGTTGTCGGTCGAGCGCGTCAGCTTCAGCTACGGTGACCGGCCGATGGAGTGGCGGCGCGGCCTGTATTCAACGGCCGAACATTGCTATTTCAACGAATTGAACTGATTGGTTTGAGCGAGCTTGGCGGAGGTGATGCGCCCGGATGTCGGGTGGTCGGGCAAGGGTGGTCGATAACAAGCGCTGTTGTGGAGTTTAGCTGCGCTTATGGGTTTAGAATTGCTGCGCCGTAACAACGAAGGAGTGGAATCATGGCTGAGATGGTCAAGAAGCGGCCGAAGTATCTGAATTTATTCGAGATAAAACTGCCGCTGCCTGGTTGGGTCTCGATACTGCATCGCATCAGCGGGGCCGGCTTGTTCCTGATGCTGCCGCTGCTGATCTGGCTGCTCGGGCTATCCTTGGGATCCCCGGACAACATCGAGACCTTCAAGGCGATTGTCGGCCATCCACTGGCCAAGCTGATTCTGCTGGGCTTGCTCTGGGCCTACCTGCATCACTTCTGCATGGGCATCCGCATCCTGCTGCTGGACATGCACAAGGGCATCGAGAAAGCCCAGGCGCGCGCCTCCGCTATCGCGGTGCTGGTGGTCAGCCTGGTGCTGACGGCTTTGCTGGGAGTCAAGTTGCTATGGTGAATCCAAACCCACGTATCGTCGTCGGGGCCGGCTACGGCCTCAAGGACTGGTTGATCCAGCGCGTCACGGCTGGCGTGATGGCGATCTATACGGTGCTGCTGGCACTGTTTCTGGTCCTCTACGGCGACGGCTTCGAAGGCTGGCGCGCCGTCATGGCCAACGGTCTGGTGCGCTTCATCACCTTCATCTTCATCCTCAGTCTCTGCTACCACGCCTGGGTCGGCATTCGCGACATCTGGATGGACTACGTCAAGCCGACCGGCATCCGCCTGACGCTGCATGTGTTGACCGCCCTCGTCCTGCTCGGCAATGCCGGCTGGGCGGCGCAGATTATCTGGAGGCTCTAATCGTGAGTACCACCGTTCGTACTTTCGACGCGGTCATCGTCGGTGCCGGTGGCGCCGGCCTGCGCGCCGCCATCCAGTTGTCGGAATCCGGCTTCAAGACCGCCGTTCTCACCAAGGTCTTTCCGACCCGCTCGCATACGGTCGCCGCCCAGGGCGGCGTGGCCGCCTCGCTCGGCAACTCGGAGGAAGACCACTGGCACTGGCACATGTACGATACCGTCAAGGGGTCGGACTGGCTGGGCGACCAGGACGCCATCGAGTTCATGTGCCGCAAAGCCAACGAATGCGTCATCGAACTCGAGCACTACGGCATGCCCTTCGATCGTACCGACGCCGGCAAGATCTACCAGCGTCCGTTCGGCGGCCACATGTCGAACTTCGGCGAGAAGCCGGTGCGCCGCTCCTGCGCCGCCGCCGACCGCACCGGCCACGCCATGCTGCACGCCATGTATCAGCGCAACGTCAAGGCCAACACCCAGTTCTTCGTCGAGTGGATGGCGCTCGACCTCCTCCGCGACGCCGAGGGTGAAGTGCTCGGCGTCACCGCCATGGATATGGAAACCGGCGAGATCGTCGCCTTCCAGTCCAAGGTGACGATCTTCGCCACCGGTGGCGCCGGGCGCATCTTCCATTCCTCGACCAACGCCTTCATCAACACCGGTGACGGCCTGGGCATGGCGGCGCGCGCCGGCATCCCGCTCGAAGACATGGAGTTCTGGCAGTTCCACCCGACCGGCGTCGCCGGCGCCGGCGTGCTGATTACCGAGGGCGTGCGCGGCGAAGGAGGCATCCTGCGCAACTCGCAGGGCGAGCGTTTCATGGAGCGCTACGCCCCGAACGCCAAGGATCTGGCTTCACGCGACGTGGTGTCCCGCGCCATGGTCACCGAGATCAACGAAGGGCGCGGCTGTGGTCCCAGCAAGGATTTCGTGCTGCTCGACATCACGCACCTCGATCCGGCGACCATCATGAAGCGCCTGCCGGGCATCCGGGAAATCGCCATCCAGTTCGCCGGCGTCGATCCGATCAAGGCGCCGATTCCCGTGGTGCCCACCTGCCATTACCAGATGGGCGGCATCCCGACCAACTACCACGGTCAGGTGGTCGTCCCCCAGGGCAACTCCAAGAACACCGTGGTGCCCGGCTTCTTCGCCGCCGGCGAGTGCGCCTGCGCGTCGGTGCATGGCGCCAACCGCCTGGGCACCAACTCGCTGCTCGACCTCCTGGTGTTTGGCAAGTCGGCGGGTGAGACGGCGGTCGAGGAACTGAAGAAGTCGCCGAAAGCCCACAAGCCGCTGCCACAGGGCGAGCTCGACAAGAGCCTGGCGCGTGTCGATCGCCTGAACAACCAGAAGGGTGGCGCCAATGTCCACGAGACCCGCCTGGCCATGCAGCGCGGCATGCAGAACCATTGCGGTGTGTTCCGTTTCGACGACAAGCTCAAGGCCGGTGTGGAGAAGATCCTCGAAGTGGAAAAGCAGGTGCGCGTCGCCGAGATCAAGGACAAATCGAAGGTCTTCAACACCGCCCGCGTCGAGGCGCTGGAGCTGGAGAACCTGATCGAAGTGGCGGTGGCGACCATGGTGTCGGCCGAGGCGCGCAAGGAGTCGCGTGGTGCCCATGTGCGCGACGACGCGCCCGACACGGCCGAGCGTCCCAACGGCCGCGACGATACCAACTGGCTCAAGCACACGCTCTGGTACAAGGAGGGCAATCGCCTCGACTACAAGTCGGTCAAATTGACCCCGCTGTCCGTCGAGACCATCGCCCTCAAGAAGCGCGCCTACTAAGGGATCCGAACAATGACTACGCGCACGCTGCAATTCAAGATCTATCGCTACGATCCGGACAAGGACCAGAAGCCTTATATGCAGGATATCTCGGTCGAGATCGACGCCACCGACCGCAAGCTGCTGGACGTGATGGTCAAGCTGAAGGCCAAGGACGATTCGCTCGCCTTCCGCCGTTCCTGCCGCGAGGGTGTTTGCGGCTCGGACGCGCTGAACATCAATGGTCGCAATGGCCTCGCCTGCCTTACCGACATCGACTCGCTGCCGACGGGCAAGCCCATCGTGCTGCGGCCGCTGCCCGGCCTGCCGGTGATCCGCGACCTGATTGTCGACATGACGCAGTTCTTCAAACAATACCATTCGATCAAGCCCTACCTTATCAACAACGATCCCCCGCCGGAGCGCGAGCGCCTGCAGTCGCCCGAGGAGCGGGAAGAACTCAACGGCCTCTACGAGTGCATCCTGTGCGCTTGCTGTTCGACATCCTGCCCGTCGTTCTGGTGGAACCCGGACAAGTTCGTCGGTCCGGCCGGCCTCCTGGCGGCGTATCGCTTTATCGCTGATACGCGCGATCAGGCGACCAGCGAGCGCCTGGACAATCTGGAGGATCCGTACCGCCTGTTCCGCTGCCATACCATCATGAACTGCGTCGACGTCTGTCCGAAGGGTCTCAATCCGACCAAGGCGATCGGCAAGATCAAGGACATGATGGTTCGCCGGGCGGTGTGACGATGGACGAGACAAGGCGCGCACGGCGGGAAAGGCTGCGTTGGCACTGCCGGCGCGCGCTGCTGGAACTGGACCTGGTCTTCCAGCGCTATTGGGCGCGGGTCGGCGACGGTATCGGCGAGCAGGATGAAGCGGCCCTCGAGAGGCTGCTGGCAATGGAAGACCACGACCTGTGGTATCTGATCAGCGGACGTACGGAGACAGGCGATCCGCGGTTGTCAGGCATGGTCGAGCAGTTGCGCCGGATCGACGCGACGGCTTGATCGGATTAAACGACCTTGCAGAGGGTTAATTGAGGACCACTGATATGAGTACGCAACGCATTGCAAGCTTCACCATCGATGGCAAGAGCGTCGAGTTCCCGGTGCTTACTGGCTCCATCGGTCCGGACGTCGTCGACATCCGGTCGATGTACGCCAAGACCGGCGCCTTTACTTTCGACCCCGGCTTCATGTCCACCGCGGCCTGCAAGTCGTCGATCACCTATATCGACGGCGACAAGGGCGAGTTGTTGTATCGCGGCTACCCGATCGAGCAACTGGCCGTCCATTGCGATTTCATGGAGGTCTGCTACCTGCTCAAGCACGGCGAGCTGCCCAATGCGGAGCAGAAGGTCGACTGGGTGACGAAGGTCAAGAACCACACCATGGTTCACGAGCAGTTGACGCGCTTCATGCAGGGCTTCCGCCGCGACTCGCATCCGATGGCCGTGCTGGTGGGCATGGTCGGCGCCCTGTCGGCCTTTTATCACGACTCGTTGGACATCAACAATCCCACCCACCGCCTCACGGCGGCGATTCGCCTGATCGCCAAGATGCCGACCATCGTCGCCATGGCCTACAAGTATTCGACCGGCATGCCGATGATGTATCCCAAGAACAATCTCGACTATTCGGCCAACTTCATGCACATGATGTTCGCCAATCCCTGCGAGGAGTATGTGCCGAACCCGGTGCTGACGCGCGCGCTGGACCGCATCCTGATCCTGCACGCCGATCACGAGCAGAACGCCTCGACGTCCACCGTCCGTCTGTCGGGCTCCTCCGGCGCCAACCCCTTCGCCTGCATCGCCGCCGGCATCGCCTGCCTGTGGGGCCCGGCGCACGGCGGCGCCAACGAGGCCTGCCTGAAGATGCTCGAAGAAATCGGCGATGTGTCGCGGGTGCCCGAGTACATCAAGCGCGCCAAGGACAAGAACGACAGCTTCAAGCTGATGGGGTTTGGCCATCGCGTCTACAAGAACTTCGACCCGCGCGCCAAGCTCATGCGCGAAACCTGTCACGAGGTGCTCAACGAGCTGGGCCTGCATGACGACCGCCTGTTCAAGCTGGCCCTCGAGCTGGAACGCATCGCGCTGGAAGACGAGTACTTCGTCGAGAAGAAGCTCTACCCGAACGTGGACTTCTACTCCGGCATCGTGCAGAAGGCGCTCGGCATCCCGACGCAACTGTTCACCGGGATCTTCGCCATGGCCCG
>JBGAQX010000031.1:0-39315 GCA_044220545.1 Rhodocyclaceae bacterium | reverse complement strand
GGGCGCGCGAGGCGCGGGCGCGCATCGGCGTGGTGCCGCAATTCGACAACCTCGACCCCGATTTTTCCGCCGCCGAGAACCTGCTGGTGTTCGGCCGCTATTTCGGCCTGCCCGACGCCGTGATCCGCGCGCGCATCCCGCGCCTGCTGGAGTTCGCCGGGCTGTCGAGCAAGACCGACGCCAACATCAAGACGCTGTCCGGGGGCATGAAGCGACGCCTGACGCTGGCCCGCGCCCTGGTCAACGACCCCGACCTGCTGGTGCTCGACGAGCCGACCACCGGCCTCGACCCCCAGGCCCGGCACCTGATCTGGGAGCGGCTGCAGGGCCTGCTTGCCGAGGGCAAGACCATTCTGCTGACCACTCACTTCATGGAGGAAGCGGAGCGCCTTTGCCAGCAGTTGGCGATCATGGACGAGGGGCGGATCATCGCCCGCGGCACGCCGAACGAGCTGATCGCCGAGCATATCCCCGTCTCGCCTTCGCCGCTGCGGCCGGCCAATCTGGAAGATGTCTTCCTCAAACTCACCGGCCACGAGTTGCGCGACTGATGAACTACTTTTCGCCCCCCCGGCTCTCCTGGCGCGCCATCAGCGTCTGGCGGCGCAATTTCCTGGTCTGGAAGAAGCTGGCCATTCCCTCGGTGCTGGGCAACCTCGCCGACCCGATGATCTACATGTTCGGCCTCGGCTATGGCCTGGGCAGCCTGTTGCCGGCCACCCTGCCGCAGTTCGGCGGCGGTTCCTACATCGCCTTCCTGGCGGCCGGCACGGTCTGCGCCTCGACCATGAACGCCGCCTCGTTCGAGGCCCTTTACTCGGCCTTCTCGCGCATGCACGTGCAGAAGAGCTGGGAGGCGATCATGAACGCGCCGGTGGCGCTCGACGACGTGGTGCTGGCCGAACTGCTCTGGGCGGCGGCCAAGGCCACGCTATCGGGCGTCGCCATCCTGGTCGTGGTGGCGGCGCTGGGACTGACCAGCTCGCCGCTGGCGCTGTGGGCCATTCCGGTGATCTTCCTCACCGGCCTGGCCTTCGCGGCGCCGGGGCTGATCATCACGGCGGTGGCGCCGTCCTACGATTTCTTCATGTACTACTTCACGCTGTTCATCACCCCCATGACGCTGCTGTCGGGCGTGTTTTTTCCGCTCGAACAGTTGCCGGCCGGCTTCCAGGCCGCCGCTCAGGTGCTGCCCCTGACCCACTCCGTCGCCCTGATCCGCCCGCTGCTGCTCGGTCAGGTACCGGCCATGGCCTGGCTGCACGTGCTGGTGCTGGTAGCCATCACCGTGGTCGCCTTCTGGATCGCCCTCGGGCTGACCCGGCGTCGGCTGCTTTCCTGAGCCGGTAATATCCCGCCATGGAAGCCCTGCTCGTCCTCACCAATTTGCCCGACGCCGCCTCGGCGCGCATCCTCGCCGACCACCTGGTGACCGCGCGCCTGGCGGCCTGCGTGAACATCCTCGCCCCCTGCCGGTCGGTCTATCGCTGGCAAGGCGCGATCGAAGACGCCGAGGAAGTGCCGCTGCTGATCAAGACCACGACGGACCGCTATGCCGAACTGGAAGCGGCCATCCGGGCCGGGCATCCGTATGAACTTCCCGAGATCGTCGCGGTCCCATTGAGCCGTGGCCTGCCGGCCTACCTGGCGTGGGTCGCCACCGAAACCATCCCCGAGCCTACCCCATGACCCTGATCCGACTCCTGCCGCTGCTGCTTGGCCTCGCCGCCGCATCCCCGTTCGCCGCCGAGGAGCCGCTGGATCCCGAGCAGGCCTACCAGTTTTCGGCCCGCGCCATCGACGCCAAGACGATCGAAGCCCGCTGGCAGATCGCCGATGGCTACTACATGTACCGCGAGAAGATCCGCTTCGCCACCGACGCGGCGACGGTGAAGCTCGGCGAACCGAAATTCCCCGCCGGCAAGGTGAAGGACGACGAGTTCTTCGGCAGGGTCGAAACCTATCGCCAGGAAGTGAAGATCCTGATTCCCGTCGAAGCCGGCGGTGCCCAGACCCTGACCCTCAAGGCCAACTCGCAGGGTTGCTGGGATCAGGGCATCTGCTACCCGCCGACACCGCAGACCGCGACCATCGAGCTTGTCGCCGCGTCGTCGGCCGCCGTGCCGGCCCCGGGACCCGGCACGTCGCCAGCAGCCCTGGCGGAGCCGTCACCGCTGGCCTCGGCCCCGACCACGGCGCCGCCGGCACCGCAAGCCACCCGTGGCGTCGGCGCCGACGACGACTCCTCGAAGATCGCCAAGCTGCTGCGCGATGGCGGCTTCTGGCTGATCATCGTCAGTTTCTTCGGCTTCGGCCTGCTGCTTTGCCTCACCCCTTGCGTCTTTCCGATGGTGCCCATTCTGTCCGGCATCATCGTCAGCCACGGCCACGCCGTCACCCACGGCCGCGCTTTCGCACTGTCGCTGGCCTATGTGCTGGGCATGGCCGTCACCTATGCCGCCGTCGGTGTGGCGGCCGGCTTCTCCGGCACCCTGCTGTCCAATGCCCTGCAAAACGCCTGGGTGCTGGGCGGCTTTGCATTGGTATTCGTGCTGCTGTCGCTATCGATGTTCGGCTTCTACGAGCTGCAACTGCCCGCCGCCCTGCAAAGCCGGCTGTCGGAACGAGCCAACCGGCAGGGCGGCGGCTTCGGCGCCATCGCCATCATGGGCGCGCTTTCCGCCCTGATCGTCGGCCCCTGCGTCGCCGCGCCGCTGGCCGGCGCCCTGCTCTACATCGCCCAGACCGGCGACGCCGCGCTCGGCGGCGCCGCCTTGTTCGCCATGGCGCTGGGCATGGGGGCGCCGCTGCTGGTCGTCGGCGTCTTCTCCCGCTCGCTGCTGCCCAAGGCCGGCCCCTGGATGGAGGCGGTGAAGAAGTTCTTCGGCGTCCTGATGCTGGCCACCGCCTTGTGGCTGGTCTCACCGGTGATCCCGGTCTGGACGCAGATGCTCGGCTGGGCGGCGCTGTTGATCGTGCCGGCGGTGTTCATGCACGCGCTGGACCCCCTGCCGGCCCACGCCACCCATTGGCACCGGTTCTGGAAAGCCGTCGGCGTGCTGATGGCGCTGGGCGGAACCGCCATGCTGGCCGGCATGCTGGGCGGTGCCCGCGACCCGCTCCAGCCCCTGAGCTTCCTGCGCAGCGCCGCCGCGACGACCGAGAACGCCACCCTGTCCTTCGAGCGCGTCAAGTCCGTCGCCGAACTGGAGGCGCGCCTGCGGCAGGCCGCCGCCAGCGGCCAGAAGACCATGCTCGACTTCTATGCCGACTGGTGCGTCACCTGCAAGGAAATGGAAAAGTTCACCTTCACCGATCCCCGGGTGCGGGCGAAACTCGCCGGCACGCTCTTGTTGCAGGCCGACGTCACGGCCAACAGCGACGACGACAAGGCGCTGCTCAAACGCTTCGGCCTCTTCGGTCCGCCCGGCATCATCTTCTTCGACGGCGCGGGCAAGGAAAATGGCTCGCGCGTCGTCGGCTACCAGCCGGCCGAGCAGTTCCTCGGCGTGCTCGACAGGACCTTGTCATCATCGTAGGCGCATAGGCCGCGCCGCGGCGGCGGTTTGACCCGGCACCGCCGCGCTCCTATAGTGGGGCCTTGTACGGCTTGCGGGGAAACTCCGACCGTGTCCGCTTCCGCTCCACCCGAACCACCGCCTTCCGCCACGCCGCCCGCGCCGTCAGCCGGCGCATTGACGGTCGTCCTGCTCTACGCGGTCTTGTCCGGCATCTGGATACTCTTTTCGGACAAGGCGGTGCAGTGGCTTTTCGACGACCCCGCCGCCATGACCATCGCCAGCACGCTCAAGGGCTGGCTGTTCGTCGCCGTCACCACCGTGCTGCTCTATGTTCTGATACGGCGCCTCGTCGGAGGTCGCCAGACTATTGGCGCGTCCGCATCAATGGCTCACCCATGGTCGTTCGTGCCGTTCCTCGTGGTGGCGTTCGTCGTCGTCATGCTGACCGGCGGCGCTGTCGTTCAGACCATGACGCAGCAACACGACCGGGAGGTGGCACGACTGCAAGCAATCGCCGATCTCAAGGCGCGCCAGATCGCCGACTGGCTCGAAGAACGCGCCTGGGACGCGGAGTTCATCGGCTCCAGCAACCACTATGGCGAGCTCTACCGCCGCTGGCGCGAGACTGGTGACGGCATCGCGGGCGAAATGCTGCAAGAGCGCCTGAAGCGGTTTCAATCCAGCAGAAGCTTCCACATGTTTCAGGTGCTCGACCCGACCGGCCAACCGGTCTGGAGCAGCGCGCCGGAAGAGCGCTCCCAAGAGCTAGTCCCGGAATTGCGCACGGCGGTGGCGGCGGCGATCGCCGATCATCAGGTGCACCGGGCGGGCCCCTATCGTGATGCGGCGGGTCTCTGGCATCTCGATTTTGTCGTCGCCCTCGCCGCCGAACCGGCCCCGCTCATCGTCCTGCACATCGATCCGGCCGACTGGCTCTATCCGGCGCTGCAAACCTGGCCCGTGCCCAGCACCACCGGCGAAACCCTGCTGTTCCGGCGCGACGGGAACGACGTGCTGTTTCTCAACGAACTGCGCCATCGCCAGGATACGGCAGCCAAGTTACGAATGCCGCTGACCAGTCCGGACCTGCTGGCCGCGCAGTTGCTGCGTGGCCAGGCGCATGACGGCAGCGTGATCGAGGGACGCGACTACCGCGACGTGCCGGTGCTGGGCGTGGCGCGCGGCATCGCCGGCACCAACTGGTCGATGATTGCCAAGGTGGACCTGGCCGACCTGAACGCCGAAGCGGCCAAGGATGCGACCGGGATCGCGCTGGCCGGACTGCTCGCGCTATTTCTGGCCGGGGCGGGCATCTACCTGCTGCGCCAGCGCGCCCAACTGGCGATCTCGGCGAACACCAGCCAATCGCAAGCCGAACGCCTGCGCGCCCTGGAACTGCTACGCGAGAGCGAGAGCCGCTTTCGCGCCTTGGTCGAGCAATCGGCCGCCGGCATCTACATCGTGCAGGACAACCGCTTTCGTTATGTCAATCCGTACTTCGCCAAGCTGGCCGGCTATGCGTCGGCGCAGGAAGTCATGGACAACGTGCGGTTCATCGATCTGGTCGCCCCGGAGCACCGCGCCTTGATCGCGGAGAAGATGAGTCGTCGCCTGGCCGGCGATGCCAGCGACAACCACTACAGCATCACCGGGCTGCGGCGCGACGGCAGCCGCATCGAAGTCGAAATCCACGGCAACGTCGTTCAATACGAGAATCGGCCGGCGGTCATCGGCCTGTTCCTCGACATCTCCGACCGCAAGGCCGCCGAGGAGGAGTTGCGCGCCCGCAACGAAGAACTGGAGGCGACCCACGCGGCCTTGACCGAATCCGAGGCGATCTACCGTCTGCTGGCGGAGAACGCCACCGACTGGATTTTCTGGCTGAGGGAGGACGGCAGCTACAAGTATGCGTCGCCGGCCTGCCAGCCGATGTCCGGCTACCCGCCGGAAGACTTCCTGGCCGACGCGAACCTGATGACGCGCCTGGTGCATCCGGACGATCGCGCCGAGTATCTGGCCCATCTGGCCTTGGGCATCGATGCCGATATCTACGATCTACAGTTTCGCCTGGTGCACAGGGACGGCACGGTGCGCTGGATCGAACACCATTGTCGGCCGATCCGCGGCGAGAACGGCGCGAATCTGGGTCGACGCGGCACCAACCGCGACATCACCGCCCGCAAGGCGGCCGAACTGCAATTGCGCATACTGGCCCAGGCCGTCGAGCAGAGTCCGGAAAGCATTTTGATCACCGATGTCGACGGGAACCTGGAGTACGTGAACGAGGCCTTCATGCGGACCACCGGTTATGGCCGCGACGAGGTGCTGGGCCGAAACCCGCGCATCCTGCAATCGGGGCGGACGCCGCCGGAAGCCTACGTCGCATTGTGGGACGCATTGACCAACGGCCGTTCCTGGAAGGGGGAGCTCTACAACCGCGGGAAGGATGGCCGCGAGTATGTCGAGTTCGCCATCATCACGCCCATCCGGCAGGCGGACGGACGCACCAGCCACTATGTGGCGGTGCAAGAGGACATCACCGAGAAGAAGCGCATCGGCCAGGAGCTCGACCGCCATCGCCATCACCTCGAAGAGCTGGTGGCCAGCCGCACCGCCCAGTTGTCCGAGGCACAGGCGCGCGCCGACGCGGCCAACCTGGCCAAGAGCCATTTCCTGGCCAACATGAGCCACGAGATCCGCACGCCGATGAACGCCATCCTCGGCCTGGCCCATTTGATGCGGCGCGCCGACCCGACGCCGGCACAAGCCGAGCGACTGGCCAAGATCGAGGGCGCCGCCGGGCACTTGCTATCGATCATCAACGACGTTCTCGACCTGTCGAAGATCGAGGCCGGCCGGTTGGAGCTGGAGCAGACCAACTTCGCCCTGGAGGCGGTGCTAGACCACACTCGTTCCCTGATCGCCGAACCGGCGGCCACCAAGGGATTGGCGGTACGCTTGGACGTCGGCGCCGTCCCCACCTGGCTGCGCGGCGATCCGACCCGCTTGCGTCAGGCGCTGCTCAACTATGCCGGCAATGCCGTGAAGTTTACCGAGCGGGGTTCGATCACGCTGCGCGCCCGGTTGCTCGAAGAACATGGCGACGAATTGCTGGTGCGCTTCGAGGTCCAGGACACTGGCATCGGCGTCGCGCCGGAAGCCCTGCCGAAACTGTTCCAGGCCTTCGAGCAGGCCGACGCCTCGACCACGCGCAGGTATGGCGGCACCGGCCTGGGACTGGCCATCACCCGCCGGCTGGCGCATCTGATGGGCGGTGAAGCCGGCGTGGACAGCGAACCGGGCAAGGGCAGCACGTTCTGGATCACGGTCCGACTGCAACGCGGCCAAGGCGTCATGCCGACCCCGGTGGCGACCGTCAGCCAGGATGCCGAAGGCGAATTGCGCCAAACCCGGGTCGGTGCCCGACTGCTGTTGGCCGAGGACAATGCCGTGAATCGGGAAGTGGCGCTGGAACTGCTGCACGCCGTCGCGCTGGCCGTCGATATTGCCGAAGATGGTCTCGTGGCGGTGAACATGGCGCGGGACAACCCCTACGACCTGATCCTGATGGACGTGCAGATGCCGGTGATGGACGGTCTCACCGCCACCCGCGCCATCCGCCGCCTGCCGGGCCGCGCGACCGTGCCCATCCTGGCCATGACGGCCAATGTCTTTGGCGACGACCGCCGCGCCTGCCAGGAGGCGGGCATGAACGACTTCGTGGCCAAGCCGGTGAACCCCGAGTCGCTCTACGCGGCCCTGCTGAAATGGCTGCCCGTTCCACCGGAGACCGCCGGCGCCGCCGCTGTCGCCGCTGCCGCCGCTCCCGTTACCAACGCGGCGCCGTCGGCCGGTGCCAAGCCGGCGGCGGTGTCGGACGGCGATTTGTTACGCGGGCTTGCCGCGTTGCCCGGACTGGACGTGGCGCTCGGGCTCCAGAACATTCCGAAGCGGCCAAGCTACCTGCGGCTGCTGCGCCTGCTGGTGGACACGCATGACAACGACGTGGTCGCCATTCGCGCCAGCCTTGCCGCCGGCGATGCCCGCGAGGCCATGCGCGTGGCCCACAGCCTCAAGGGCGCCGCCGGCACCCTGGGCGCCAGCGGGATCCAACGCCTGGCCGGGAAACTGGAACTGGCCATCCGGAACGCGGACCCGCCCGCCGATATCGAAGCCCGGCTGGTCGAGCTGACGAACGATCTGACGCCTCTTTTCAGCGCCGTGCGCGCCGCGCTGGGCTAGCGGCGGCCCGAGTACCGGCGCCTCTTATAATGGCGCGTTTTCACTCCGCCCACAGGATCCCCCATGTTTACCGGCATCGTCGCCGCCACCGGCAAGATCACCCACCTGCAGACCCTGGAAAAAGGTCTGCGCCTCACCGTCGAGGCCCCTGACCTGGATCTCTCCGACGTGGCCGTTGGCGACTCCATTGCCCATGGCGGCGTCTGCCTGACCGTCATCGAAAAGACCGGCGACGCCTACCGGATCGACGTTTCCCGCGAGACACTGAATTGCACGGTCGGCCTCGACGCGCCGGGCGAGGTGAATCTCGAAAAGGCCATGCGGCTTTCCGACCGGCTCGGCGGCCATTTGGTCTCCGGCCATGTCGACGGGGTCGGCGAGGTGGTCCGGTTCGACAAGATCGGCGAGTCGCACGAACTGGTGATCCGCGCACCCGGGGAGCTGGCCAGATACATCGCCCGCAAGGGCTCCGTCACCGTCGATGGCGTCTCCCTCACCACCAACCGCGTCGAAGGCGCCGAGTTCTCAATCAACCTGATTCCCCACACCGTCGAGGTGACCACGCTCAAGCGCTGCGCGCCGGGCGGCAAGGTCAATCTGGAAGTCGACCTGATCGCCCGCTACGTGGAGCGGATGTTGAATCCGGAAGCTCAGGCGTAGAATCGTCGCCCCCAACCGAAGAAGCTTACTCACATGAGCATTAGCCCCGTCCAGGAAATCGTCGCCGAGATGCGCGCCGGCAAGATGGTCATTCTCGTCGACGAGGAGGACCGAGAAAACGAGGGCGACCTGGTGCTCGCCGCCGAACACGTAACGCCGGAGACCATCAACTTCATGGTCACCCACGCCCGCGGCCTGGTGTGCCTGACGCTCAGCGAGGCGCGCTGCCGACAGCTCGATCTGCCGCTGATGGTGCGCGACAACAAGACGCCGCACGGCACCGCCTTCACCATGTCCATCGAGGCGGCCGAGGGTGTGACCACCGGTATTTCCGCCCACGACCGGGCGCGCACGGTGCGGGCGGCGGTGGCGAAGCATGCCAAGCCTGCCGACATCGTGCAGCCGGGCCACATCTTCCCGCTGATGGCCCAGAAGGGCGGCGTGCTGGTGCGCGCCGGCCACACCGAGGCGGGTTGCGACCTGGCCCAGATGGCGGGCCTGGAACCGGCGGCGGTGATCTGCGAGATCATGAACGACGACGGCTCGATGGCGCGCCTGCCGCAGCTCCTGGAGTTCGCCGCCAAGCACCAACTGAAGATCGGCACCATCCGCGACCTGATTCATTACCGCTCCGAAAACGAAAAGCTGATCGAGTGCGTCGCCGACCGCGAAGTGGCCTGTACCCACGGCACGTTCCGGTTGCGCGCATACGCCGATCAGACCACCGGCGAAGTGCATCTGGCCATGTCCCAGGGCGAGATTGTCGCCACCGAGGAAACCCTGGTGCGGGTGCATGAACCGATTTCCGTACTCGATTTTCTCGATTGCGCCAGCCGGCGCCATTCCTTCACCGTCGACCAGGCGCTCCGCGCCATCGGCCAGCGGGGCAAGGGCGTCATGGTGCTGTTGCATCGCAAGGAATCCGGCAACGATTTGCTGGCGGCACTGAAAGATGATGGGCAAAAGCCCGCCGCCAAGTGGGATCCGCGCATCTACGGCATCGGCGCGCAGATTCTGCGCGAAGTCGGCGTCGGCAAGATGCGGCTGCTCTCCAGCCCGCGCAAGATGCCGAGCATGGCGGGCTTCGGCCTCGAAGTGTGCGGCCATCTTTCTCCCGAGGAGGCCCAACAATGAGCTTCACACCCCATTCCACCGCGCCGGGGGCCAACCCGGGCGGTCGCCGCGCCGACCTCAACGAAATCGAAGCCAATCTGGCCGGTGCCGGCCGGCGCATCGGCATCGTCATGGCGCGCTTCAATCGCGACATCGGCGAGGGTCTGCTCTCCGGCTGCTGCCAGGAACTGGTGCGCCTCGGGGTCGGGCCGGGCGACATCACGCTCGCCACCGTGCCGGGCGCGCTGGAAATTCCCCTGACCCTGCAAACCATGGCCCAGAGCGGCCGATTCGACGCGCTGGTCGCGCTGGGTTGTGTGATTCGCGGCGAGACCTACCATTTCGAAATCGTCGCCAATGAATCGGCGCGGGGTGTGACCGAGGTGCAACTGACGACCGGTATCCCCGTCGCCAACGCCGTGCTGACCACGGAGGATGATGACCAGGCGCTGGTGCGCATGCATCAGAAGGGTATGGAGGCGGCGCAGTGCGCCATCGAGATGGCCAACCTGCTCAAGGCGGTGAAGTGACCGCGCCGGACAAAAGTGCCGGCCGCGCCCCGCAAAAGTCGTCCCGGCGCCGCGCCCGGGAATTCGTTGTCCAGGGCCTGTACCAGCATCTGGTCGGTGGCCAGGATGAAGCGGCGATCCGCGTCCAGGCCGAATCGGTGGCTGGCTTCGACAAGGCGGATACCGCGCTGTACACCGCCTTGCTGAACGAAACGCTGGGACATCTGCCGGTCCTGCGCGACCTGATCGCCCCGCACGTCGATCGGCCGTGGGATGGGGTGTCGCCCATCGAACGCGCCATCCTGCTTCTGGGAACGTGCGAACTGCGACTCCACCTGGAAACACCCTACCGCGTGGTCATCAACGAAGCCATCGAACTGGCCAAGACCTTCGGTGGTATCGACGGCCACAAGTTCGTCAATGGCATCCTCGACAAACTGGCCCCCGTGCTGCGCCCCGACGAAGCGACCGGGCGCTAGCCCCGCGCGGCGATGCCGTCCGAATTTGCCCTGATCGACCGCTATTTCCGCCGACCGACGCGCCAGACGGTGCTCGGCGTGGGCGACGATGGCGCCATCGTGCGCCCTTCGCCCGGCATGGAGTTGGTGATTTCCACCGACATGCTGGTGGCCGGTACCCATTTTCTGCCCGATACCGATCCCGAGGATCTCGGCTGGAAGACCCTGGCCGTCAATGTCTCGGACATGGCGGCGATGGGTGCCGCCCCTCGCTGGGCCTTGCTGGCGGCGGCGCTGCCCGCGGCAACCGAATCGTGGCTCGAGAAGTTCGCCCGCGGCTTTTTCGCCTGTGCCGACGAATTCGGGATCGACATCATCGGCGGCGATACCACCAGGGGGCCACGCAATTTCTGCGTCACGATATTCGGCGAGGTGCCGGCCGGATCCGCCCTGCTGCGCTCGGGGGCGAAGCCCGGGGACGAAATATGGGTCTCCGGCCAGCCCGGCCGGGCTGCCCTAGGGCTTGCCCACCTGCAAGGACGCCATGTCCTGGGTGACTCGGTACGGGCCGACTTTCTGGCCGCCTTGCAGCGGCCGCAACCCCGCGTGGCACTGGGCCTGGCCCTGCGCGGTCTGGCGACGGCGGCCATCGATGTTTCCGACGGCGTGCTGGCCGACCTGGGGCATATCCTCGACGCGTCGAAGGTCGGCGCCACATTGCGTATCCCGGCCCTGCCATCGGCGGCTCTGGAACGGGAGTGCTGGCTGGCCGGCGGCGACGACTACGAACTGGTGTTCACTGCTCCCGCCGCCCGGCACACTGAGATCGACACCCTTGCAATCGACCTTTCGTTAGCGCTCACTTTTATTGGAACGGTTGAAAATCCTGGGACAGTCGCGTTAGCCGTGATGGATGCCGACGGCCAGCCGATCGATACGGCGCGGCGTGGCTACGACCATTTCGGCTGAGCAACCCCTGAGCAACCCCATGGCCAAAGCACCGCCCCCCTCCTTCAGCTTCCTGTTTGCCCATCCGGCTCATTTGATCGCCTGCGGCTTCGGCAGCGGCTTGTCGCCCATCGCCCCCGGCACCTTCGGCACCCTTTTCGCCTGGCTGAGCTACCCGCTGCTGCGCAACTACTTTCCGGATGAACTCTGGTTCGGCGGCTTCCTGGCGCTGACCTTCGCGCTGGGTATACCCGCCTGCCACCTGACCGGGCACAAGCTGGGCGTGGTCGATCATGGCTCCATCGTCTGGGACGAGATCGTCCCCTTCTGGTTCGTGCTGTTCCTGACCCCGGCCGGCCTGTTCTGGCAGGCGGCGGCTTTCTTCTGGTTCCGCTTCTACGACATCACCAAGCCGGCACCGGCGAGCTATTTCGACCGGCAGGTGAAGAACGGCTTCGGGGTCATGATGGACGACGTTGTCGCGGCCGGTTATACCTTGCTGACGCTCGCCTTGTTCAAGGTGATGGTCGAACACCTGTTCTGATGGATGCCGAACTGGAAAGACTCTCGCTGGACGTCGGACTTGCCCTGCGCGAGCGCTCACTGACCCTGGCGACCGCTGAATCCTGTACCGGCGGCTGGGCCGCCCAGGTGGTAACGCATAGCGCCGGCAGTTCCGCGTGGTTCGAGCGTGGTTTCGTCACCTACGCCAACGACGCGAAGATCGAGATGCTCGGCGTGCGGCCAGGAACCCTTGCCGACTACGGCGCGGTGAGCCTGGAAACCGCCGCGGAAATGGCAGCAGGCGCCCTTGATAACTCCAAGGCACTGATTTCATTGTCTATAACAGGAATAGCCGGACCGACCGGTGGCTCACCTGGTAAGCCAGTGGGTACCGTATGCTTCGCCTGGTGCTTGCGTGGCGGGACACCTGATGCCGAGCGCCGCCAGTTCGCCGGAGACCGCGAAAACATCCGGCGATTGGCGGTCATCCATGCCCTGAAAGGGCTGCTTGCCCACGCCAAATAGACGGCGCAAAAACTGTGCCATAATCCTTTCAGCTCTTGGAGAACCCTATGGACGACAATAAAGCAAAGGCCCTGCAGGCCGCCCTGGCCCAGATCGAGAAGCAGTTCGGCAAGGGCTCCATCATGAAAATGGGCGAGGGCCTCGCCATCGACGATATCCAGACCGTTTCCACCGGCTCATTGGGCCTCGATATCGCCCTGGGCATCGGTGGCCTGCCGCGCGGTCGGGTGGTGGAGATCTACGGACCGGAGTCTTCCGGCAAGACCACGCTGTGCCTGCATGTCGTGGCCGAAATTCAGAAAGCGGGCGGCGTCGCGGCCTACATCGACGCCGAAAACGCGCTCGATCCGGCCTATGCCGGCAAGTTGGGCGTCAATGTCCCCGATCTGCTGATTTCCCAACCCGATACCGGCGAACAGGGTCTGGAAATCACCGACATGCTGGTTCGCTCGGGCGGCGTCGATTGCATTGTGATCGACTCGGTCGCCGCGCTGACCCCGCGCGCGGAAATCGAAGGCGAAATGGGCGACCAGTTGCCCGGCTTGCAGGCGCGGCTGATGTCGCAGGCCCTGCGCAAGCTCACCGCCAACATCAAGCGCACCAATACGCTGGTGATCTTCATCAACCAGATCCGCATGAAGATCGGTGTGATGTTCGGCAACCCGGAGACCACGACCGGCGGTAACGCGCTGAAGTTCTATGCCTCGGTGCGCATGGACATCCGCCGCACCGGCGCCATCAAGAAGGGCGACGAGGTGATCGGCAACGAAACCAAGGTGAAGGTCGTCAAGAACAAGGTGGCGCCGCCCTTCCGCGAGGCCCACTTCGATATCCTCTACGGCGCGGGTATTTCGCGCGAGGGCGAAATCATCGAACTCGGCGTGGAGCACAAGATCGTCGAGAAGTCCGGAGCGTGGTATGCCTACCAGGGCGAGAAGATCGGCCAGGGCAAGGACAACGCCCGCGAATTCCTGCGCGAACACCCGGACCTGGCGGTGGAAATCGAGAACAAGGTGCGCGCGGCCGTCGGCGTGACCGCGGTCGGCGTGGCCGCCGGCAGCGAGTGAATGAACCGGGGCCGCGCGCCGAACTAAGGGATCTGCGCATGCGCGCGGTCGCCCTGCTGGCCCGACGCGAGCACAGCCGCGCCGAGCTGGCCAGAAAGCTCGCCGCCCACGGTACCCAGGAAGACGTCGACAACGTGCTTTGCCAAATGGAAAACGAGGGGCTGCTCTCGAATGCCCGCGCCGCCGCCGCCTATGTGCGCGCGCATGGCGATCGCTTTGGCGCCGCCCGACTACGGCAGAATCTGCACCAGCGCGGTTTGGACCTGGCAATGGCGGCGGAAGCGGTGGACGACCTGGCCAGCGAGCTGGAGCGTGCCCGGATGATCTGGGTGAAGAAATTCGCCGCGGCCCCCGTCGACGCCCGCGAATGGGCACGGCAAGCACGCTTTCTGCAAGGGCGGGGCTTTGCCGTCGATGTGATCCGCAAGCTGTTGAAGAATCCCGGCGGGCCGGCGGGGGAGGACGCGGGCGCATGACCACGCTGGCCGTCTACAACCTGCGCAAGCACTACAAGTCACGGGTCGTGGTGAAAGACGTTTCCTTCGACGTGCAGGGCGGCGAAGTGGTCGGCTTGCTCGGCCCCAACGGCGCCGGCAAGACCACCTGCTTCTACATGATCGTCGGCCTGGTGGCTTCGGACGGCGGCGAGATCCGCCTCAAGAGCAGCGAGGCAGGCGCGGACAACGACGCCAACCTGACCCACATGCCCATCCACAAGCGGGCACGCCTGGGCGTCTCCTATTTGCCCCAGGAAAACTCGGTATTCCGCAAGCTGACCGTCGCCCAGAATGTCCGCGCCGTACTGGAGCTTCAGGACGGCCTGGACGAGGATGCCATCGAGAACCGACTGGACGAATTGCTCGAGGAACTGCACGTCTCGCACCTGCGCGACAACAGCGCCATTTCGCTGTCGGGCGGCGAGCGCCGCCGGGTCGAAATCGCCCGCGCGCTGGCCACCAACCCGCGCTTCATCCTGCTCGACGAGCCGTTTGCGGGTGTCGATCCGATCGCGGTCATCGATATCCAGAAGATCATCCGCTTCCTCAAGGAGCGCGGCATCGGCGTGCTGATCACCGACCACAATGTTCGCGAGACTTTGGGGATCTGCGACCGGGCCACCATCATCAACGCCGGGGAAGTGCTGGCCGCCGGCCATCCGGACGAGATTGTCTATAATGAAAGCGTGCGGAAGGTCTATTTGGGCGAGCATTTCCGTATGTAACGCGGCTCCCGCCGGTATATGAAACAAGGTCTCCAACTCAAGCTCTCCCAGCATCTCGCGCTGACGCCGCAATTGCAGCAGTCGATACGATTGCTCCAACTGTCGACGCTGGAACTCAATCAGGAGATCGAGCAGGCGCTACAGGAAAACCCGCTGCTGGAGCGCGAAGACACGGGCGAGGCGGCCGCCTTCACGCCGTCGGGCGATGCGCTGTCGGCGGTTCAGGAACCGGCGGCCCCGGAGCAGCCGCGCGAATTCGACGAACCGGCCGAGTTGGGATGGGGCAGCGAAATGCCCTCCGGGCAGGGTTCCCGCGATCCCGAGGACGACGTCGACAGCGGTGAGATACAAGCCGCGGCGGTGGGGTTGCGGGAACACCTCAACGCCCAACTGGCGCTAACCCAGCTTGCCGAGCGCGAGCGGCGCATTGTCGAATACCTCGTCGAAGCGCTCGACGACGACGGCTACCTGACCCAGACGCTGGATGAGTTGGCCGAGTCCATTGCCGGCGACGCCGACGTGGACAGGGAAGAGTTGGACGAGGAGCTCGCCATCGCCTTGCGCCACCTTCAGCACCTCGACCCGCCCGGCATCGGTGCCCGAAGCCCGCAGGAGTGCCTGGACCTCCAGTTGCAGAGCTTGCCTGCCTGTCCGGGCCGCGAACTCGCCCAGATCATCGTTCGCCAGCACCTGGAACAGTTCGCGGCGCGAGACTTTGTCCGCATCAAGAAGGCGCTCGGCTGCGACGACGACGAGTTGCGCATCGCACAAGGGCTGATCCGTTCCCTGAATCCCCGGCCGGGGGCCCAGTTCGCACCGCTCGATACCCGCTACGTGATTCCCGACGTGATGGTGCGCAAGGTTCGCGGCGCCTGGATTGTCAGCCTCAATAGCGAGGCGATGCCGCGGCTGCGCATCAACCGCCTCTACGCCAACATTCTGCAGAGCCAGCGCGGTGGGCGCGGCGGCGGTCCTAACAGCAGCCTTGCCGGCCAGTTGCAGGAAGCCAAATGGCTGATCAAGAACGTGCAGCAGCGCTTCGACACCATCCAGCGGGTTGCCCAGGCCATCGTCGAGCGGCAGCGCGCCTTCTTCGACCACGGCGAAGTCGCCATGCGGCCGCTGACGCTGCGCGAAATCGCGGACACGGTCAGCCTGCACGAATCGACCATATCGCGGGTGACCACCCAGAAGTACCTGTCCAGCCCGCGAGGCATTTTCGAACTGAAATACTTCTTTGGCAGCCACGTCGCCACCGACAGCGGCGGAGCTGCTTCTTCCACCGCGATCCGCGCGCTGATCAAGCAGCTGGTCGGCGCCGAAGACGGCCACAAGCCGCTCTCCGACGCCAGGATCGCGGAAATTCTCGGCGAGCAGGGTATTGTGGTGGCGCGGCGAACGGTCGCCAAGTACCGCGAGTCCCTCAACATTCCGCCGGTCACCCTCAGAAAAGCACTCTAAGGAGACGCCATGAACATCAATATCACCGGTCATCACGTCGAAGTCACCCCCGCGCTGCACGATTACGTCACGGGCAAGGTCGATCGGGTCATTCGGCATTTCGACCATGTCACCAGCGTCCATGTGGTGCTATCGGTGCAGAAGCTCAAGCAAAAGGCGGAAATCACGCTGCACGTGAAGGGCAAGGACATCTATGCCGATGCCGACGATACCGATCTCTACGCGGCCATCGACCTGATGACCGACAAGCTTGACCGCCAAGTCCTGAAATACAAGGAAAAGGTCAGCAACCACAGCCGCGAAAAGCCGGCGCCGACGGAATAAGCATTTCATCCGGCCGGGGCTGGGGGTATACTCCGCCGCGCTTCTGCCTTGGGCCACCCCCGGCCGGAGTTCCAAAAAGGTTGCCGATGAACCAGATCGCGATGAGCCATATCGCCAAACTTCTGCCCCCCGAAAACGTCGTTGTCGGCCTCGAAGCCAGCAGCAAGAAGCGCGTCTTCGAACAAGCCGGACTGCTTTTCGAGAACCACAACGGCATCGCCCGCAGCCAGGTCTACGACGCGCTGTTCGCCCGCGAAAAACTGGGTTCAACCGGTCTTGGGCAGGGCATTGCCATTCCCCATGGACGCATCAAGGGCCTCAAGGAAGCGCGTGGCGCCTTCATGCGCCTTGCCGCCCCCGTTCAGTTCGACGCCCCTGACGGCAAACCCGTCAACCATGTGTTCGTCCTGCTCGTGCCCGAAGCAGCGACGGAACATCACCTTCAGTTGCTTTCCGAGTTGGCGCAGATGTTCTCCGACAAGGCTTTTCGCGAACGGCTGAGCGCCACGCCGGATGCCGCCGCCACCCATCATCTGTTCGTCCATTGGCCGTGCGCCAACTGATCGTCGCACAGCTCTTCGAGCGCAATCGGACGCGCCTACAACTCAGTTGGGTCTGTGGAACACTCAATCGCGCCATCACCATCAGCCGCGACGACATCTCGCCGGCAGATCTGGTCGGGCACCTCAACCTGATCCACCCCGACCGCGTCCAGATACTGGGCTCGCCTGAAATCTACTGGGCGCTGAAGCAGCCGCCCGTGCGAGTGGCCCGCCACATCCGCGAGATCGTCACGGCGAAACCACCGGCCTTGATCATCGCCGACGGCTGCGAGATTCCTCCGGTCATCCTCGCCGAGTGCGAGGCATCGGATACGCCGCTGTTCACCACCGCGCAGCAATCCGCCGCGGTCATCGATTCCCTGCGGCTCTACGTGTCCCGGCAACTCGCCGAAACCATCACGTTGCATGGCGTGTTCATGGATGTGCTCGGCATGGGTGTGATGATCACCGGCGACTCCGGTGTCGGCAAGAGCGAACTGGCGCTGGAGCTGATCTCGCGCGGTCACGGACTGGTGGCCGACGACGTGGTCGAAGTCTCGCGTGTCTCGCTCGACATACTGGAGGGACGCTGCCCGGAATTGCTCAGGGACTTCATCGAAGTGCGCGGTCTGGGTCTGCTGAACATTCGCGCCGTGTTCGGCGAAACAGCCTGCCGGCGCAAGATGCGCATGAAGCTGATTGTGCACCTGCAACGGCCGCAAGCGAGCCCCGAAACGCAGCGCCTGCCGCTCGACGCGCAAACCGAGACCATACTGGGCGTCCCCATCCGCAAGGTCATCCTGCCGGTCGCGGCTGGCCGCAACCTCGCCGTGCTGCTCGAGGCGGCCGTGCGCTCGGCCATCCTCTCCCTGCGCGGGATCGACAGCATGCAGGAGTTCCTCGACCGTCAACAGCGCGCGCTGGAATGCGATGACGGCGTCAACTAAGCGCCCTCGAAACCGTTACCCTGTCGGAGGCTGTCCCCGCCTTCGAAACTTTCTTCGCATCTACCGCGAAAAATGCAGCCGGTCGATATTTGATCGGCAATTCAACTGATTCATCCGCTTTTCCGCACAGGAGGTTGTCATATGAATCGAAACATCGCTCTCGTTGCCGCTTCGCTGTTCGCTCTCGCCGCCGCTCCCGTGGCGATGGCCAGCCCGCAAACGGACAAGATGAAGTCCTGCAATGCCGAAGCCAAGGACAAGAAAGGCGACGAACGGAAGGCCTTCATGAAGACTTGTCTGTCCGGCAAGGCCGAGGAGGCTAGCCCCGCCGCCGCCGCCTGTGCGACCAAGGCGGTCAGCAAGGAAGGCAAGCCGCTGGCCGGCGCGGCCAAGGCCGCATTCATGAAGAAGTGCGAGAAAGACGCCGCTGGCGGCTGATATTCGCCGACAATTCGATGCCGGCCGATTGTGGGCCGGCATTTTTTTTGCCAGAATGAGCCGCTTCCGATAGTTACTAAGCAAGGGAATTCATAATGACTCGCCCGTCGACCGTCTTCTGGCTTGCCATAGCCGGGAGCCTGGCGTTTTCCGCATTCGCCCAACCGACCTTTGAAAGCGCTTCGCCCACCGCCGGCGGCGGCACGTCGGAACGCGCCAATCAGATGGCCGACAAGGGCATGTACAAGAACGTCGACTATCGCAATGCCGCAAAGAAAGGGCCGATGCTGGTCATCATCCCCGGCGACGTCAAGAGCAACAACGCCACCTTTACGCAGAAGTTCGGCCCCAACAACATCGCTGATTTCGCGGAACTCGAACTTGGCCGGGCCAATTTCGGCATCCTCGAGCGCAACGACCTCGGGCCGCTGCTGGGCGAGTTCCAGCTTGCCTACACGATGGGCGACCCCGAGTCGGCGCGCAAGATGCTGCAAAAGGGCAAGTTCAAGACCACCAAGTGGGTGGTCAAGTTCGACATCCTGAAAGCCGAACAGGTCGCTCAGGCGCAGAAAGGCTTCGACGGCCAGGCGCTCGGCTCCCTGATCGGCATCTTCGCCGGCGGTCGCGGCGGCGCGGCGGCTCAGACTGTTGGCGGCTCGGTACAGACCGGCGAAAGCACGGGCGTCTGGGTGATCGGCATGCGTTTCAAGATTCTCGACGCGAATACCACCGAGCAGGTTGCCACCGGCTATTCGGAGGAGAAGATGGAAGTCGGCGCCACGTCGCAGTCGGTGCTGGGCATTTCCGAGGGGGCAAAGGGCGGTGTCTCGCTCGATACCATGGTGCAGCGCCTGGTCCAGAAGCTGGTCTGGGAAATCGACGCAAAATACAAATAACCACAGGCAGGAAAATTCATGACTCGTCTCATCATCGCGCTGTTTGCCGCCGGAGTCCTCGCCGGCTGCGTTTCCAATCCCATGCAACCAACCGCGAGCGCACCCGCCGCGCCATCCGATGGTCGCCCGAGCTTCGAAAGCGCGTCGCCCACCGCCGGTGGAGCCACCTCGCAGCGCACCAGTCAAATGGCCGACAAGGCCATGTACAAGGATGTCGACTACAAGAACGCCGCCAAGAAAGGACCGCAGATCGTCGTCATTCCGGGCGACATCAAGAGCAACAACGCCACCTTCACACAGAAGTTCGGGCCCAACAACATCGCCGACTTCGCCGAACTGGAACTGGGGCGGGCCAACTTCGGCGTGCTCGAGCGGAGCGACCTGGGCGCGTCGATGCGCGAGTTCCAGCTCGCCTACACCATGGGTGATCCCAGGGCGGCCCGCAAGGTACTACAGAAGGGCAAGTACAAGACGACCAAATGGATCGTCAAGTTCGACGTGCTGAAAGCCGAACAGGTCGCCCAGGCGCAAAAGAGCTTCGATGGCCGGACACTCGGCCGACTGGCGGGCATCGGCCTCGGCGGTCGCGAGGGCGCGGCCGTCGAAACGATCGCCGGCTCGGCGAAGAGCGGCGAATCGACCGGCGTGTGGGTCATCGGCATGCGCTTCAAGATTCTCGATGCCAACACCACCGAGCAGAAGGCTACCGGTTATACCGAGGAAAAGATGGAAGTCGGCTCGACCGGCGGCTCGCTGCTTGGCTTCTCGGAAAGCGCCAAGGGTGGCGTCTCGCTCGACACCATGGTCCAGCGCCTGGTGCAGAAGCTGGTCTGGGAAATCGATTCCAAGTACAAGTAGCCGTCCCTGCTGGCCAGCCCCTTCCGGGGGGCTAAGCCAGGATCTCGAATTCGAGCCTCTCGGCCGGCAATTCGCTCAACGAATGGCCGAAGCAGACAATGCCCCGGCCGCGCAGGATGGCTTCCTCCCGCTTCAGAACAAGTTCCGGCTCGCCGGTGAATGTCACGTAAGTGCCGTTGGTGCTTTGATCGATCAGCACGAACTTGTCACGCCGATACTCGATGCGGCCATGCGCCCGGGAGGCCCGGGTATCCATGGTGACGATATCGGCGTGGGCGTCGCGGCCCAGCGTGGCCGTCGGCCGTTGATGTCCGAGGATCAGCTCCTGATCGTCCAGGCGCAGCCGTAGCCGCTTTTCGACGGGTAATGGCGGTACGGCCGGCCCCGGCATGAATGGCCGCGTCGTCGGAGTCTCATCGGCGGCATGACTCCAGACCACCTCGCGGACACCGACAGCCTCGTCCTGGCCCGGCACAGTCAGGTCAATGGCGCGCGTCTGGTCGCACAGCGCCTTTGGCAGCGTCAACGCCGCTTCGGCGGTGGTCAGCGTCTGGCCGGTGTCGGCAAGCCGGAGCAGGCGCAACGCCGCGTCGGCCGCATCGCCGGACAGTTGGCCGCCTTGCTCCACCACCGGGCCGACATTGAAGCCGACGCGAATGGTCAAGGCAACGCCCGATACCGGCGGCAGGGCCGCGATGCGCTGCTGCATCTCGTTGGCAGCCAGGCAGGCCTCCTCGGCGGAATCGAATACAGCCGAGATGCTGTCGCCTTGCGCCCGGACCACCCGGCCTTTGAAAGCCGCCACCGCGCGCTCCATGCGCCGCAAGCCGCGTTCGACGGCGCGATGCCCCTCGGCCTCGCCCAGCTTGTCGGTCAGCTTCGAGCCGCCCGCAATTTCGCCGAGCAGCACGCAAGTTCCGCTAAGCCCCGTGCTCATGCCGAGACGGTACTGCCGGCATAGACTTGCTGCGCCGCCGCCAAGGCGGCATCCTTGTTCGCCGCGAGGCCCATGCCGGCCAGCACCTGCGCCAGCGCACCAAGGCAAAGCATGACGTTGTCGCGACGGGCCGAGTAGCCCATCAGGCCGAAGCGCCAGACCTTGCCGGCCAGCGGCCCGAGGCCGGCGCCGATCTCGAGATTGAATTGTTCGAGCAACTGCTTGCGCACGGCCGCCTCATCGACGCCCGCCGGTACATGAACGGCATTGAGCTGTGGCAGGCGCGCCGCTTCGGGAACCAGGAACTTCAGCCCGAGCACCTCGAAGCCGGCCTTGAGCGCTTCATGATGCAGGCGGTGGCGCGCCCAGGCATGCTCCAGCCCTTCCTCCTTCAGCATCACCAGGGACTCGTGCAGCGCGAACAGGCTGTTCACCGGCGCCGTATGGTGATAGGTGCGCTTGCCGCCCGGCGCATTCCAGTATTCGAGCACCAGATTCAGATCCATGAACCAACTGGGCACCTTCTGCCGACGCGCCTTGACGCGCTCGATGGCGCGCTCGCCAAACGTCACCGGCGCCAGGCCCGGCGCGCAGGACAGGCACTTCTGGCTGCCCGAATAGATCGCATCGGCGCCCCAGGCGTCGGCCAGCACCGGCGTGCCGCCCAGCGAGGTGACGGCATCGACGATGGTCAGGCAACCCCGCGCCCGCGCCAGGCCGATCAACGTCCCGGCGTCCGACTGGGCGCCGGTGGAAGTCTCGGCATGCACGAAAGACACCGCCTTGGCGTCCGGGTTGGCCTTCAGCGCATCGGCCAGCTTTTGTGGATCGACCGGCTCGCCCCAGGCATCCTCCACCACCACCGCCGTGCCGCCGAAGCGCTGCACGTTTTCGATCATGCGGCCGCCGAACACGCCGTTGCGGCAGACGATGACCTTGTCGCCCGGTTCGACCAGATTGACGAAGCAGGTTTCCATGCCCACCGAGCCGGGGCCGGAAACAGCGAAGGTCAGCGCGTTGTCGGTCTGGAAGGCATAGCGGAGAAGTACCTTGATCTCTTCCATCATCTGCACGAAGGCGGGATCGAGGTGGCCAATGGCCGGCTGGCCCAATGATTTGACAACGCGCGGCGCCATGTCGGATGGGCCGGGGCCCATGAGCGTGCGAGCGGGAACGGTGGAGCTGGCGATATCGGGAGCGGGAATTCGGATCGTCATGGCGTCAGTCGGCGTGGCGCAAGAATAGGCAAAAAGAGCGCGGGATCATAGCATTTGCACAGGCCAGGAGACCATCGAAGCTGGCGGCAACTCATCGCCGTCGAATGCCTTGTCGCCATCGGGATCCGGCGTGCCGGTCGCCACCAGATGCGTGAAATCGTGCAGCCCGGTATCCATCAGGTGCGACGGAACCACATTGGCCAGACTGCGGAACAGCGTCTCGATGCGACCGGGAAAACGCTTTTGCCAGTCGCGCAGCATCTGCTTCACCTGCGTCCGTTGCAGGTTGGGCTGGCTGCCGCACAAGTTGCAGGGAATGATCGGAAAGCGGCGCGCCTCGGCCCAGGCCGCCAGATCCTGCTCCGGAACATAGGCCAGCGGCCGGATCACCACGTGACGGCCATCGTCGGTGACCAGCTTGGGCGACATCGCCTTCATCTTGCCGCCGAAGAACATGTTGAGGAACAGCGTTTCCAGAATGTCGTCGCGGTGATGGCCGAGCGCGATCTTGGTCGCCCCCAGTTCGGCGGCGACGCGATAGAGGACCCCCCGGCGCAAGCGCGAGCACAACGAGCAGGTGGTCTTGCCCTCCGGAATCAGTCGCTTGACAATGGAATAGGTATCCTGCTCCTCGATGCGAAAGGGAATGCCCAGGCCGGCCAGGTAGTTCGGCAGCACCTCGGCGGGAAAGCCCGGCTGCTTCTGGTCGAGATTGACGGCGACGATGTCGAAGCGGATCGGCGCGTGTTCGCGCAAGTGGAGCAGCACGTCGAGCAGACCGAAGGAATCCTTGCCGCCCGACAGGCACACCATCACCTTGTCGCCGTCCTCGATCATGTTGAAATCGGCGATCGCCTGGCCGGTGGCGCGGCGCAGCCACTTGGCCAGCTTGTTGGCCTCGAAGGCGGCCTTGCTGGCCTGGCGGGCGGTGGGGGCGGTACTCATGGCGCGCGGCTGTCGATTTCGATGGTCTTTGCCACCAGCGCGCCCTGGGCAATGGCGCTGACGACACTGGGAAAGGTGGGGTTGCAGACATCGCCGGCGGCATAGACGCCGGGCGCACCGGTGCGCCCGGCGGCGTCGACCAGCAAGTACCCAAGGGCATCGCGGCCCATGGCCGTCGCCACCGCGGTGTCGAACACCGTGCCGATGAAGGCCGTATTCGGCTCGTAGCCGGCCAGCACATGAATCCGATCGACGGTCATGCGTTCCGTCGTTCCGGCCACCGTCACGGTCACCGCCAAACCATCCGCGCCGTCGCGCATGTTCCGGAGGCTCGCCGCGCCCAGCAGGCGGCAGCGCCCCGCCGCCACTTCCGCCGCCACCGCCGCCGCCAGGCCTTGTTGCGCTCTCGGTCGCCCCCGCACGGCCAGATGGACCATGGCGGCGCGCGGCGCCAGCAAGCGCGCATTCTCGAAGGCGTTGTCGCCGCCGCCGACGATCAGCACCCGCTTGCCGGCCAGCCTGTCGAGGTCGGCGAACGCGTAGGGACCATAGGCAATGCGGCCTGGCGCAACATCGCCGATACCGTCGACACCGGCGAGCACCTCCTGGGCACGATAGCGGGTACCGGTGGCCACGAGCACCGCCCGGCAGGCAGTCTCCTCGTCGTTGTCAAACCGGACCAGGAATCCACCGGCTTCGCCAGCCACCTTGAGCGGTCGAACGCCCATCGACATCGGCACCCCGGCCGCTCGCGCGTGGTCCACAAAGCGCCGGGCCAGCGCCGGGCCGGTCTGGCCAGGCTGGCCAAGCACCCAGTCGTTGGCAAGGAAATTGAGGTTCTGCAAACCACCGGCGTGCTCGGCGATATCCGCCACGCGCGGGGCGAAACCAAGGTTGCGCAGCCACAGCGCGGCCGACAGCCCCGCCGGCCCGGCGCCGAGAATGACGATGCACTGGCTGTTTGACATGCCGCGAAGTATACCGGCTAGCCCTTGGCGAGCAGCGCCAATACCCGGCTGGCGGCGGCGAAGCCGAAGGCCGCCGTGACACAGACCGAGGAACCATAGCCGGCACAGCTCAGGCCGTGCAACCCCGGCTCATCGACGTCGCAGGCGGCCGCCTCGGGCCTCTGGATCGGCTCCGGCGAGTAGACGCAATCGATGCCGAACGTCTTCTTCGGGTCGCGCGGGAAACCGAAGTCCCGGCGCAGGGTCGCGCGCAGCTTGGCCGCCAGCGGGTCCTGGCTGGTGCGGGCAAGATCGTCCACGCGGATCAGCGCCGGGTCCGCCTTGCCGCCCGCGCCGCCCGTCGTCACCACCGGCACCGCGGACGCGCGGCAATGGGCGATCAGCGCCGCCTTGGCCCGCACCTGGTCGATGGCGTCGATGACCACATCGCAGCGCGGCGGGAGCACGCCGACATTCTCCGGTGTAACGAATTCCTCGATGGCGGTCACCGCGCAGGCCGGATTGATCGCGGCAATCCGGTCGCGCATGGCCAGTACCTTGGCCTGGCCGACCGTGCCCTCCAGGGCATGCACCTGCCGATTGAGGTTGGACTCCGCGACATGATCGAGGTCGATCAGCGTCAGCCGGCCGACGCCCGAGCGCGCCAGCGCCTCCGCCGCCCAGGAACCGACACCGCCGATGCCCACCACGCACACGTGGGCAGTCGCCAGGCGCTCAAGCGCGGAATCGCCATAGAGGCGGGCTATGCCGCCGAAACGGCGGGAAGAATCGGTGCTCATGGAATGCTTTGGCTGGCCGTGCCTGACGCATCGCGTCAAACGGGGAAAGTGAGTAGGCCAATGTTAGCCGACAAGCCAAGGCCGATGGACTCGAATCAGCAGGGAGAATAAATGATGCGTGTCACTTGCAAATGCGAATCACTATCGATTATGATGCGAACCGTTCTTATTTGGAGGTCACCATGACGTCTCGTTTCGCAAGCTTTCGTCGCACCTGTTTCGCCCTGCTGGCCGGCTTCGCACTGGAAGCCGGCGCGCTCGAATACCCGATCGGCAGCCCGCAGAACCTCGCCGGCATGGAAATCGCCGCGGTCTATCTCCAGGCCGTCGAGATGGAACCGGAAGGCCACATGCGCAAGGCGGCCGAGTCCGACATCCACCTGGAAGCCGACATTCACGCCCTGGCCAACAACCCGAACGGCTTCGCCGAAGGCATGTGGATGCCCTACCTGCTGGTCAAGTACGAATTGACCAAGCTGCCCGGCGGCGAGGTCATCAAGGGCGACATGATGCCCATGGTGGCCAGCGACGGCCCGCACTACGGCGACAACGTCAAGCTGAAAGGCCCCGGCAAGTACAAGGTCAAGTTCACCGTTTATCCGCCCAGCGCCAGGGAGAACACCACCGGCAACCAGTTCGGTCGCCACACCGACCGCGCCACCGGTGTGCGGCCGTGGTTCAAGCCCGTGGAAGCCGAGTGGGAATTCACCTACGCCGGCATCGGCAAGAAGGGCGGCTACTGAGATGCGGATCAGAACCCTCGCGCTGGCGCTGGCGATCGGCCTATCGTCAGTTCCGCCCGCCCTGGCGGCCGACGACCTGACGGCGCTGAAGGCCGAACTCACCCGCCTGGCCGAGCGCATCGCCGCGCTCGAAGGCCACAACAAGGAACTGGAAAAGGCCCTGGCCACCGATCGTCTCAGCGAGAGGGAACCCGAGGTGGTCACCCGCCTGAAGGCGGTGGAGTTCCAGACCTTGTCGATGCAGAAGCAGGCCCGCCAGATCGAGGCGCTGGAAGGCATCAGTGTCGGCGCCAGCCTCACCGGCGTCGTACAGAAGGTCAATCGCGCCGGCGCCGCCGGCAGCGAACGGGAATCGCGCGCCAACTATCGCGGCGATCTGTCCGTGAGCCTGCCGGGTGGCGAGATGGGCGACATCGAGGGCAGGATCTTCACCCATGTCCGCTTCGGCCAGGGCAACGGGGTCGGCCTCAGGCCAACCTACACCAGCACGCCGAACACCACGGCCTTCCAGACCAACGCCGGCGCCGACGACTCCTTCGCCATCCTGGCCCAGGCCTGGTACCAGCTCAAGGTGCCGCTGCCCCGCGACGGCATCAAGGCCAACTCGCGCGAGCACCTGCACCTGACCTTCGGCAAGATCGACCCCTTCGTCTTCTTCGACCAGAACGCGGCGGCCGACGACGAATCGGCGAAGTTCATGAACAACGCCTTCGTGCATAACCCGCTGCTCGACTCGGGTGGCGACGTCGGCGCCGATGCCTACGGTTTCACCCCCGGTGCCATCGTCCAGTACGTCAACGAGCGGCAAAAGGGCTCGGAATGGATGCTCTCGCTGGGCGCCTTCGGCTCCGGCCCCGGCGCCAACTTCAGCGGTTCGCTGGCCAGCCCGCTGGTCATCGCCCAAGCGGAAACACAGGCCCGCTTCAATTACCTGCCTGGCAGTTACCGCGCCTATCTGTGGAGCAACGGTCGCGGCGTCGGCTACGACAATGTCGAGCGGCGCCATGTCGGCATCGGCGCCTCGGCGGATCAGAAGGTGGCGGACAACCTGACACTGTTCGCCCGCTACGGCCATCAGATCAAGGGCAAGGTGAAGTTCGATCGCGCCCTGACCGTCGGCACCGAACTGGCCGGCGGCGCCTGGGGCCGCGCCGCCGACGGTCTCGGCATGGCGGTCGGCGCGCTGCGCACCAGCGGCGACTTCCGGACCGACTCGGCGGGCATCGACGCCGACGGCGACGGCAACGCCGATTTCGGCTACCAGGCCACCGGCTGGGAGAAGCAGGCCGAGCTCTACTACCGCTACAAGGTCAATGGCAAGTTCGAGCTGACCCCCGACCTCCAGTTGATCCAGCGGCCGGCCGGCGACGGCGCCACGCGGTCGATCAAGGTGATCGGCCTGCGCGCCAAGATCGGCATCTGACATGTCGCGCATCCTGCCGCACCTGCTGTTCGTCGCGCTGCTCTGGTTCGGTCTCGGCTGGGCCGCGGACAGCCGCGCCCAGGGCGTCGAACTGCCGACCTTCCACATCGTCGTCCAGGATGGGCGCTTTCAACCGGCGCGGCTGGAAGTGCCGGCGGGCACACGGATCAAGCTCACCCTGCAAAACGACGGCCCCGGTCCGCTCGAATTCGAGAACGACGACCTGCGCGTCGAAAAGGTACTGAATGCCGGCGCGCGCTCCTTCGTCGTCCTGCCCAGGCTCAAGCCCGGCGAATACAGTTTCATCGACGAGTTCAATCCCATCACCGGCGAGCTGATCCTAATCGCCAAATGAGCATCCAGGCCGCCACCATCGTCTTTCAGCCGCGCCGCCGGAGCCGCCTCGCCCGGCTTGGCGACTGGATGGCCGCGCACCGGCGCGAGATCATCGGCCTCCAGTGGGTGATCGTGGCCTTCTACACCCTGCTGGTCGTGCTGCCGGCCTTCCTGCCGCAGCCCAATCCCGAGGCGCGCCTGTTTTCCAGCGACTTTGGCGCCGCCTCCTTCGTCGACCCAGAATACTGCGCCACACCCGGCCAGATGGCGGTGCGGGACAAGACGCCCGATGTCGCCACCTGGCACGAACGGCTGGTGCTGCTGGCGCAATATCTGTTCTGGGGCGTCTGGTGGCCCTTCGTCATCCTGTCGACGCTCCTGATGGGCCGCGTGTGGTGCGGCGTGCTGTGCCCCGAAGGCGCGCTGACCGAGTTCGCCAGCCGCCACGGCCTGGGCCTGGCCATTCCGCGCTGGCTGCGCTGGGGCGGCTGGCCGGTGGTCGCCTTCATCCTGACCACGGTCTACGGCCAACTGATCAGCGTCTACGAATACCCGCAGGCGGCGCTGCTGATCCTCGGCGGCTCCACCGTCGCGGCGCTGGTGGTCGGCTGGCTATACGGCAAGGGGAAGCGGGTCTGGTGTCGCTACCTCTGCCCGGTGTCCGGTGTGTTCGCCCTGCTGGCGCGGCTCGCGCCCATCCATTTCCACGTCGACCGCGAGGCATGGAACCGTCACCCGGTGCGTACCCATGCGGTCGACTGCGCGCCGCTGCTCAATGTCCGCAAGCTCGGCGGCATGGCCGAGTGCCACGCCTGCGGCCGCTGTAGCGGCCATCGCGACGCGGTGCGACTGGCCGCCCGCTCGCCCAATGGCGAGATCCTGCATGGCGAGACGCCACGCACCAGCGAGGCCGTGCTGCTGTTGTTCGGCCTGCTCGGCACGGCCATCGCCGCCTTCCAGTGGACCGTCAGCCCCTGGTTCGTCAAGTTCAAGCAGGCGGCGGCCGAATGGCTGGTGGCGCGGGAGATCTTCTGGCCGCTGGAAACCAATGCGCCCTGGTGGCTGCTGACCCACCAGGAAGCCGCCAACGACCTGTTCGCCTGGCTCGATGGCGCCCTCATCCTCGCCTACATAGGCGGCGTGGCGCTGGCCCTGGGCGGCATCGGCTACGTCGCCATGCGCGGCGCGGCCCGTCTTGCCGGCACCGATTGGCGACGGCTGACATTGGCGCTCACCCCGCTCGCCGGCATCGGCCTGTTCCTCGGCCTGACGATGATGACGGCGAACCATCTGCGCGCCGAGGGCGTGCCCCTGGGCTGGCTGCCCGGCCTGCGCGCCGCGCTGCTCGCGGTTGGCGTCGCGTGGTCGGCCTGGCTGGGCCTGAACATCCTCAAGGTCGGTCGCGGTGGCGCGCCGGCCAAGGCGCTGGGCGGCATCGCCTGGCTGCTGCCGGTCGCCGCCGTCACCGCCACCTGGATACACGTCTTTTACCTCTGGTAAGGAGAAACGCCCATGGATAACCCGCTGATGTCGGAAAGCCAATCGCCCGCCCGCATGGTCGCCGGCGCCCTCGCCCACTTGGCGCGACACATGGAAACCGGCTGCCCGCGCGCCGCCTATCTTGCCGCCATGCTGCTCGAGCAGGTGGCGAACGACGGCGAGGCGGACGCGCACTTGCGCGCCCATGCCCGCGAACTGGTCGAAATCCTCGAGCGCGACGAACAGCGTGGCAAGGAACACCACACAGCGGAAGAAGCGACCCGCTTCACGCCGCCAGCCACGGCGACCACCCGCCGACCGGCCAACTGATCGACAACGCGATGACGGCATTGGCTGAAGCGCCAAGGCTGGCGCCATTTTCCCTGGCCCTGGTCGTCGTGGCGCACCTGGGCGTGCTGGTGTTGCTGGTCTCGCTGCGCATCGTGCCAACGCCCCTGCCCACCGCCATCTTGACGATCGACCTGATCGCGCCCAAGCGCGAGACAGCACCGACGCCGGACATCACCCCACCGAAGCCCAGGCCGGTGGCCCGGCAGCCGCGTCCACAACCCGCCGCCGAAGTGCCCGTCCTGGCCACGGCGGTGACGGTGCCGGCGCCGGTGGCGGAAGTTCCCCGCGTCGCCGAGCCGGCACCGTTGCCACCCATTCAGCCGGCCGTGCCCGCCCCGCCGGCGCCACAAAGCGCGCCGCGCTTCGACGCCGACTATCTCGACAACCCCAAGCCGGTCTATCCGCCGCTCTCCCGGCGCATGGGCGAGGAAGGCAAGGTGGTCCTGCGGGTGTTCGTCGAACCGTCGGGGCTACCCGGCCAGATCGAGGTGCGCGACAGTTCCGGATCGGAGCGGCTCGACAGGTCGGCGCACGCCGCGGTCGGCCGCTGGAAGTTCATCCCCGCCCGACGCGGTGCCGACGCCGTTGGCGCCTGGGTCCTGGTGCCCATCGTTTTCAGCCTGAAGGAATGACATGAACGAATCGCTCGGCTTCGCCCACTTTCTGAGCCACGCGGACGGCATCGCCCGCTTCGTGCTCGGCCTGCTGCTGCTCGGCTCCATCGCCACCTGGTACCTGATCGCCACCAAAGGCGTGCGCATCATCCGCATGAAACGCCAGAGCCGGCGTTTTCTCGACACCTTCTGGGAAGCGCCCAACCTCGAAGCCGTGGCGGCGCACATCCGCGCCACGGGAACGCCGGAGCCCTTCTCGCATCTGCTGCATCATGGCTTCAGCGCGGTCGAACAGCTCAGCCGCAGCCATGAGGCGTCCAGCCTCATCGACGCCGGCGCGCCCGACGAGATGCTGACCCGCGCGCTGAAGCGGGCCATCGAGGAGGACAAGGCGCGCCTCGAATTCGGCCAGACCTTCCTCGCCACCGTCGCCTCTTCCGCGCCCTTCGTCGGCCTGTTCGGCACCGTCTGGGGCATCTACCATGCCCTGGTGGCCATCGGCCTGTCCGGGCAGGGCACGCTGGACAAGGTGGCCGGCCCGGTCGGCGAGGCGTTGATCATGACCGGCATCGGCCTGGCCGTCGCCATTCCGGCGGCGATCGCCTACAACAGTTTCGCCCGCGCCAACCGCAACACGCTGGCCAAGCTCAACGCCTTCGCCTACGACGTCTTCAACTTCCTCGCCACCGGCATCAAGGCCTCGCCGATGCGTGCCGATGCCCGCGCCACCAGCGACAAGGTGATCGCCCTGGCACGCGCCCAGGGCATGGCCCCGGGCTGACAGGAGAACGCCATGGCCTTTGGCAGCCTCGAAACAGGCGACGACAACGAACCGCTCGCCGAGATCAACATGGTGCCGCTGATCGACGTCATGCTGGTCCTGCTGGTGATCTTCATCGTCACCGCGCCCTTGCTCACCCACGCCGTCAAGGTGGACCTGCCCAAGGCATCGTCCGCGCCCAACCTGACCAAGCCGGACAACGTGCAGGTGGCCATCGACGCCGCCAGCCAGGTCTATTGGAACGGCGAGATCGTCGACGCCGGCGCGCTGGCCGCGCGCATGCGCGACGCCGCCGCGCTCACGCCGCCGCCGGAACTGCACCTGCGCGCTGAACGCGTCACACCCTACGAGAAGGTCGCGCTGGTCATGTCCGAAGCCGCGCGGCATGGGCTGACACGGATCGGCTTCGTCACCGAGCCCGTCACGCCATGACTTCGAACCGCCCGCTTCCGCCCCTGGATGACCGGCCCATCGTCGACGCGGTCGAGCAACGGCGCGGCGGCGCGCCCGCCACGGTGGATAGCGGCCATCTGCTCAAGGGCGCGCGCGAGGTACTCATTCGTCACGGCGGCGAAACCTATCGCCTGCGTCAGACCCAGGCCGGGAAACTCATCCTCACGAAATAGTCCGTTTCGATCGTTCATTCGAGCCAGCCAGCCGTCGCCAGCAAGCTCACCGCCAACAAGGAGCATGGCATGGTGTCTCACAAGAAAGCGCTGGTGGCGGCAGTCGTCGCCTTTCCCCTCACCTGTCCGGTCGGTGCGGAGCAATCCCTGCCGCCGGTATCGGTCACCGCCAAGGGCTACGCCGCCGACGATCTGGAAACACCGGTCGCCACCGCGACGCTCGACCGTGACGAACTGCTGCGCCGCGACGCGCGTAACGCCGGCGAGGCGCTGCGCGGCGAGCCGGGCTTGAGCGTCGCCAGCGACGGCGCCCAAGGCCAGAACCCCGTCATTCGCGGCCTCAAGAAGGAGAGCGTGGTGCTGCTGGTCGACGGCATGCGCATGAACTCCGCGCAGCCCCAGGGCGCTATCGCCTCATTCATGACGCTGGGTCTCGCCGACCGGATCGAGGTTGTCAAGGGTCCGGCCTCGGTGCTCTACGGTACCGGCGCGCTGGGCGGCGCCATCAACGTGCGGCTACCCCAGGCCCGCTTCGAGCCTGGTGGCGTTGTGGACGCGGCGGCAAGCCACGACAGCGCCAGCAACGGCTTCCGCGGAACCGGCATCGCGAACTTCTCGCAAGGCGACCACGCGTTGATGGCCGGCGCCTCGGTGGCGCGCGTCGGCGACTACGACACGCCGGACGGCCAGGTTGAGCGCAGCGGCTACGACAGCGACGCCGTCATCGGCCAGTACCGCTTCCGCATCGATGCCGCGCGGCAGTTGCGCATTTCCGCGCAGCGCCAGACCGACAAGGACGTCTGGTATCCGGGCTCGAAGAAACCGCACGCCAACGTCGCGGTGGTCGGCAACACCATCGTCCATTCCCCCGAACAGGAGCGTCGGCTATTCGAGGTCGGCTACAACCGCAAGGACTCCGGCGAGCGGCCGCTCAACCTCGACGTTCGCGCCTACCGGCAGGACGTCGAGCGCACCATCTGGTCGTACAGCGACAAGCTGGACCGAGAGATCGGCAAGACCCGCGTCACCTTCGGCACCGACGGCGTCGACGCCAAGGCCGACTGGCTCGCCCATCCGCAACACCTGCTGTCGTTCGGCATCAACGTCTGGCGCATGGAAGCTTCGCCGGAGCGCTACCTGGCCAACCCGACGCCGGTCTCGCCGCTGGTGCGCAACGATCCGTTCTTCGGTGGCCGGATCGATGCTCTGGGCGCTTACCTACAGGACGACATGCGGTTCGGCGGCCTGAACGTGCTCGCCGGCCTGCGCCGCGACACCGTCAGGGGCCACGCCGACGCCATGAACAACGGCGCCGTGACCGACGATCTCGACCGGGATGACAGCGCCACCTCGGGGAGCCTCGGGCTGATCTACGAGACCGCGCCGTTGTTGCGGCCCTTCGTCAATCTGTCGCGAGCCTTCCGCGCCGGCGAAATGCGCGAACGCTACGAGGCCTCGCCACGCGGCGACGGCTACCACTACATCGGCAACCCGCGCATCAAACCCGAGACCGCGACCCAGCTCGAAGTCGGCGTCAAGGGCGCGCACGACAGCCTGAATTACACGGTCTCCGCCTATCGCAACCGCATCGACGACTACATCGCCGGTCGGCCGACCGGCGCTTTCGTCGGCGGCCTGCCGGTCAAGCAGACCGTGAACCTGGGCGAAGCCATGATCGAGGGGGTCGAGGCGAGCGCGCGCTGGCGGTTCGCGCGGAGCCAATGGCTCAACCTCGGTTACTCGCGGCTGCGCGGCGAGAACAAGGATCTGAACGAGCCCCTGTTCCAGATGCCGGCCGACGAGCTTTCCCTCGGCTGGCAAGGCACGGTGGCCGCCGGCTGGACGGCGGACGCGACACTGCGTCTGGTGCGCAAGCAGGACCGCGTGGCAACGGCCTTCGCGCGCGGCACCGAGAACGCGACGCCCGGCTTCGCCACGTTCGACCTCGGCGCCACCTGGCAATACGCCAAACGGCAGTCGATCCGCGTCGCCTTGAAGAACCTGGCCGACAAGGCCTATCACGAGCATCTGGCCGAGGGCGTATCCGGCCAGGAGATCCAAGCGCCGGGCCGCGGCCTGGTCCTCGCCTGGCAAGGAAAATTCTAGATGTTGCGATTCTTCGAGACCCGCTGGCAATTGCTGCTGATCGTTCTGCTCAGTCTGGCGCTCGCCGGAACACTGGCGTTCTTCGGCATCCTCGGCCGCACCGCAGACGCGCCGTCGAGCGACGGCCGTGCCCGGCTGCTCCTGACCAATACCGAGCGCGACTTCGTCCTGAACGAAATGCGCCATCTGCTGATGGCCACGCGGGAGATCGTCGACGCCGCCGTGGCGGGCGACATGGCGCGCGTGGCGGTGGCGGCGCGCAAGGTCGGCATGGCCGATGTACAGAGCATTCCGCTGGAGATCCGCGGGCCGCTGATCGGCAAACTGCCGGTCGAATTCAAGCGTCTGGGCTTCGGCGTGCACGAAGGCATGGACGCCATCGCCCTCGATGCCGAGGGCCTGGGCGACCGCGACCACACGCTGCGGCAACTGGCCGAGCTGATGGGCAAGTGCGTCGCCTGCCATGCCACCTATACCGTTCTGCCAGCGAACCAGGGAGAGCAGCGGCCATGAGCACCATCGCCCAACTACTCAATGTCGCTTTCAACGAAGCACCGGCGCCGGATCGTCCGGCCGACAAACCCCGGCGCCGCGCAAGGGTCTGGGAACTGCCGACGCGCTGGCACTGCCCGCTGGTCGGCACCTGTCTGCCGGTGGTCGAGATGAGAAAGATCGCCGCCCGCGCCGGTTTCGACGAGCGCGAAATGTCCGACTACACGCTGCACACCACGGTGGTCGGCAACTGCGACAGCCGCAACGGGCTGACCGAGGCCGTGCAGAAGTACCTCGACAAGCGCTACGCGGCGGCCCTGACGCGTTTCGCCCGGATCAAGGGCGAAGCGGCCGTGCTGGCGGCATGGCAAGAGGCGCGCACCGTTGGCAACGACATCGCCGGCGCGCTGTGGGCCGCGTGGAGCCATGCGGACATCACCGAGGACGGCGGCAAGTCGATCCATGGCGACATCCACATGCTTTCGCACCAGGTGGGTGCCGCGGCCCGCGCCGACTTGCGCCAGCTCGAACGCCTGAAGCAGGACAACGCCGCTCTGGGCAAGGAGGCCGAGGCGCTGCGCCAGGGCCTGGCCGAAGCGAAACGGCAGAAGGATGGGCTCATCGCCGGGCTGCGCCGCCAGCTCGCCGACGCCGAACAACGGGCGGCCCTGCTGGCGCGGCGCGAGCTGGAACTTGCCGAGGCCCGACGCCAGGCGGGGGACTACGAAACCCTGTTCAAGCGTGCCGAAACCATGGGCCGGCGGATTGAAACCCTGGAGGAGCGCAACGCCGCCAATGCCCGCCGGGCGGGCGAACTGGAACTGGCCCTGGCCGACACGCGCACTGAGCTGACCGCCACCGACGCCGCGCTGGAAATGGCCCTCGGCATCGGCGAGCAGGGTGGCTGCGGCGGCATCTCGGGCACCACCGGCTGCGGCAAGACCTGCCCGGCCGATGTCCGGCTGGCGGGGCGCTGCGTGCTCTGCATCGGCGGACGGGCCAACCTCGTCGAGGGCTATCGCCGCCTCGTGGAGACCCAGGGCGGTCGCTTTCTCCACCATGACGGCGGACAGGAGGAGAGCCTGCACCGCATCGACGCGGCGGTCGGCGGCGCCGACGCCGTGGTCTGCCAGGCGGGCTGCGTGTCCCACGCCGCCTACTACCGGCTGAAGGAGGCCTGCAAGAAGCTCGGCAAGCCCTGCGTTTTCGTCCAGTCACCGGGGATCGGCAGTTTCGCGCGCGGCCTGGTGACGCTTGCTTCAACGCCGGGCGGCGACCAGCCCCTGATGTTCCAACCCTCAAGGAGTGACTGACGATGTCCCACCACAAGAAACGATCCAACCCGCGCGGCGCAGCCGCCGCCGTTACGCTACCGGGCCAGGCCAACGCCAAGCCCCTGCCCGGCCTGCTGCCGCTCGGCGCCATGATGCTGGCGGGCATGGCGCCGCTGGCCGGTTCGGCCAGCGCGCAGGAAGCGGCCAGGGAACTGCCTGTCGTCCGCGTTCAGGCCGACGCCGACAAACCCGACGGCCTGCGCGCCACCGCGACCCGCGTCGGCAAGGTGCTGCAGGACCCGCACGACGTGCCGCAGGCGGTGACCACCATCACCAATACGCTCATGGAGGAGCAGCAGGTCGGCTCCCTGCGCGAGGCGCTGCGCAATGTTTCCGGCCTGTCGTTCAACGCCGCCGAGGGCGGCCGCTCGGGCGACAACATGAACCTGCGCGGCTTCTACACCTTCGGCGACATGTATCTGGACGGTATCCGCGATACGGCGCAGTACAACCGGGAAACCTTCAACCTGGAACAGATCGATGTGCTGCGCGGCGCCGGCGCCATGCTGTTCGGGCGCGGCCAGGCCGGCGGCGTGATCAACCAGGTGAGCAAGACGCCCTTGCGCTTCGAGCAGTACAAGCTCACCGGCAGCGTCGGCACCGATGGCTACCGGGAGCTGACCGCCGACGTGAACAAGCCGATCAACGAGAACACGGCCCTGCGCATCAACGCCATGCGGCGCGACGAAGGCAGTTGGCGCGCCAACCCGACCACCGGTACCGAAGCGGAGCTGCACCGTCAGGGGCTCGCCTTCAGTCTCGGCCTCAATCTGCGCACCAACAACCAGTTCTGGATCAACCATGCCTGGCTGAAGACCAACGACAACCCCGACTACGGCATTTCCTTCGACACCGCGACGCGGGCGCCGAGCAGCCGGCTGCCGACCGAGACCTTCTGGGGCAACGACCGCAACTTCGACAAGAGCGACACCCGGCTGACCACCTTCGTCAATGAATACCGCTTCTCGGCCGACAGCCAGTTGCGCACGCAACTGCGCATCGCCGACTACGAGCGCAGCTACTGGGCGAAGGCCCCCAACCTGACCACGCTGCCCAACGCCCAGGGCGGCATCGGCGGCAACCAGACGCGCACCGCCGACTACGAAACCGTCACCCTGCAATCCGACTACAACACCCGGTTTCGCGCGCTGGGCATGAAGCACGAAGTGATCGCCGGCGTCGAATACCTCAAGGAAGACAGCTACCGCAAGGGTCTGCAGAACTTCGGCACCACCGCCGCCCCCGACTACCGGCCCTATCAGGAGGCCAGCACGGGCAACGCCAACAAGTTCACCGGCGACTCCTATGCGCTGTACGCCCAGGACACCGTCGAGTTCGTGCCGAAATGGAAGGCGACGCTGGGATTGCGGCGCGACCAGATGGACGCCACCTACAGCAGCGCCACCTCGCCGAAGCTGAAATACGGCGAGAACAGCGTGCGCAGCGCCCTGTCCTTCCACCCGGCCGAGGACACCCACTACTACCTGGGCTGGAGCGATTCGTTCAGCCCGACGGCGGATCTCTACCAATTGACCGTCGCGCCGCAGCCGGCGGAACGCAGCAACGTCGTCGAACTGGGGGCCAAGTGGCTGCTGCTCGACGGCGACCTCGCCCTGCGCGCCGCGTTGTACCAGGCGACCAAGGACTGGGAGCGCAACGCCGACCTCGAATCGACCGCCGCCATCCTGACCAAAAAGCGCCGCACCAAGGGGCTGGAGCTCGAAGCGGCGGGACGCGTCGGCGAACGCTGGGAAGTGTTCTCGGGGCTGGCGCTGATGGACGCGAAGATCCTGCAGGTGGCGGAAAACATCAATGCCACGACCGGCGTGCTCACCTCGGCCAACCCGGAGTATGCCGGCAAGCGCGCCCGCAACACGCCGCGCTACACCTTCAACCTGTGGTCGACCTACCGGGTCGCCAGCCGCTGGAAAGTCGGCGGCGGCGTGGAAGCCAAGGGAGACCGGCAGGCGGTCAATCCCAGCGGCGCCGGGGCGGTGCCGACGCTCGACGGCGCCTATCACCCGAACACCGCGCCGGCCTACACGCGCTGGGATGCCATGGTCTCCTACGAACAGGCGAAATGGACCTTGCGCCTCAACGTGAAGAACCTGTTCGACAAGCTCTACTACGACTCGGTGTACGACAACGGCGGATTCACGGTGCCGGGCACCCGGCGGGCGGCGATCCTCACCGCCGAATTCAAGTACTGATAGCAAGGAAGGCGGCCATGCTCGTCACCATCGACAACCTATTGACGGCCGAGGAGCTGTCCGCCGCCCGCGACCTGCTGGCGCGCTCCCGTTGGGATAGCGGCCTCATCACCGCCGGCCCGCAGGCGGCGCAAGCCAAGAACAACCAGCAGTTGCCCGAGGAAGCCGCGCACCTGCCGGCCCTGCGCCGGATGGTGCTGGACGCGCTGAACCGCGACCCGATCTTCTTCGCCGCCGCGCTGCCGCTCAAGATCCTGCCTCCCTTCTTCAACCGCTACGCCGGGGCCAGCAACACCTACGGCTTTCACACCGACAACGCCATGCGCCTGGTGCCGGACCGGCCCGGCACCTACGTGCGCGCCGATGTTTCGGCGACGCTGTTCCTTTCCGATCCGGACGACTACGACGGCGGCGTGCTGACCATCGAGGACACCTTCGGCAGCCATGGCGTCAAGCTCAAGGCCGGCAGCCTGGTCGTCTATCCCTCGTCCTCCATCCACGCGGTCACGCCGGTGACGCGCGGCGAGCGCGTCGCCTGCTTCATGTTCATGCAGAGCATGGTGCGCGACGCCGGCCAGCGCCGCCTGCTCTACGACATGGACATGGCGTTGCTGAAGCTGCGCCGCGAGGTCGGCGAGACCGACCCGGTGGTTCGGCTCACCGGCACCTATCACAACCTCCTGCGGCGCTGGGCGGAAAACTGATGGCCGCGACCAACGCGGGCATCGAGCGCGTCGCCGACTACCTGCCGCTGGCGCGGGCGCGGCTGGACCCGGCGATCTGGCGCTATCTGGCGGATGGCGACAGCGATGGCAACGAGCGCGCCCTGGCGGCGGTGCGCCTGATGCCGCGCCCGCTGCGCGATGTGCGCGGCGGTCATACGCGGCTGACGCTGTTCGGCCAGCCGCTCGACCATCCCATCCTGCTCGCCCCGGTGGCGTACCAGCGGCTCTTTCACGCCGACGGCGAAGCGGCCAGCGCCATGGCCGCCGCCGCGCAGGGCGGCCAGATGGTGATCAGCAGCCTGGCCAGCCAACCGTTCGAGACCATCGCCGGCGCCGGCCGGGGCGACGACGCATGGCGCCCCTGGTTCCAGCTCTACTGGCAGGGCGATCGGCAACGAACGCTGCGCCTGCTGCGCAAGGCGATCGCCGCCGGCTGTTCCGCCGTCATGCTGACCGTCGATGCGCCGATCAAGCTGGCCACGCTGCAATTGCCGGGCAATGTCGCCGCCGTCAACCTGGAGTCTGCCGTGCCGCCCGACCTGCCGCCAACTGGCCGCGGCGTGGTTTTCGACGGCTGGATGGCGCGGGCGCCCAACTGGGACGACCTCGCCTGGCTGCGCCGGCAGACCGACCTGCCGCTGCTGGTCAAGGGCCTGCTGCATCCGGACGATGCGGAGCAAGCCATGGCAACCGGCTGCGATGGCGTCGTCGTCTCGAACCACGGTGGCCGCGTGCTGGACGGCGCGCCCGCCAGCCTTGATGCCTTGCGGCGGATCGTCGAACGCATCGACGGCCGCGTGCCGGTCCTGTTCGACAGCGGCATTCGCACCGGTCGCGATGTCTTCGTCGCCCTGGCGCACGGCGCGACGGCCGTATTGCTCGGCCGACCCTGCCTGTGGGGTCTTGCCGCCAAGGGCGCCGTCGGCGTCGCCCATGTCATCCGCCTGCTGCGCGACGAACTGGAAATGACCATGGCGCTCACCGGCTGCGCGCATCTGACCGATATCGACCCGC
>JBGAQX010000071.1:0-9035 GCA_044220545.1 Rhodocyclaceae bacterium | reverse complement strand
GTGGTCGAGGAAGTCGATGCCGAGCGCCTGGCCTGCGCCGCCCGCCTGTTCCAGGCGCGTGGCCTGTCGGCCGACGAGGCCGCCGCCCGCGGCGTGTTGCTCTACGCCTATGTGTTCGGCTTTTCGTTGATGCGCTGCGACCGTTTTGTCACCGACGTGGCCGGCGCCAAGGACTGGATCGCCGCCCGTATCGCCGGCTGACGCGAACCTGCCCTTACCGCCCCCGCCACTCCGGCCTGCGCTTGGCCATGAAGGCGTCGATGCCCTCGGCGGCGTCATCGCACATCATGTTGCAGGCCATGGTCTCGGCGGCGAGCTGGTAGGCCGCGTCGAGCCCCATTTCCAATTGCTGGTAGAAGAGTTGCTTGCCCATGGCCACCGCCGCCGCCGACTTGCCGCTGATCGAGTCGGTCAGGCGGCGGACTTCGGCATCGAGTTGATCGACCGGCACCACGCGATTGACCAGGCCGCGCCGTTGCGCCTCGCCGGCATCGATGAAGTCGCCGGTCAGCAGCATTTCCAGCGCCTGTTTGCGCCCCATGTTGCGCGCCAGCGCCACCGCCGGCGTCGAGCAGAACAACCCGACATTGATGCCGGAGACGGCAAAACGGGCGACATCCGCCGCCACCGCCAGGTCGCAGCTCGCCACCAGTTGGCAGCCGGCGGCCGTGGCGATGCCATGGACGCGGGCGATCACCGGCTGCGGCAGATGCGTAATGGTGGTCATCAGCTTGCCGCACTGGCGGAACAGGCGGCGCATGTAATCCTTGTCGTGATTGGCGCGCATCTGCTTCAGGTCATGGCCGGCGCAGAATGCCTTGCCGGCCCCGGCGATCACCACCGCCCGCGGCGAGGTATCACCGGCGATGTCGTCCAAGGCGTCCTGCAATGCGGCGAGCAACTCTTCAGACAGCGAATTGAACTGGGCCGGCCGGTTGAGCGTCAGGGTCACGACGCCCGCCTCGACATGACGCAGCAATAGCGGTTCAGACATGTCCACTACTCCTGACGGCAGCGATCGACCTGGGCCACCCAGGCCGCCATCTCGTCGCCCAGCGCTTTCACGGCGACAACCGCGGCGGCAACGCCGCCCTTGGCGTCGGCGGTCGGCGCGGCCGGGCCGAAGGCGAAGTTTCGGCGCGCCAGCACTTCCGGACTGCCCAGCAGCACCGCGCGACCGACCAGTACAACCCGGCTGGCGTTCGGCGCGGCGAAATCCTGGACCAGTTCATCGAGCTCGATGCGCAGCCGGCAGCGGCCGGCGGCCGGGCCGGTCAAGCGGCGTTCCAGGTTCTGGCCAAGCAGCTCGGCGGGTGGCGCCGCCCAGCGGCTATCGGCATAGTCGAAGCGCCGCGCCGGGTCGGCATAGCTGAGCCGGTACTGCATGGTGGAACCGGCCAGCCAGGACGGCGCACCGACTTCGACGGACGCGATGCCGGGCGGCGAGCTGTCGATGGCGGTGGGGCCCAGGTCGAACCGGGCCGGTTCCACCGGGCGCGCCGAGTTGCCCACGCAGCCGGTCAGCAGAACAAGACAGGTGAGAATCATCAATGGCGAGCGCATCTGTGTCCTTTCACTTTCCGGGAGCGACGAAACCGGCTTCGCCGGGCCCCGGCGCCGGCGCGGCGCGGCCGAACACCAGTGCTTGCGGCTCGCGGTCGATGGTCTCGATCAGCCGGGACAACTGCCGCGAGCTGGTGGCCAGTTCCTGTACCAGCGCATTGGCGCGCGGCAGCGTGGCATTGGTCAGCTCGCCACCGGCGTCGCCGGCCAGCTTGTCGAGGCGGCTGGTCAGGGATTGCACGGTACGCATCGTGGCACGGATGTCCTGCGCCAGCGGCGCGGCTTCACCCGCCGTCTTGTCGAGGCTGGTCAGCGCCGACGACAGCTTGCTTACGTTGGCATCGGAGAAGGTACGCTGCAAGGCGGCGATCACCGGCGGCAGGTTGTTGAGATTGTTGTTGAGGCTGTCCGACGCGGCGGCCAGATTTTCCAGGCCGCGCGAGAAGTTGCGCAGATTCTTCTCGTCGAGGAGCTTCGTCAGGCGCACGGCCAGCAGGTTGACCTGTTCGACGACATCGCCCGCCTGCGCGCCCAGGGTATCGAGCAGGGTCGGGCTGAGGGCGATGCGCGGCGTTTCGCCGCCCTTGCCGACCAGCGGCCGCGTATCGTTGCCGTCGTCCTCCAACTGTATGTACGCCAGGCCGGTGACACCCTGGGTATTGAGCTTGGCCACCGTTCCGGCGGTCAAGGGATAGCGCGCGTCCAGGCTGATGCGGACCAGGATGAGGCGGCGGTCCTTGGCATCGATGTCGATGTTTTCCACCCGCCCGGCGCGGATGCCGCGATACCGTACCGCCGCCTGGGCATTCAACCCGGTCACGTTGTCGCGGCCTTCGAGGATGTAGTAGGCGACATCCTGCTTGTTCTGGCCCAGCCACCAGATCAAGCCGGCGGCGGCCAGGCCGAGTAACAGTGTAAAGAGACCGGCGGCAAGGGCGTAGGCGCGATTTTCCATGGGGGAACTTTACCGGAGGCCGAGGTTCTGGAGCACACGGATGCTCCGCTCGGACAGGAAGAAATTCTGGATGAAGGGATGATCGATGCGAATCACGTCGGCGATCGGACCGCAAGCGAGGATGCGCTGCTCGGCCAGAACCGCGACGCGGGTCGACAGGGCGGCCAGCGTATCGAGATCGTGGGTGACCAGCACCACGGTCAGACCAAGCTCCCGACCCAGCGAGCTGATCAGGCGGACGAAACTGTCGGCGCGATCCGGGTCGAGGCCGGCCGTCGGCTCGTCGAGCAGCAGCAGCTCGGGGTCGAGCGCCAGGGCGCGCGCCAGCGCCACGCGCTTGATCATGCCACCGGACAGCTCCGCCGGCATCAGCCGGGCCTGGCGTGGCAGCAGTTCCACCATGTCCAGCTTGAGCATCACCAGGTCGCGAATGGTCGCCTCGTCGAAGCGCTTCAGCTCGCGCAACTGGAAGGCAACATTGTCGAAGACGGTGAAGGCCGAAAACAGCGCGCCCTGCTGGAACAGCACGCCGAAACGGCGCCGCAACGACCGCTCCCTATCCAGGCCACCGCCGAACAGCGGCTCGCCGAACACGCGGATATCTCCCTGGGTGGGCAGCAACAGGCCCAGCAACTGGCGCAGGAGCGTCGTCTTGCCGCTGCCGGAGCCGCCGACCAGGGACACCATCTCCCCCGCGGCGACGTTGAGCTCGAGACCGCGATGCACCCAGACTTCCCCGAAGCGGGTCGACAGGTCGCGAACCTCGATGACCGGCGCGGTCGATGGCGTCGCCATCACGGCACCCCGATGGAACGGGTGACGATGGCGAACACGGCATCGACCAGGATCACCACCGTGATCGAACTCACCACCGAGGCCGTGGTATTGGCCGACAGGCTCTCGGTGTTGGGCTGCACGCGCAGCCCGAAATGGCAGGCCACCAGGGCGATGAAGACACCGAAGAACAGGCCCTTGGTCAGGCCGATCCACAGGTTGGCCACCGGCACCGCCTTCGGCAACTGATCGAAGAAGACCTGGTAGCCGATATCGAGCTGGATCTGCGCCGCCACCATGCCCCCGGCCAGGGCGATGACGCTGATCCAGAGCACCAGTAGTGGCATGGCCACGGCCATGGCCACCACCTTGGGCAAGATCAGCCGCAAGCTGCGCGGCACACCCATGGTCGCCAGGGCGTCGATCTCTTCGGTGACGCGCATCACACCCAGTTGCGCGGTCATCGCCGAACCGGAGCGCCCGGCAACCAGCACGGCGGCCAGCACCGGCCCCAGTTCACGGATGATGCCCATGCCGAGGATATCGACAATGAAGACATCCGCACCGAACTGGCGCAACTGGAGGGCCGAGAGATAGGAAAGCACGATGCCGATCAGGAAACCGACCAGCGCCGAAACCGGCATGGCGCGCACGCCGCTCTTGTACAGGTTGGCGGAAATCTCCCGGCCGGGCAGTTCGCCAGGATGGCGGACCACCCGCGCCAGATCGAGCATCACCTGCCCGACCAGCGCCAGGAAATCGAGCAGATGGGCGCCAAAGCCGATCATGTGCTTGCCGATATTCAGCAACCAGTCGAAGATCGATGACGGTGCCGCGCTCGGCGGCTCCTGGCGGTCGGCGGCGGCTATACGGTCGAAGATCCGCAACTGTTCCGGACTGATCTGGAGGTCGGCGGGCAGTCGTCTGCCCCAGGTTCGCCAGAGCAGTACCGCGCCGGCGCTGTCGAGCTGCTCGATCGGCCGGCAATCCCAGGCGGCCGGCGCGCCGACCGCGTTCAAGCGCCCGACCATCTCCTTGTTCCGGGAACCGATGGCGGTCAAGGTCCAGCGACCCGACAGCGTGACCGCCGGGCCGCCGCCGGGGCGCGTCGACACTTCGATGCGCGCGTCGTTCATGGCCATGAGGCTTGCGACCGGAAGTCGATCACCGCGCGGCCTGTTTGCGCTGGCTCTTGACCTGCAGCTCGATGCCGATGCCAGACCACTGGCGCACTTCCTCTTGCAGCGTCGAGGCGGTCAGGGGCGACTCGTTCAGCCAGCCGGCGTCGATCTGAAGTTGAAACCCGCGCGGCAGCAAGGAAGCGTGGACAGGCAGTTGGCCGCTGTCGTCGCGGGCGCGATGCAGCAACGCGGCGATGCGCAAGGCAAAGATGAGCAGCCAGTCGCGTACCTCGACCATCGCCGGCAATACCCGTTCCAGCTTGCCCCGATGGGCAAGCACCAGGCGCGCCAGACGCGCCTGGTCGCGGCGCGAAAAGCCGGGCATGTCGGCATTGCCGAGAATGTAGGCGCTGTGCTTGTGGTAGCTGGAGTGCGCCAGGGACACGCCAATCTCGTGCAGGCGCGCGGCCCAGACCAGGGTTTGGGCATCGGCATGGTCGGGGTCGGCGGCCACCTCCGGCATCAGTTGCCCGAGCAGGACGAACGCCGTCCGGCCGACGCGTTCCGCCTGCCGCGGGTCCACCTCGTAACGCCGCATGAAATGGCCGACGGTCGCCTCGCGCAGGTCGTCGTGGTGATAGCGGCCAAGCAGGTCGTAGAGCACGCCGAGCCGCAACGCGCCTTCCGAGAACACCATGCGTTCGATGCCGAACTCCTTGAACACCGCCGACATGATCGCCACGCCGCCGGGCAGCACCGGTATCCGGTCGGCGCGCAAGCCCTGGAGGTTCAGACGACCGACATCGCCGGCCCGCACCAGCAGGGCCCGCAATTTGTCGAGCCCGTCACCGGTGATGCCCCCGTCGGACAAACCGTTCAGTTCCAGGAGATCGACCAGGGCCTTGGCGGTGCCGGAAGAACCGACCGCCTCCTCCCAGCCGGTCGCCCGGTAGGCATGGACAATGGCTTGCAGCTCCTTGCGCGCCGCCAGCTCGGCATCCTTCATGCCTTTCTTGTCGATCCGGCCGCCCGGAAAGTAGCGCAGGCTGTAGCTGACGCAGCCCATGTAGAGCGATTCCAGTTGCAACGGCTTGAAGTGGCGCCCGACAATCAACTCGGTGGAGCCGCCACCAATGTCCACGACCAGTTGCTGGGTCCGCGGATTGGCCAGGCTGTGGGCCACACCCAGGTAGATCAGGCGCGCTTCCTCACGCCCGGCGATCACCTCGATCGGGAAGCCCAGCGCCGCTTCCGCCTCGGGCAGAAACTGTGGCGCATTCTTGGCCACCCGCAGGGTATTGGTGGCAACGACCCGCACGGCGTCGGTCGGAAAACCTCGCAAACGCTCGCCGAAGCGCGCCAGCGCCGCCAAAGCACGCAATTGCGAGGGACCATCGAGGGTTCGTTCCACCGTCAGGCCGGCGGCCAGCCGCACCGCCTCCTTGAGTGAATCCTGGGGATAGATCTGGTTGCCGACCACCCGCCCCACCTGGAGACGGAAACTGTTGGAGCCCAAATCGACTGCGGCGATCAACTCGTGAGCCACGACGGCAAACCCCGGTTCGAAGACCGGCGGATTCTAGCATCGGGCCGTGGCGCACCAAGGCGCCCGGGCAAGTCCAGTTCGGCTTGGTAACGCCACGGTAACGGAAGTGTCATAGTATGGCGCCACCCGCTCCACTACCGCCCGACCACCATGAACAGCGCATTTTCCGCCCACCGCCACCCACCGGAACACTACATCAACCGCGAGTTGTCGCTGCTCGCCTTCAACCGCCGCGTCCTGGCCCAGGCCGCCGACGCCCGGGTGCCCCTGCTGGAGCGGGTACGCTTCCTCTGCATCGTCTCGTCCAACCTGGACGAGTTCTTCGAGATTCGCGTCGCCGGCCTCAAGGAACAGATCAAACTGGGCGGCCACGCCACCGGCGTCGATGGCCTGTCGCCCCACGAGGTGTTCCGCCGCGTCACCCTCGAGGCCCACACTCTGATCGCCGAGCAATATGCCTTGCTCAATGGCGTGATACTGCCGGCGCTGGCCGCCGAGGACATCCACTTCTACAAGCGCAGCACCTGGACGCCCGAGCAGAGCGAGTGGATCCGCGACTTCTTCTTCCGCGAAGTGATGCCGGTACTGACCCCGATCGGCCTCGACCCCGTCCATCCCTTCCCGAGAGTGCTCAACAAGAGCTTGAACTTCGCCGTCGAACTGGAAGGCAAGGACGCCTTCGGTCGCGCTGGCGGCGCCGCCATCGTCCAGGCGCCACGCGCGTTGCCGCGCGTCATCCAGTTGCCCCGGGAGCTCACCGGCGTCGAGCACGGCTTCGTCTTCCTGTCGTCGATCCTGCATCGCCACGTCGGCGAACTGTTCGCCGGCATGGACGTACTCGGCTGCTACCAGTTTCGCGTCACCCGCAACTCCGACCTGTGGGTGGACGACGAGGAAGTGAAAAACCTGCGCACCGCCCTGCAAGGCGAGCTGCCGCAGCGCCATTTCGGCGACGCCGTGCGCCTGGAAGTGGCTGACAACTGCTCCGAGACAATGGCCGAATTCCTGCTCCAACAGTTTGGCCTGGATCCGGCCGACCTGTACCGGGCGCCCGGCATCGTGAACCTGGTCCGACTGATGTCGGTTCCGGACCGCGTGGAACGACCCGACCTCAAGTACCCGCCTTTCCAGCCCGGCCTGCCCAAGGCACTGTCCAAACGGCCCCAGATCTTCGACGTGCTGCGCAAGGAGGACGTGTTGCTGCACCATCCCTTCCAGTCGTTCGCGCCTGTCATCCAGTTGCTGGAGCAGGCCGCCGACGATCCGCAGGTGGTGGCGATCCGCATGACCGTCTATCGCACCGGCACCGACTCGGTGCTGCTGCAACACCTGTTGCGCGCCGCCCAGAAGGGCAAGGAAGTCACGGTGGTGGTGGAGCTGATGGCCCGCTTTGACGAGGAGGCCAATCTCAACATCGCCGCCCGGCTGGAAGAAGTCGGCGCCCATGTCGTCTATGGCGTCTTTGGCTACAAGACCCACGCCAAGATGCTGATGGTGCTGCGCCGCGAAGATGGCCGGTACCGCCGCTACGTGCATCTCGGCACCGGCAACTACCACCCGCGCACCACGCGCTTCTATACCGACTTCGGCCTGCTCACCTGCAACGAGGAGATCGCCGCCGACGTCAACGAGGTCTTCAAGCAACTCACCGGCCTCGGCAAGGCCAGCGCGCTCAAGCACCTCTGGCAGGCGCCCTTCACCCTGCACGACAACATGCTCGCCGCCGTGCGCGCCGAAACCGAGGCGGCCAGGGCCGGCCGCAAGGCCCAGATCATCGCCAAGATGAACTCGCTGCTGGAACCGGAAATCATCGAGGCGATGTACGAGGCCTCACAGGCAGGCGTGCAGATCGACCTCATCGTGCGGGGTGTCTGCGCCATCCGGCCCGGTGTCAAGGGGCTTTCCGAGCACATTCGAGTCCGCTCGGTGATCGGCCGCTTTCTCGAACACCATCGCATCTTCTATTTCCACGCCGACGGCGAAGAGAAGGTCTATCTCGGCAGCGCCGACTGGATGGAGCGCAACTTCTTCCGCCGCATCGAAGTCGTGTTCCCGGTGCTCGATCCGAAGCTGAAGCGCCGCGTCATCAAGGAAGGCCTGCGCCTGTACCTGCACGACAACTGCCAGTCATGGGAGATGGACAGCTCCGGAAAGTACGGCGTCAGCCAGACTCGCCGCGTCCGCGCCTGCGCCCAGGAGGCCCTGCTGGCCTTGATGGCCGATGAGGACTGACGGTCCACTTGAGTTCCGGCTTGGCAATCCTTAATATAACAACCGTTATAACCTTTCACCGGGGCCAGCCATGCATTTCACTCTCAAGCTTACCCAGATCGGAAATTCGCTCGGCGTCATCCTGCCCAAGGAGGCCATCGCTCGTATGAAGCTGGAAAAAGGGGATGCGGTCTTCCTCACCGAATCGCCGGATGGCTACCAGATGGCGCCCTATAACCCCGACGTTGCCGAGCAGATCGAACTTGGCCGCGACTTCATGCGGGAGTATCGCGACACCTTTCACGCGCTGGCCAAGTGAGCACCGTTGCCCGCTGGATCGACAAGCAAGCTCTGCTGCTCCTGCACGGCGAAAGCCTCGCCGTGCACGGGGGGCTGGCAGGGCTGCGAGATGAAGGGCTGCTCGAGTCGGCGCTGGCTCGTCCGCTCAACCTGGCCGCCTACGGGCTACCCGATATTGCCGAACTTGCAGCCGCCTATGGGGTCGGACTGGCGAAGAATCACCCCTTCGTCGATGGCAACAAGCGAGCAGCCTTCCTTGCCGTTGGTTTGTTCCTCGCCTTGAACGGCTACCGCCTGACCGCCAACCAGGTTTCGGCCACCCAGGCCATGCTCGCGGTCGCCGCCGGTGAAATGGATGAACCCGCCTTCGCCTCTTGGCTGCGGACCAACATGACTAGCCGCGCCTGACGCTGGCCACGCCGGCGACCTCGCCGACCAGACTCAGCACCCGCTGCAACTGGCCGGCATTGGCCAGTTCCACCGTGAAGGCCATGCGCGCCGTACCGCCCTTCGACAACGTGTTCACGGCGGTGACGTTGATCCTTTCCTTCGACAGGATGTCCGA
>JBGAQX010000030.1:0-41669 GCA_044220545.1 Rhodocyclaceae bacterium | reverse complement strand
GGGCAGTCCGGAAGTGCTGGCGCGCCGAAACTTCGCCTTCGGCCCGGCCGCGCCGACCGCCGACGCCAAGGGTGGCGTTGCCGCCGCGGTTGTCGCCGTGAAAGCGCTGGGCGACGAGATGGCGGCCTGGGTGGCCCAGGTCGATCGCTGCCGTCAGGAGTAATGGACATGTCTGAACCGCTCTTGCTGCGTCATGTCGAGGCGGGCGTCGCGACCCTGACGCTCAACCGACCGGCCCAGTTCAATTCGCTGTCCGAGGAATTGCTCGCCGCATTGCAACACGCCCTGGATGACGCAGCGGGCGATGCCTCGCTGCGGGCGGTGGTGATCGCCGGGGCCGGCAAGGCTTTCTGCGCCGGCCATGACCTGAAGCAGATGCGCGCCAATCACGACAAGGATTACATGCGCCGCCTGTTCCGTCAGTGCGGCAGGCTGATGACCACCATCACGCGCCTGCCGCAGCCGGTGATCGCCCGCGTCCATGGCATCGCCACGGCCGCCGGCTGCCAACTGGTGGCGAGCTGCGACCTGGCGGTGGCTGCGGATGTCGCCCGTTTTGCCGTCTCCGGCATCAATGTCGGGCTGTTCTGCTCGACGCCGGCGGTTGCGCTGGCGCGCAACATGGGGCGCAAGCAGGCCCTGGAGATGCTGCTGACCGGGGACTTCATCGATGCCGGCGAGGCGCAACGGCGCGGCCTGGTCAATCGCGTGGTGCCGGTCGATCAACTCGACGCCGAAGTCCGGCGCCTGACCGACTCGATCAGCGCCAAGTCGGCGGCGGCGGTGGTCATGGGCAAGCAACTCTTCTACCAGCAGCTGGAAATGGGGCTCGACGCGGCCTACCAACTCGCCGCCGAGACCATGGCCTGCAACATGATGTGCGATGACGCCGCCGAGGGCATCGATGCCTTCATGGCCAAGCGCAGGCCGGAGTGGCGGGGGCGGTAACGCCAGTTTCGCGTCAGCCGGCGATACGGGCGGCGATCCAGTCCTTGGCGCTGGCCACGTCGGTGACAAAGCGGTCGCAGCGCATCAACGAAAAGCCGAATACATAGGCGTAGAGCAACACGCCGCGGGCGGCGGCCTCGTCGGCCGACAGGCCACGCGCCTGGAACAGGCGGGCGGCGCAGGCCAGGCGCTCGGCATCGACTTCCTCGACCACCTCGGCGGCACGGGCATCGCGCCGTGCCCATTCGCGGACCGCCAACTCGATGGGCAGGCCCTTGCGGTTGCGGCTGGCGGAATAGACATCGATGGTATGGCGCAGCGCCGCCAGTTCGCCACCCGGCTGGGCCGTGGTCTGCTTGCGGATGTCGCGGATCCGGCCGTCCTTCCACTCGTCAAGGACCGCGTCGACCAGGTCGCGACGGTCCTTGAAGTGCCAGTAGAAGCTGCCCTTGGTGACATGCAGTTTCTTGGCTAGCACTTCGACACGCAGGCCGGCCGGGCCATCCTCGGCAAGTACCGCCAATGCCCCCTTGATCCAGGCGGCACGGTCAAGGGGCAGGGCGCGGGGTGTCTTCGCGGTCTTGGATTCCATACGGTACGGTATTGAAAATATCTTCGGGCTGGGTTAGGATACCACGCACCATACGATACCGTATGGCAATCTTGCCGCTACACTGGCAATTCATTTCTGGAGGTTAGGCTTGAAGATCCTGGTGCCCGTCAAACGAGTGGTCGACTACAACGTCAAGGTGCGTGTCAAGGCCGACGGTAGCGGCGTTGAGCTGGCCAACGTCAAGATGTCCATGAACCCTTTCGACGAAATTGCCATCGAGGAGGCGGTACGGCTCAAGGAAGCCGGCATCGCCACCGAGGTGGTGGCGGTCAGTTGCGGCATCGCCGCCTGCCAGGAGACCTTGCGCACGGCGCTGGCCCTGGGTGCCGACCGGGCCATCCTGGTCGAGACCGACGCTGACCTTCAGCCGCTGGCGGTGGCCAAGCTGCTCAGGGCGCTGGCGGACAAGGAACAGCCGCGAGTGGTCATTCTGGGCAAGCAGGCTATCGACGACGACGCCAACCAAACCGGCCAGATGCTGGCGGCGCTGCTGGGTTGGCCGCAGGCGACCTTTGCCTCGAAGCTGGTCATTGCCGGCGAGGCCGCCACCGTCACCCGCGAAGTCGATGGCGGTCTGGAAACCCTCGAAATCAAGCTGCCGGCGGTGGTGACCACCGATCTGCGCCTCAACGAACCTCGCTACGCGACGCTGCCCAACATCATGAAGGCCAAGAAGAAGCCGCTCGACAACGTCAAGCCGGCCGACCTGGGGGTGGATGTCGCGCCCCGGCTGGCAACGCTCAAGGTGGTCGAGCCGGCCAAGCGCCAGGCGGGCGTCAGGGTGGCCGACGTCGCCGAACTGGTGGCGAAACTGAAGAACGAAGCGAAGGTGATCTGACCATGGCCATACTCGTCATTGCCGAACACGACAACGCGAGCCTGAAGGCCGCGACCCTCAATACCGTGACCGCCGCCGGCAAGCTCGGTGGCGAAATCCACGTGCTGGTGGCGGGCAGCGGCTGTGCCGCCGTGACCGAGGTCGCCGCGCAAGTCGCCGGCGTGCGCAAGGTCTTGCTGGCCGACGCCGCGCATTACGGCGATCAGACCGCCGAGAATCTGGCGGCGCTGATCCATGCCCGTGCCGCCGGCTACAGTCATATCCTGGCGCCGGCCACCAGCAACGGCAAGAACACGCTGCCGCGCGTCGCGGCGCTGCTCGACGTGGCGCAGATTTCCGAGATCGTCGCCGTCGACTCGGACGATACCTTCGTGCGGCCGATCTACGCTGGCAACGCCTTGGCGACCGTGAGGAGTACCGACGCCGTGAAGGTCATCACCGTGCGGACCACGGCCTTCGATGCCGCGCCGCTTGGTGGCGGCGGCACGGTGGAGGCGGTAGCGGCCGGACCCGACCTGGCCCAAACCCAACTGGTGGGCCGCGAGATTACCAAGTCGGCGCGGCCGGAGCTGGCCGCGGCGAAGATCATCGTTTCCGGTGGGCGTGGCCTGGGGTCGGGCGCCCAATACCACGCGCTGCTCGAGCCGTTGGCCGACAAGCTGGGCGCCGCGCTCGGGGCGTCGCGCGCGGCGGTGGACGCGGGCTTCGTGCCCAACGACTACCAGGTCGGCCAGACCGGCAAGATCGTCGCGCCGCAGCTCTACATCGCGGTCGGCATCTCGGGCGCGATCCAGCACCTGGCGGGCATGAAGGATTCGAAGGTGATTGTGGCGATCAACAAGGATCCCGATGCGCCGATTTTCCAGGTGGCCGACTACGGGCTGGTCGCCGACCTGTTCCAGGCCGTGCCTGAATTGGCCGGGCTGCTCTGAGCATGAACTTCCCCGAGGGACTGTTCGGCGGCGAATTGACCTTCGGGGCCTACCTGCCCTTGGCGCTTGTCTGGTTGTGGTCGATCCGCACCGCATCCTGGCGGCGACTGGCCGATTCCACACAACTGAATGTCTGGCTGGGCGCTATCGTTCTGCTGATGCTGATGTGGAGCATGAAGGCCGGTGTGCGGCCGGGCATGAATCTGCACTTGCTGGGGGCCACGGCGTTAACACTGATGTTCGGTCGGCAGTTGGCGATCATCGGCCTGTCGATCGTGCTGGCGGCGGTAACCTTCAATAGCGCGGGCAACGGCATCGGCTGGGCTCCTTATGCATTGAACGCCCTGGTGATGGCCGTGTTCCCGGTGTTCATGGCGTTTGCCGTGCTGCGCCTCGTGGAACGCTTTCTGCCGGCCAACATCTTCGTCTATTTCTTTGTCGGCGCTTTCTTCAACGCGGGCCTGACCACCGTGACAACCGGTCTGCTGGCCAGCCTGCTGCTCGGGCTGGCCGGTGTCTATCCGGCGGAACTGCTACTCAGCGACTATTTTCCGTATTTCATCCTGCTGGGCTTTGCCGAAGCCTGGCTCAATGGCGCCGCCATCACGTTGATGGTGGTCTATTTCCCGCATTGGGTCGGCACCTTCGACGATCGCCGATACCTTTGGAACAACAAGCCAGTGGAGAAGAACCATGAGTGAATACCTTGCCCCGTTGAAGGACATGCGGTTCGTGTTGACGGAACTGACCGGGCTCGACGAGGTAGCGGCGCTGCCCGGTTACGAAGAGGCGACGCCCGATGTGGTGGATGCCATACTCGACGAGGCCGGCAAGTTTGCCTCCGGCGTGCTGGCGCCGCTGGACCGTGTCGGCGACCGCGAAGGCGCCCGTTGGGCCGATAAGGCCGTGACCATGCCCGCCGGCTTCAAGGAGGCGTACCGGCAGTATTCGGAGAGCGGCTGGGGAGCGCTCGACTGCGCGCCGGACCATGGCGGCCAGGGTCTGCCCCGGTTGGTCGCCGCCGCCGTGGCGGAGATGTGGAAGTCGGCCAATCATGCGTTCTCGCTGTGTCCTCTGCTGACCCATGGTGCGATCGAGGCGCTGGAACTGACCGGCACGCCCGAGCAGAAGGCGCTCTTCCTGCCCAAGATGGTGGCGGGTACCTGGACCGGCACGATGAACCTGACGGAGCCGCAGGCCGGGTCCGACCTGGCCGCCATCCGTAGCCGCGCCGAGCCGCAACCCGACGGCAGCTACAAGATATTCGGCCAGAAGATCTTCATCACCTATGGCGATCACGACATGGCCGAGAACATCATCCATCTGGTGCTGGCACGATTGCCGGACGCACCCGAGGGGGTGAAGGGGATATCGCTGTTCGTGGCGCCCAAGTTCCTCGTCAATGGTGACGGCACGCTGGGCGCGCGCAACGACGCCTACTGCGTGTCGATCGAACACAAGCTCGGCATACACGCCAGCCCGACGGCGGTCATGTCGTTTGGCGACAACGGTGGTGCCACCGGCTACCTGGTCGGCAAGGCCAACGAAGGCCTCAAGTACATGTTCATCATGATGAACGCGGCCCGCTATTCGGTCGGACTGGAAGGTTTGGCCGTGGCCGAGCGCGCTTACCAGAAGGCGCGCGCCTATGCCCGCGAACGCGTCCAGGGCCGCGCCATCGAGGGTTCCGCCGCGTCGGTGGCCATCATTCATCACCCCGACATCCGGCGCATGCTGATGTCGATGAAGTCGCACGCCGAGGCCATGCGCGGTTTGGCGTACATGGTTGCCGGCGTCCACGACAAGGCGGCGCGCCACCCCGACCCGGCGGAACGCCAGCGCAGCCAGGCGTTCGTCGATCTGATGATTCCGGTGGTCAAGGGCTGGCTCACCGAGACTGGCAACGAGATGGCCTATCTCGGCGTTCAGGTCCATGGCGGCATGGGCTTCATCGAGGAGACGGGCGCCGCGCAAATCATGCGCGATGCCCGTATCACCACCATTTACGAAGGCACGACCGGCATTCAGGCCAACGACCTGATCGGCCGAAAGATCGCCCGCGAAGGCGGCGCGACACTGAAAGCGGTCATTGCGGCGATGCGCCAGACGCGGACCGACGCGATGGCCGATGGCGAACTGGTGGCGCTCGCCGCCACGTTCGGTGTTGCCATCGATGCGCTGGAGGCGGCGGCCGAATACATTGTTGCCGGTTACAACAGCGACGTTCGCCTGGTTGCCGTCGGCGCCGTGCCCTTCCTTCGGTTGATGGGCGTCGTCGCCGGCGGCTGGATGATGACGCGCGCGGCCCTGGCGGCGCGCGCGCGCATTTCCGGCGGTGATGCCGATCCCTTCTACCCGGCCAAGATTGCCACCGCCGCGTTCTATGCGACCCACACCCTGGTTACGGCGTCTGGCTTGGCGCAGGTCGTGGTGGGTGGCGGCGCGAGCGCCTTGGCGATCCCCGAGGACCTGCTGTGAGAGAGGGGACCACGCATGCGTACCCTGGATAGAATCGTCTCGGAAGTCGCTCAGGGCGAGGTGAGCTTCCCAACTCACGCCGATGTGGCTTTCCGTGTTCGGTTGGCGCTCGATGATCCCGATCTCCATGTCGCCAAGGCGGCCCAGATCATCCAGGCCGAGCCCCTGCTGGCGGCCCGCGTGGTGGCGCTGGCCAATTCCGTGGCTTTCAGCCGAAACGGCATTTCGGTTGCGGATGTGCGCAGCGGCGTGGCCCGTCTGGGCCTACGGTTCGTGCGGGCATTGGCCACGGCGCTGGTCATGCGGCAAATGGCCGGCAGCCTCAAGTCTCCCGCGTACCAGGCCCTGGGCGTCAGGCTGTGGGAGCACACCGTGCATGTCGCGGCGCTGGCGCATGTCCTGGCCCGCCACTATCGAATCGGCAGCCCCGACATAGCCCTCTTTGCCGGTATCGTGCACGAGGTGAGCGGTTTCTATCTCATCTCGCGCAGCGATGCCTACCCGGATCTGTTTGCCGACGGCAGCCTGCTGAGCAGCGAGGCGGAAACGAGCGTGGGTTTGGCGGTCCTGACGGCGCTGGCCGTGCCGGCCGAGGTGGTGTCAGCCATCGAGGCGCTCTGGCGGGGCGGGCCAATCGTCTTTCCGCCGCGCACGCTGGGTGACCTGCTATGCCTGGCCAACCGACTGACGCCGATTTTGTCGCCTCTGCAAAGGCAGGAGCCGGAAGACTCGACGTTGCCCGTCGAGGCGAACAGCGTGCTGGCGGACATACTCGAACAATCGAGCGACGAAATGGGTGAGATGACTTCGGCCTTGCGTTATTGATTTTGTTTACATAGACTATCAATTGTTCGGTTTACTGAAAAAGGCAAACCCATCGAAAGGTGGGGACGCAAAGTCACCGGTCTAAAGGAAACTTCCCAGACGTGATTGGAGGGTTTCCCAGGACAGCGGGGCCGCCAGGCTAACCGAGGCAGCGTCCGGAAAGATTTGAGCTTTGTACGAGTGAAGATGCTTGGTACGAGTTTTGTAAGTGGACGCCGTCTCATTCGACGCTCAGCCCGTCGGTTCCCATGCGGTGTTGATGCCGCATTTGCCGCGCTTGCAGCTTCTGCCGCATTTGCCGCGCGCGCTGTACTTGCAGGTGACTTCGCGCCAGCCAGGTTTGGGCAGGCGCTTCCGTTTGCCCCGCGCGCATTGTGGCAAGGAGATCGGCGATGGTGACAATGTCATTGGACAACGTGATTAAGTTCCCGGAAAGTACCCGTGGTCCGCTGGGGAATCATGATCGTGCGCGCTTGCTGAAAGAGGCCCGCGCTCTGGTCGCCCAGAAGCTGCGGGAAACCACCCGCGCACTGCTGGCAGGGCTTCAGGAAGACCTGCTGGCCAAGGGAGACGCCGCCGACGAGCGCGAACGGCGCAATTTCTTCTACGGTGGCCGGGACATCCTGCGTGACAGCGCGGTGCGTATCGAAGGCCTGGTTGCCGCCCACTGGGTGCGGTCCTTCGATGATTCGGTCACCGGTGCACAGCAGCCAGCGGGTTTGGCGGCTATTTCCAACGGCGACGAATTGCAACTGCTCGATTTTGTCGATATGGACGAGGAGATTGCCGCCAAAGGGCTCGTTGCGGCTCTTCAGGCCGCTTGCGAAGAAGGCCTGTATGCCGCCGGTCGCCGGCTGGCTTTTCTGAATGGCCAGGAGGAGGGGGAGTTCCCCCTCGAAACGGTGATGGTTGGCGCGCTTCACGCCGCCTTGAAGGAAGCCGCTTTCCCGGTTCCGCTGCGGCTGGAGATCCTGCGTGGCCTGGAGCAGCGGTCACTGGCCACGCTGACCCAGATCATTCATGACCTGAACGCATTTCTCGTTGGCCGCCGGGTGTTGCCGAAGCTGCGCCGTAGTTACACTCGGTCGCGCGCCGACAAGGCCGATGCCGCCGGTGCAAGCGCGGCGGCCAGCGGCGATGTGTTCGCCCGTCTACAGCGCATGGTCGGTGGCCCCGCCGCCGAGGCGGCGCTTGCACAAGATTCGGGGCCGGGTGTGGTCATGTCGGCCTCGATGGTGGTGGCCATGGAACAGGCGATGGCGTCGCTCGACGTCCTTCAGCGCGCCGCTTTGCCAGTGGCGGTGCCTTCCTCCAATGTGTTGCGGGACTTCCGGGCGAGCAGCACCGGGCAGACCCTGAATCATCTCGATGCGATAACGGTGGACATCGTTGCCACCTTGTTCGACTTCATATTCGACGACCCGGCCGTGCCGGATCCCATCAAGGCGCTGGTGGCGCGCCTGCAGATTCCCGTGCTCAAGGTGGCGATGCTCGACAAGGGCTTCTTCTCCAGCAAGTCGCACCCGGCCCGGCGCCTGCTCGACGGCATTTCGCGCGCCGCCGTGCGCTGCGGCCGCGACATGAACCACGAAGACCCTCTCTATGCCCGCATCGCCGGCATCATCGAGCGACTGCAAGCGGAGTTTGCCCAGGATACCGGTCTGTTCGATATTCTCTGTGGTGAGCTGGACGACTTCCTGGCCGGCCAGGAGGCAGAGGCCGATGCTCGTGCCGTTCGCGCGGCACCGCTGGTGGCCCAGCGCGAGCAGCGCGAAATGGCCGCTGTGGCGGCGGACCAGACCCTGGCGGGCTGGCTCGCCATGCCTCTTCCCGCCGTGGTTACCGATTTGCTGACGCATGAGTGGCGGGCATTGCTGGCCGATCACTATCTGCGCGGTGACGAGGCGGGCTGGACGCAGGCGGTGGCGATGATCACCGACCTGGTTTTCAGCGTCGGGCCGCAGGCGGACGGCCAAGGCCGCAAGTTGCTCGCCACCAAGCTGCCGACCCTGGTCAAACAGATTCACGACGGGTTGAATCACCTGCATGTTCCGGTCGAGCGCCGGGCGATGCTGATCGACTGCTTGTTCAGCATCCATGCCGCCGTGCTGCGCGGCTCGGCGCCCGTGGTGACGACCCCATTGCCGCAGACACCGACGGCGGAAAGGGCGGAGATTGTTACCGAGTCGGTCGAGGCCGAGGGAACCCAGTTGCAGAACATCTCGCTCGTCGATACCGACCGTGTTCCGCTGGCGGAGGACGACGACAGCGAAGCCCAGCTTCGGGTGGATGATCTGCAGCGCGGCGACTGGGTCGAGTTCGCCGGTGGCGACACGGGGCCGCTTCGTTATCGGCTCTCCTGGGTCAGTCCGGAGCGGGGCATCCTGCTGTTCACCAACCCGCAATCGCCGCGTGCCTTGTCCATCGCGCCAGCCGCGCTGGCTCTGCAGATCGAGCGCCGCGAGGCAACCATCGTGCCGGTCGAGCCGATCTTCGAACGTGCCGTGCATCGTGCGCTGGAGACGCTCAAGGCGGCCTGATCGGGTCGGATCGTGCTTGCTTGACGCGGCCAACCGGGTCGGCCTTCCAGGCGGGTGATACCATTCCGCTCGAAGGAGAGGTGCCATGGATCCGGATAACTCGATCGCCGATCTGCATCATCGCGTCGCCGCGCTGCGCCGCGATCTGCACGCCCATCCGGAACTCGCGTTCGACGAACGGCGCACCTCGGCCATGGTTGCCGAACAGTTGGCAAGGTTGGGCATCGAGGTGCACACCGGCCTGGCAAAAACAGGCGTGGTCGGCCGCTTGCGGATGGGGTCGGGGCAGGGGCCGTCGATCGGCCTGCGCGCCGACATGGATGCCCTGCCACTCGACGAACTGAACACCTTTCCCCATCGCTCCCGGCACGAGGGTCGCATGCATGCTTGCGGCCATGATGGCCACACGGCCATGCTGCTCGGCGCCGCCGAGATTCTGGCCGGCCGGGCCGGGTCGGGCACCATCGATGGCACGGTACATTTCATCTTTCAGCCGGCCGAGGAACACGAGGGCGGCGGGCGGGTGATGGTCGAGGAAGGGCTGTTCGAGCGCTTCCCGATGGAGCAAGTGTTCGGTCTGCACAACTGGCCGGGGCTGCCGGCCGGCAGTTTCGCGGTCATGGAAGGGCCGGTGATGGCCGGCGCCGATCGCTTCGATATCGTCATCACCGGCCGTGGCGGCCATGCCGCCATGCCGCATCAGGCCACCGATACCGTGCTGGCGGGCGCCGCCTTGGTGCAGAGTCTGCAATCGCTGGTGAGTCGCGCCGTCGATCCCCAGGAAGCCGCGGTGGTCAGCGTCACCCGCTTTCATGCCGGCCATGCCGACAACGTACTGCCGGAGACGGCGCTGCTCGGTGGCACGGTCCGAACCTTCCGGCCCGAGTTGCAGGATTCCCTGGAGGCTGGCATGCGCCGCATCTGCCAGGGTATCGAAAGGGTGCATGACGTGGCGGTGGAACTGCATTACCACCGGGGCTACCCGCCCACCATCAACGACGCCGACGCAACCTTCCTGTGCCGCGAGGTCGCGCGGCAGGTGGCGGGTGGCGAGCAGGTGCTGACGCACGCCAAGCCGAGCATGGGCGCCGAGGATTTCGCCTACTTGTCGAGTGTCGTGCCCGGCTGTTACGTCTGGCTGGGCAATGGTCCCGGCGAGGGCGGCTGCATGCTGCACAGCCCGCACTACGACTTCAACGACGCCATCATTCCGGTTGGCATTCGTTACTGGGTGCGTCTGGTCGAGCGCGCGCTGGCCGGCTAAAGAATCAGTCGCCCGCCGGCGCACGAGTGCCAGCCTTCCAGGCGAACCAGCGTCGGCAGCAGGTTGAGGCCGGTCTCCTTCTTTAGTTTTCGCGCCGCGCCGCGCAATTCGGCGAGGCTGAAATCGACCGGTGAACCGGTGGCGGCAAAGGCCACGGCGTTGCCGGTGTCGCAAGAGGGAAAGGCCAGCGCACGACCGCCGAAGCTGGCCCGCAGACGGTCCACGCTGCTCTGGTAGTCCTTGCGCCGGCTCAGCAGATTGGTGACCAGCAGGCCTTCGTCGGAAAGGCGCGCCTGGCAGTTGGCGTAGAAGGGCAGGGTGTCGAGCATACCGGTGCGGGCGTTGGCATCGAAACCGTCGACCATGATCAGGTCGAAGCGCCCCTTCGCAGCGGCAACGAAGTCGGCGCCGTCGCCGATAACAATGCGCAGCTGCTCATCCTCGTCGGGTAGCTTGAAATGCTGCCGCGCCGCCGCCACCACCGCCGGCTGGATTTCCACAACGGTCAGACGCGCCCCGGGGCGGTGCCGGCGCAGGAACTTGGTCAACGAGGCTGCGCCCAGGCCGATTAGCAGAGCCCGGCGTGGCCAGTCGGGTTCGGGCCGCAGCAGCAGGGCGGCCATCATCTCGCGGGTGTAGTCGAGTTCCAGTGCCCAGGGGCGGGCGATGCGCATGGCGCCTTGCACCCAGTCGGAACTGAAATGCAGGTAGCGGACGCCGGCCGCTTCGCTGATGAGGATTTCCACGCTCAATGCAACGTGCGTGACCCCGCGCCGAACAGCAGTTCCAGCACCTCGGGGCCAAAGCGATATTCCTGGTTGCAGATATCGTCCTTGATGACGATTTCGCCTTGCTCGGCGAGTGTTGCTTCAATTTCGTCGCGGCCCAGGGAGCGAAGCATCTCCAGCACCTTTTCCTCGTTGCGCGGGCAGTGGTAGCCGACGGCGCGCGCCTCGTACAGCCGGATGTCCTCGTCGGGGAAGAGGCGCGTCAACAGTGCTTCCGGCGGCAGTGTCAGTTCGGCGGCGCGGACCGTCGCCGCCAAGTGTTGGATGCGGTTCCAGCCATCGGCATCGCGCTGGTCGGCTTCCGGCAGTTTCTGGAGAAACAGCCCGCAGGCGTGCACGGCGTCGGCCATCAGCCATAGCCGGGCGGGCGCCTGTTCGGATTGGGCAAGATAGTGCTCGAAGACTTCGGCGATGCTTTCCCCGACCAGTGGCACGATGCTCTGATAGGGCTGCCGGCTCGTGTTGGTGTCCAGCGTCAGCGCCAGACGGCCGTCGCCGAACAGGGTGGAGACGGGCGCGGACGCCAGGTCCGCCGGCGCCTTGGCCATGCCGCGCAGGCGCAACTGCTCGTCGCAGTCCACCACCAGCATGCGCACCGGCCCGTGCCCCTGGAGGTGAAAGGTCAGGCGGCCGGGGGTCTTCAGGTTGTTGCCTATCATTGCCGTCACGGCTGTCAGTTCGCCGAGCAAGCGGCTGGTGACCTCGGCGTAGGCTCGCCCCGCCAGCATCTGGCGCCAGGCCGGTCCCAGGCGGATCAGCGCGCCACGGATATCGAGATGCTCGAACAGAAAACGATGCACGCTGTCCATGGTGAATAGCTATTTGACGAAGCTGCCGAACATTGCCGGATCGAAGCCGACCAGCAACTGGCCGCTCCCGGTAAGTACGACCGGCCGCTTGATCAGGCTGGGAAACTCCACCATCAGGGCCACGGCCTTGCTTTGCGTCTGAATGTCCTGTTGCTCCGGGGTGAGCTTGCGGTAGGTCGTACCCTTGGTATTGACCAGCGTCTTCCAGCCCACCGCCCGGCACCAGGCCACCAGTTGGTCGCGCGGTACCCCCTGCTTCTTGTAGTCGTGAAAGGTATAGGCGATGCCCCGCTCATCGCACCAGGCGAAAGCCTTCTTCATGGTGTCGCAGTTCTTGATGCCGTAGATGGTGACCATGCGCTACCCACAGGTTCAGTTGGTTCAGTTTTGGTTCAGTTTGGCGAAGGCCGCCGCCATGGCGCCGGCGGCCGCCGGCGCGGGGCGCTGCATCGGCTTGGCGTGGTGTCGACCCGGCGCACCGCCGTCGCGGACCGTCGACTTCGGTGCCGCCTCGTCGGTGAGCCGCATTGTAAGAGCGATCCGCTTGCGCGGCAGGTCGACCTCCAGAACCTTGACCTTCACCACGTCGCCCGCCTTGACCACCGAGTGCGGGTCCTTGACGAACTTGTTGGCCAGCGCGGAAACATGGACCAGGCCGTCCTGGTGCACGCCGATGTCGACGAAAGCGCCGAAGTTGGTGACATTGGTGACCACGCCCTCCAGTTGCATGCCGGCTTGCAGATCTTTCAGTTCCTCGACGCCTTCCCGGAACGACGCGGTCTTGAATTCCGGGCGCGGGTCGCGGCCGGGCTTTTCCAGTTCCTTGAGGATATCCTGTACCGTCGGCAGACCGAACTTCTCGTCGGTATATTTGCCCGGGTCGAGGCTCTTTACGGCGCGGCTGTCGCCAACCACCTCCTTCACGCCCTTCCGGATGTCGGCGAGCATTCGTTCCACCAGCGGGTAGGCCTCCGGGTGTACGGCCGAGGCATCGAGCGGATTGTCGCTGCCGTTGATGCGCAGGAAGCCAGCCGCCTGCTCGAAGGTCTTGTCGCCCAGGCGCGGTACTTCCTTGAGCTGCTGACGCGACTTGAAGGCGCCATGCTGGTCGCGGAACGCCACGATGTTGGCGGCGAGGCTGCCGGACAGGCCGGAGATGCGCGTCAGAAGCGGCACGCTGGCGGTATTGACGTCGACACCCACCGAGTTCACGCAGTCTTCCACCACGGCGTCGAGCGACCTGGCCAGTCGGCCCTGATTGACGTCGTGCTGGTACTGGCCGACGCCGATGCTTTTCGGATCGATCTTGACCAGCTCCGCCAGCGGGTCTTGCAGGCGACGGGCGATCGAGACGGCACCGCGCAGGGAAACGTCGAGCGCCGGAAATTCGGCCGCCGCCAGGGCCGACGCGGAATAGACGGAAGCGCCGGCCTCGGAGACGACGATTTTCTCGAGGCGCAGTTCCGGATGGCGTTTCATCAGGTCGGCGGCCAGCTTGTCGGTCTCGCGGCTGGCGGTGCCGTTGCCGATGGCGATCAGGTTGACGCCATGCGTCTGGCACAGGTGGCGCAGGGCGGCCAGCGAACCCTCCCAGTCGCGGCGCGGCTCGTGCGGATACAGCGTGGCCGTGTCGAGCAGTTTGCCCGTCGCATCCACCACCGCCACCTTGCAACCCGTGCGGATGCCGGGATCGAGGCCCAGCGTGACGCGCGGGCCCGCCGGTGCGGCCAGCAACAGGTCATGGAGATTTCTGGCGAAGACGCGGATGGCTTCCTCCTCGGCGCGCTCGCGCAGCGCGTTCATCAGCTCCAGTTCGAGATGCAGCGAAAGCTTGACCAGCCAGGTCCAGCGGGCTGTTTCGAGCAGCCAGCGGTCGGCGGCGCGCCCCTGATCGGCGATGCCGAAATGTCCGGAGACCATGGCGACGCAGGGCGAAGCGTTTGGCCCGGACCCCGGTGGCGGCTCGGCCAGTTCATGTTCCGTCTTCAGTGCCAGGCGCAACATGTCCTCCTGCCGGCCGCGAAACATGGCCAGAGCACGGTGCGAGGGTACGTCGGCGATGCGCTCGCGGAAGTCGAACCAGTCGCGGAATTTGGCGCCGGCTTCTTCCTTGCCCTCGACCACCGCGGAGACGATCAGAGCATGGTCGTTGAGGTAGGCGCGCAACTTCGCCAGCAGTCGGGCGTCTTCGCTGAAGCGCTCCATGAGGATCTGCCGGGCTCCGTCGAGTGCCGCCTTGACATCGGGGACGTGCCGTTCGGGTGGTTCGGTGGCCGTGTTCACATACTTGGCGGCCTCTTCCTCCGGTATCAGCGTCGGATGGTCGAACAGGGAGTCGGCAAGCGGCTCCAGACCTGCCTCGCGGGCGATCTGCGCCTTGGTGCGGCGCTTCGGCTTGTAGGGCAGATAGAGGTCCTCGAGCCGCTGCTTGGTGTCGGCGTTCTCGATGTCGTTCCTCAGTTCCGCCGTCAGCTTGCCCTGTTCCTCGACTGACGCCAGCACGGCGGCCCGGCGCTCCTCCAGTTCGCGCAGATAGCCCAGGCGCTCTTCCAGGTTGCGCAATTGCGTGTCGTCGAGACTGTCGGTGACTTCCTTTCGGTAGCGGGCGATGAAGGGCACCGTGGCGCCTTCGTCCAGCAACCGGACGGCGGCGATGACTTGTTGCGGGCGGACCCCGAGTTCGGAGGCCAGGCGATGTTCGATGGAGGGCAGCATGGGCGAAGTTGGCGATGCGGATGGGGCGCGAACCTTACCGCAGGCAATCCCGCGCGGCAAGATGTCGTCGAGGGGGCGCGCCGTATAATCGCCGGCCAACAGAATCGCGGAGTATCCGATCATGCGCATCTTCCTTTTCGTCCTGGCCCTGCTGTCCTGGGCGGCCTGGGCAGACGACTTCCCGGCCCGGCAAGGCCTGAAGGACTTCCGGGTGCCCATGGAGGCCATCGTCAAGGAAGCCGCGAAAGGGCCGGCCGCCGAGCTGACCGTGATCGCCGCCGCCTACAAGGATGCCGGGACGGCCTGGCAGCGGGTGTCGGGGGCGACGCTGGATCTGGACAAGTACGGCATTCCGGCCGACCGGCAGGACGAGGTCAGGCGCCAGATGCGGCTGATGGCGATGCTGATGAGTTACCTCGACGAAGGCGTCAAGAAGAACAACCGTGGCTTGTTGCTGCGGACCGCCGAAGTCCTACCCGAGGCCTACGAGAAGCTGGCGACATCCCTGGGGGCGCGCTGAGTGCGTGTCGTCGTCCTGGGTGCCGGACTGGTCGGCGTCGCCTCGGCCTGGTACCTGCGGGAGGACGGCCACGAGGTCACGGTCATCGACCGCCAGCCGGGTGTGGCCCTGGAAACCAGCTTCGCCAATGGTGGCCAGATTTCCACCAGCCACGCCGAGCCGTGGGCCAATCCGGGGACGCCCGCCAAGGTGCTGCGCTGGCTGGGGCGCGAAGAATCGCCGCTGCTCTGGCGCTTGCGCGCCGATGCCGCCCAATGGGCCTGGGGCCTGCGCTTCCTGCGTGAATGCACACCGGGCCGGACCCGACGGAATATCGTCGCCATCCTGCGCCTGGCGCTCTACAGCCGCGCGTTGTTGAAGGATCTGCGCCCCGCCCTTGGGCTCGAATACGACCAGCAGGAACGGGGCATTCTGCATTTCTACACCGATGCGGCGGAGTTCGCGCATGCCCTGCCGCAGGCCGAGCTGATGCGGCAATACGGCTGCCAGCGGGTGGTCAAGAGCGCCGCCGAGTGCCTGGTCATCGAGCCGGCGCTGGCCGGCTCCACCGTGCCCATCGTTGGCGGCACCTATACGGCGGACGATGAATCGGGCGACGCCCACAAGTTCGTCGTGACGCTGGCGGCGCGGGCGGCGCAGCGCGGGGTTGCCTTCCTGCACGGTCGAACGGTGACCGCCCTGAGCGTCGCCGGCGGCGCGGTTGCCGGTGTTCGGCTGGACAACGGGGCAACGGTCACCGCCGATGCCTACGTGGGGGCGCTGGGCAGCTACACGCCGCAACTATTGCGGCCGACCGGGATCCACCTGCCGGTCTATCCCGCCAAGGGCTACTCGGTGACCATTCCGCTCGCCGCCGACAGCGTGGCGCCAACCGTGAGTTTGACCGACGATGGCCACAAGATCGTTTTTTCCCGGTTGGGCGACCGGTTGCGGGTGGCGGGAACGGCAGAATTCACCGGCTACGATACCTCGATCAATACCGTGCGCTGCGCGGCCATCGTCAAGCGAACCCTGGCGCTGTTCCCGCATGCCGGTGTCGGCCCGAACGTCGAGTACTGGGCCGGCCTGCGGCCGGCCACGCCCAGCAACGTCCCCGTGATCGGTGCGACGCGACTGACGAATCTCTACCTCAACACCGGTCACGGCACGCTCGGCTGGACCATGGCCTGCGGCACGGGCCGGCTACTGGCCGACTTGCTGCGCGGCCGGCGACCGGCGTTGGATCCGGCGCCTTACGCGCCGATGTGAGTCGGGTTCCGGCCCGGAGGGGCGCGGCGGGGCGAGCCAAGCATGCTGGCGTAGTCCAGCTCGTCATCGAGACCGGGATCGCGGTTACCGGATATCTCTTCATAGCGGCTGAAGAAATCCGGCATGAGGGAATGCTCCGCCTGGCGTTCGCGGGTGACTTCCAGCCGGCGCGCGGACCGCGCGATGTCGGCTTCGGCCTCGTTGCGGGCATCGGCAATGACGCCCTGGCCAAGGAAGTAGCTGGCCACCGCGCCGGCAATGGCGCCGACCGTGCCAAAGGCCCAGTACGCCACGAGAACCGTGGCGACGCCCAGGAGCGCGGCGATTGCCCATGGCTGGCGTCGCGCGCGCGCCTCGGCGTGGGCGACGGCCTGTTCGGCGGCGGCGATCTCCTCCGCCAGCGACTGCCGAAGCCGGCTTTCGACCTTCCTCTGTGCCCCGATCAACCTCTTGCGGAGCTCCTGGTCCGCGACCGAGAAGTAGGCGTCTCGTGTCTCCTCGCGAAGAACGTCATGCTCGTCGGCAAGGTAGGTTTGGGCTGATGGCTCGTCCCCGAGTGCCTCGCGGGGAATCAAGCGGCCTTGCCGCGCCTGATCCATGGCGTTCGCCAGTCCCGCCTGCGCTTCGAGCGCCCGGGTGACCTGTCGCAGACGATCGATCTCGCGCGGTTGCTCCAAGTCGCTCATGGCCGGGATTCCGAGCTGGCTTCCGGGCTAATGCAGGTGCCGGGGGGCGGCTTCCGCCTGTTCCTCGGGCAGCTCGGCGTGGCTGGGTTCGCCGTCCGGATTCGGGTAGAGCGGGGCGCCGCAGTCGTCGCAGTATTCCATGGGGAAACGGTGGTCCAGCGCGATGACTTCCTTCAGGCCGGCTTCGCGCAGCACGGTTTCGATCTGCGCCGGCGTGTCGGCCGATTCGTCTTCGGCTTCCAGCAGCGGCCAGACCACGCCATGCACGACGTCGGTGGAGTCGTGGAGGGTAAAGCCGATGCGGAATTCCTCCAGTTGCCGGTCGTAGTAGGGCGCCAGGACGGCGCGCAGGTCGGTGGCGGCGACGTTGAGCGTGGTTTGCAGGAAGGCGACCGCCGCGCGCAACGAGTAGGGGCGCGAGGCGCGGTCGGCTTCCCGGGCGGCGGCATGGTAGGGCTGGGGCAGCAGCATCTCGGCGGCGCAGGCCGGCAACAGGGGGCGCATGGCTTCACCGCCTTGCTCGCGCCACTGCTTGAGCGCCTCGGCCCGCGAGCCGTCCTCCTCCTGCCAGCGGAACAAGGGCGCGCCACGCGGCGCTGCCACGGCGCCGATCAGATAGCGGGTGTCCGAGAGGAAGTTCACCGCTTCGGGCATCCCGGTGGGGTCCAGCTTGAGGTCCTTGCCGTGCAGGGCGGCCTTGGCCAGGCGGTCGGTCAATTGCGCGGTTTCGCTGTAGCTTTGCGGCAGATGATCGGGGCTCCAGAGATAGTCGGCCAGACCGATCCTGGCATCGGTGGCGAAGACATGGGCCTGCAACTGGACGCGCAAGGTGGCCAGCAGGTCCGGCGCGATGGTGCCCGAGGGAATCACGAAGCGCGACCAGGCCAGGACGGGAGCGGCAAAGAGGACGATGTCCTGGCCGTTGCCGGCGTCGACGTGCTTGGTTTCGCAGCAGGACTCGACCATGTCGGCGAGTTCGTCATAGGCGCGGCCGCCGGCGGCATAGAGCTGATCGAGTGTGCCATTCAGCGTCGTGTCATCGCTGTCCGCCAGCAGGCGATCGATCGCGGCGGCCAGGCGGGTTTGCCAGAAGGCGTCTTCGACACGACTGGACGACAGGGCCAGGCTGCCGGCCAGCCGGACCAGTTCCTCGGCGGCGGGACTCTGCTTGGCGCGGCGGGAAAATCGGGTGCGTTTCATGATTTGATCTGCGGTGGGGGCCGGAAAGGCGACCCTCGTGAAGGGACAACATTCTAACAGCCGGGCCGACCCCCGGCCGGCCGGAGGGTTACTGCTAGAATGCGACGGTTTTGTTACGGTCGATAACGCCATGTTCTCTCGCTTGATGCCCCAGGAAGGAAAATTCTTCGATCTGTTCAACGCCCATGCGGAACTGATCGCCCAGGGCGGGAGGGAACTCGGTGCCCTGGTCGACGACCTGGTGGATGGCACCGACGCGCTGACGCGCCACGTGCAGGCAATCGACGAAATCGAAGGTCGGGCGGACAAGATCACCCACGAGACCATCGCCCTGCTGCACACGACCTTCAACACGCCGCTCGATCGCGACGAAATCCACAACCTGATCAACGGCATGGACGACATCCTGGACCTCACCCAGGATGCGGCCCAGTCGATGTACCTGTACGACGTGCGCAAGCTGACCCAGGAAGCCTGCCACCTATCCGACATCTGCGTCTCCTGCTGCGAACGTGTTCGCTCGGCGGTACTGCTGCTCAACAACATGGACAACGGCCCGGCCATCCTCAAGACCTGCGGGGAAATCGACCGCCTGGAATCGGACGCCGACCGGGCCATGCGCACCGGCATGGCCAAACTGTTCCGCGAGGAGCAGGATGCGCGCCAGTTGATCAAGCTGAAGGCGCTCTACGAGTTGCTGGAAACCATAACGGATCGCTGCGAGGATGTGGCGAACATCATCGAAGGCATCGTCCTCGAGAATTCCTGACCCGCGATCATGTCGGGCATAGAAATCAGTCTCGCTTCAGTTGTCCTGCTGGTCGCCCTGGCGCTGGTGTTCGACTTCATAAACGGCTTTCACGACGCTGCGAATTCGATCGCCACCGTTGTTTCGACGGGCGTCCTCAAGCCGCATCAGGCCGTCGCCTGGGCCGCTTTCTTCAACGTCCTGGCGGTTGCCGTGTTCCAACTGAAGGTGGCCACCACCATCGGCAAGGGCACCATCGACCCGAATATTGTCGATCATTACGTGGTTTTCGGCGCGCTGGTCGGAGCCATCGCCTGGAACATCATTACGTGGTACTACGGCATCCCGTCGAGCTCTTCGCATGCCCTGGTCGGAGGGTTGGTCGGTGCGGCGCTCGCCAAGTCCGGCACCGGCGCGCTGATCTGGGCTGGCATCGGCAAGACAGTGGTCTTCATCTTCATCGCGCCGCTCCTGGGTTTCGCACTCGGTTCGCTGATCATGGTCGCGGTGGCCTGGATCTGCAACCGAACGACGCCGCGCAAGGTCGACAAGGCTTTTCGCCGGCTGCAACTGGTGTCGGCGGCGCTCTACAGCCTGGGGCATGGAGGCAACGATGCGCAAAAAACCATCGGCATCATCTGGATGCTGTTGATTGCGGCCGGCATTTCACAGTCGAATGAGAGCGTTCCCACCTGGGTCATCGCATCGTGCTATGTGGCCATGGGCCTTGGGACGCTGTTTGGCGGCTGGCGCATCGTCAAGACCATGGGCCAGAAGATCACCAAGCTCAAGCCCGTCGGCGGTTTCGCGGCGGAGACGGGTGGGGCGATCACGTTGTTCATGGCCACCGGCCTCGGGATTCCCGTGTCGACCACGCACACCATCACTGGCTCCATCGTCGGCGTTGGTTCCACTCGTGGCACGCGCAACGTGCGCTGGGGTGTCGCCGGCAGCATCGTCTGGGCCTGGATTCTCACCATCCCGGCGACCGCGCTGATCTCGGCGATCGCCTGGTGGCTGGGACAAGCCATCCTGTAAGGCGCCTGTGAGCGGTGGCTGCCAGACCTGCGGCGCCTGTTGCGCCACCTATCGCGTCAGCTTCCATCGCGGCGAAATCGATGAGACGCCGGGCGGCCACGTGCCGGCGGCACTGACCGAAGGAATCACTGAGGAGTCGCACTGCATGCGCGGCACCGCCGACCAGCCGCCGCGCTGCGTTGCCCTCCGTGGCGAGGTGGGTGGTTCGGTGTCCTGCGCCATCTACGAGTTGCGCCCCAGCGCCTGCCGCGAGTTCGCGCCATTGGCCGCCGTCGGCCGTGGCGACGAGGCCTGCAACGATGCCCGGCGGCGCCACAACCTGCCGCCGCTGAACCCTTCGCCGACATGATCGAGCGCACGGCCCCCGGTCCCGCAGCCTTTGCCATCATGGTGCTGCTCTGCGCCATCTGGGGGATGCAGCAGGTCGCCATCAAGGTGACGCTGGTGGGCATCAGCCCGGTGCTTCAGGTGGGGCTGCGCTCGGCAATCGCGGCCGTGCTGGTTTTCGCGTGGGCGCGCTGGCGCGGCTTGCGGTTGTTCGAGGCCGATGGTTCGCTCGCGCCCGGATTGATCGCCGGCCTGCTGTTCGCGCTGGAATTCATCTGCATTTTCGCCGGCCTCGAACACACCGGTGCTTCGCGCATGGTGGTCTTTCTCTACACGGCGCCTTGCTTCACCGTGCTTGGGTTGCACTGGTTCGTACCCGGCGAGCGCATCGGCTGGCGGCAGGGGCTGGGCATCCTGCTGGCGTTTGCCGGCATCGTGGTTGCCTTCGGCGACGGCTGGGTCGGCGGTAGTTGGCTGGGCGACGGCCTGGGGGTGCTGGCGGCCATCCTGTGGGCGGCGACCACCGTGACCATCCGGGCGTCGCGGCTCGCCCGTGTCAGCGCCGCCAAGACACTGCTCTACCAGCTCACGGTGTCGGCGGCGCTGGTGCTGCCGTTGTCCCTGCTGATGGGCGAGGCGGGCGTGACCGCGCCGACGTCCGCCGTGCTGCTGGCCATGGCCTACCAGACGGTGATCGTCGCCTTCGCCAGTTATCTCACCTGGTTCTGGTTGCTGACGCGCTATCTGGCCAACCGGCTGATGGTGTTCTCGTTCCTGACGCCGCTGTTCGGTGTTGCCTTCGGCGTGCTGCTGCTCGGCGAACGGATGAGCGCGCTGTTCGGCCTGGCCGCCTTGCTGGTGGTGGCGGGGATCGTTCTGGTGAACGCGCCGGCGCGTCGCGCATGAGTTCGCGGTCGGCGGCCTTCTGGCTTGGCGTGAGGGCGCTCCTGCCCATGCATGTCGGTGTGATGCCCTTCGGCATCATCTACGGCATCGTCGCGCTGCAGAGCGGGATTCCGCCCTTGGCGGCGGTACTGATGTCCTCCATCGTCTTTGCCGGCTCCGCCCAGTTCCTGCTGGCGCAGTTGGTCGGTGCCGGGGCGCCGGCGCTGCTGATGGTCGGCGCGGCCGGCGTGGTCAATCTGCGCCACGCCCTTTATAGCGCCTCGGTGGCGCCCGTGCTCAAGAGTCTGTCGTGGCGCTGGAAGCTGCTGCTGGCCTACCTGCTCACCGACGAGGCCTATGCGGCGGCGATTCCCCACCTGCTGGCCTCGCCGCGCGGTTCGCACGCGCACTGGATTCTGTTCGGTGCCGGTTTCGCGCTCTGGGCCGGCTGGCAGATCGCCACGCTGGCCGGCGTGGTTCTGGGCGCACGGTTGCCGGACAATCTCTCCCTGGAATTTGCGCTGCCGCTGACTTTCATTGCCATCGTCGTGCCCCTGCTGACCGACCGTCGGCGCCTTGCCATCGCCCTGGTCGCGGGAATTTTGGCCGTATTGCTCGCCGGGCTGCCCTACAAGCTCGGTCTGTTTTGCTCCGCCCTGGCCGCCTTGCTGGTGGCGGCGAGCCTGCCCGGGAAGACAGTGCAATGAACCTGTGGCCGACATTGCTGGTCGCCGGATTGCTGACCTTCGCCATCCGGCTCTCCTTCATCGCCCTGGAAGGCCGCTACCAGCCAGCGCCCTGGTTCGTCGCCTTGCTGCCCTTCGTACCGGTCGCCGCGCTGACCGCTCTGGTCACGCCCGACTTGCTGCTGGTGGCTGGCGAGCTACGTTTCGGCATCGACAACCCCCGTCTCTGGGCGGGGCTGATGGCGATTGCCGTTGCCGCCTGGAGGAAAAACATTCTGCTCACCATCGGCTCGGGCTTCATGGTGCTGTGGTTGATTCAGTTGCTGCGCTAAGGCTTGCATTTTGTCGGTAGGCTGTATATAAATACAGCTACCAACAAGCGCACCATCAGGAGATCGCCATGGCCGACAACCTCACCCCCCGCCAGCAGGAAATTCTCGATTTCATCCGCAGCACGCTCGAAGTGCTGGGCGCGCCGCCGACGCGCACTGAAATCTGCCATGCCTTCGGCTTCGCCTCGCCCAATGCCGCCGAGGACCACCTGCGGGCGCTGGCGAAAAAGGGTGCCATCGTCCTCGAACCCGGCTCGGCGCGAGGCATCCGGCTGGTCGAGCAACTCGGCCTGCCGCTGATCGGTTCGGTGGCGGCGGGCAGCCCGCTGCTGGCGGTGGAAAACCAGTTGGGCAAGGTGCAGGTCAATCCCGACCTCTTTGTGCCGCGCGCCGACTATCTGCTCAAGGTGCGCGGCAACAGCATGATCGATATCGGCATCTTCGACGGTGACCTGCTGGCCGTGCACAAGACGGCCGAGGCGCGTTCGGGCCAGATCGTCGTGGCCAGGCTGGGCGACGAGGTCACCGTCAAGCGCTTGAAGCGCACCGGCCGGCGCGTCGAACTGATCGCCGAGAATCCCGACTATGCGCCCATCCTTGTCGAAGGCCCGCTGGCCATCGAGGGCCTCGCCGTCGGTTTGATTCGCAGCGGGAAGGTGTTGTGACCGCCTCGCTTGCGGAAATACTGGTTCGTCCCGACATCTGGCGCGGTGTCCTGGCCTGCGCGCCTCTGCCGGGCGTGGCCAGTGGTTTTGCCGCTCTGGACGCGGAATTACCGGGCGGCGGCTGGCCACGCGGCGCGCTGGCCGAATTGCTGGTCGACGGTGCCGGTCTGGGTGAAATGTCATTGCTGATTCCGGCGCTGACCAGCGTGCGCGAGACGGGTGGCTGGTCGCTGCTGGTGGCCCCGCCTTATCCGCTTCATGCTCCCGCCTGGATGGCGGCCGGTATCGACCCGGCTCGCCTGGCCGTGGTCTCGCCGGCCTCGGAGCGGGATGCGCTCTGGGCCATGGAGCAGGCATTGGCGAGCGGCGCCCCCCGCGCCGTGGTCGGCTGGGCGAGCCACGCCGATGCCCACGCCCTGCGCCGCTTGCAGGTCGCCGCCGTTACCGGTGGCGCGCTGGCTTTCCTGTATCGGCCGGTCGGCGCGGCGGCGGCGGCTTCCGCCGCGCCCTTGCGTCTGCGGCTGACTGGCACCGGCGAGGGCAAGCTTTCGGTTCAGATCCTCAAACGGCGCGGGCCGCCGGCGACCAGCCCGGTATCGCTGGCCTTGTCGCGCCCCGCGCGGTTGCGGCAACATGAACACGCTCTGGCTGGCCATCCGGCTACCCGACACGCCGTCTGCGCCTGAACTGGAGCGTTTGGCCTGTTGGTCGGGCGGTTTCACGCCCAGGGTCAGTATTGCGGAGACGGGCCTGCTGCTGGAAATCGGTGGTTGCCAACGTCTCTTCGGCGGCCTTGATGCCTTGCGGCAACGCGTTCGACAAGGCCTTGCGACACAGGAACTCGTTGCCCGCGTCGCTGTGGCCGCGACACCGCAAGCAGCACTCTGGCTGGCCGAGGGCGGTCGCGATGATGGCGGTGGCGATCTCGATGCGCTGTCGATTGCCGACCTCACCTGGCCCGCTGACACCGTAGCGCGGCTGACCCGCTTCGGCCTGCGGACGCTCGGTGAAGTCCATCGGCTGCCCTCGGCCGCCCTGGGGCGGCGTATCGGCAAGGAAGCCGTGGCCCTGATTGGCCGCGCCTATGGCGAGTTGCCCGATCCGCGTCGCGATTTCGTTTTCCCGCCGCGTTTCGACCAGACCGTCGAAATGCCGGTGCCGGTGGACAATTCGGCGGCGCTGGTTTTTGCCGCCCGCCGGCTGACGGTGGCCCTGGCCGGCTGGCTCCACGCCAGCCAGAACGGCCTGCGCGAATGCCGGCTCGACCTGCGCCATCGACAAACCAGTACCGAACTGGTTTTGCGTTTCACCGATGCCACCCGCGATGGCGATCGCCTGGGACGGGTGATGCGCGAGCGACTGGAACATGTGTCACTGACCGCCCCCGTCGAAGCCCTGCGTCTGGTCGCCGAAACGGTCGAGCCACTGGCCGGCGGCAATGGTGATCTCTTCGACGATGCCGGCGGGCGGGAGAGCCTGGCGGCACTGCTCGAACGCCTGCGGGCGCGCCTGGGCGAGGAACGCGTGTTCGGTGTCGCGCCGGTCGCCGACCATCGCCCCGAATGTGCCACCCGACACGCATATCCGGGTACCCGGGCCGATATCGTCGTACCCCACAGACCTTTCTGGTTGCTGGCACGTCCCGAACCCTTGGCCGAAGTGCGTGGCCGACCTTATCGGCGCGGTGTCATGCGGCTGCTCGCCGGCCCGGAACGCATCGAATCCGGCTGGTGGGACCAGGAGGAGGGCGCCGGTGATCTGCGCCGCGACTACTTCGTCGCACTGACCGCGGATGTCCGCTGGGCCTGGGTGTTCCGCGAGCTACGGCCGCCGGGTGGGTGGTTTTTGCATGGGTGGTTCGGGTAGCATCACCACCTCCAGTACCTGCCACCTTCCTTGACCGCCTTGCCCCGCCATAGCTACCTTGCCGCTCTGTCGATGATCGCGTCCTGCGCCGCAATGGCCGACGAGGTCGCCTGCCACTACACCTACGGCGGCGAAGAAAAGGTGCTGCTTGCCCGACCAGTGGATTCGCCCTATGCCGTGCCGCCGATCCAGGTCGGTTCCTATTTTCAGTTCCGCATCGTGTTTCAGAAGCAACCAGCCGATCTGGCTTCGATCAAGGTTTATACCTACGCCGATCGGGACGAGGGCTCGGTGCCCATCCATCAGGCCACCTATCCTTATCCGCCCCCCAAGGGGCGTGGCCGTCACGGCTTTACCGGCCTGCATTTTGTCTACGAGCCGGTACGGGATGGCGAACTCCAGTACTGGTGCGAGTTGCGCCGATGAAACTGGCGCGCCTCCTTTGTCTGCTGGTGGTTGCCACGTTGGCGCGGGCCGAGCCCGTGCGGCTGGTTTTCGTCGGCGATGTGATGCTCGACGATGGTCCCGGCCGAATGATCGCGGATGGGCGCGACCCGCTGGCGCCATTCGCAGCCCTCCTGGCCGATGCCGATTATCGGATTGGCAACCTGGAGTGCCCGATCGCCACCACGGGCAAGCCGCTCGACAGCAAGATTTACAGCTTTCGCGCCGATCCCCGGGTGATCGCCGTGCTCAAGGGCCGCTTCGATGCCATGTCGGTGGCCAACAACCATTCCGGCGACTACGGCAAGGCGGCCTTCCTCGAAACGCTGGCGACGCTCGACAAGAGCGGTATCCGCCATTTCGGCGGCGGACAGGATCTGGCCGCCGCCCACGCGCCGCTGTGGATCGAGCGCAAGGGCCTGCGCATCGCCGTGCTCGGCTACAACGAGTTCAAGCCGCGTTCTTTCGAGGCGGGCGCCGGTTGGCCGGGTATCGCCTGGAGCGAGGACAGCCAGGTGATCGCCGATATCCGTGCCGCCCGAGCCGCTGGTGCGGACGTGGTACTTCCCTTCATGCACTGGGGCTGGGAGCGCGAGCCTCGGCCCACCGAACGGCAGAAGCAATTGGCCCGGACGATGATCGATGCGGGCGCCGATGCCGTGATCGGCGGTCACCCGCACGTGACGCAGGGCGCCGAGATCCATCGAGGCCGGCCGATCGTCTACAGCCTGGGCAATTTCGTTTTCGACGGTTTCGAGCTTCCCGAAGCCAAGGTCGGCTGGCTGTTGCGCCTGGTCGTGGACCGTGGCGGCGTGGTTTCCTGGGAGACACGCGAGGCGCGCATGGACGGCGAAGGCACGCCGCGTCCCGAACCGGGGGCCATGACGCCTTGTGGCCAGGCCGGGGATACCGCCGTCCGGGTCTGCCGGAACCCATGAACCGGTAATCCGCTGCGCTATACTGATGTTTTGTACAGTATAGCCAGTGATGCTGCCCGACTACGCCGAACTCCACTGCCTGAGCAATTTCAGTTTCCTGCGCGGGGCTTCCCATGCCGAGGAACTGGTGGCGCGGGCGCGGGCGCTGGGATATGCGGCGCTGGCGATCACCGACGAATGTTCCTTCGCCGGCGCCGTGCGCGCCCATCTGGCGGCAAAGGAAGCCGGGCTCAAATTGATCGTCGGCAGCGAGATAGCCCTGGTCGACGGCATGAAGCTGGTGCTGCTGGCACGGAACCGCGCCGGCTACGGCAACCTGTCGGCGCTCGTCACCCTCGGCCGGCGGCGGGCGGAGAAGGGCGCTTACCGGCTGACGCGCAATGACCTCGACTGGGGCGTGCCCGATTGCCTGTGCCTCTGGGTGGCGTCCGCGGAGGCGTCGGTTGCCGATGCCGACTGGCTCGCCGCGCGTTTTCCCGGCCGCTGCTGGATTGCCCATGAGCGTTTTCTTCTGCCTGGCGACGCCGAGCGCCTGGCGCGCCTGCGGACGCTCGGTCTGCCGCTCCTGGCGGCGGGGGATGTGCATATGCATGCGCGCGGGCGCCGGCCTTTGCAGGATGCGCTGACGGCGCTGCGCTTGAAGACCACGGTCGACGCGGCCGGCCATGCCTTGTTCGCCAACGGCGAGCGGCACCTGCGTTCGCGGCTGGCGCTGGCGCGCTTGTATCCGCCCGAGTTGCTGGCCGAAACGGTCAGGGTGGCGGCGCTGTGCGAGTTTTCGCTCGACGAGCTCAAGTACGAATACCCGGACGAGATCGTACCGCCGGGGCAGACGCCGGCGGCCTATCTGCGCGCCGAGGTCGAGCGGGGGCTGGCGATTCGCTACCCGGCGGGCGTGGCGGAAAAAGTGCGTGGCCAGATCGAGCACGAACTGGCGCTGATCGCGGAACTCGGATACGAGGCCTATTTCCTGACCGTCTACGACATTGTCGGTTTCGCCAGGCGCGCCGGCATTCTCTGCCAGGGGCGCGGCTCGGCGGCCAATTCGGCGGTCTGCTACGCGCTCGGCATTACCGAGGTCGACCCGGCGCGGGCGAGCATGCTTTTCGAGCGTTTCATTTCGAAGGAGCGCGACGAGCCGCCGGATATCGATGTCGATTTCGAGCACCAGCGCCGCGAAGAGGTGATCCAGTACATCTACGGCAAGTATGGCCGTGACCGTGCCGCCCTGACGGCGGTGGTGATCAGTTATCGCAGCCGCTCGGCGCTGCGCGATGCCGGGCGGGCGCTGGGCTTCCCCGTCGAGGCGCTCGATGCCTTGAGCGGCAATCTGGCCTGGTGGGACAAGCAGGAGCAATGGCCGGAGCGGCTGGCCGCCGTGGGTATCGACGCGGCAAGTCCGCGCGCAAGAAAATGGCTGTGGCTGGCCCGGCAACTGAAAGGCTTTCCGCGCCATCTCTCGCAACATGTCGGCGGCTTCGTCATCTCACGCGGCAGGCTCGACCGCCTGGTGCCGATCGAGAACGCGGCGATGGCGGAGCGCAGCATCATCCAGTGGGATAAGGACGACATCGACGCCCTGGGCCTGTTGAAGGTCGATGTGCTGGCGTTGGGTATGCTTTCGGCGATCAGACGCGCCCTCGATTGGGTTTCGCGAAAGCGCGGCGTGCCAATGCGCATGCAGGACATTCCGGCCGAGGACGCCGAGGTTTACGCCATGCTCTGCCGTGCCGACAGCATCGGCGTTTTCCAGGTCGAGTCGCGCGCCCAGATGGCCATGCTGCCGCGCCTGCGACCGTGCCGTTTCTACGATCTGGTCATCGAGGTCGCCATCGTCCGGCCGGGGCCGATCCAGGGCGACATGGTGCATCCCTATCTGCGCCGTCGGCAGGGGCTGGAGCCGGTCAAATACCCTTCCGAAGCGGTGCGCGGCGTGCTGGAGCGGACGCTGGGCGTGCCCATTTTTCAGGAACAGGCGATGCAACTGGCCATCGTCGCCGCCGGTTTCACGCCCGGCGAGGCGGATCAACTGCGCCGCGCCATGGCCGCCTGGAAGCGCAAGGGCGGTCTTGGCCCCTTCCGGGAGAAGTTGCTGGCCGGCATGGCGGCGCGCGGCTATCCGCCGGAGTTCGCCGAGAATCTCTATCGGCAGATCGAGGGCTTCGGCGAGTATGGTTTCCCGGAGTCGCACGCGGCCAGCTTCGCGCTCCTGGTCTATGTCTCGGCCTGGCTGAAACGCCATGAGCCGGCGGCTTTTCTGGTCGGCATGCTCAATGCGCAGCCGATGGGTTTCTATTCGGCGTCGCAACTGATTCAGGATGCCCGTCGTCACGACGTCGAGATATTGCCGGTCGATGTGACCGCCAGCGATTGGGGCAGCACGCTGGAGCAGGATGCCGTCCGCCTCGGGCTGCATCTGGTCAAGGGCCTGGGGCAAGGGGCAGGCGAGCGTGTTGCGGCGGCCCGGCGCCAGACCGTTTGCCGCGATGTCGCCGACCTGGCCGCGCGAGCGGCGCTCGACCGCGGCGAACTCGAAGCGCTGGCCGCCGCCGGCGCCTTGCGGCACCTGGCCGGACATCGTTTCGGGGCGGCCTGGGCGGCGGCGGCCGTCGCGATTCGCCACGACCTGCTCGACCAGGCGCCGGTGGTCGAAACGGAGACACCACTGTCGGCGCCACGCGAAGGCCAGGATCTGGTCGCCGATTACGCCAGCCTGGGTTTCACGCTGGGGCGGCATCCTCTCCTGCTGCTGCGCGATCGCCTCGATCCCCGTTACGCCACGGCTCGGCAATTACGCCGCATGGACCATCAGGCGCCGGCGCGCTGTGTCGGTCTGGTCACCTGCCGTCAGCGTCCCGGTACCGCCAATGGCGTCATCTTCCTCACCATCGAGGATGAAACGGGGTTGGCCAATGTCATCGTCCATCCGCATCTCGCCGAGCGCCAGCGCCAGGCCTTGCTGAATGCCCGACTGCTGGGCGTGCTGGGCGTGCTCCAGCGTCAGGGAGAGGTGGTGCATCTGCTGGCGAAGCGTTTGGTCGATCACAGCCGGTTGCTGGGTGGGCTTGCCGCCCATAGCCGCGATTTCTGCTAACAAAATTCATAATTGGGACACGCCCGGTATTGAAAATCCCGGCTCGGTGGCGGCTATACTTAGTCAATTGCCATTCTTAGCAAAATATCATCGATGTTCCAAGTCGTTTCGACGCTGGATTTGAAACTCGGCATGTTCGTCGCCGAACTTGACCGGCCTTGGCTGGAGTCTCCTTTTCTGATCCAGGGCTTTCTGATCGAGGACGCCGAGCAACTGGCGCAGTTGCGCGAGCTGTGCCGCTTCGTTACCGTCGATCGCGCCCGTTCCACGGGTGTGGAATATCGTTCCGACCCGAATATCCCCTTCGTGCCGACCAAGCGGCCGCGGACGGGGGAGCAGCCGGTGATCCACTATCAGGGGCGGAAGAAGCTGGTCATCCCGCCGCTGGTGATAAGCGAGACCCGCGAGCTTGCCGGCCGCAAGTTCCAGACCGTCGTCTATCCGGAAGACATCCATGTCGAGGACGAGCTGCCGACCGCGCAGACCGCCTACGAAAACACCCAGCATCTGCTCGAGGATATTGGCGAGCAGGTGTCTGCCGGCAAAGTGCCGGATATCGGACATATCGATCGCACGGTGGGCGGCATGGTCGAATGCGTGGTGCGCAATCCGGACGCCATGCTCTGGCTGGCGCGGTTGAAGCGTACCGACAACGAAACCTACAACCATGCCCTCAGCGTTTCGATTCACTTGATGGCCTTCGGCCGTCACCTGGGTTTGCCGCCGGACGAACTCCATTCCTTGGGCATGGGTGGTCTGCTCAAGGACATCGGCTTTATCCGGCTGCCGACCTCGCTGGTGCACAAGATGGGCGGGTTGACGCCGAAAGAGCGCGAGCAGATGCGCCAGCACATCCAGATGGGCATTGAACTCCTTGCCAACGAGTTCGCCGTCGCCGACGACGTGCGCGACATCATCGTCAAGCATCACGAGCGCATCGACGGCAGCGGCTACCCGGCGCGCTTGCGTGGCGAAGAGCTCGGTCTGTACGCCGAGATGGCCGGCTTGGTCGACAGTTATTGCGCGATGTCCTACCCGCGTTCATTCCGGCCGGCGCGCGGCAGCCAGCGGGTCATCGAGGAAATCAACTCCATGCGCGACCTCCGCTTCACGGCTTCGGTGGTCGATGAATTCATTCAGTTCGTTGGTCTCTATCCCGTTGGCACCCTGGTCGAACTGAACAGCGGCGAGGTGGGCGTGGTCTACGAGCAGAACCGGGTGCGCCGACTCAAGCCGCGCATCATGGTGCTGTTGGGACCCGACAAGACCCGCAATTCGTCGCCGGGCATTCTCAATCTGCTCAGCGATCCAATGGTCTGCGAAGGCAAGCCCTACCAGATCTTGCGTACCCTGCCGGCGGGATCATTCGGCCTCGATCCGAAGGAGTTTTACCTTTGATTGCCGGCACCGGCGGCCAGGATGGACTGTCCCCACTGGCTGCCCTGGTGGCCACGCACGGTGTTACCGACATGCTTTGCCGCTACGGGCTCGACGCCCGTGCGCGTTCGGCGCTGCGCGCCACCTTTCGCCACGACGACAAGGTGGCGCAAGGCCGCCGGCTTGACGCGGTGTATGCCGCGCTGACCGAAACCGACCCCAACGCCAGCGCCGATCAGGAGGCATTGCGGCATTTCCTGGAAACATTCGTCGCGCTTCCCGAAGCGGACTTCGGCATCCATTGGCTGGAGTGCCTCGATGCGGCCTGGCGGCACCTGCGGAAGATCGGTTGCGCCGACGACCTGCCCTTGAGGGCCGCACAGGCCTTGGTGCGCTACGGCGGCCAGCGCCTGCTCGGCGAGCGGTCGTCTCTGTCGATCCTGGAAGTCGAAATTCTGACGGCGCTGTCGGCGGCGGGCATGTGCGTCACCGACTTTCTGCACCGAATGACGAAGCAGGGTACGGCGGCTGCCGTGGCGGACGACACGGCCGAGCGTGGTCACGGCCGCGTGCTGGCCAGACGCTTGGCCGAAGCCCTGGATCAGGCCCGGAAGGCGGAGCCGGGGCGGGAAGGCAATATCGTCGGTCTGCTGGCCTTTCAGTTTCATTTGGGACCGGGCGCGCTGACGCTCGATCGAGAACAGCGCGATGCCCTGGTCGAGGCGGCCGTCGATCGCATCGCCGCCCAGTTGCGCGAGCGCGACGTGCTGGTGCGCACCGAAGCGCATGGCGGCGCGGTCATCCTGCCGGGTCTGCTGACGCCGGCGCAGGTTCAGTTGGCGGTGAACAAGGTGGCGCAGGTTCTCGATCGGCCCCTGTTCATTCAGGGCTCCGCCGTGCATTCACCCTTCGCCATCGGCGTGGTCTGGTCGCCGGATCATGGCAACAGCGCCGACGATCTGATGCGTTGCGCCGAGCTGGCGGTCGAAACGGCCTGGCGCGAAGGGAAGCCCATCGTCTTTTTCGACGATCGGTTGCTGGCCACCGCCCGACGCGAGGCGCTCATCGAGAAGGAGTTCGCCAGCGCCCTGGAAAACGGGCAACTGCTGATTCATATTCAGCCACAGATCGAGCTGCGGGGCGGCCGCTGCATTGGCGGCGAACTGCTGCTGCGTTGGACCACCACCCAGGGCCACGAGGTCTCGCCCTGGCAAATTCCCGATGTGGCGCAGCGGCTGGGCATGGCGCCACAGTTGACTCGTTGGCTGGTGTTCGGCGCTTGCCGAATACTCGCAGAGTTGATCAAGGCCGGCACCGACATCCAGTTGAGCGTCAACCTGATGGCGCGCGACATGATGGATGAGGAGCTACCGCAGTTGGTGGAACAGGCGATCAAAATCTGGCGCGTTCCACCGGAAAGATTGACGTTCGAATTGATCGAAAGCGCGGTGCTGGAAGACCCCGACGCGGGCGCCGGCGTGATGAATCGTCTGATCGAGCTTGGGGTGCGGACGTCCATCGACGATTTCGGCATCGGCTATTCGTCCATCCTCTATCTGCGCCAGTTGCCGTTGAGTGAATTGAAGATCGATCGGGTCTTTGTCGACACCATGCTTCGCTCGCCCCAGGACAAGGAAATCGTCGCAACCCTGATTCGCCTGGCGCACGGCCTGGACCTTCAGGTGGTGGCGGAGGGCGTCGAAAACGAAGAAACCTTGAATCTGCTCAGGGAGCAGGGCTGCGAGCGCGCCCAGGGCTACTGGATCAGTCGCGCCATGGCGCCCGCCGACATTCCGGCCTGGGTCGAGGCCTGGAACTCCCGCCTGCGCTGAGTACCGTTACTCGCTGTTGGTCAGCTCGAAGGTCGCGCCAGCGTCGACGGCCAGCGCCGCTACCAGATAGGGCAGTACCTCGTTGAGCGTCTCCTGGAGCGTCCACGGCGGATTGGCGACGAACAGGCCGCTACCGTGCATGCCAAAGCCGTCTTCGGTGGGCGAGCGAACCGTCAGCATGGCGTTGAGCCACTTCGCCGGCAGCTTCTTCAGTTTTTCCGGGAGCTGGCGGGCATCGCCCCGCTGCACCTGGGGATACCAGACCAGGAAAGTCCCGGTGGCAAAGCGGTTCAGAGCTTCCTTCAGCGTCGCCACCACCCGCAGGTAGTCACGCTTGTCTTCATACGCCGGATCGATCAGCACCAGGCCGCGTCGCGGCGGCGGTGGCAGCACGGACTTGATTTCCTGAAAGCCGTCGGCCTGCTGGATGGCCACGCGCGCGCCCGCTTTGGCGAAAGTTCTTTCGAGGAAGCGGTCATCGGTGCCGTGCAACTCGAAAAGGCGCAGCCGGTCGTCGGGGCGCATCAGCTCGTAGGCCAGCCAGGGCGAACCGGGGTAATGGCGCAACTTGCCATCCGAGTTCATGCCGCGCACCTGGCCGACGTAATCCGCCAGGGCCGGTGGCAGGTCGGTTCGCCGCCAGAGCCGGCCGATACCCGACTCGAATTCGGAATTTTTCGTCGCGTGCTCCGAATCCAGCTTGTAACGGCCGGCGCCGGCGTGGGTGTCGATGTACCAGTAGGGCTTGTCCTTCTGATTCAGGTGGCGCAGCAACTGAACGAGGACACAGTGTTTGAGTACATCGGCATGATTGCCGGCATGGAAGGCGTGGCGGTAGCTGAGCATGTCGGGGCGTTAGAATCGCGAACCATGAATGATACGCAGGGTATACGGATTTCGAAGCTGATGGCCGAGCGCGGTCTTTGTTCCCGGCGCGAGGCCGATGCCTACATCGAGCGGGGCCTGGTGTTCGTCGACGGGGAGCGAGTGACCCAGCTCGGTACCCGCGCGGCACCGGATGCCGTGATTGCCCTCGCCGGCGAGGCTCGTGCCCGGCAGGCGCGACAGGCGACCATCCTGCTGCACAAGCCGATCGGCTATGTTTCCGGCCAGGCGGAGGATGGGCATCGGCCAGCGGTAACGCTGATCGCCGCGAATTCCCAGCAGGCCGAGGATCAGGCGACGCAAGGTTTCCAGCCCGGCCATCTGCGCGGCCTCGCGCCGGCGGGGCGGCTCGACATCGATTCCACGGGCCTGCTGGTGTTGACCCAGGATGGCCGTGTCGCCCGCCAACTGATCGGCGAGCATTCGGACATCGAAAAGGAATACCTGGTGCGTGTGGTGGGTGAACTCGATTCGCGCGGCCTGGCGCTGCTCAACCACGGTTTGTCGCTTGATGGCAAGGCATTGCGGCCCGCCCGGGTGGAATGGGCCAACGAGGATCAGTTGCGCTTCGTTCTGAAGGAAGGCAAGAAGCGCCAGATTCGGCGCATGTGCGAACTGGTCGGCTTGCGGGTGACGGGCCTGAAGCGCGTGCGCATCGGCCGGGTCCGGCTGGGTGATCTGCCGCTCGGTCAGTGGCGCTACCTGCGGACCGGAGAGCAATTCTGATCGAGGAAGGGACTCGAATGTCGAGCAGGAACGAGAATTCGCCGGTATTGGCGCCCGGCATGACGCCCAGCGCCATCGTCAGGTACCTGGATCAATACGTCATAGGGCAGGACGACGCGAAGAAGACGCTGGCGGTCGCCGTCTACGCCCACTATCGGAAGATCGGCCGCGTCGAAGGCAAGGGAGGCGATGGCGTCGATGCGATCAAGAGCAATATTCTGTTGATCGGACCAACCGGAACTGGCAAGACACTCTTGTGCGAAACGCTGTCGCGCGTCCTCGATGTTCCTTTTGTCACCGCCGACGCGCCGTCTTTGGCCCAGACGGAGTATGTCGGCGAGGAGATCGAGGCCATGTTGCAACGGCTGCTCGACAAGGCCGGCGGCGACGTCGGCCGCGCCCAGCACGGGATTGTCTTCATCGACGAGGTCGACAAGCTCAAGGCGGTGAGCAACCAGTCGCGCAGTGCCAGCGGCGAGCGCGTGCAGAACGCGCTGCTCAAGATCATGGAGGGCACGCCGGTCAAACTGGGCGGCGACCGCTACATCGACACCACGCACATCCTGTTCATCTGCGGTGGCGCCTTTGTCGGCCTGGAGCAGATTCTTGCCAAGACCCATTCCTTCGGCTTCATTTCCACCTCGGATGACGACAACCAGAGGATCCTCGATCGCCTCAACACGCGGGTCAAGCCGACCGACCTGTTCGAATTCGGCCTGATTCCCGAGTTTGCCGGGCGTCTGCCGGTCGTGACCCGTTTGCAGGAGCTGTCGAAGGCGACGCTGGTGCGCATCATGACGGAACCACGCAACGCGATTTTTCGGCAATTCCAGGAGATATTTCGTGAAGAGGGCGTCGAACTGGCGATCGAGCCCGTGGTCTTTCAGCAAATCGCTGAATTGGCCGTCGAATACAAGATCGGCGCCCGTAGCCTGCGGGGCATTTTCGAGGAAATGATCACGCCGGTGCTCTATGTCGTGCCCGACCGCGCGGATATCGGCAAGGTGGTGATCGGTTCGCTGTTCGAGGATGCTCGCCTTATTGAGGCGACTTCCGGGTGAACTAAGCGCTAAAATGCGCGTCGGTCACGCGACGCGCGGCGATTTTCCGCCCCGCCGGAGTTGCAAAGGCGAACCGCGGTTCGCTTTTTTTCATGAAAGCCAAGCATGTTCGATAGCGTTCGCAACAATCCAAGAATCGTCCAGTTCGTCCTGGCCTTGATCGTCCTGCCATTCGCCTTGTGGGGGATGGAGTCGTACATCAGCGACTCGGCGGGCAGCGGCGACGTTGCCACGGTCGGTGGCAGCAAGATATCGACGGGTGAATTTCAGCAGGCCCTGCGCGAGCAACAGGATCGGCTGCGCCCGGCACTGGGCGGGCGTGATCCGGCGATGCTCGACAGCCCGGAACTGCGGCGCGCGGTGCTCGACAATCTCGTTCAACGCCGCCTGCTCAGCGTGCACGCCAGCAAGTCGAATATGTCGGTGAGCAACGAACAGCTGGCGCGCTTCATCGCCGCCGTGCCCCAACTGCAAGAGAACGGCCAGTTCTCGCCGCAGCGCTACGAGGCGTTGATCGCGTCGCAAAACATGACCAAGGCAATGTTCGAGTACAACGTGCGCCAGGACATGACCGTGCAGCAAGGCATCGCGGCGGTTGCCAACGCGTCGTTGCCGGGCAAGACGGCCAGCGACCACTGGGTGGGCTTGCAACTGGAAGAGCGGGAGATCAGCGAGGCGGCCTTGCGTCCCGAACTGTTCCTGGCCAGCGTCAAGGTGACTCCCGACGCCGTCAAAGCCTTCTATGAAGCCAATCTGAAAAAGTTCGAATTGGCCGAACAACTTCGTGTCGAGTATCTGGTGCTGAGCCGCGACAAGCTGGCCGAGCAGATTTCGGTGAGCGATGATGACATCAAAGCCTGGTACCAGTCGCATGGCGACCGCTACAAGCAACCCGAGGAGCGGCGTGCCAGCCATGTGCTGATCGCTGTGAACAAGGATGCGCCGCCCGAGCAGATCAAGGCGGCCGAGGCAAAGGCGGCCGATGTCGCGAATCAGGCCAGGAAGGCGCCGGGCGACTTCGCCAAGCTGGCAAAGCAGCACTCGCAGGATCCCGGCTCCGCCGAGAAGGGGGGTGACCTCGACTGGTTTGCCCGTGGCGCCATGGTCAAGCCCTTCGAGGAAGCCGCGTTTGCCTTGAAGGAAGGCCAGGTTTCGGATGTCGTGCGTTCCGATTTCGGCTTTCATGTCATCAAGCTGACCGGAGTCCGTCCGGAACGCGGCCGGCCGCTTGACGAGGTGAAGGGTGAGATCGCCGCCGAGATCAAGGCGCAGGCTGCCGCGAAGAAGTATCTGGAGAATGCCGAAGGCTTCAGCAACACGGTCTACGAACAGGCCGATAGTCTCAAACCGGCCGCCGAAAAGTTCAAGCTGGCGATCCAGCAGAGCGACTGGCTGATCAAGGGCGCGAACGCCCAGGGACCGCTCGCCAATCCCAAACTTATTGCGGCCGTGTTTTCCGACGACGCGACCAGGAACAAGCGCAATACCGAGGCGATCGAGGTCGCGCCGAACGTGTTGGTCGCGGCGCGAGTGCTGGAGCACAAGCCAGCGGCCCAGCAGACGCTGGAGACCGTGGCGCCGACCATCGAGAAGTTCCTGGCGCATCAGGAAGCCGTCAAATTGGCCGCCAAGGAAGGCGAGCAGCGTTTGGCCCAGCTCAACAAGGGCGAGAAGACCGATGTGGTCTGGAGCGCGGCCCGCACGGTGACGCGGGCGGGAGCCCCGAACCTCGCGACGGATGCGGTGCGCGCGGTGTTCAAGGCCGCCCCCGCCAAGCTTCCCGCATATGTCGGCGTTACCACGCCGACCGGCTATTCACTCTTCCGCGTTGCCAAGGTCAAGCCGTTTGTGGCCGGCACGGAAGAAAAGCCCCAGGCGCAGGCCCTACAGGCTCAATATGCGCGGCTGGTGGCCGAAGAAGAGCTTCTGGCCTGGATTGCCGCCTTGAAGGAGAAGTACCCGGTGGAAATCAACAAGGCCGCCATCGAGGCGAAGGAACGATAGCCGCTTCCCCCCGGCACCGCCTCGCGGCGGCGAGATGATCTCCGTCCCGCCGCCGATGGCTGAACCGAACTTACGCCGGCAGAGGCTCGGCGTTGCCCAGCGCGGTGGTGTTCAGGCCACCGTCTACATACATGATTTCGCCGGTGATGCCGCTGGCCAGATCGGAGAGCATGAAGGCGGCGGCGTTGCCGACCTCGTCGATGGTGACGTTGCGGCGCAGCGGCGCGTTGTGGGCGTTGTAGGCCAGTAGCTTGCCGAAATTGCCGATGCCCGATGCGGCCAGGGTCTTGATTGGCCCGGCGGAGATGGCGTTGGCGCGAATCCCCTGCGGACCAAGACAGAAAGCCAGATAGCGCGTTGCCGCTTCCAGGCTGGCCTTGGCCAAGCCCATGGTGTTGTAGTTCGGCAGGGTCCGTTCGGCGCCCAGGTACGACAAGGCCAGCAGAGCGGGGTTGTTGCCTTTGAGGAGCAGCGGCCGGGCCGCTTTGGCCAGCGCCGGATAGCTGTAGGAGGAGATGTCGTGGGCGATGCGAAAACCCTCGCGCGACAGGCCTTCCAGAAAGTCTCCCTCGATGGCGTCGCCGGGCGCGAAGGCGATTGAATGCACCAGGCCGTCGAGACCTTCCCAGCCCTTGCCCAACTCCTCGAACAGCGCGGTGATTTGCGCGTCGTCGCCGACGTCGCAAGGAAATACCAAATGGCTGCCGAGTTCGTCGGCGAACTTGACGATCCGCTCCTTGAAGCGCTCGTTCTGGTAGGTGAAGGCTAGCCTGGCCCCTTCGCGCTGGCATGCCTTGGCGATGCCGTAGGCGATGGAGCGGTTCGAGAGCAGTCCGGTGATCAGGATGCGCTTGCCGGCGAGAAAGCCCATCATTTTCCCCTTGTGGTTGAGCGACGCGGATTATAGCGGATCGAATACACTAGCCCACCATGTGGAGACTGCTGATCGTCATTTTGCCGCTTTGGCTGGCCGGCTGCGGCAAGGCATGGAACGACCCATATCCCGCCGCCGACCGTGGCCGCAACATTCTCTATACGGCATTTACCGATCGGCCCAAACACCTCGATCCCGTCCAGTCCTACAGTGAGGACGAGATCACCTTCACGGCCCAGATCTACGAGCCGCCGCTACAGTACCACTACCTCAAACGGCCCTATGCCGTGATGCCATCCACCGCCGTGGAGGTACCAAAGCCGCGCTACCTGGATGCCGATGGCCGCCCGCTGCCCGACGATGTCGAGCCATCGCGCATTGTCTTTTCCGAATACCTGGTCCAGCTCAAGCCGGGCATCCGCTATCAACCGCATCCCGCCTTCGCGCGCCAGGCGGATGGCGGCTACAGCTATCACGCGCTGGGTGTCGCCGGCCTGGCCGACAAGCGCGACCTGGGTGACTTTCCGCTCAAGGATTCCCGCGAACTGACCGCCGACGACTATGTCTATGGCCTGAAGCGACTGGCCCATCCGCGCCTGCATTCGCCGATCCTGGGGCTGATGAGCGAGTACATCGTCGGCCTCGACGCTTTGGGCAAGGCACTCCAGACGCACCAGAAAGGGCTGCCCAAGGACCGACAAGGCGAGTGGCTGGATTTGCGCCGGTTTCCCCTCGCCGGTGTCGAGGCACTGGATCGCTATCGCTATCGAATCCGCGTCAAGGGCAAGTACCCGCAGTTCGTCTACTGGTTGACCATGCCTTTTTTTGCGCCGATGCCCTGGGAGGCCGACAAGTTCCACGGCCAGCCGGGGATGGCCGAGAAGAACCTGACCCTCGACTGGTATCCGATCGGCACCGGCCCCTACATGCTGACGGAGAACAATCCCAACGCCCGCATGGTGCTCGAGCGGAACCCGAACTTTCATGGCCAGGCCTACCCGTGCGAGGGCGAAGCCGGGGATCGCGCGGCCGGCTTGCTGGCCGACTGCGGCCAGGCACTGCCATTCATCGATCGGGTGGTGTTCACCCGCGAGAAGGAACAGATTCCCTACTGGAACAAGTTTCTCCAGGGCTACTACGACGCCTCGGCCATCGCTTCCGATTCCTTCGACCAGGCGGTGCAGGTGGGCAGCGGCGGCGAGGCGACGCTGACCGAGGGCATGCGCGAACAGGGCATTCAACTGTCGACCTCGGTATCCACATCGACCTTCTACATGGGCTTCAACATGCTCGATCCCGTAGTGGGTGGCGACGGGGAGCGGGCCAGGAAGCTCCGGCAGGCGATCGCCATCGCCATCGACCAGGAAGAATTCATTTCCATCTTCCAGAACGGCCGCGGCTTGTCCGCCCAGGGGCCGATTCCGCCTGGCATTTTCGGGTATCGCGAGGGCGACGCGGGCGTCAATCCAATAGTGTACGAGTCGGCGGACGGTAAGACCCGCCGCAGGCCCGTCGAGGTGGCGAAGCGGCTTCTGGCCGAAGCCGGCTACCCGAACGGCCGCGACGGCAAGACCGGCGAGCCGCTGGTGATCAACCTCGACACCACGGCGGGCGGCGTCGGCGGCAAGTCGCGCATCGACTGGCTGAACAAGCAGTTCCAGAAGATCGACGTGCAACTCGTGGTGCGCAATACCGACTACAACCGCTTCCAGGAAAAAATCCGCAAGGGCGCGGTGCAACTCTTCTATTTCGGCTGGAACGCCGATTATCCGGACCCGGAGAACTTCTTCTTCCTGCTCTACGGGCCGCAGGGCAAGGTGAAGCATCACGGTGAAAATGCCGCCAACTATGCCAATCCGGAGTACGACCGCCTGTTCGAACGCATGCGCGCCATGGAAAACGGCCCCGAGCGACAGGACATCATCGATCGCATGCTGGCGATTCTTCGCCACGACAGTCCGTGGATCTGGGGATATCACCCCAAGGACTACACCTTGCGGCATGCCTGGCTCACCAATCGCAAGCCGACCAAGGTGGGCAACAACACATTGAAGTACCAGCGCGTCGATGCCGAGCTGCGCGAACGTCTGCGCCAGCGGTGGAATCGTCCGGTAGTATGGCCGCTGCTGCTGGTCGCCGCCTTGCTGGGCCTGCTTGCGCTGCCGGCCTTCCTGAGCCACCGCCGAAGGGAACGGGCGACCGCCCGGCCCTAGCCAACTTTGCCGAGAGTCGTGACATGGACCTTGTCGATCCGCTTGACGATGATGAACTTCAGGAGCTCGAGGACTTCCTCCTCTCCGACGTCGCCGGAGAGGAGGCGATGGACATCGCCATGGTCGACGGTTTCCTCACAGCCTTGGCCATTGGTCCCAACACGCTGCCGCCCAGCCAGTGGCTGCCCGTGATCTGGGGGCGCGACGAAATGGTCTGGGAATCGAAGCAACAGGCCGAGCGGATCATGTCGTTGGTTTTCCGTCATGCCAACGCCATCGTGTTCCATCTGCGCGACGATCCCGATACCTTCGAACCGCTCATGTACGAGCGCGAGTACGAGGGCAAGGTGGTTCCCATCATCGACGAGTGGTGCACCGGTTTCGTGCGCGGCATGGGGCTGGACGAGGCCGGTTGGCAGCCGCTACTGGACACGGAGGAGGGCGAGGAAATGCTCTATCCCATCCTGCTCTACGGCACCGAGGTCGGCTGGGAGGAAATGAAGAACCATCCGGAAATCGAGGCTCGCCATGAGGAAATGGCGGCTTCCCTGGGCGACTGCGTCATGGCCATCCAGACTTGGTGGTTGCCGACCCGCAAGGCGAAATCAACCATTCGACGGGACGAGCCCAAGGTGGGCAGAAACGACCTGTGCCCGTGCGGCAGCGGCAAGAAATTCAAGAAGTGCTGCGGATCACCGGAGAAACTGCACTAGCCGTCAGCTCTTGTTCTTGCCGGCCAGCATGGCCTTGAGGTCGGCGAAGGGCGAATGGGTCGCGCCGGCGGCCAGGGCGTTGGTGCCTGCGTTGCCGGCTTCCATCTGGCGCTGATGCTCGTTGTCGTGACAGTAGAGGCAGAGCAATTCCCAGTTGCCGCCGTCGGCCGGATTGTTGTGGTGGTTGTGGTCGCGATGGTGGACAGTCAGTTCGCGGACATTGGCATGGGTGAATTCGCGCGCGCAGCGCCCGCAGATCCACGGATAGATCTTCAGCGCCTGCTCCCGATAGCCTTGTTCCCGCTTTTCGGCGGCCTGGCGGGCTTCGGCAACGATACGGTCGAGCTTGTTCGGGACGTTGGTCTTCATGGTTTCCTCTTCCTCGGCTCATGGGCAAGAGACGGCTGCCAAGGGTAGCTCAGGTCCGGTGGCTTGGGCGAGGTGGGCGTAGAATCCCGCACCAATGATTTCAATTAAAGCACCGGTTGTCGCGCCTCGACAGCGTCCGGAATCCGTTGGGCCGGAAAACAAAAAAGCCACGACGAATCGTGGCTTTA
>JBGAQX010000070.1:0-9881 GCA_044220545.1 Rhodocyclaceae bacterium | reverse complement strand
GCGCCGTTGCGGTGAGCGTTGCCGGGGCTCAGTCTTCCAGCAGGCTGCGCAGCATCCAGGCGGTCTTCTCGTGGATTTCCAGTCGCTGCGTGAGTAGATCCATGGTCGGCTGGTCGTTGGCTTTTTCCACGGCCGGGAAGAGACCGCGGGCTGTGCGGGCCGTGGCCTCCTGGGCCGCCACCAGGTGGCGGATCATGTCGGTCGCTTTGGGTACGCCATCCACTTCCTTGATCGAAGCCCGTTTGACGAACTCCTTGTAGGTGCCCGGCGTCGGATGGCCGAGGGCGCGGATGCGCTCGGCGATCAGGTCGAGCGCATTCCACTGTTCGGTGTACTGGCCCATGAACATCAGGTGCAACGTGTTGAACATCGGCCCGGTGACATTCCAGTGGAAGTTGTGGGTCATCAGGTACAGCGTGTAGCTGTCGGCCAGCAGGCGCGACAGGCCTTCGACGATGTTCGCGCGGTCCTTGTCATTGATACCGATATCGATCATTGGGGCCTTCTTCGTCTTCATGGTCTTCTCCTTCGTGGTTGATTTCGTGACTATAGCCAAGCCGGTATGCTCGCGGCCAATGCCTGCTTGTCGGTGCAGGCCGCGCCGACGAGGGCGAAGCCGAGTGGCTGACTCGCCGTATCCTCGAACACGGCCCGGACACCTTCGGCCGAGGCTGCTTCGCGCCATTCTCCCCGCGCACCGGTCGGTGGCGGGCACACCACGGTCGGACAGGCCGGCGTCTTCACCACCACCGGCATGGCCGGGTAGCTGACGTCCGTGTGGGTTCCGGCCAGAGTCTTCGCCAGCGCCCGCGCCTGCTGCATGATGGGCATCACGAATGGCAGCGTCAGGCCGCCGACTTCGGCACAGTCGCCGACCGCGAAAATGTCGGCATTCGACGTGGCCAGCCGACCATCGACGACGATGCCCCGATTGACTGTCAGCCCGGCCGCCCGGGCCAGCGCGGTTTCCGGCTTGAGGCCAACCGCCGAGAGCACCAGATCGGCCCGGTATTCCTCACCCGCCTGATCGAACAGACGATAGCCGGCACCGGATTTTTCCACCCGCCCGATACTGGTTTCCAACCGGAACACCACCCCGGCGGCTTCCAGCTTTTCCCGGAAGAACGCCGCCGTCCGCAGGGGCAGCAGGCGTCCCAGCGGCTGGGGCGCCACATCGAACACTCGTACCTCGACACCGGCGGTGCGCAAGTCGTTGGCGAACTCGCAGCCGATCAGGCCGGCGCCAAGAATGGCCACGCTGCGACGCCCTTCGAGTTGCTGCCGGAACACGGCATAGTCCGAAAGGCTGTTGACCGACAACACCTCGGCGGCACCCCCGCCCACCAGCGGAAGGCGGATCGGCTGGGCGCCTACCGCCAATACCAGCCGCGCGTAGCCGACCGGCCCGGCGTCGGTGTCGATCACCTTGTCGGCCGGTCGAATCGCCGATACCCGCGCATGGGCGCGGATGTCGGCCTTCAATTGCACCGCCAGGGTGTCACGCGACGTCATCAACAACTGGGCCGGCGTCTTGCCGGCTGCCAGGGCGTTGGACAACATCGGTTTGGAGTAGAAGGCGCCGTCGTCGGCCGTGACGAGGATGATCGGCACTTGGCCGTCGAGCTTGCGCAGCTCCCGGATGACGGTGATGCCGGCAAGGCCCGCACCAAGGACGACGATCGGCGCCACCATGGCCTACACCGCCACCATTTCGAAGTCGGCCTTGGCCACGCCACAGTCCGGGCAGGACCAGCTCTCGGGCACGTCTTCCCAGCGGGTGCCGGCGGCGATGCCATGTTCCGGATCACCTGTCGCTTCATCGTAGACCCAGCCGCAAACAACGCATTGATATTTCTTCATGTTCAGACTCTCCAGTCGGGATTGGGGTTAGCTATTTACTTTGTCGAGTTGCGCCTGATAGTGGCCGGCGTGGCGCTGCTCCACCTTGGCCAGCGCGGCGAAGCGCTTGGCGGCCTTGGCGAGCGTTGCGGCGAAACGGACGGCGTGCTCTTTGGATTCCTCGATCTGCTCGTCGAGCTCCCGCACCGCGTCGCTGCGGCCCTCGGCCTCCGCCTCGTGACGGAACTTCGGATACATCTCGGCGTACTCGTAGGTCTCGCCGTCGATGGCGTATTGCAGACACTTGGCGGGGGTCATCGCACCGGCAGGGAACAGCAGGTCGAGGTGGCCAAAGGCGTGCTGCACTTCCTGGTCGGCGGTTTCCTCGAAGGTGCGGGCGCTGGCTTCGTCGCCGACGGCGCGGCAGATCTTGGCGAAGTAGCGGTACTTGATGTGCGCCATCGACTCGCCGGCGAAGGCGGCCTCGAGATTCCTGATGGTCACAGATTCGGGTTTGACAGCCATGTTGCGTCTCCTTAGGTATTGAACAAGTCGGTTGACGCTTCACATGGTAGGGATACTCTATAGCTTGTTCCAATGAATATTTGGAATTCGATAGATAGCTAAAAACTATTGGCGACCCCTACGCCAAATCGGCTACCAATGACGTACGCACCGGGTCGGTCGGGGTCACTTCAACCCGGTACTCCGGATGGTCGATGCCCATGGCCAGTCCGGCGCCGGACTTGAGGGCCGCGATCATCGGCGGCGTCAGCTCGAAGCGCATGAAGTGTACCGACGCGGTCTTCTCCTCGGTCTGCCGCTCCAGATCTTCGTTGGCAATGGGGTGCACGCGCTCGAAGCCGGCCACGCGGACCCAGACCGCCTTCTCGATGCCGATCAGTTTCGCGAGCGCTCGCCTGCGTTCACCTTCATCCGAGTATTCGACCATGAAGGTCGCCTTCCAGTTGCTCCCGTCGGGAATCAGCGGGTTGTAGACGTCGAGTTCCTCCTGGATCGGTTCGGGCTCGAACATGCGCTCCAGGCGCAGCATCTCCTGCACCTGATACTGCATGGTCAGCGCGTCCTCGAAATAGAGGGCGGCGTTGTCGCCGAGCGCGACGCGCCGGTTCTTCTTGTGCGCCATCACCTTGGCGCGAAACTCCGACCGGATGCGGGCGTACTGTTCGAGGCCATAGAGGTTTTCGTGGGTCAACATCGACGCTTCCTTTCACAGGCCATAGGCCAGGCGCAGCAAGGTGATGGGATGTTCCGGCGCGGTGCCGTCGGCGCGGGCATGGGCGATGTGGTGGCCGGCCATGGCGCAGTCGCTGCCGTAGTGATCGGGCTTGGCCTGATTGACGCGGGTGACCACCGGTTTGACGATCTTCATCGCGTACTGGTGGAACTCCTTCTTCACCGCGTAGGTGCCATCGTGGCCGGAGCAGCGCTCGATGACATCCACCTCGGTACCCGGCACCAGCGACAGCGCCTCCCGGGTCTTCGGTCCGATGTTCTGCACGCGCTGATGGCACGCGGCATGATAGGCAACCTTGCCCAGACCCTGCTTGAAGTCGGTCTTCAACTTGCCTTCCTTGTGGCGCAACATCAGGTATTCGAAGGGATCGAAGAAGGCGTTCTTCACCTTCAGCACGTCAGGGTCGTCGGGGAACATCAGCGGCAGTTCCTGCTTGAACATCAGCACACAGGAGGGAATCAGCGCCGTGAGATCCCAGCCTTCATCGACCAGTTTCGCCAGCACCGGAATATTCGCCTCCTTGGCCGCCTTGACCGATTCGAGGTCGCCCAGTTCCAGCCGGGGCATGCCGCAGCAGCGCTCCTTCGGGGGGATCGTGACGGGGATGCCGTTGTGTTCGAACACGGCCACCAGGTCTTCGCCTGGGCCGGGTTCGTTGCGATTCATGTAGCAGGTGGCGAACAGGGCCACTTTCCCGGTGGTCCGGCCGGCCGGCTCGCCCGGGGTTTCCGGTCCGAGCACATGAAAGCGGCTCCGGAGCGACTTGCTGGAAAACTCCGGCAGCCAGGCATCGGCATGGATGCCGGCCACCGCCTCGAGCGCCTTGCGCGCCGGGCCGATCTTGTTAACCGCGTTGATTGCCTGGGCGACAACCGGGAGGCCGGCAAAGCGGCCGACCAGGTCGGTGCGGGTCAGCACCTCGTCGCGCAGACGCGATTCCTTCTGGTAGTGCACCGCCTTGGCGCGCAACATCAAATGCGGGAAATCGAGGTTCCACTCGTGCGGCGGCACGTAGGGACACTTGGTCATGTAGCAGAGGTCGCACAGATAGCAGTGATCGACCACCTGCCAGTAATCGCTCTTCTTGACGCCATCGACCTCCATGGACTCGGAACCATCCACCAGGTCGAACAGGGTCGGAAACGACTGGCAGAGGCTGACGCAGCGCCGGCAGCCGTGACAAATGTCGAAGACGCGCTCCATCTCGTGGAACAGCGCCTCTTCACTGAGGAAATCGGCGTCACGCCAAGCCAGCGGGTGACGCGTCGGCGCTGTCAGGTTACCTTCTCGGCTCGGTGCGGCCATGGGTATCTCCCTCGTTGTTTTTCTGGAGAACGCCGGCCGCCGCGCCAGGATGCGGCGACCGGTGTCTCTGTCACCACAAAGCTCAGCCCAGTTCGGTGAGGGCCTTCTGGTAGCGGTTGGCGTGCGAGCGCTCGGCCTTGGCCAGGGTCTCGAACCAGTCGGCGATCTCGTCGAAGCCTTCGGCGCGGGCGTCCTTGGCCATGCCGGGGTACATGTCGGTGTACTCGTGGGTCTCGCCGGCCACCGCCGTCTTCAGGTTGTTCGAAGTGGAGCCGAACGGCAGGCCGGTAGCCGGATCGCCACACTGCTCCAGGTATTCCAGATGGCCGTGGGCGTGCCCGGTCTCGCCTTCCGCGGTCGAGCGGAACAGCGCGGCGACATCGGCGTAGCCTTCGACGTCGGCCTTGTTGGCGAAGTACAGATAACGGCGGTTGGCCTGGGACTCGCCGGCGAAGGCGTCCTTCAGATGCTTTTCGGTCTTGCTGCCCTTGAGTTGCATGGTCGATCTCCTCTCGTGCTTCGGTTGGGAACGTTCAGGGCCGCCAGTGCAAAGACGAACCCTGACTGCGTCCACACTAGGCCGCGGACGCGGCAAGGGCAAATTGCATTTCTTTACCGACTCGATAGCCGACTGCTATCGAGTCGCCGCCGGCTTGGTACCAGGCAGCTTGCAGTCGAACAGGGCGCGGCGCAGCAGATCGATGGCTTGATGGCGCGGGAAACTGGCCCGCCAGACGATGGCGATGCGACGAGTCGGCGTCGGCTCGATGAACGGCCGGACACGCAGCAAGGGGTCGTTCCTGGCTATGCCATCGACAGCCGTGGCCGGCATCACGGTGATACCGACACCCGAGGCCACCATGTGCCGGATCGTTTCCAGAGAACTGCCCTCGAGCACCTGCGGCCCCCCTTGGCCAGCGCGCGTGCAGAGGTCCAGCACTTGGTCGCGGAAGCAGTTGCCCCGGCCGAGCATCAGCAGCGGCTGATCCAGCAGGTCCGCCGGGTCGACCGCCTTCAGCTTCGCCCAGGGATGGCTTGCCGGCACCAGGGCACAGAAGTTCTCGTCGTATACCGCCTGCGCCACCAAGCCTGGCTCGTCGACCGGCAGGGCCAGGATGGCGACATCCAGTTCGGCGGCTTTCAGCTTTTCCAGCAGCCGATGGGTATAGTTTTCTTCCAGCAGCAAGGGCATTTCCGGCGCCCGCTCATGAAGGATGGGCACCAGTCGCGGCAGCAGCCACGGTCCGATGGTATAGATGACACCGAGGCGCAGCGGCCCGGCCAGCGGGTTCTTGCCGGCGGCGGCGATCTCGGTGAGCTGGGACGCTTCCGCCAGAACCTTTGCCGCCTGGGCGACGATGCGCTCGCCGGTCGGCGTGACCCGTACTTCCTGTGGCGAGCGCTCGAACAGAATCACGCCCAGTTCATCTTCCAGCTTCTTCACCGCCACTGACAAGGTCGGCTGGGAGACAAAGCACTTCTCGGCGGCGCGGCCGAAATGCCTTTCGCGAGCCAGGGTAACGATGTACTTGAGATCGGTCAGCGTCATAACGAGCCTCGAATGATGTCCCGGCGCACCGTGTCGCCCGGCCGGAAGGCCTCTTGCAGCTTGAGGAAAGCGGTTTCGGCGGCGGCGCGGTTGTCCTGGCTGAAGTTGCAGACGTAGATATCGACGGTGACGCCGGCGAGTTCCGGCCAGGTATGCACTGCCAAGTGCGACTCCGCCAACACCACCGCACCGGTCGCTCCGGCCGGCGCCTCGGCGGTACCGAAACCATGGAATGCCTCCGCCACCACCGTCAGCCCCGGATCACCGCAGGCGGAAAGACAAAGCGCCCGCAAGGCGGCCGCCTCGCGCAGCAACGCGGCGTCACAGGCACAGCGGTGAAACTCGGCGATGATGTGCAGACCGTTCATGCCGCCTCTCTCTCCCGCCACAGTGCTCGGCAAGTTGCCGCGCCGATGGCTTCAATCCGCATCGGACTCATAGCGGCTCCGTCCCTTCGTTGAGCATGGCGAGATAGCGGTCGTAGGCAAACACTCGGTTGCGTCTGCCGCCGGTGAGTTCGCGGGCTATGCCGGCACCGATCAGGAGGTCAACAGCGCGGGCGGCGGTCGGAAAGGACACACTCGCGCGGGCGGCGATATCGTTGATGCTTGCCACCGGCCGCGCCCGCAACACGCCGTAGACCTTGAGCAGATTGGCGGTATTGCGCCCCAGGGCGCCGATCAGCCGCTCATCGTCGCGAAACAGAGCAAGCAGCCGGTGCGCCGTGGCTACCGCGCCGTTGGCGGTTTGCACCACCCCTTCCAGGAAAAAGTCCAGCCAGGCTTCCCAGTCACCTTCGCGGCGAACGGCGTCGAGGTGGCGGTAGTACTCGTCCCGATGCTGCTTGAAATACAAGCTCAAGTAGAGCAATGGCTGGCGCAGGATGCCGGTCTGATGCAGCATCAAGGCGATCAGCAGGCGCCCCACCCGGCCGTTCCCGTCGAGGAAGGGGTGGATGGTCTCGAACTGAACGTGGGCCGCGGCAGCCTTGACCAAGTCTGGCAACGAGTCCGTCTCGTCGTGGATGAAACGTTCCAGAGCGGCCATGCAGTCCTCGACCAGCCCGGGCGGCGCGGGCACAAAGCGGGCGTTGCCCGGTCGGGTGCCGCCGATCCAGTTCTGGGAGCGGCGAAATTCGCCAGGCAGCTTGTCCGCGCCACGACCTCGCGCGAGGAGCTTTTGGTGAATCTCGCGCAGCAGACGGTTCGACAGAGGAAAGCCTTCACGCAGCCGCGCCATGCCATGATCCATTGCCGCCACGTAATTGGAGACTTCGACGGCATCGTCGAAAGGCACTCCGGGCGCGTCATCGAGCTCGAACAGCAGCAGGTCGGAAAGGGAGGATTGAGTACCCTCGATCTGCGAAGAAAGGACAGCCTCCCGACGCACATAGCCATAAAGAAAGAGGTCCGGGTCCGGCAACAAGGCGGAAACGCCGTCCAGACGCCCACAAGCGAGAAGTGCCTGTTCCAGCCGCCGCTGGCGAGGACCGGACAGGTCGATAGGAGGCCGAGGCGGCAACGGATCCGGGGCAAAGGCACGCACCGCTTCGCCGACGACGGTCGTCGCGATTTCATAGCGGCCGGTTGCCCCTCGGTTCATTCGATGCGCTCCTTGTTCAAACAAGCTTTAATTGGCACGAAGCTTATCAAAGAAAAATATCAATTACTTAAATAACATCCCAATAGAGGTGCCGGCCGTTCATTCACGTCAGAAAAGAAGAATGGCGGAATCCCAGCCGTGACATGACCGCCTCCGCCGCCCGCACGCCATGGTAGTTCGCCTCCTCGAACAGCGACATGCCCGACAGATCGGCGTGTGCGAACTGGACGCGGCCCCAGCCGGCGATCAGGGTCCGGCGCGCCTCGTCGTGGATCACCCCGGGTAGCGGCCGGATCATGGCGTGACCGTGGCGGAAGACGTCGAGTTGCAGGGTCAGCGAACGCAGGTCGCCGTGAGCACGCGACAGTTCATTGAGGATCGCCGTCGCCCAGGCCTCGCGGGAGGTGGCCAACAGCAGTTCGCGCGCCTGTGCCGGCGGCACTTCGGATAGGGCATGGTAGTAGGTCAGCACGGTCGGCCCCGGTGCCGCGCGGATGTTCTGGTGCGTGGCGACCACGTAGCCGAGGCCCGGGCTGTCGTAGAGCACATTGTCCCAGGCGAGCGGCGCGCCGGCGCCGTGACTGGGTGGTTCGCGGAGCGTCAGGTTGGCCACCAGCCACGGCGCGTAAGTACCCACTCTGGCGATGGCATCCATACTGATAGGCAATCCTTCGGCAACATGCGGCAGCAGGAACAGCGGCGCCGCCCAGATGGCATGCTCGGCGACGAAGCGAACGGCCCGTGCTTCTTTGGCCAGCCACACATCCACCGCGACGCTCCGGCCGTCTTGTGCAATACGCCAGGTCGGCGCGCCAGTAAGCAGTCGATCGCGAAAGCGCTCATGGAGGCGTTTGACAATCCAGCCGTTGCCCTCCGGCGCGGTAAGCACGCACTCCGGCACCGCGTTGGCGGCCCGGCCGTCTCGGCAGGCGAAGTAGTGGATGCCGGCCCAGGCCGAGGCTTGCCGGTAGTCGGCGCCATAGTCGTCGCGGCAGGCGTAGTTCACATACCAGTGCAGCCGCACCGAATCGAAGCCCTCGGCCGCCAGCCACTCGGCCATGGTGATCCGCTCCAGGCCCAGCCAACGCGCATCTCGCGAAGCGTGGGCAACCGGCAGGGCAAAGGCGCGCCGGCCGAGGAAGTCACGCGCCTCCTTGAATTCGGCCATGCGGTCGTGAAAGCGGACAAACTGGTCGCGCTCGGCTCGATCCGCGCCAATGCGTGGCAACAGGCCCTCCTCCCAGATGCCTCCGCAATAGACCCGCTCCTGCGGCGCATGACATAGGTAACGGTCGTCGTAAATTGGCGCCGGTGCCAGCGCATCGCCTTGCAAGATGCCCAAGTCGGCCAACAGGGCTTTCACCGCCACCGCCTCGCTGCTGGGCAACGGCAGGTAGTGCGCACCCAGCGGATGAGGCGAGACGACGTTCTCGCCATACCGCGAATTGCCGCCCGGCTGCTCTTCCAGCTCCACGATCAGGAAGTCGCGAAAACCGGCGCGCTCCAGCCGCCAGGCGGCGGACAGGCCGGCGATGCCCGCGCCGATGATCAGCAGCGGCGTCCGGCGCGTTTCGGTCGGCGCCGCGAAACCCCGCTCACGCAGGCGATGACCGACTTCGATACCGCTGCCGGCGAGATTGCCCGGCGGCACCGAAGGCGCGGTCTTGTGACTACAAGCAATCAGCGGCGCGCAGGAAGCGGTGGCGAGGAAGTCGCGGCGCCTCATCGGACGACATGCCGCCACTCGGCTTCGAAGATGCGCACCAGGGGCTGGTCATTTAGGCGGTTGGGTTCCATCTCGATGCGCGCCATGTCGGCGGGGAAATGGAACAGGGCGGCCGTACCTTCCGCAGTAAGGAAACGCAACGGCACGTCGTAGCGTTGTGGCGGCACGTAGGGCTCGCGGCCGGCGGCGATGAAGCCCCATTCGCCGAAGCTGGGCACCAGGGCATGGTAGGGCGCGGTCTGGAGGCCAATGGCCTCCAAGGTCGCCACCACGGTCCAGAAGGAGCGCCGGGCATAGATGGGCGTGGTGGCCTGCCCCACCAGCCGGCCGCGAGCCGACAGGCGCTTTTCCAGCAACCGATAGAAACCGGTCGTATAGAGCTTGCCGACCGAGTGGCTGGTCGGGTCGGGAAAATCCACGGTCACGAAGTCGAACACCTCGTCGGTCTCTTCCAGCCAGCGAGCGGCGTCGGCATTGATGACCTTCACCTTCGGCGAATTGAGGGCATCGCCATTCAGTCGGCGCAGCAGCGACGCGCTGGAAAACAAACGCGTCATGGCCGGGTCGAGATCAACCAGGGTGACCGATTCGACATTCGGATA
>JBGAQX010000029.1:0-99447 GCA_044220545.1 Rhodocyclaceae bacterium | reverse complement strand
AATTAATCAGGCTCTCCCGGCGCGGGTCCAACCCGCTTCACATCAACGCTGGCAGCGCACCGTGATTCCTGGCCGCCGGCCGGCGGCCCGTTCATTCCTTTCCGTATCCTTGCCCTATAGACGCTTTTGCCGGGCCGTTCAGGTGCCGGCATGCAGCCGGAAATCCTCGCCGAACTTCAGCACCGCCCAGGCCAGCCGCGCATTCTTGGCGGCGAGGGCCACCACCGCCCGCCAATAGCCGCGCCGTTCGACCAGACTGCGCGCCCAGCGGCTGAAGCGGTCCTGCTTGTCTCCTAGCCCGCTGAGGATGGCCCGCGCGCCCATGACCAGCAGGCTGCGCAGGTAGCGATCCCCGGCCTTGGTAATTCGCCCCAGCCGCGCCACCCCGCCGCTGCTGTATTGCCCCGGTGTGAGCCCGATCCAGGCCGCCACCTGGCGACCGTTGGCAAAGTCGTGGCCACCGCCGTTAGGCGTCACCGAGGTATGCCCAGATGCTGCCGCCCTACTGAACACCGCAAGCCGGGTCCTGCCTTTCAGCATAGAGCGGCTGCCAGCTGATGCGGACCGTGCAGGAGTAGTTGTACGTGACGTGACCCTTCCAATCCTTGTTGCTGTCCTCGCTCGAGTTGACCACTGTGGCTAGATGCTCCGGCCCAAGAGCTCGGCCCTGAACGGTTGCCGCAATCAGTTCGTTACACCAGTCTTGTTGGCTTCTTCCACCATCTCGCCAGCCAGAGGATTGTGAGAACTCTTCGGAGCGCAACCACCGTTCGACGCCAAACTCGGGGCGTCGACAGGACTTGTAGGTGGTCGGGTGAGGCGGGCTGGCTGCGGGTGCTGGCGCTGTTGGCAAAGGTGGTGAAGTCGCCGTGACGAATGTCCCCGGCGGGGCAAAGTACGCTGCGGCTGCGACGATTGCTCCTAGTATCCCGGCGATCCACGAAAGTACTTCGAGCATCGGCCGCCTCGGCGGTGCAATTTCTGCGCCACTCCGAGGCGTTTGGCTAGTAGCTGCGGCTGGTAGAGAAGCCGAAGGTACTGGCGCTCCGGGATGTACTTCAGATTGAGTGGCTTCGAGGGTACGGAGTAGCCTCTCGTACCCGGTTGGCTGGAAGAGATCGACCCACTGCCAGCGTCCCAAGCGTTCGGGGACTTGGCAGTCCTCTAGTCGTACTGGAATCAGGAAGATCGCTCCTTCTGGTTGTGCATCGGCTACGTCAAGCGCGAAGCGGATCTCCTTCTGCACGTAGCCGCTCTTGCTGATCGAGCCTTTGGATAGACAGACAAGGACGATTTGTGATGCTCGCACCGCCCTGCGAATCTCAAGTTCCCAGTCCTGGCCTGGAAGGATGTCCTGTTCGTCTAGCCAGGGATGGTGGCCATCGGCGCGCAGCCGCGCCCAGAGTTCGCGCACTGCTGCCTTGTCGCCTGATGAGTGACAGAGGAACACTTGTTTAGCATTGCTCGGCATGACAGTTCCAATAGATGCGTCGCAGGCTCTTGGGGCTGGGGCCAGTGACGCTTAACTTGTAAGTGTGGCGCCCAATCGACGGAAACCAATCCGGCAGGTGGGACGCAAGAAAACGGATCTTGGTAGTAGTTCAGTGACTTGCATCGATTTAGTAGGGCTCCGGTTGTCCTGCGCCAAGGTGGGGCTTTCCGCATGCGGAAGGCTCCGGGCAAAACCCTAACATGGTCGATGCCATATGGGAATGCCGCTGGCGATGGTGCTCCCGCCATGGCTCTTGATATTCAGGGATGCACCACGCTTTGAGTCACTCCTGCCAATCTTCGACGATCAAGCCGTCAATGCGTCCAAATTCCCTGGTGTTGTGCGAGGGATCATATGGCGAATTGTCATCGCCGATTAGCCGCCGGCGTGCGTGGACCGGTAGCGCAGCCACTTCTCCATTGCCACGACCAAACTTGCCGCCAGGGCGCAGGCAATGATGGCCAGCCAGTGATCGGCACGGATGGGTGCGCTGCCGAACAGGCGGTTGAAGATGGTCAGGTAGGTGAAAGCGATTTGCAGCGCAAGCATGGCGCCGGCGCCGGCCCAGATCCAGGGGTTGGAGAACCAGCCTAGGCGCCAGAAGGGGCGGGTCAGGGAGCGGCAGTTGAACAGGTAGAAGGCTTCCACCATCACGAAGACATTGACCGCCACGGTGCGCGCCTCGGCCAGGGAATCGCCGCGCGACAGGGCCCATTGAAAGAGGCCGAAGGCGCTGGCCAGCATCAGGAGTCCGACCAGGGCGATGCGCCAGAGCAGGGTGCGGTCCAGGACGGGCGCGGCGGGTGGCCGGGGCGGCCGGCGCATGATGCCGGCCTCCTTGGGTTCGAAGGCCAGCGGCAGGCCGAGCAGCACGGCGGTGGTCATGTTGATCCAGAGGATCTGCAGGGCGGTGATCGGCAGCGTCGTGCCGGCCAGGATGGCGGCGAGGATGACCAGGCCCTCGCCGAAGTTGGTGGGCAGCGTCCAGGTGATGAATTTGACCAGGTTGTCGTAGATGCCGCGGCCTTCTTCGACGGCGGCCTCGATGGTGGCGAAGTTGTCGTCGGTGAGCACCATCGCCGCCGCTTCCTTGGTCACCTCGGTGCCGGCCAGCCCCATGGCGATGCCGATGTCGGCCTGCTTGAGCGCCGGCGCGTCGTTGACGCCATCGCCGGTCATGGCCACCACCTCGCCATTGGCCTGGAGCGCCTCGACCAGCCGGAGCTTCTGTTCCGGTTCGACCCGGGCGAAGACGTCGACCTCCTTCACGGCGGCGCGCAGGCCCGCGTCGTCGAGGGTCGCCAGTTCGCGGCCGGTCAGGGCGCGGCTGGCCGCGTCGGCGATTCGCAATTGTCGGGCGATGGCCAGGGCGGTCTCGGCATGGTCGCCGGTGATCATCTTCACCCGGATACCGGCGGCATGGCAGGCGGCCACCGCGCCGATGGCCCGGGGGCGCGGCGGGTCCACCATGCCGACCAGGCCGAGGAGGGTGAGCCCCGTGGTCAGGTGCTCCGGCATCACGCATTCCGCCGCGTCCATCCGGCGCGCCAGCGCCAGCACCCGCAGGCCGTTCCGCGCCATGGCGGCGGCCCGTTCGGCGATGTCTTCCGCTTCCAGCGGCCAGGGACGGCCGTGGGTATCCAGCATATCGACGCAGGCGGGCAGCAGCCTTTCCACGGCACCCTTCACATAGAGCCAGCGCTGTCCTTGCCGGTCATGAAGTGTGGCCATGGCCTGGCGCGTGGCGTCGAAAGGCAGTTCGTCGATGCGTGGCGCGGCCAGTCGCAGCGCCACCTCGTCGAGCTTGCCCTTTCTTGCCGCCAGCAGCAGCGCGCCCTCGGTCGGGTCGCCGGTCATGCGCCAGCGGCCGTTCTCGTGGTACAGGCTGGCGTCGTTGCAGAGCACGCCGGCGACCAGCACTTCCCGCAACGCCCAGCCGATCGTGGCCGGCTGGGCGGCCAGTTCGATGGCGCCCTGGGCGCCGTCCGCCACCGTGTAGCGGGCGTTGCCGGCCCAGATTTCCCGTACCGCCATTTCATTTTCGGTCAGCGTGCCGGTCTTGTCCGAGCAGATGACCGTGGTTTGCCCCAGGGTTTCCACCGCCGGCAGCTTGCGGACAATGGCCCGCCGCCGCGCCATGCGGCCGACGCCGATGGCCAGCGTGATGGTCACCGCGGCTGGCAGCCCCTCGGGAATGGCGCCCACGGCCAGGGCGACGGCCGCCATGAACATGTCGAAGGCCGATTCGCCGCGCCCGACGCCGACCGTGAAGGCGAGCGCCGCCAGCAGCAGAATGGCCACCAGCAACTGGCGCGAAAAGGCCGCCATCTTGCGCGTCAGGGGTGTGTCGAGATCGGGCGCGCCGGCGATCAGTTGCGAGATATGGCCGGTCTCGGTGGCGGCGCCGGTGGCCACCACGACTCCCTGGCCCTGGCCGGCCACCACATGGGTACCCGTGTAGGCCATGTTGCGGCGATCGGCCAGATCCGTGGCGGCGGGCAGCGGATCGGCGTGCTTGTCGACCGGTACCGATTCGCCGGTGAGGGCGGCCTCCGCCGTGCGCAAGCCCTTGCCGTGCAGCAAGCGCAGGTCGGCGGGCACGCGATCGCCGGCGCCCAGGTGGATCACGTCGCCCGGCACCAGTTGCGCGGCGTCGATGCGCCGGCGCCGTCCCTCGCGCAGCACGGTAGTCTCGGTGGCGATGGCTCGCGCCAGGGCGGCCAGGGCCGCTTCCGCCTTGCCTTCCTGAAGAAAGCCGATCAGGGCGTTGACCACCACGACGCCGAAAATCACCCCGGCGTCGACCCACTCGGCCAGCAGGGCGGTCACGCCACCGGCAACGATCAGCACCAGCACCAGCGGCTGGGCAAGCTGCCCGGCGAAGCGACGCAGCGCGCCACGCGCGGGGGGACTGGCGAGCAGATTGGCCCCGTGGCGCGCAAGCCGGGCCGTGGCCTCGGCCTCGCTGAGACCGGTGGTGGCATCGACGGCGTGATGGGCGAGGACCGCCGTCGGGTCGAGGGCGTGCCAGTCTGGAGTATTCAAGTGGTCTGCCGGCGGTGGCCAGGTTCGGTGGCGACACTGGAATGCTACCGGTTTTGTGTCGGCCGGCACGTTTCAGTCCATTCGGATATTGGTTAAGGTGGTTAAGGCCAACAACAACCGAGCCGATATTGCTATCCTTGGCGACAAATGTTTCTGTCGGGGGACAACCATGATGCAATTCAGATACGCACGGGCATTGGGCAACATCCTTTTCGCGGTCGTCGCCAGCTTGGGCGCGGCATTCGGCGCGGGCGCCGAGAGCGCCACGCCGTCGGACCGGTGGCTGATCAACTCCGGCGAGCATGGTGAGCAGGACAAGCTCACCATGTATCCGGCCTGGTCGAAGCTGGTCGAGAACCTGGCCGGCCAGGCCAAGATCGGTTCCGTCTTCCAGTTTTCCATGGACGCCACGCAGGATCTGACCGCCACCCGTGGCGGCACGATGGCGATGATCGTCGGCCCGGCCCACATCATCGGCAGCGCGCTGCGCCATGGCCACTACGCGCCGGTGGGCGTCGCCAACCGCAGCACGTACGTGGTGCTGGCGACACTGAAGACTTCAGGAATCCGCAGCTTCGCCGAGGCCAAGGGCAAGTCGCTTGGCGTGCCCGGCCAGGATGCCCTGGCTACCTACCTGATGCGCGGCGAGGCCAATGCCGCCGGCACCACCTTGAAGCAACATTTCAGCAGCATCTACTTCACTTACTTCGAAGGCGCCCTGCTCAACGCCCTCAAGTTCGGCACGGTCGATACGGTGGCCGTCGAGGCGCCGATGTTCGAGCGTTGGCGAGCCGCCGGCGAACCGGTCGCGGAAGTCATGCGGACCAAGGATTCGCCCGGGCTCGCCATCGTCGCCCACAAGTCCCTGGGCAAGCCTGCCCTGGGCGTTCTGCGCGACGCGGTGGCCGGGCGGACCATGGCGGTACCGGGCCAGCCGGGCGTCAGTTTCCGCGCCATCGATCCGGCCGCCTACGAATATGTTTCGACGCTCGGCTACTTCACCCCGCGCCTGCTGGCCGGCACCGAGCTGGTCAACGCCAAGCAGGCGCAGCAACTGGCGGCGCGCGGCGTGCCGCTGTTCGATGGCCGCACCAAGGAGGAGTTCGTCGCCGACCGGCCCGCCGGTGCCCGCTGGTTGCCCTACGTCGAGCGGAGCGCCAAGGAAACCGACTACGACCCGAGCAAGGATGAGCTGGATGTCACCAAGCTGCCGACCGACAAGAACCAGGAAATCATGTTCTCCTGCGGCGGACCGGAATGCTGGAAGAGCTACAAGAGCGCCCGCCGGGCCATGAAGGAAGGCTACAAGCGCATCTACTGGTTCCGTGGCGGCATCAAGGAATGGATCGACGCCGGCCTGCCGATAGAGAAGGGCTAAGAACGCCTTCGGTGGGCGCGCGGTGCGCCGACGGGCGCGAGCCGCTACGGCCGGTCAGCGGCCGCGGGCCGCAATGACCCGGTTGCGGCCGCCCTCCTTGGCCTGGTAGAGCGCGGCGTCGGCGGCCTGGATCAGGTCCATGCCGGTGCCTGCGGGGCCGGTCGCGGAGGCCACGCCGATGCTGACGGTGATGGGAATGATCGCCTCTTCCCATTTGAAGGTCTCCACCGCGACCATGCGCCGAATGCGCTCGGCCACCTTGACGGCGGTGGCCAGCGCCGTGCCGGGGAGAATGACGGCGAATTCCTCGCCGCCGTAGCGGAACACCAGGTCTTCGGCGCGCGAAATGCCGCGCAGCAGGTCCGCCAGGCCATGCAGGACGGCATCGCCGGCGCCATGGCCCCGGCTGTCATTGACCTGCTTGAAGTGGTCGATGTCGATCATCATCGCCGAGAGGGGCAGATTGTTGTTCCGTGCCGTTTCCCACTCCGAGTTCAGGTAGTCGAGTCCGTGGCGGCGGTTGGGCAACTGGGTGAGCGGGTCGGTCAGGGCGACCTGGATCAGGCGGCGGTAGGAGTCGGCGAACTTGCTCGCCGAGCGCACCACGTCCTCCCGTTCGCGCAGCATTTCGTGCCTCAGGTGCAGCATGCGGCGGGCGAGGTTGAGCCGCAGGCGCAGGTTCTGGGCGGTCAGCGGCTTGAGCAGGACATCGTCGGCGCCCGCCTCGAGCGCCGCCATGGCGGCCGACTCCCGCTCCGGAGCGGCAACAGCCAGGACATAGGTCCCGCTGCCCAGCGGATCCTGGCGCAGCGACTGGCAGCAGCCCACGGCGTCGAGGCCGGGCAGGTCGAGGTCCACCACAATCATGGCCGGAGGATCCGCCAGCGAGCTTTCGACGGCCGCGCCGGGCGCGGACATGACGGTGGCGCGATAGCCGAGCTCCGCCAGGGTGCCGGCCAGGGCGGTCGTCTCCGGCGAGTCGGCGGCGATCAACGTCAGGGCGTGGGCCACGCCGGCTGCTTCGCTGTCCGGCAGGCTCGGGCGCGGCGGGCTCGCCGCCAGCAGTTCGGCGAAGGGCGGCATGTCCCGTGTGCGCACCTGGAGCATGGCGCCCCAGTCGCGCCAGCGGGCGACGATGCCATCCACCAGGCCGCCCAGGGTTTCGGGGTCGATACCCAGGCGGGCCGAGCGGTTCACCAGGGTGGGCAGCAGGCTCCAGCGGGCTTCGTCCTCGGCGACGCAGACCTCGGCCAGGGCTCGCGCGAAATGCAGGGTGAGGGCGATGGTCTGGAGCCGGGAACCGTCGGCCAGCCCCGACTCGTCCGGAAGCTCGTGATGGAAGGTGGCGCGGATCAGGATGTCCGGCAACCCCCACTCGGCCAGCATGCTGCCGCCCAGGACGCGGTGGTCGAAACCGAACTTTTCCTCCTCCAGCGCCAGTAGGGTAAAGGGGTCGTCGGCGGCGTCGAGGATGGCCGAATATTCCTTCGGGTAGAGCGTGGCGAAGCCGAGTTCGCCGACGCGGGAAAGCAGGCCGATGGTGAAGTTTTCCTCGCTGGCGATCTGGGCATGGCCGGCCAGGTCCTGGCAGGCGATGGCGGTGGCCAGCGAGCGGCTCCAGAAGCCGTTGTAGTCGAAGGCCGGGCATTCCCCGGAACGATTCGATTGCAGCACCGAGAAGCCGACCACCAGATCGCGCACGCGGAAGGAACCCAGCGCGACGATGGCCCGATGCAGCGACACCACCGGCCGCGAGCGACCGAAGGCGGCGGCGTTGGCGTACTTGAGCAAGCGGCCGGAAATGGCCGGGTCGGACTGCACCAGCCGCACCAGGTCGTTCACCGGAAACTCGTCCCGCTGCATCAGCCGGATGATGGCGACCGCGACGCCACGCGGCGAGGGCAGCCGCCCCGTGGCCTTGAGTTCCGCATAGCTTTCGAGAGGGAGCAGCCGCACCGATGAAGATCCTTCCTTGCTACCGAATGTCATGCTAACACCGGGCGGCGGGTGATGACGCGGTGTCGCCGCCGCGCGTCACTTGCCGCGCGCGCGGTGGTGGGCCGGCGTCGTCCGCCTATTGGGAATCGCCGCTCGTCTTCTGTTTCGCGGCGTCGTAATACCGGCGCAGCGACGCGTAGCGGTCCGCCCGCAGCGAGCGCACGTGGGTCATGGCCCGCTCGACGGGAATGCCGATCTGAGCCAGCGTTTCGGCGGCGATCATCAGGCTGCCCTCCAGCACCTCCGGAATCACCTCGGTCGCTCCGGCCGCCTTGAGCTGGCGGACCTGGCTCTCGTCCGGCGCGCGGACGACGACCGGGATGTCCGGCCGGGTGGCGCGCACCATGCGCAGCACCCGCTCGGCGGAATGGACGTCGGGGTAGGCGACCACCACCGCCCGTGCCCGCGCCAGGCCGGCGGCCTGCATGACTTCCTTGCGATCGGCGCTGCCGAACGCCACCCGGCTGCCGGCCGGGGCGCCGACCTTCACTTGTCGCGGGTCCAGGTCGAGCGCCAGAAAGGCGATGCCCTCGCGGGCGAGAAACTCGCCGATGTTCTGCCCGGTTCGGCCATAACCGCAGATGATGACGTGGTCTTCCAGGGCGAAGCCGGCCACGGCCACTTCGTGGATCGCCATGGCCTTGTGCGCCCAGTCGCCGTGCGCCATCTGGCCGCCCAGGCGCGCCATGTGCTCGATGAGGAAGGGCGCCAGGAACATCGACAGCAGCATGGCGGCCAGCGTCACCTGGAAGACGTCGACGCCGATCAGTTTCAGGTCGAAGGCCAGGCCGATCAGCACCAGGCCGAACTCGCCGCCCTGGGCCAGTTGCGCCGCCGTGCGCAGCGCCACGTCGAGAGAATTTCGCGCCGCGACGGCGACGGCCAGCACGGCCAGGCTCTTGCCGACCACCAGCAGCAACACGGCGAGCAGCAGCCCGTCCAGATGGGTAAGCACATAGCCCAGATCGAGCATCATGCCGACGGTGACGAAGAACAGGCCGAGCAGGATGTCGCGGAACGGCCGGATGTCGGCCTCGACCTGGTGGCGGTAGATGGTTTCCGAAATCAGCATGCCGCCGACGAAGGCGCCCAGCGCCAGTGACAGCCCGGCGGCGCCGGTGGCGTAGGCCAGGCCGATGACGATCCACAGCGTGGCCAGCACGAACAGCTCCTCCGAGCGGCGCGCGGCGACCGTGTCGTACAGGCGGCGCATGAGCTGTTGTCCGGCCCAGATCAGCACGGCCAGGACCAGGGTCGCCTGGAGCAGGGCCAGGGACAAGGCCGCCACCATGTCTTCGGCGGGATTGGCCAGCGCCGGCAGCAGGATCAGGCAGGGCACCACCGCCAGGTCCTGGAACAGCAGCACGCCCATGGTCTGGCGGCCGGAGCGGGAGTGCAATTCGAAACGCTCGGAGAGCAGCTTGGCGACGATGGCGGTCGAGGACATGGCCACCGCCAGGCCGATCGCCAGGCCGGCCCGCCAGTCCTGGCCGTAACCCAGCCCAGCGACCAGCGCGGCTCCGGCGGCGGTCAGCAGCATCTGCGCGCTGCCGAATCCGAACACCAGCGCGCGCATGGCCTTGAGGCGCGGCAGGCTGAATTCCAGGCCGATCGAGAACATCAGGAAGACCACGCCGAATTCGGCGAAGCCCTCCACCTGCGCGCTCTCCGTCAGCACGTGCGCCCCATGGGGACCGAGGGCGATGCCGACGGCGAGATAGGCGAGAATCGCCGGCAGCTTGAAACGGCGCGCCAGCGAGACGGCGACTACCGCGGCGGTCAGTAAGACGAGCAGAGCCAGAAGGTTCTGATGCATGGCAGAGACAGTCTATTACGTCTTCCGACGCTTTTGACGTAGTCGCAAGCGCCGCTCCGCCTCGCCCCTACTCCATGACAACCAGACGTATCTCCACTTCGGATCGTTCGTCGGCTGTCGTCGCCGAACGTCCGGGTTGAAGGCCCGACCGAAGTATCCTCTGTCGAGGCACCCCCATATCACTCAGGTGCTTGCGCAACGTATTCCACACTTTGGTGGCCAGGCCGATCGCGTAGCTGTTGCTGGCCATGACCGGGGCGAAGACCGTCATTCTCAGTACCAGCCGGTCATCTTGCATGAGCCGCGCCACCAGGATGCTCAGTTGCTTCTGCGCTTCCTCGGGTGGTCGCCTGGAGTCCGCCTTCATCGTGAAGGCCAGATCGGGCTGGTGTTCGTTCGGTGCGTCCGTCGGCGCGGTCGTGTCAGTGATGGTCGCGGTTGGCTTGGTCGTGTCGCTCGGTTTCTGGTCGGTAGCCGCCCATGGTGCTGGTGCATGGCCGGCGATGGCAGTGCTCAGCAGGGCAACCCAAAGCAACGCGCGTATGCGATTCATATGGCTGTATGTCAATCGGTGTTGTTTCATCCCATTTCGAGGTAAGTCTTGGGTCGATCCCACCAAAGTCGCGGGGTGCGGAAATGCTTGTTGTTGCCGCAGGGTGTCGCGCCGCGCGGATGGGCCAACTGGTCACCGTCGCCACGCCGGCTCTCGTAGTGCGCCGGCAAGCCAGGCGCGGACCGCCGCTACGCCGGGTAGCCGGAAGCAGGCGCATGACTCCTCCGCTCCGACCTTGATCGATATGCCGTTGGTGCGATTGACGACCAAGAAGCCTTGTTCGTCATTGAGGTCGTCGCCAATGAAGACAGGCCGCCGACCCTTGAAGGGCGTCTCGGCCATGTACTCCTCGATGGCCGTGCCCTTGTGAATGTTCGCGGGCTTGGCCTCCGCCACGCACTTGCCCTTCTGCAGGACCATGGCACCTTCCGTCTCGGCGACCAGGCGACCCATCGTGTCGAGAACAATGTCCTCCAGATGCATTGCCTGCCGATAATGCACCGCCAATGTCAGCCCCTTATCCTCGAGCCCGAGGGCGGGATGGCGCCCCATCAGGGGCAGTAGCGCGCCCCGAATCGACTCTTTGGCATGCGGGGCACCCTCGTGGAGCCGGGCAATTCCCTTCGCGTCGCGGCGTTCCAGACCATGTTGGCCGGACCAGGGCAGTTTCAAAGGGATCAGCCGTCTATCCAGATCCGCCAGAGCGCGACCACTGACGAGGGCTACCGCGCCGTCGGTGATCCGGTACAGACGATCAAGCAACTGGATCAGTTCCTGATCAATGCAAACCGAGTTGGGGTCGGGCGCGATATCGAGCAGAGTGCCGTCGAGATCGAGAAAGTAGGCCCATTCAGGCTGGGCAGCGGGAAGGTCTGTGGTCGTCATGAATACGGTCGTGATTGTTTTCAGTCAAACGATTTCCGGTGGGTTGGATGTTCCAGGACGCGGCTGCGACGGCGCATGGTGGCGGCGTCGAGCAGCATGCGGCCCGCCCAGCGGTAAACATTGAATTCCTGCACCAAGCCGCGCATCAGTCGCATTCTGTCGCGTTGTTCCGCCGGGTCCATGGTCAAGGCCAGATGCAGCGCGGCGCCACATTCGTCGGCGTCATAGGGATTGACGATCAGCGCCTCGGGCAGTTCGCGGGCGGCACCGGTGAACTCGGACAGCACCAGCACGCCGCGCCCATCGTCCCGCGCGGCCACGAATTCCTTGGCCACCAGATTCATGCCGTCATGGAGGCTGCTGACGAAGCAGAGTTCGGCGCCCCGATAGTATTGGTAGACGTCGCGGGGTTCATGGTGCTGTACCTTGAGAATGACGGCGGGCGCCCCGTTCTTGCTGAAGCGAGTGTTGATGCGCACCGCCAGGGCGCGCACCTGTGTCTCGTGATTCTGGTATTCCTCGATGCCGGAACGAGTTGGCGCGGCGATCTGGATGAACGTGAAGCGACCAATCCACTCCGGCTTCGATTCAAGCAGGCGCTCCACCGCGCGCAGGCGCTCGATGATGCCCTTGGTGTAATCGAGTCGGTCGACGCCGACACCAATCAGGTGGTCCGCGGGCAGGTCGTTCAATCGGCGGATGTCAGCCCGGCATTGCTCGGCGGACTTTGTCATCAAGTCGGCTTCCGGCGGCCAGGCGATGGAAATGGGATAGCGGCGCACGGCGGTGAGCTTGCCGCCCAGCGACGCGGTGAAGGATTCCCTGTCGACCCGCGCCTCAAGAAATCGGTCCACCGTATCCACAAAGTTGTTGCAGTGGAATTGAGTATGAAAGCCAAGGATGCTGCTGCCAAGAAGTCCCGCGACGATGTCCTCGCGCCACGGGCAGATGGCAAAGGATTCCGGGTTTGGCCAGGGAATATGCCAGAAGGTGATGACCGTCGCTTCCGGCAGTTCCTCGCGGATCATGCGCGGCAGCAGGGCGAAATGATAGTCCTGGACCAGCACGATGGGATCCCTTGTCTTGGTCTCGTCAACCACCGCTTTGGCGAACTTGCGGTTCACGGCGACATACCGAGCCCAGTCGCCGGAGCGAAACGTTGGTCGGACATGGGCGATATGGCAGAGCGGCCAAAGGCCTTCGTTGGCGAAGCCATAGTAATAGCCGGCTTCCTCGTCGGGCGTTAGCCACACGCGGCGGATCTGGTAGGCGGGTTTTTCGGGGGGCACGGCGACACGATCGTGCCGGTCCACCACCTCGCGGTCGGCCGAGCCGCTGCCATGAGCGATCCATGTGCCGGAGCAGGCGCGCATGATCGGCTCCAGCGCGGTCACCAGGCCACTGGCTGGCCGCTGCACTTCTATGCGATCGCCGCGTCGTTGGTGGATGTACGGCTCGCGGTTGGAAACGACGATGACATTCTCGCCGCGCAGTTCGCCATGAAGAATGGCGCGCAGGGCCTCCGCCGTCCAGGTGATCTGGCTTTCATCCCTCGACCGCTGTTCGGTCTCCAATTCCCGGATCAGTCTTTGCAGATCGCGCGCGATCGGTTTGAATTCCGGTGCGTTTGTGGTCGACGCCGGTTCGCGCAGAAGGCCTTCTCCGCGCAGCAGCGAGCGTATGCCCGCCACCCAGCCGCGCCAGGACAATTGGGCGATGGCAACCGTAATCAGCGACACGATGGCGGCCAGGGCGGTGAAGAAGTAGAAGAGATATTGTTTGGTCTCCTCGCTTCGACGCTCAATAAAGCTCATGTCGTGAACGAGGACAAGCTGGCTTGGGATGCCGGCGTCGTCGATCAGCGCCTTGACAGTGACATGCAGGGGGCCGTGGGCGCTCGATAGCAGATGGTCGTCGGTTGCCAGCCAACGGTCGAGGTCGTTGCAACGTATCTCCGCCGGCAGGTACTTGGAGGCCAGTGGCTTTCCCTCCCGCGTCGCGCAATAGCCCAGGGCGTATAAACGCTCATCCTGCGTGATGCGGGCGAAGAACTCACTTATCTTCCCTTTCTTGCCATCGGCAAGCTTCTCGAGCAATGGCTCTTTGATGGTATTGGCGATCAGTGTCGCGCGGATGTCGATGTCGCGAACAAACCATCGCAGGGTCAGCCGGTCGACCAATGGAATGACCGTGTAGGCCAAGGCCGCTAGAACGATCATCAACGGCAAGACAAAGCGTAGCGACAGTCTCATCGCGGTGATCGCACTCGGAGTGGGATGGGTGGCCGAGCGGCTATCCGGGTCACCGCGACATTCCTCCAAGAGGGACTTGGTGGCGGTCGCCACCATCTTTCACGGGTATGCCCGATGCGCCAACGACTACCACGGGGACACGCCGTCGGCGCGCCTGCAGCAGCCGCACCACGTCGCGAGAAAAGAATCTCCGCCGACTCCGCGGTACGACGATTTCCTGGCAATCGAGCTCCTCGGCGGCGTCGAGAAGCGACGACACGATACTGCCCGATCTTAGGTAGGCGGCGTACGGTATCCCGGCCGTCTGTAGGGGCTTGGCGGCCAGCGCCAGCACGGCTTCGGCCCGTTGCCGCTGGAGTGTTAGCTGGGCCGGGAACGCGTGAAGGAGCGCCTGTAACGGACCAAGCGGTTCCAGAACGTGCAATAGGCAGACCTCTACCATCTGATCGCCTCGCCGTAGTTTTTCCGCGTAGGTCGTGGCCCAGAAGCAGCGCTTTCCGCCACAGATTGGAATCAGTAAGCGCAGGGTTGAAACCGGGCTGGCCGTGTGCCGCATGCGAGGTTCGAAGTTGCTAGAGACGGGATCGAATGTTAGATGTCCTTTGATCAGCCCGAAATGCGGGGCTGGCCGTAAGTGACCAGGAATCGATGCGCTGACAAGAAGTGAAATTTAATCAAGCGGTAAGGTTGCACGTAAGTAAGACACGTAAGCGTTTCTCGGATGCGCATGGTGTGCGCTTGAGCGACAATCACCCGATGGGGCGGGAACAAGAGGCAAAGGCGATCCGTGGCGAGACCTGGCGGCACTGGGCATGGGTGCTTGGATTCGGTGTCGCCTATGTGTTCCTCGACTGGGCCAGCTACATCCATCCGACCCGCGAGCTCAACATTACGCCCTGGAATCCCGCCCCGGCGCTTGGCCTGCTCTTCCTCTCGATGCGCGGTCGCGGAGGCCTCGCAAGTCTGTTTGGCGCCATTTTGCTGGCTGAGATACTGGTCCGCGATGCCGTCGACCATCTAATAGCCACGATCCTGTTTTCGGCGCTGCTGACAGCGGGATATGGCCTCATGGCGGCGACACTCAGGCGGCGCTTTCCCGACGACGGCTTGTTTGTCGATAGGGATGGATTGCTGGCATGGACTCTGGTCGTTCTCATCGGTTCGCTACTGAACAGCATCGTTTTCATCTCCGCGCTGGCGGTGGGGGGACTGGTTTCGTTCGACGAGTGGGCCCTTGCGGTACTGCGCTTCTGGGTCGGTGACGGTGTCGGCATCTTCGTGACCATGCCTGTGTTCTGGTGGCTGGCCGAACCGCGTCGTCGCCAATCCTTCCTGGCCGCCGTCCTTCAATGGTCGACGCTCGGTTACACGATGCTGGCCATACTTGCGCTGTGGATTGCCTTCGACCTGGGTGCATCGGCCAATTTTCGTTACTTCTACATCTTGTTCCTGCCATTGGTCTGGGCTGCGTCGCGGCAAGGCATGGCTGGCGCGGTGCTGTGCGCGTTGAGCCTGCAACTCGGCATGCTGATGGCGGGGCAATGGCAGGCTGCGCAGGAGGTTTCTGTCTTTGAACTTCAGATGCGCGCCGCGATGTTGGCTCTGGTTGGATTCCTGATTGGCGTCTCCGTCGATGACCAGCGGCGTGCCACCGCGGAATTGCGACAATCGTTGCGCTTGGCGGCGGCCGGCGAAATGGCCGCCGCGCTCGCTCACGAACTCAATCAGCCGCTAACCGCGCTGTCGGCTTATGGTTCGGCCTGTGAGCGCTTGCTTACTGAGGAACCTGGCGGCGAACGGCTGCGTGAAGCGATTCGCCGCATGGTGGGTGAGGCGGTTCGCGCCGCGGAGGTGGTCAGCCGGTTGCGGGATTTTTTTCGAACCGGCTCCACGCGGATAGAAAGGGTGACTGCCGAGGGACTGGTCGCCGCGGCGACTGGCCCGTTCCTGAGCAAGGCGCGGCAAGACGGAATCGATCTTGCAATGTCCCCCAGTCCAGCGGCCCATTTGCTGGTGGATTGCCTGCAAATGGAAGTGGTTCTGCGCAATCTGCTGGCGAACGCCTTCGACGCGGTACGGCTGCGACCCGCTGGTGATCGTCGGGTTCGCCTGAGTACCGAGTTGTCGGGAAGAATGCTGATATTGCGCGTCGAGGACAATGGATCTGGCATCGTCGATGGCATGAAGGATCGATTGTTCGAGCCATTTGTCTCGTCCAAGTCGAGCGGTTTGGGATTGGGCCTGGCGATCAGCCGGGCCATCGTTGAGGCTCATGGCGGCATACTGGTCGCCGAAGACCGCGAACATGGCTGTTTCCGCCTTGAGTTGCCTGTTCATGACGAGTGGGACGAGAAGAATGGATGATACGGTCTTTGTTGTCGACGACGATGCGTCGGTGCGTGATGCGCTTGGTCTGCTACTTGGTCTGCGCGGTTATCGGACCGCGATTTTCGCCGATGCCGAGAGCTTCCTTGGCGCTTGGAAAGCAGATTGGCGCGGTTGCCTGCTACTCGATATTCGCATGCCGGGCATGGATGGTCTGAGCTTGCAGAAGCACCTGCTTGAAATTGGCTGCGCCATTCCCGTTATCCTGATCTCTGGCCATGGCAATGTGGAGGCGGCACGAGAGGCTTTCCGCTCGGCCGCGGTCGATTTTCTGGAAAAGCCGCTGGATGAGCAACGCCTGGTGACCGCCATCGATGAGGCATTTGCCTTGAGGGCGGCGCGGGACATTCGGCAGCAGCGACAAGAAACTGCCAGTCGGCTGCTGACGGAACTGACGCCGAGGGAACGACAGGTGGCCGACAGGGCGGTGGCGGGCCGCCACAATCGCGAGATTGCCCATGAACTCGGAATCAGCGTTCGCACGGTCGAAGTCCACAAGGCTCGAGTGATGATCAAGCTGGGCACCCGCAATCTGTCCGAATTGATCCGCCTCATGGCCGGCGGGGTGGATAGTTCTGGATAATCCGTGCCAGTTACCAATGGGGCCACCTTCATGTTTCGCGTACTCGGAATCACTTTTCTTCCTCTTCTTGCGTTCTTCGTCAGCGCGGCGGCCCTTGCGGACACGGAAGCCGAGGCGCTGGCCGCCGTCAAGGAACTTGGCCGCTTGAACGGCCTGGCGCTGGCTTGCCAGCAGCCCGAGTTGAGCGGGCGGGCCAAGCGCCTGATGATCGCGCATGTGCCCAAGCTGCGCGACTGGGGCGAAACCTATGAGACGGCCACCACCGAGGCCTTCCTGACGCCGACAGCCGGTTGCCCCGAGGCGGCGATACTGCGTGTTCAGGTCGAGATGGTCGCGGTCCGGCTGGCCACACTGCTGCCGGCCAGCCCGCAGCCGGTGGAAGTTCAGGATCCCGACGCCGGCATCACGCCGCGCTACCTGCTCAAGGGGCCCGATGGCCAGGCGGTGATGGACAGCGACTTCCGGGGGCGCTTCCAGTTGATCGCTTTCGGCTATACCTTCTGTCCGGACATCTGCCCGACCACGCTGGTCGAGATGGCCCATATCCTCAAGCTGCTGGGCGACGACGCCAGGCGGGTGCAGCCGATCTTCATTTCCGTCGATCCCGAACGGGACACGCCGGCGCAGCTCAAGGCCTATACCGGTTTCTTCGATCCGCGCATTCTTGGCCTGACCGGCTCGCCGGAGCTGGTGCGCCGCATCGCCGATTTCTTCAAGGTGCGCTACGAAAAGGTCGTGGTGCCGGGGGCCAGCCACTACAGCATGGACCATTCGGCGGGCATGTATCTGCTCGGGCCCGACGGCGGCTTCATCGCCAAGCTGGCGTTCGGCACCCCGGTCGATCAACTGGTGGAAAAACTGCGGCCGTTGCTGGCGGGCCGCTGAGGCGGCTACTTGACGTAGGTGACCGGCAGGGGGGAGAGGCGCAACACATCGTGGGCGATCGATCCGGTGACCGCTTCTTCCAGGAACGACTCGCCCTTGTTGCCCATGATGATCTGCTCGCAGCCATTCTCCCGCGCGCAGGCGACGATCGTTTCGGCGACCGGGCCGAGCAGCACTTGCGGTTCGTAAGGCACTTGGGCGGCGTCGAGCAACTGGCGCGCCGAAACCAGGGCGTCGCCGCCGCGCGATTCCTGCATCGCCTCGATTTCGGCCTGCTTCATGAAGCGCTTGACTTCCCACGAGTCGTTCGGCGGCTGCACATTGATCAGCACGACCTGTCCGTTCCGGCAGCTACCGTAGAGCTTGATGACGTATTCGACCGCGCGCAGGGCCGCGGCCGAGCCATCGACGGGAAGCAGTGCTTTCAGCATGATGCGTTCCAAGTTTGGATAGACGCGACCATTATCCCATGAGTTGTGCGGTGCAATGCAAGAGCGGCCGCCAATGGTAAACTCCGGCGACATTTTCCCGGGAAGCCTAGCGATGCGCGCTCGATACCTGATCCAGTTGCTCCTGTTGTTGGCCTTTCCGACGATGGCGATCGCCTCGGACGGCCCGGCCGTTGCCGGCATTCCGGTCGACTTCATCCTTTTCGCCGCCACCCTGCTGGGCGTTGCGTTGTTCCACCACTACGTCCTTCAGGTCGCGCTGACCGGGCTGGCCACCATTACCGTCTATAAGATCGCGTTCACCGGCTTCAAGACCGGCGCGGGTCTGGCCGGCTTCGGTCTGCACATGGCGCACGAGTGGGTGCTGCTGGTGAACCTGCTCTGTCTGCTGGTTGGCTTTGCCCTGCTGGCGCGGCATTTCGAGGATAGCGGCGTGCCCGAGGTATTGCCGAAGCTGCTACCGGAAGGCTGGCTTGGCCCTTTCGTGCTGCTGATAATCATCTTTGTGCTATCGGGTTTCCTCGACAACATAGCGGCGGCGCTCATAGGTGGCACGGTGGCGGCCAGTGTCTTCAAGCGCAAGGTGCACATTGGTTACCTGGCGGCCATCGTTGCGGCGTCGAATGCCGGTGGCGCGGGTTCGGTGGTGGGCGATACCACCACGACCATGATGTGGATCGACGGCGTAAGCCCCCTCGACGTGCTGCATGCCTACGTTGCCGCGGGGGTCGCGTTGGTCGTGTTCGGTGTTCCGGCGGCGCTGCTCCAGCACAAGCACATGGCGATCAACCGCGACTTCCATGCCCAACGGCATATCGACTGGGCGCGGGTCGGCATTGTCGGCTTCATCCTGGTGGCGGCGATCGTGACCAACGTCACCGTGAATATCAAGTTCTCCGCGGTCGCCGACCATTTCCCCTTCCTCGGCGTCGCCGTCTGGGTGGCGCTGCTGCTGGCGGTGCCCCTGCGCAAACCTGAATGGAGCCTGATTCCCGATGCCTTCAAGGGCTCGGTGTTTCTCCTGGCCCTGGTGACCTGCGCTTCGATGATGCCGGTCGAAAAGCTGCCGGCGGCGTCCTGGCAGACCGCCTTCGGTCTTGGCTTCATTTCCTCCGTGTTCGACAACATTCCGCTGACCGCCCTGGCCCTGAAGCAGGGGGGCTACGATTGGGGCTTCCTCGCTTACGCGGTCGGCTTCGGCGGGTCCATGCTCTGGTTCGGTTCTTCGGCCGGCGTGGCGCTCGCCAACCTGTTTCCCGAGGCCAAGTCGGTCGGTCAGTGGTTGCGCCACGGCTGGTTCGTCGCCGTCGGCTACGTGGTAGGCTTCTTCGTCCTGCTGCTGGTGCTCGGCTGGCATCCGCACGACAGGCACAAGGAAGACCCGGCGGCCATGCCGCCGGCGGCTATTCAACCCGCCCACTGATCAGAGACCCTCGCCATGAGAATCATCACCATTGCCGCCTTGCTTGCCTCGCTGTTCGTCGCGCCGGCCGAGGCCCAGATCGTCGTCGATCTCGGCGCCGATCCGGCCCGCGAAATCGCCGCCCAGGCGGCCGGCACGCCGCGCGGCCAGGAACTGCCGGTCACCGACGCGCGCGTCAAGCAGGCTCGCGAATGGCTCAAGCAGGCCGCCGCCGCGACCGGAGAGACCGAGGACATCGTGGCGGCCTCGGCCGTCAAGCTCTCGCGCTACATCTACGACGTCACCAAGGTGCGCGTCACACCCATGGAAACGCTCGAGGCGATCGCCCGCGCACCGGCCGGCCGGCCGCTGGGCGATACCACCAGCGCCTATTTCCAGGCGCGCCGCGCGGCGCCCAACAAGACACACGCCGAAGCCATGGCCACCATGGCCGGCAAGAAATAGGCTAGGGAATCGCCTGGCGCGGCGACCGCGCCAGGATCGCTTCCACCGCCGGATGCCGGATGCGGCGCTCGGCGGTAATGGCATAGAACTGTTCCCGCACTTCCGGAATCTCGCCCACCGGCACGGCGCCGTATTGCGCGGCAAGGTCCGCCGCCAGCAGGGTCGGCGCCGGGAACAGGCCCAGGCCGCTGCGGCCGAAGGTCATCAGGAGCGCGCTGTCCTCGAACTCGCCGAGGATGCGCGGCCGTAGTTCCCGCGCGGCAAACCATTGGTCGAGTCGGCCGCGCAGGGCGTTGTCGCGTGTTGGCAGCAACAGCGGCGCGTCGTCGAGGCTGGCCGGAAAGCCTTCCCGGCAACGATCCGCCAGTGCCGGTACACCAAACAGGGCAATTTCGCATTCGCCCAGCGGGTGGTTGTAGACACGCAGGTTGCCACTCGCCGCCGCCGGCCGGTCGGTCAGCACCACGTCGAGCCGGTGCAGCGCCAGGTCGGCCACCAGGTCGTCGAAGTCGCCTTCCGGGCAGATCAGCCGCACTCGTTCGCCCAGGGCCAGCACCCCTTCCAGCAGGCGGTAGGCGATCAGCTTGGGCAGGGCGTCGGAAATGCCGACCGTCAGCCGCAAGAACGGTTCGGCGGCGCTGTCCTGCAATGTCTCGCGCAGCCGCTCGCCGAGCTGAAATATCTGGTCGGCGTAGCCCAGGGCCGTGCGGCCGGCCTCGGTCGGCACCAGTCGACGCCCCTGTGGCGCCAGCAGCGCGGCGCCCAGCGATTGTTCCAGCAGGGCGATCTGGGCGCTCACTGTTTGCACGGCCACGCCGAGTCGCTCGGCCGCGCGCGTGAAGCTGCCTTCCTGGGCGGTGACCCAGAAATAGTGCAGATGGCGGTAGTTGATGTTCGTCTTCATCGCTCCTATTTTATGGAAGTAATCTCAACAAAACTTCGCTTTTATGTGCGACTAAAGCCGCGTAGCATTCGGCGCCATGAAACCCTGGCATAGTCATTTCGTCGCTACCTTCATCTTCGCCATCTTTGCCGCGGGCGCCGGCTGGTATATCGGCGGCTGGCCCGCCCTGGCCACCGTGCTGTTCCTGAGCGTGCTGGAAACCTCGCTGTCCTTCGACAATGCCGTGGTCAACGCCGGCATCCTGGCCAACTGGAACGAGGTCTGGCGCCGCCGCTTCCTGACCTGGGGCATGTTGATCGCGGTGTTCGGCATGCGGCTGATCTTCCCCGTGGTGATCGTCGCCGTCGCCGCCGGCATCGGCCCGGTCAAGGCCATCGATCTGGCCATGAACGACTCGACCGAATACGGCCGCGTGCTGGCCGCCGCCCACCACCAGATCGCCGCGTTCGGCGGCGCCTTCCTGATGATGGTGTTCCTGCGTTTCTTCGTCGCCCGGCACAAGACCGAGCACTGGCTGGAGGTACTGGAGCGGCCGCTCTCGCGCCTGGGCAAGCTGGAGTCGATCGAGGCGGCGCTGACGCTGCTCATCGTGCTGGCCACCTCGTGGGCGATCTCCGATCCGGTCCGGCAGGGCGAATTCGTCGTCGCCGGCGTCTGGGGCGTGGTGGTGTTCATCGTCGTCAAGGGCCTGGCCGCGCTGCTGGGCGGCGACGAGGAAACGGCGACCCATCAGGTCGTCCGCCAGGGCGTGGCCGGCTTCTTCTACCTGGAAGTGCTCGATGCCAGCTTCTCGTTCGACGGCGTCGTCGGCGCCTTCGCCATGACCCACGACCTGCTGATCATCGCGCTCGGCCTGGGCACCGGCGCCATGTTCGTGCGCAGCTTCACGCTGCTGCTGGTCGAACGCGGTACCCTGGAAACGTATCGTTATCTGGAACACGGCGCCTTTTGGGCGGTCGGAGCACTGGCGGCCATCATGCTCGGCGGGGTTGAATTCCACATCCCCGAGGCCATAACCGGCCTGCTGGGGGCGCTGCTGATCGTCTGGGCGCTGGGCAGTTCGATGCGCGCCAACCGCAAGTCGGCATCCGCTTCATGATCCACGCAAGATGATTCAACCAAGGAGAAAGCAACGATGAAACGAGTCTTCCTGCTCATCGCCACCAACCTGGCCGTGATGATCGTGCTGTCCATCGCCGCCAGCCTGCTCGGCGTCAATAAGTACCTCGCCGCCAACGGCCTCGATCTCGGCATGTTGCTGGTCTTCGCCGCCATCATGGGTTTCGGCGGCGCCTTCATTTCCCTGCTGATGTCGAAGACCATGGCCAAGTGGTCCACCGGCGCCCAGGTGATCACGTCGCCGCAGAACAGCACCGAGCTCTGGCTGTTCGACACCGTGCATCGCCTGGCCAAGGAAGCGGGTCTGCCCGCCCTGCCGGAGGTCGCCGTCTACGAGGGCGAGCCGAACGCCTTCGCCACCGGCCCGAGCAAGAGCAATTCTCTGGTCGCCATTTCCACCGGCCTTCTTCAGAGCATGACCCGCGAGGAAGCCGAGGCGGTACTCGCCCACGAGGTGGCCCACGTGGCCAACGGCGACATGGTGACGCTGACGCTGATCCAGGGCGTGGTCAATACCTTCGTCTTCTTCCTGTCGCGCGTGGTCGGCTATCTGGTCGACAGCTTCCTGCGCCGCGGCGACAGCCAGTCCTCCGGCCCGGGCATCGGCTACATGATTACCGTGGTGGTCTGCGACATCCTGTTCGGCGTGCTGGCCAGCATCATCGTCGCCTGGTTCTCGCGCCAGCGCGAGTTCCGCGCCGACGCGGGTTCCGCCAAGCTGTTGCGCAATCCGCGGCCCATGATCGCCGCCCTGAAACGGCTGGGCGGCCTGTCGCCCGAACCGCTGCCATCCAACATGGCCTCGTCCGGCATCGCCGGCAAGGGCGGCATGATGAGCCTCTTTGCCAGCCATCCGAGCATGGAAGAACGGATCGAGGCGCTGAGCCGGGTAAGCGTCCGGTGACGCGCGGCGGCGTCAAGAAGGCCGTGTTCGGCGCCGCGATCGCGGCGCTCACCGCGGCGGTGCTGACCCTGGGCCTGGCCATCTGGGCGGCGACCAATCTGGGCGGCTCGCACGTCGCGACCGCCAGCCTGTTCGCCACGGTGTTCTTTTTTGTCTGTTGCGCCATCGTGCTTTACTTCATGAGCGTACCGGCACGCCCGATCCCGCCGGAGGGTGAATCGGCCGGCCAGTGAGTCGGCCGGCCAATGGGGGATTGCCCGGAATGACTGGTCGCCTTACGCCGCTCTTGATCCTGGTTCTGCTGCCCGGCCTTGCCTGGGCGGCGGGTGGCGGCGCGGTCGGCGAGAACCTGCTCTGGCTGGCGCTGATCCTGATGAGCGCCCGCCTGTTCGCGCCGTTGGCGCAGCGCCTCGGCTTTCCGGCCGTGCTCGGCGAACTCTTGCTCGGCGTGCTGCTGGGCAATTTATCCCTGCTCGGGTTCCACTATTTCGACGCGGTCGCCCGGGACCCCATCGTCGCCTTCCTTGCCGAATTGGGCGTCATCGTCCTGCTGCTGCAAATCGGCCTGGAAACGCGTCTGGCCGAACTGGTCAAGGTCGGCGGCCGGGCGGCGCTGGTCGGCGGCTTCGGCATCGCCGTGCCTTTCCTGCTCGGCGCTTTCGTTGTCGGCCCATGGCTAATGCCCGGCCTGGAGCGGAACACCTACCTCTTCCTCGGGGCCACTCTGGCGGCGACCTCGGTGGGCATCACCGGCCGGGTGTTCCGCGACCTGGGCAAGCTCAACACGCCGGCCGCGCGCATCGTGCTCGGCGCGGCGGTAATCGACGACGTGCTCGGCCTGGTGATCCTCGCCGTGGTGTCGAGCTTGGTCCAGGTCGGTCAGGTCAGCGTCGCCGATGTGGCCTGGATCATCGGCAAGAGCGTGCTGTTTCTCGGCGGCAGCATCTGGCTGGGCCGGTTGGTGGCGCCGCACTCCAGTCGCTGGCTGGCCAGGCTCGATGCCGGGCCGTCGATGCTCTTTGCCCAGGTGCTGGCCACCGGCCTGTTCCTGGCCTGGCTGGCCCATGCGGCGGGCCTGGCGCCGATCATCGGCGCCTTCGCCGCCGGCCTGCTGTTCGAGCCCGTGTTCCTCAAGGACTTCGAAACACCGCGCATCGTCCAGGAAATCGAACCACTGCTGCGCGATCCGGCGGCGGCCGGGCTGAAGGATCGGTTGCTGCCGATTCTGAGCAAGCACACCGGCCACCAGCACGAGCACATGATCGAATCCATCGGCTATTTCTTCGTGCCGGTGTTCTTCGTCCTCACCGGCATGCAGGTCGATTTGCAAACCCTGGCCGATCCGGCGGTGGTCGCCGTGGCGCTGGGCATCACCGCCGCCGCCGTGGCCGGCAAGCTGGCCGCCGGCCTGTTCGCCGGCGACGCCGGCAAATGGATCGTCGGCTGGGGCATGGTGCCGCGCGGCGAAGTCGGCCTGATCTTCGCCATGGTCGGCAAGCAGCTCGGCGTCATGTCGGAAGCCATGTTCTCGGTCATCGTCATCATGGTCATCCTCACCACGCTCATCACGCCGCCGGTGCTCACCTGGTTGCTTCGGCGCAACGCATAGCAAAGGTGGCTGTGGCGCTACAAGGCGGGCGGCGCGCCGTGTGGCACCCCGGAGAGCCTGGCATGATGGCTGGCGAGGCGATCAAGCAGTACCTTGACCTGGAAGCCGGGCAGATCGGAGAAACCAGCCAGGCGCTCACGGAAGCCGGCGCGGGCGATTTCGCTTCAGATGCCGAAGTCGCCGCCGTGGTCGGCAAGTACGCGGGCTGAGGCATGCGTGTCAAATTGCTACGCGGGGCCCTGCGATATCTCGACGATGAGGTAGCTTGCTTTGCGCAGGGCAGCCCGCAAAGTGCCGCCGCGTTTCGACGAATGACGCCGTCCAACGCCACCGATCCGACGAACTCAATCGAAACCCTCATAGCCCGCTGATCCGTCGCGTCGGGCTCCGAGCGGGCCAACTCCCCGTTCGTTGCGGCGGCGCTTCATTGTAGGCATAATGGCCCACATGACTGCGGTGATCATTCTCGATTTCAAGGACGTCACTCCCGATGGCGACATCATTCACATGCGCATTTGGCGGGTTCCGGAGCCTGTTCCGCCCAGCGAACATGGATTCAAGTACAGCCTGTTCTTCGGTCGGCCGGGACGACGCATCGTCGGCTTTGACAACGAACGGGGCAAGGGCGATCACAGTCACATCGATGGCATCGAGCGCCGCTATCGGTTTACGGGTATCGATCAATTGATCGAGGATTTCATCGCCGCCGTGGCGGCAAGGAGACAGGCATGAGACACCTCACCATCACCCTACAGTCCGACTGGCGGAGCGCCTTGCGGGCGGCCGGCGCCAAGGCCGCGCGGGGCGCGGCCAACGGCCGCTATCAGGGCGAAACACTGAACTTCGAGGCGCCGGCGCAATTCTTCGGTCAACTGACCGAGAATCGTTGGGACATCGTGCGCCGGATGCAGGGGGCGGAGGCCATGAGTGTGCGCGAGTTGGCGCGCCGCGTGGCGCGCGATCCCAAGCGCGTGCTGGACGATGTGCGGGTGCTGATCGAACTCGGCCTCGTCGAGAAGACGCCCGACGAGAAGATCGTCTGCCCCTTTGCCGACATTCACGTCGATATGCACCTTGCCGTTGCCGCCTAGGCGCGTCGAAGTGGACTCAAGGGAACGCGACGGCTGGCCCGCCACGCTACCCGAACAAGTCGCCGCCCGCTTCACCGGCAAGGGCCAGTGGAGCATCCGCATCAACGATCAATGGCGCGTGTGCTTCGTCTGGAATGACGGGCAGGTGTTCGACGCGGAGATCGTGGATTACCACTGAGGAGGCAACATGAGCGAAGTTCGCAACGGCATGCGCCCGATCCATCCGGGCGAGATACTGCGTGAGGAATTTCTCCTGCCGCTGAATCTTTCAGCCAACGCGCTGGCCATCGCGCTGGGCGTGCCGGCGCCGCGCGTCAATGACGTTGTCCGCGAGCGGCGGGGCGTCACGGCCGACACCGCCCTGCGGCTGGCCCGCTACTTCGGTACCAGTGCCGAATTCTGGATGGGCTTGCAGGCCGACTATGATCTGCGGAACGCCGAGAGCGCCGCCAGCGAGGCGCTGGCGAGGATTCAGCGCATGGCGCGGCAACCTGCCTGAAAGTCATGGCCGTGGCGGCATGCCGCTAAGCAAGATGTAAGGCCGGAGCGCTACACTCCGGCGATGGAATTCACCCCCGAACAGAAGCGCCGCCGTCTGGTCATGCTGGCCGTTATCGTGGCGGCCTACGTGTTGTCGTTCTTCCAGCGCTTTGCGCCGGCGGGGATCGCCCAGGATCTGGCGGCCGCCTTCCAGACTTCCGCCGCCTCGCTGGGGGTGCTGGCGGGGACTTACTTCTACGTCTATACGGTGATGCAGGTGCCGACCGGCATCCTGGTCGATACGCTCGGGCCGCGCCGCATCCTGTTGCTCGGCGGGCTGGTGGCGGGCGGCGGCAGCCTGCTGTTCGGCATGGCGGAAAGCCTGGATGGGGCGCTGGTGGGGCGGACGCTGGTCGGCCTGGGTGTTTCCGTGGTGTTCATCGCCGCGCTCAAGATCATCGCCGTCTGGTTCGAGGAACGGCGCTTCGCCACGATCGTCGGGCTGTTCATGCTGATCGGCAACCTCGGCTCGGTGCTGGCCGGCGCGCCGCTGTCGTTCCTCGCTCAGGCGACCGGCTGGCGCGGCGTGTTCGTCGGCGTCGGCTTCGTTTCGCTGGCGCTGGGGGCGCTGTGCTGGTTGCTGGTGCGCGACCGGGTGGTGGAGGGGCCGGCCGGCCACGCGCCGCGCGTCGATCGCACGGTGGTGCTGAACGGCTTGCTGACGGTGTTGCGGAATCGCGCCACCTGGCCGGCGGCCGGGGTGAACTTCGGCCTGGGCGGCAGCTTCTTCGCCTTTGCCGGCTTGTGGGCAACGCCGTATCTCACGCAAGTGCATGGCATGAGCCGTGCCGTGGCCTCGTCACACCTGTCGCTCTACTTCGCCGGCTTCGCGCTCGGCTGCCTGTTCATCGGCGGCCTTTCCGACCGGCTGGGACGACGCAAACTTGTCGTGCTGGTTTCCGCCCATATCTACGGGTTGATCTGGCTGGTCTGGCTGGCCGGGGTGAGCCTGCCGCTGGCGGTAAGCTACGGCCTGTTTGCGCTGATGGGCGTGGCGACCGCCAGTTTCACGCTGACCTGGGCCTGCGCCAAGGAAGTGAATCCGCCCCAGCTTTCCGGCATGTCCACTTCGGTGACCAACATGGGCGGCTTTTTGGGCGGGGCGCTGTTGCAACCGCTGGTCGGCTGGGTGATGGATCTATCGTGGGCGGGGCAGATGGCCAATGGCGTGCGTGTTTACGCGCTGGCCGATTTCCGCCTCGGGCTGCTGCTGCTGGCGGTGGTGGCGTGGTTCGGCGCGCTGTCGGCGTGGCGGATTCGGGAAACGCATTGCCGCAACATCTACAAGGAGATCGCGTCGTGAAAGGAATCATCCTCTTCGGCCACGGGTCGCGCACCACCGAATACGTCAAGCCCTTCGAACGCATCCGCGACAGCATGGCGGCGCGGCAACCGGAGGCGGTGGTCGAGCTGGGTTTTCTCGAGCTGACCCGGCCGAGCCTGGAAGAGTCGATCGAATGCCTGGCCAGTCGCGGTGTGACGGAGATTTCGGTGGTGCCGATCTTCATCGGGCCGGGTCGCCATGTCCTGAAGGACTTGCCGCAACTGGCCGCCAACGCCATGGATCGCTTCCCCGGACTGGAGATTTCACTGGCCGCGCCGGTCGGCGAGGCGCAGGAAGTAATTGACGCAATGGCGGATTTTGCGCTAAATGCCTAGTTGGGCGCCAACGTGGACTTGAAAAATAGTCGTATATCAGAATATACTTATATACCATGAAGACGACTACTCACCTCCTGAATTCGACGGCCCGTTGGGCCGTCGGCTTTTTTGCCGCCGCGCTTTTGCCCGCTCTGCTGCCGGTATCGGCCCTGGCACAGGAGGCCGCCGTGCCGGCCCCGGCCTCCGCGGTGCTCGAAGTTCGGGATATCGCGCTCACCTATCCGGCCGAGGCCGTGGTGGAGGCGGTGCGCCAGTCGGTGGTGGCCGCCCAGGTACAGGGCCGGGTGCTGGAAGTGCGCGTCGACGCCGGCCAGCGGGTCAGGAAGGGCGAGTTGCTGATGCGCATCGACGCCCGCGAGGCCGCCGAGGGCGCCGCCGGTGCCCAGGCCCAACTGATCCAGGCCAAGGCCCAGTACGAGCGGACCAGGAATCTCTTTGCCCAGAAGTTCGTCAGCGGCGCGGCGCTGGACAAGGCCGAGGCGGACTACAAGGCGGCCCAGGCCTCGGCGGGCGCCAGCGGCGCGACGGTTTCCCATGCCACGGTGACCGCGCCCATGGCTGGCATCGTCGCCCTGCGCCAGACGGAACTGGGCGAAATGGCCACGCCGGGCAAGCCCTTGCTCACAATCTATGATCCGAAGAGCCTGCGGGTGGTCGCCAGCATTCCGCAGTACAAGCTGGCCGACGTGAAGCACAGCGCGAAGGCACGCCTGGAGTTTCCCGAGACGGGCCAATGGATCGACGCCAGCCGGGTCGAAGTGCTGCCGACCGCCGACGTGCGCAGCCATACCGTGACGGCCCGGCTCTATCTGCCGGACGGCGTGGAAGGCGTGATCCCCGGCATGGCCGCTCGCGCTCATTTCGTCATGGGTACCGGCAAGAAGCTGACGGTGCCGACCAAGGCGGTGATCCGGCGCGGCGAGGTGACCGGCGCCTATGTCCTCGATGGCCAGGGCGTGCCGCGCCTGCGGCAGGTACGGCTGGGCGAGATTGTCGGCAACGGCGAATATGAAGTGCTGGCCGGCCTGGCCGCCGGCGAGCGCGTCAGCCTGGAGCCGATCAAGGCCGGCATCCAGTTGAAGCAGTCGGCGCCCACCAAGTAGGGGAAGTCGATCATGGGCATTTCCGGGCGCATCGCCGCCTACTTCCTGCGCAATTCCCTGACGCCGCTGATCGCCCTGGTGGCGCTGCTGCTGGGCATTTTCGCCACCCTGATCACGCCACGCGAAGAAGAGCCGCAGATCAACGTCACCATGGCCAACGTCTTCGTGCCCTTCCCGGGGGCGTCGGCGCGCGACGTCGAGGCGCTGGTGGCGCGGCCGGCCGAGCAGGTGCTGTCGCGCATCGCCGGCATCGAGCATATCTATTCCGTGTCGCGGCCGGGCATGGCGGTGATCACCGTCCAGTACAAGGTCGGCGAGGATCCGATCCAGGCGCTGGTGCGTCTCTACGACACCATCAACTCCAACAAGGACTGGATCTCGCCCAACCTCGGCGTCGGCGAGCCGATCGTCAAGCCGAAGGGCATCGACGACGTGCCCATCGTGACGCTCACCTTCTGGAGCGCCGATCCCGACCGGTCGGCGTTCGAAATGCAGCAGGTGGCGCGCGCCGCCGAGATCGACCTCAAGCGCATCGCCGGCACCCGCGACGTGGTGACCGTCGGCGGCCCCGGCCACGTAATCCGCGTCGCCATGGACGCCGACCGCATGAACGCCTACGGCGTGACGGGCCAGGATCTGCGCGCCGCGCTGCAGGTTTCCAACGCCTCGCAACCCGCCGGCAGCATGGTGACGGGCGGTCGCGAACTGCTGGTGCAGACGGGCACCTACATCGAGACCGCCGCCGACGTGAAGAAGCTGGTCGTCGGCGTCTACGACCAGAAGCCGGTGTTCATGGCCGACGTCGCCCAGATCATCGACGGCGCGGACCAGCCCAGTCGCTATGTCTGGCATGGCTCGAAAGATGGCGAACATCCGGCGGTGACGCTGTCCGTCTCCAAGAAGCCGGGCGTCAACGCCGCCGACGTGGCCGAATCGGTCATCCGGCGCGCCGAAAGCCTCAAGGGCACGGTGATCCCGGACGGTGTCGAATTCACCGTCACCCGCAACTACGGCGAGACGGCGACGGAAAAGGCGCAAAAACTGATCGGCAAGCTGGTCTTCGCCACCGCTTTCGTCGTCCTGCTGGTGCTGTTCGCCCTCGGGCGCCGCGAGGCGGTGATCGTCGGCGTGGCGGTGACGCTCACCCTGGCCGCCACCCTGTTCGCCTCCTGGGTCTGGGGCTTCACCCTCAACCGCGTTTCGCTGTTCGCGCTGATCTTCTCCATCGGCATCCTGGTCGACGACGCCATCGTGGTGGTCGAGAACATTCATCGCTGGCATACCCTGGAACCCGACAAGCCGCTCTGGCAGATCATCCCCAGCGCGGTCGACGAGGTCGGCGGGCCGACCATCCTGGCCACCTTCACGGTAATCGCCGCGCTGCTGCCCATGGCCTTCGTCAGCGGCCTGATGGGGCCGTACATGAGCCCGATTCCGATCAACGCCTCGATGGGCATGTTCATCTCGCTGGCGCTGGCCTTCATCGTCACGCCCTGGCTGGCGCTCAAGCTGATGAAGCCGGCCCATCACGGCGTCGTCGAGGACAAGACCACGGCCCGGTTGATGGCGCTGTTCCGGCGTGTCCTGCCGCGCTTTCTCGATGCGCGCGGCGGCAAATCGGCGCGGCGCATGCTGTGGCTGGTGATCGTCATCGCCATCGCCGCCTCGGTGTCGCTGGGGGTCGTCAAGCTGGTGGTGCTGAAGATGCTGCCCTTCGACAACAAGAGCGAATTCCAGGTCGTGCTCGACATGCCGGTGGGTACGCCGGTGGAGGAAACGGCCCGGGTGCTGCGCGAGATTTCCGCCGAGCTGGCCAAGGTGCCGGAGGTCAAGGACTACCAGATCTATGCCGGCAGCGCCGCGCCGATCAACTTCAACGGCCTGGTGCGCCAGTACTACCTGCGCACCAATCCGGAGATGGGCGACATCCAGGTCAATCTGGTGGACAAGCACCATCGCGAGCGCAAGAGCCACGACGTCGCCATCGCCGTGCGCGACCGCGTCATGGCGATCGGCAAGGCCGCCGGCGGCAACGCCAAGGTGGTGGAAGTGCCGCCCGGGCCACCGGTGCAGTCGCCCATCGTCGCGGAGGTGTACGGCCCCGACTACCCCGGCCAGGTCGAGACGGCGAAGAAGATCCGGGCGGCCTTCGAAGGCACCACCGACATCCTCGGCGTCGACGACTCCATCAATGCCGACGCCGCCAAGGTGTTGCTGCATGTCAATCAGGCCAAGGCGGCGCTGCTCGGCGTGGCGCAGAAGGACATCGTCGACACGGTGCGCCTGGGGCTGACCGGGGAAGACGTGACGCCGGTGCATGATGGCGACGCCAAGTACGAAATCCCGGTGCGCATCACCCTGCCCGCCGAGCGCCAGTCCGGCCTCGACGAGCTGCTGAAGCTCAAGGTGCGCGGCCGCGACGGCAACCTGGTGCCCATCGCCGAGGTGGTCGAAGCGCGGCACATGCTGCGCGAGAAGGTCATCTACCACAAGGATCTGCTGCCGGTCGTCTATGTGGTCGGCGACATGGGCGGCGAACTGGATTCGCCGCTCTACGGCATGTTCGACATCCGTTCGAAACTGCCCGCGGGCGTCGGCGAATACTTCATCAAGCAGCCGAAAGATCCGTACGCCGGCTATGCCGTGAAATGGGACGGCGAATGGCAGATGACCTACGAGACCTTCCGCGACATGGGCGCCGCCTACGCCGTCGGCCTGTTGCTGATCTACCTGCTGGTGGTGGCGCAGTTCAAGAGCTATCTGGTGCCGCTCATCATCATGGCGCCGATTCCGCTCACCATCATCGGCGTCATGCCCGGCCATGCGTTGCTGGGCGCGCAGTTCACCGCGACGTCGATGATCGGCATGATCGCGCTGGCCGGCATCATCGTCCGCAACTCGATCCTGCTGGTCGACTTCATCAACGAACAGGTGGCCGGTGGTCTCGATTTCGCCGAGGCGGTGATTCAGTCGGCGGCCATCCGCGCCAAGCCGATCGCGCTGACCGGGCTGGCCGCCATGCTCGGCGCGCTGTTCATCCTCGACGACCCGATCTTTTCCGGCCTTGCCATCAGCCTGATCTTCGGTATTCTGGTGTCCACCGTGCTGACGCTGGTCGTCATCCCGGTTCTTTACTTCGCGGCCATGCACAACCGCATTCATCTTCAAGGAGTTAGCCAATGACCGTCAATCGCATTGTTCGCATTGTCGCCGGTGCCTTCATCATGCTTTCCCTCGTTCTGGCCCATGTTTCCGGTCAGGTCGATTTGTCCAAACTGTCCTGGCTGTGGTTCACGCTCTTCGTCGGCGCCAACCTCTTCCAGAGCGGCTTCACCAAGTTCTGCCCGATGGACAGCATCCTCAAGAAGCTGGGCGTGCCGGAATCCGAGGGCGGCTGCGCCTGAGGCGTCGGTGGTTGAAACTTGCCCGAAGCGCCGGGAGGAATAGGTTTGGCACCGATCGAACAGGGTACCGAGGGGCTCAAGGTGCTGGTGGTGGACGACACCGCCACCAACCGTCTGCTGCTTCAGGCATTCCTCAAGAAACTCGGCTGCGAAGTGGTGCTCGCCGAGAATGGCGAGCGCGCCGTGGAGATGTTTCCGCGGGTTGCTCCCGATGTGGTGTTGATGGACGTAATGATGCCGGTCATGGATGGCTACGAAGCCACGCGGCGCATCAAGGCCCTGAGCGTCGGCCGCTGGGTACCGGTGGTGTTCGTCTCGGCGCTCGACAAGGACGAAAGCCTGGTCGCCGGGCTGGAGGCGGGAGGCGACGATTACCTGGCCAAGCCGGTCAATTTCGTCGTCCTGAGCGCCAAGCTGCGCTCCCTGGCGCGCACGCTGGACTTGCAGCACCGCGTCGATGAGAACCGGCGGCGCATCGAAGCCATCGCCGACAATATCGCCGACTGCGTGGTCACCATCGACGAGCAGGCGCGGATCCTGTCCATCAACGCCGCGGTGCCGGTGATTTTCGGCTACGAAGCCGGTGAATTGATCGGCCAGAATGTCAGCTTGCTGATGCCCGAGCCGGAACGGAGCGCCCATGACCGGTATGTGCAGGACTATCTGCACGGCGGCATGCCGCAAGTCATCGGCATGCCGCAACGCCAGGTCCAGGGGCGGCACAAGGACGGCACGCTGCTGCCACTCGAATTGACGGTCACCGAGATGCGCTTCGAGGGGCATCGGATGTTCGTCGGCATCCTGCGCGACATTCGCGAACGGCTGGCCGCCGAGCAGAAGCTGCGCGAGCACGCCGCCATCCTGCAGCGCTACCACGACGACAAGGAGGCCGAAACGGCGCTGGCCGGCGGCATCATGGATCGACTGATGTTGCGCCAGGGGCTGGCCGATCCCCGGCTGCATCACTGGCTGATGCCGGCCTCCGACTTCAGCGGCGACGTCATCGCCGCCGCCCGGACCAGCGACGGCCGGCTGTGCGCGATGCTTGGCGACGCCACGGGCCACGGCCTGGCGGCGTCGATCAGCGCCCTGCCGGTCCTGACGGCCTTCTACAGCCTGGTCGAGCAGAACTTTCCGCTCGGCTTCATCGCCTACGAGGTCAATCGGCAGTTGATGGCCTATATGCCGACCGGCCGGTTCGTGGCCGCAAGCCTGGTGTGCCTCGACGAACGGGACGGGTCGGCCGACCTCTGGGTCGGTGGCATGCCGGATGTGCTGCTGGTCGATACCGACGGCACGGTGCGCCAGAACATCGCCTCCACCCATCTGGCCTTGGGGATCATCGACTTCGACGAGAGCATGGCGGGTATCGAACACATCATCTGTCCGCCGGGTGGTCAACTGGTGTTGATGTCCGATGGCTTGCTGGAGGCCGCCAACACCGAGGGCGAGGCTTTCGGTGCCGAGCGTTTGCGCCTGGCGTTGCGCGGCGCGCCGCCAGCGGGGCGCCTGGCGGCGGTGCGCAAGGCCTTGAGCGAGCATCTGGGCTCCGCGGGTGTGCTGCCCCATGACGATATATCCCTGCTTCTGATCGACTGCTGAGCGGCGGCGGTCGGAGCGCGTTAGCCATTGCCCCATTCGCCGATCCATCAGGAGGTTTCATGACATTCGATAGCCAGCGCTTCGACCGCGCCATCGCCCTTTTCGATGCCGCCAACGCCGAGGACACTCGTCTTGACACGGGGCCCGATGGCCAGGAGCTGCCCCGCGAGCTTCTCTACGCCAGGCGCATGACCGACATGATCGACCGCTTCGCGCCCGGGGCTTCCGAGACCGCCCGGCTGGCGGTGCGCGCCCAGCACATCCAGCGCTGGAAGGTGCCGCGCGACAGCTATCCGATGAACCGCGATGGCTACATGCAGTGGCGTACCGGCCTCTACAAGTTTCACGCCGAAACGGCGGGCCGGCTGATGAAAGAGGCCGGCTACGACGACGAATCGATCGAGCAGGTCAAGATGGCGGTCGGCAAGCGCGGTCTCAAGGTCAATCCGGATACCCAATTGCTCGAAGACGTCACCGACCTGGTGTTCATCGAGCACTACATGATTGGCTTCGCCACCCAGAAGCCCGACTACAGCGAGGACAAGTGGCTGGAGATCATTCGCAAGACCTGGAAGAAGATGTCGCCGGCCGCCCACGAGTTCGCCCTGGCCGGCAAGATCAAACTGCCGGAGTCGCTGACGCCGCTGATCGTCAAGGCGGTATCCGGCGGCTAGGAGCCATCATGAACATCGGCTTTATCGGCCTCGGCCTCATGGGCCGGCCCATGGCCCGGCACCTCGTCGATGCCGGCCATACCTTGCATCTGTGGGCGCGCCGGCCCGCTTCGCTGGAGGCCTTTCGCGACAGCTCGGCGCGTGCGCATATTTCGGCGGCCGGGGTGGCTCGGCATTCGGAGGTGGTCTTCACCATGGTCGCCGACGCGCCGGACGTCGCCGACGTGGTTCTTGGCGAGGGCGGCATCGCCGAAGGGGCGGGCAAGGGTCTCATCGTCGTGGACATGTCGACCATCGCCCCGTCGGCGGCCCGGGATATCGGTGCCCGCTTGGCGGCCCGGGGTGTCGAATTCCTCGACGCCCCGGTCTCCGGCGGGGAAGTCGGCGCCATCAACGCCAGCCTGACCATCATGGTCGGCGGCAAGCCCGAGGTCTTCGCGACGGTGCAACCCTTGTTCGAGAAGATGGGCAAGTCCGTCACCCTGATCGGCGCGGTCGGTGCCGGCCAGGTGGCCAAGGCGTGCAACCAGATTCTCACCGGCGTGACCGTGGCGGCGGTGGCCGAGGCGCTCAACTTCGCCAGGAAGAGTGGTGTCGATCCGGCCCGGGTTCGCGAGGCTTTGCTGGGCGGCTTCGCCTATTCGCGGATTCTCGAGAACCACGGCCAGCGCATGCTCGACCGCGACTTCAAGCCGGGCTTCAAGGCGTGGATGCATCAGAAGGACCTGGGCATCGTCATGGCCGAGGCGCACCGCCTCGGCCTGATGCTGCCCAACGCGGCGGCGACGGCGCAGTTGTTCAACGCCATCGTCGGCGGCGGCATGGGCGAGGAGGATTCCGTGTCGGTACTGAAATTGCTGGAGCGGGTCGGCGGCGAGTGACGATGGCCATGGACGGCAATTCCGCCCTGCTCGAACTGCGCGCCATCCTCGAGAATGCCACGGTCGGCATCCTGTTTTCGAGGAACCGCGTGTTGGTGCAGATCAATCCGCTCTGCGCCCAGATGTTCGGCTATACGGTCGATGAACTGATCGGTCGGCCCGGTCGCGTGCTGTATCCGTCGGACGACGCCTATGACGAGCTCGGCCGCGAGGCCGGGCCGATCCTCGGCGCCGGCCAGCCCTTCCGCGCCGAGATCGACATGGCGCGCAAGGACGGCAGTACCTTCCGCTGCCGCACGTCGGCCAAGGCGGTGAATCCGCTGCGCCCGCAGGCGGGCACGATCTGGATCATGGAGGATGTCACCGCCCACTACGAAACCGAGCAACGCGTCCGGCAGTCGCTGGCCGAGCAGGAAATGATTTTCGACAACGCGGCGGTCGGCATCATGTTCCTGCGCAGCCGGATCGTCGTGCGCTGCAACCGGAAGCTGGAGGAGATCTGCGGCTATGGGCCCGGCGAGCTGCTCGGCAAGTCGACGCTGGTTCTGCATCCCAGCCAGGAAAGCTTCGACGACCTGGGGCGCCGCGCCCATGGCCCGCTCCGGCGTGGCGAGGTGTTCAGCACCGAGCAGCGCACCAAGCGCAAGGACGGCAGCCTGTTCTGGATTCGCCTGACCGGCCGCAGGGCGCCCGACGCCGGCGAAAACTTCGATGTGGTCTGGATATTCGAGGACATCACCGAGCGACGCGACGCGGAGGAGGCGTTGCGCCGGGCCAACGACGAACTGGAACAGAGGGTGCTCGAACGCACCAACGAACTGACGGTGGCGAACACCCAGCTCCAGAAGGAGATCTTCGAGCGCGTGCAGACCGAGCAGCGCATCTGGCATGTGGCGCACCACGATTCGCTGACCGGCCTGCCGAATCGCACCTTGCTGCATGACCGGCTCGACCAGGCACTGGCCCAGGCCGCGCGCGACAACAACCGGGTCGGTGTGCTGTTTCTGGATCTGGATCGTTTCAAGACCATCAACGACAGCCTTGGCCACGCGGTCGGCGACGATCTGCTCCGGCAGGTGGCCGGGCGGCTGGCCGGCGCCGTGCGGGCCGTCGATACCGTGTCGCGGCTGGGCGGCGACGAGTTCATCGTCATCGTGCGCGAACTTACCGGCCCCGACGATGCCGTGCTGGTGGCCGAGAAGGTCGTTGCCGCCCTGGCGGCGCCGATCGCGGCGCTGGGCCACGATCTGCGGGTCACGCCATCCATCGGCATCAGCATCTTCCCGGACGACGGCGCCGAGGCCCTGCAATTGATGAAGAACGCCGATACGGCCATGTATCACGCCAAGGCCAAGGGGCGAAATAACTATCAATTCTTCACGCCACGGATGAACGAGGAAGCGATTCGATTCTTCCACCTCGAACACGAATTGCGGCGGGCGCTCGAAGGCGGCGAATTGCTGCTTCACTACCAGCCGCAGGTGGATATCGACGCCCTTTCGGTTTGCGGGCTGGAAGCCCTGCTGCGCTGGCAACATCCCGAGCGGGGCATGGTGTCGCCTGGGGAGTTCATCCCGGTTGCCGAGGAGACCGGCCTGATCCTGCCGCTCGGCGAATGGGTGCTGGCCGAGTCCTTGCGCCAGAACCGCCGCTGGCAGGAGGCGGGACTGCCGTCGCTGCCGGTGTCGGTGAACCTGTCGCCGCGCCAGTTCCGGCAGAAGGGGCTGGCGGAATGCGTCCGCCGCCTGCTGGCCGATACCGGACAGCCGGCCGGACTGCTCGAACTCGAAATCACCGAGTCGTCGCTGATGCATGACGTGGACGAGGCGCTGGAGACGCTCCGGGAGCTGGCGGCGATGGGCGTGCGGCTGGCCATCGACGACTTTGGGACCGGCTATTCGAGCCTCAACCACCTCAAGCGGTTTCCGGTGCACAAGTTGAAGATCGACCAGAGCTTCGTGCGCGACCTCGGCGTGGATTGGGACGATGCCGCCATCGTCTCGGCGATCATTGGCCTGGCGCGGGCGCTCAATCTCGAAACACTGGCCGAGGGCGTGGAAACCAACGAGCAACTCGGCATTCTGATGAACCAGGGTTGCCGCCAGTTTCAGGGCTACCTTTTTTCGCGGCCGTTGCCGGCCGACCAGACCGAGGCCCTGTTCCGGCCCGCCGCCCTGTCAGCCCAGACCGGACTCTAGCCAGAGCTGTCGGCGCTGGTGGGACGAAGGTTCTACAATCGCCGCATGTCGATGAGTGCCCCCGCCGTCGCAACGCGAGTCGCCTTGTATCTCGCCTTTGTCCAGTGGCTGTTTGTCATGGGCTGGACGGTGTATGTCCTGTTCCTGCCGGAACTGCTGACGCGCGCCGGCATCGACAAGACATGGACGCCCTGGGTGCTGGCGTTGGATCAGTTGATCTTTGCCGGGGCCGATTTGGCGATGGGACTGGCGGTCGATCGCGCGCGCGCCGGCTTGCGTCGCATCGGGCCGCTGCTGCTCGGTATGACGGCGATGTCGACGGTCGCCATGCTGCTGATGCCGGCCGGCTCTGGCTGGGGCGGTGGCGTGTTTCTGGGCCTGACCGTGGCTTGGGTAGCTACCTCGGCCGCATTGCGCGCACCGCCCTTTGTTCTGCTCGGACAATATGCGGCCAAACCGGCGCTACCGCGCATGGCCGCGCTACAGTTGTTCGGCGTGGCGCTGGCGTCGGCACTGGCTCCGTATCTCGGGTTGGCGCTCAAAGGCATCGACCCGGCGCTGCCCTTCACTGTGGCCAGCGTGGCAATCCTCGCCAGCAGCGGCGGTCTGGTGTGGGCGGAGCGCCAACTCGCGCAGTCGGTGGTCACAGCGGGCAACTCTGATGAACCGCTGCCCTTCACTTCGCCTCTGGCCCTGCTTCTCATGACCGGCTTGTTCGTCGCCGCACTGGGCTTCCAGTTGCATGTCGCGGTCAACGCGGTCGCACAAATCAAGCGTGTCGGCGATGCCAGTTGGCTGCCGCTGATCCTGCCCGTCTTCTGGGCTGGTTTTGCTTTCGGTTTGCTGCCGGCAGGGGCTTTGGGCAAGCATCTGGGCGAGGCACGCGCGGCGGCAATCGGCTGCGGCATGGGCGCCCTTGCGCTGGCGGTGGGCGCTGCGAGCGCAAGCATTCCGACGGTGGCCACCGCCCATGTGTTTGCCGGCGCCGGCTGGGCGTTGGCCATGGCCAACGGCATTGGTCTCGCCAGCGCCAGTGGCCGCAGCGGCGCCGAGGGCCGCTACACGGGACTGTTCTTTTCGCTACTGGCTCTGGGTACCCTGGCGCGCATTGCCTTGGGCCTCGCCGGTACGCCGCCGATGCTGGCCGCCGGTTTCGAATGGCTCCCTGTCATCGCCTGGATGGCCGCCGCATTGGTCCTGTTGCGACTCGCCGCGCGCCGCCGCGTGTAGTTTCTGTGGCAAGACTCGGGGCCGCCGCTTTTTCCGCCAGTCAGCCCAGGCCGGATTCCAGCCAGAGGGCGCGGCCAAAGGCCTTCCAGACCGGGCCGCCGTGGGTTTCGATGCCTTCTTCCGTGGCGCTTTCCGTCATGACGCGCAGCATCAGTTGGGCCAGGCCGAACAGTTCGAGCCGTGTGCGTCGCTCCAGGGCGTCGTGGATCTGGCCGAGATTGTCCTGACGGGTGGCCAGAGCCTGGCGGGCCAGCGCGCGCACGCCGACCTCGTCGGCCCAGTCGATGCCGAGGGCAATGCCCAGGCGAACGATTTCCTGCTCGATGCGCCGGGCTTCCTCGGCGTGGTGTTCGAAGTTCGGCATGCGCCTCCCCCCGCCTATTTCCTGGCCTTGCTCTTGGCGGGCGGCGCCAGCAGCGGCGCCAGATAGCGCCCGGTGTGGCTGTTGGCGGCTGTTGCCACGGCCTCCGGCGCGCCTTCGGCGATGATGCGGCCGCCACCGTCGCCGCCTTCGGGGCCGAGATCGACCAGCCAGTCGGCGGTCTTGATGACATCGAGATTGTGCTCGATGACCACGATGGTGTTGCCGTGGTCGCGCAGCCGGTGCAGTACCGACAGCAGCAATTCGATGTCGGCGAAGTGCAGGCCGGTGGTGGGCTCGTCGAGGATGTAGAGGGTGCGGCCGGTGTCGCGCTTGGAAAGTTCCAGCGCCAGCTTGACCCGCTGCGCTTCGCCGCCGGAGAGCGTGGTCGCCGACTGGCCGAGCTGGATGTAGGTGAGGCCGACGTCGATCAGCGTCTTCAGTTTCCTCGCCACCACCGGCACCGGCGAGAAAAATTCGTGGGCGTGCTCGACCGTCATTTGGAGGATTTCGTAGATGGTCTTGCCCTTGTAGCGGATCTCCAGCGTTTCCCGGTTGTAGCGCTTGCCGTGGCAGACGTCGCAGGGCACGTAGATGTCGGGCAGGAAGTGCATTTCCACCTTGATCATGCCGTCGCCCTGGCAGGCCTCGCAGCGGCCTCCCTTGACGTTGAAGCTGAAACGCCCCGGCCCATAGCCGCGTTCCCGCGCCTCGGGCACACCGGCGAACAACTCACGGATCGGGGTCAGGAGGCCGGTGTAGGTAGCGGGGTTGGAGCGGGGCGTGCGGCCGATCGGCGACTGGTCGACGTTGATCACCTTGTCGAAGAACTCCAGGCCCTCGATTTCGCGGTGCGCCGCCGGCTCGACGGCCGAGCCATAGAGATGGCGCGCGGCGGCGGCGTACAGCGTGTCGTTGATAAGCGTCGACTTGCCTGAGCCGGAAACGCCGGTGACGCAGGTGAACAGGCCAACGGGGATTTCGGCGTCGACCGCCTTCAGGTTGTTGCCGGTGGCGCCGAGAATTTTCAGTTGGCGCAGCTTGTTCGGTGCCACCCGCTTCTTCGGTATGGCGATCGCGCGCCGGCCGGAGAGATAGGCTCCGGTGAGGGATTCGAGGTTGGCGGCCACCTGCTTGGGCGTGCCTTCGGCCACCACACGGCCGCCGTGTTCGCCGGCGCCCGGACCCATGTCCACCACGTGGTCGGCCGACTCGATAGCCTCGTGGTCGTGTTCGACGACGATGACGGTGTTGCCCAGGTCGCGCAGGTTCTCCAGGGTGTGCAGCAGGCGGCTGTTGTCGCGCTGATGCAGGCCGATGGAGGGTTCGTCCAGCACGTACATGACGCCCGTCAGGCCTGAGCCGATCTGGCTGGCCAGGCGGATGCGCTGCGCCTCGCCACCGGAAAGCGTTTCCGCCGAGCGGTCGAGCGACAGGTAGTCGAGGCCGACGTTGATCAGGAAAGTCAGCCGGGAGGTGATCTCCTTGACGATCTTTTCCGCCACCTGCGCCTTGTGACCGGTCATCTGGAGCAGGTTGAAGAAGTCGCGGCACTGGATCAACGACAGGTTGCTGATCACCGGCAGCGTTTTGCCGCCGATCAGCACATGGCGCGCCTCGCGGCGCAGCCGGGTGCCGGCGCATTCCGTGCAGGGTTTGGCGTTCAGGTACTTCGCCAGTTCCTCTCGCACCATCAGGCTGTCGGTTTCCCGGTAACGTCGTTCCAGGTTGGGGATGATGCCCTCGAAGGTGTGGCTGCGATCGAAGCGGGTGCCCTTCTCGTTCAGGTAGCGGAACTTGATCGATTCGCGGCCCGAGCCATAGAGCACGATCTTGCGGATCTCCTCCGGCAGTTCCTCATAGGCCAGGGCGGTATCGAAGCCATAGTGGTCGGCCAGCGATTCCATCATCTGGAAGTAGAACTGGTTGCGTTTGTCCCAGCCCTTGATGGCGCCGGCGGCGAGGCTGAGGTGCGGGTAGGCGACGACCCGCGCCGGGTCGAAGAACTGGATCGAGCCCAGGCCGTCGCACTTCTGGCAGGCGCCCATCGGGTTGTTGAAGGAGAACAGGCGCGGCTCCAGCTCCTGCAAGGCGTAGCCGCAGTGGGGGCAGGCGAACTTGGCCGAGAAGAGGTGTTCCGTGCCGCTGTCCATCTCCACCGCCAGCGCCCGGCCCTCGGCGTGGGTCAGCGCCGTCTCGAAGCTCTCGGCCAGCCGCTGGCGCGCGTCGGGGCGCGCCTTGAGCCGGTCCACGACGATGTCGATGGAGTGCTTGGTGTTCTTGTTGAGCTTCGGCAGGGTGTCGATGTCGTGCACCTTGCCGTCCACGCGCAAACGCACGAAGCCCTGCGCCTTCAGTTCGCCGAACAGATCCAGTTGCTCGCCCTTGCGGTTGGCCACCACGGGGGCGAGGATCATGAGCTTGGTGTCCTCGGGCAGGGCGAGCACGTGATCGACCATCTGCGCGACGCTCATCGCCTCCAGCGCGTCGCCGTGCTCCGGGCAGTGCGGCGTGCCGGCGCGGGCATAGAGCAGACGCAGGTAGTCGTGAATCTCGGTGACGGTGCCGACCGTGGAGCGGGGATTGTGGCTGGTGGCCTTCTGCTCGATGGAAATGGCCGGCGAGAGACCCTCGATCAGATCGACGTCCGGCTTCTCCATCAGTTGCAGGAACTGGCGGGCGTAGGCGGACAGCGACTCGACATAGCGTCGCTGCCCCTCGGCGTAAAGCGTGTCGAAGGCCAGCGAACTCTTGCCGGAACCGGACAGGCCGGTGATCACGGTCAGCTTGTTGCGCGGCAGGTCCAGGTTGATGTTCTTGAGGTTATGGGTCCTGGCGCCGCGAATCTTGATTTCGTCCATACTCGGTCGGGGCTGGAAAGCGAACCCGTCAATATACTGAATTCGCCAGACAGATTCCCGGACAAAATGGGTTTGCCGCAAAATGAGTACAGCAGTGTATGCTGTGCATTGAGAGACGTTATGCATACACATCATGCGAACCAACATTATTCTCGATGACGAGTTGATTGCCAGCGCAATGAGGGCGGGGCCCTACAAGACCAAGAAGGAAGCGGTCGAGGCGGGCCTGCGATTGCTCGCGCGTCAGGTCGCCTACCGGGACATCCTGGCTCTGCGCGGCAAATTGCGTTGGGACGATGCCGTTGCGACGGCGGAGCGGTTGGTCTCGGAGCGGCCGGCAAGCTACGAGGTGCCGGGCGGAAAATGATTCTGGTCGATGCCTCGGTCTGGATCGACTTCTTCAACGGCCAGAACAATGCGGGCGTCGAGCGTCTGGCCGATTTGCTGGGCGACGCCGCCGCGCCGCTGGCGATGGCCGATCTGGTTTTGTTCGAGGTGCTGCGCGGCTTTCGTTACGAGCAGGATTTCGTCGTCGCCCGCCGGACACTGAGCGCGCTCCCCGTGGTGGAGATTGGTGGCGAACGGAACGCGGTCAGCGCCGCGGCGCACTACCGCGCCTTGCGCAGTCATGGCTATACCGTGCGTAGCGCCGTGGACGTTCTGTTGGCCAGTTATTGCATCGAGCACGACCACGCGCTGCTGCACAGCGATCAGGACTTCGACGCCCTTGAAGCGTTGCGCGGCCTGAAGGTCTGGCGGCATTGAGCCGCCCCACGCGCGATAATGGCGAATTCGTCCGCTGACTTCGACTATGCTCGCCCCGACTATCGATTCGATGACTGCCACAGAGCGGCGCGCCGGCGTCTCGCTGGCGGCCATCTTTGGCCTGCGCATGCTCGGCCTGTTCCTCATTCTGCCGGTGTTCTCCGTCTATGCGCCGACCCTGGCCGGCGGCGACGACGTGCTGCTGGTCGGTCTGGCGCTCGGTGCCTACGGCCTGACGCAGGCCTTCTTCCAGATTCCCTACGGAATGGCTTCCGACCGCTGGGGTCGCAAGCCCGTAATCGTCGCCGGCCTGTTGCTGTTTGCCGCCGGCAGCTTCCTGGCCGCTTCCGCCGACAGCATCTACTGGGTGATTGCCGGCCGGATCATTCAGGGGGCGGGCGCCATTTCCGCCGCCGTCACCGCCCTGGCCGCCGACCTGACCCGCGAGCAGCATCGCACCAAGGTCATGGCCATGATCGGTTCGACCATCGGCCTGGTGTTCGCCATTTCGCTGGTGGGCGCGCCGCTGCTGTATGCGGCGCTGGGCATGCCCGGCATCTTCGCCCTGACCGGCGCGCTGGCCCTGGCGGCCATCGTGCTTCTGCTCAAGGCCGTGCCGTCGCCGCCGCCCGCCGTGGCCCGGGGTCGGGTGCCATTTTCGTCGGTGCTCCTGCATGGCCAACTGGCCCGGCTCAACTTCGGCGTGCTGGCTTTGCACATGATGCAGACGGCGCTCTGGGTGGTGGTGCCGCCCATGCTCGTCGCCACCGGTGGTCTGCCCCTGGCCGAGCACTGGAAGGTCTATCTGCCGGCCGTGCTGGTGTCGTTCGTGGTCATGGTGCCGGCCATCATCGCCGCCGAAAAACATGGCCGAATGAAGGGGGTGTTCGTCGGCGCCATCCTGCTGCTGATCGCCGTGCAAGTCGGCCTGGCGACGCTTGGTGGCGGCCTGTATGCCATCGGCTTCTGGTTGTTGGTATTCTTCATCGGTTTCAACGTGCTCGAAGCCATCCAGCCCTCGACGATTTCCCGTCTGGCGCCGGCGGCGGCAAAAGGCGCGGCGCTGGGCGTCTACAATACGACCCAGTCGATTGGCCTGTTTCTCGGCGGCGCGCTGGGGGGCTGGCTGCTGAAGCATTACGGCGCCGGCGCGGTGCAGGGCTTCTGCGCCGCGATTGGCGTCATCTGGTTACTGCTGGCGGCGACCATGACCCCGCCGGTACGCAAGACATCCACTTAGGGAGGAGAGGGCAATGGCTTCGATCAACAAGGTGATCTTGATCGGCAACCTGGGCAAGGACCCGGAAATCCGCTATATGCCGAGTGGCGAGGCGGTGGCCAACATCACGCTGGCCACCACGGATTCCTGGAAGGACAAGACCAGCGGGGAAAAGAAAGAGGCCACGGAGTGGCACCGCGTGGTGTTCTTCGGCCGCCTGGCCGAGATCGCCGGCCAATACCTGAAGAAGGGGCGGCAGGTCTATGTCGAGGGTGCGCTGCGCACCCGCAAGTGGCAGGACAAGGAAGGCCAGGAACGTTACACGACCGAGATCGTCGCCAACGAGATGAAGATGCTCGGCAGCCGCGAAGGCGCCGGCGAGGCGCCGCCGCGCGAGAGCAGCGGCGCTGCTTCTCCTGCCCGCGGCGGCCCGCCTTCAACGACTTCGAGGATGACATCCCGTTCTGACCGAGGACCCTCCGCCCGGACATCGAATCGGCCTCGTCAGAGGCCGATTTTCTTGTCGGTGTGGCCGGAGGCCGGCCGCCCGTTTCCTACAGTCGCCAGGACCCTTGGACGGACCAGCGCGCCTTGCGCTCGAATGCGGCGCCCGAGCGCGACAGCACGTTGTCGACCCCGGCGCTGAGCGCTAAGCGCTTGTCGGCGCTTTCCCAGGCGGCATTGATGCCGGCGCGCCAACCGCTCGCCAGCGTCGCGCTGTTGGCCTCGTCCGACGGCCGCTGGCTGCGCCAGGTGGCGAGCGCGCCGATCTTCAATCGAGGCACGGCGATCCAGGTGCCGCCGAGCTGAACCAGGTTTCTCGGCAACAGCGGCAAGACCTTGCCATGCTCGGCGCCGCCGGTGTTGCTGCTGCCATGCCAGGTATAAGCGGCCGACAGGGCGAGGCGATCATCGACGATACGATTGACCGCGTATTGCCCACCAGGTTGCCGCCGGGGTTGGGTGAGTTGTCGATCTTGAGTCGATCGGCGAACAGGTTGATGAATGTCAGCGCGTTGACCTCCCATTCAAGCTGGCCGCGCAGGCGCTGCAGGCTGCCGCCGACCGCGACGAGGCGATCTTCCACCGGGATGCCGATGGTGTCGATGGGTGCCAGCGTGTTCTCCCCGGCCGGCCTGCGCCACTTCTGCCAGGCCAGGCGCAGCGTCTGGTTTGGCCGGGTGTTCCAGGCCAGGCCGAGTCGCGGATTGAATTCGCGGCGCCTTTGGTCGGCTACGGTAAAACGGGGTACTTCGAGGACATCGACCACGCCGACGAACTGCTCCCGCTCGAAGGACTTGTGGAGGCGCTGGTGCGCGAGGTCGAGCTGCAATTGAAGGTGGTCGTCCCACTTGACCCGGTTCGACAGCGTGAAATCGCTCGAATCGTAGCGGGTTGACTCGCGCGTGCCGTAGTAGAACAGGCCGGCATCGGTGGGTAAAAACTGGCGAATGAAGAAGGGTGTGGCGCGGTGGGCCGTTTCGATACCCCAGGTCAATTGCCAGCGCGGACCGGCGTCGAACGTGTGGCGCAACTGGGCATCGCGCGTTGGTATCTGCGTCCGCATCGCGAAATCGCCGGTGTCGCTGAAGGTGGTGGCGGGAAAGAGGTCGCCGAAGGCGCGCGCGCCCACTTCATCCCGGGTGACACCGGCGACGAGACGGTCGACCATGCCGGAGCCAATCTTGACCCAGGCTTGGGAGTCGGGCGCGAACTTGAGGTTGAAGCCCACATCGGCACGCGAACTGCGCGAGCGCTGCGGGGTGCCGAAGTAGCCGACGGCCGGGTCGACCAGTTTGCTGTCGATGCGCTCGCGCGTGCCGAACAGGAAAATGCCCAAGTCGTGCGATGGTCGGGCGCCCAACCCCACCGTGGCGATGCCGGCGTTGCCGTCGAGCTGGCCGTCGATCGGACGCACCGTCAGGCCGGTGACGTCCATGAAATAGGCGACGGGCAGCAGGGGGTCGTGATAGCCATTGACCACCGCCTGCAGGCGGTTCGCCTTCACCGACTGGCGTATGGCGCCGGCCGTGAATGTGGCGTAGTCGCCGGGCCGCGCGAGCAGAGTGCTGTGCCGGTTCGAAGCGCCAAAGACCAAGGGATCGCTGAGGAAGCCCTGGAACAGTTCGGAGTTCTTGTTGAAGGTGCCATTGAAACGGTCGGCCAGGAACAGGTGACTGCCTGCCCAGAAGGGGTTGTACGCCCGGTAGGCATAGTGCTGGGCCCATTCTTCCAGTCCGAACGACGCCAGGGCCGTGCCAAGGTTGGCGCTGCCCTTCTGGTCGTTCAGCAATTGGTTGAGCGACTTGAGATAGGGCAGCCGCGCGGCCGCCTCCCGGGCGGCGCGCACCGCCGCGCCCGGTTCGACGGCGTCGGTGGCGACGACGCTGAGCAGCAGGTGCGGCAGCGGGTCGCGCGGGTCGAGTTCGGCGGCGCGGCGGAACATCTCGTCGGCCTGCCGGCGGCGTCCCTGCTGGTAGTAGGCAATGCCGGTGTAGAGCGCCGCGCGGGCGTAGGCCGGTTCGATGACGCCGACCTTCAGGAAGTCATCGAGCGCGGCATCGGCGTCGCCCCGCTTCAGGCGCAGCAGGCCGCGTCCCGTCAGCGCCACGTAGTCGTCCGGCTGGGCGGCCAGCGCCGCGTCGAAGGCGTCGCGCGCGGCCGCGAAATTGTTGGCGAAAGTTTCCAGCGTGCCGGCTTCGCCGAGGAACCCGGGTCCGGCCGGATCGCGGGCCAGCGCCTTGCCCAGATAGGTGCGCGCGTCGCGGACGTGTTCTCGCTCGGCGGCAACGACACCAAGTCCGAACCACGCCTGGGCGGTGCCCTTGTCCAAAGCGAGCGCACGCCGGTAGGCGGTGGTCGCTTGCTCGGCGTTGCCCTCGTAGCGGGCCAGATCGGCGCTGGCCAGCCATACTTCGACCTCCTTGTCGCGGTTGCCGCGAGCAGTGGCGAGGATCGCGTCGGCTTCGCCGGCGCGACCGGCAATGAGATGGGCGCGCGCCAGGAGCGCATCGACGCGGCCGTCCACGATGCCACGCCCTCGCGCCGCCTCCAGAACTTCGATTGCCGCTTCGACGCCGCCTTGCGCGATCAGGGCATCGGCCTGTATCAGGGGCGCCGCCGCCTCGGCTGGCGCGCCTTCCCAGCGCGCTGGCCGTGGCCGATAGGCGGTTACCCACTGGATTCGTTCGCGGGGACGGGTCAGGAGTATCTTCACCGGCGCCTTGCCCGGTTCGGCGCGCGCCTGTTCGTTGGCGCCCACGCTGATCCTGCCGAGCGTGTTATAGAACTCGGCTTGGCCGGAAAATACCGTCAGCAGGGACCCGCCGGCTTCATCGGCGACCACCTCCCAGTCGGTGCCCCGGATGGCGGCGATGGCATTCGGGGTCTCGATCTCCAGGACGGCGGCGCGGTCTGTCCGCGGGGTCTCCGCGCGCGTCTTGAGCTGCATCCAGCTCCGCCCGCTCTTGAGTTCGAGCCGGGTCGGACGACCGTCGGCGGCGAGGGCCTTGATCTGGAGGATGCTGTTTTGATTGAGTCTGAGCTGGGTCTGGTCGCGCAGCAGCAGGGCCATCTGGCTGGCGTCCAGCGTGCGCACATAGTCGCCGGTGACGAGCCACTGGTTGATCGCGGCGCCGCGCCAGTCTGGCGCCCGCTCGCTGCGGAACTCGCCCTGGCCGACGATGGTGACGATCTGCGCGTCAGTGTTGGCGGCCGGAACGGCGGTCGCCAAGCCGAGCCCGACAATGGCGGCAATGGCGCGCAACGGATGGGAGCAGGACGTCATGAAGTCGAACGGCTATGGCGCAATTCAGGGACGGAGCGTGGTCGCCAATACCAAGCCCCGCAAGCGCAGGCTATACCACCAAAGTCAGAGGCGCAACCGTTGCTTGTCCAGATGCCGCGCGTCCCGATCGGCTGGCGCCGCCTCAAACGTCGCGGTAACGCTTGTCGGTAGCTCGCGCGGCAAGGGATAATCCGACCGACAACCGACCAACCGGTGTTGGTGTTGGCCCATTGGAACTGCCGCGCTCGTGAACCCGCCCAATCGCCCCAAGTTGCGCCGCCGTCTCAGCGAGTATTCGCCCCGGGATCTGCTGGTTGTCGTCCTGCCGCTGCTGCTGATCCTGATTGCGGGGTTCTGGGCGGCGTCGCGCTTCATTCGCCCGGCGCCTCCCGATACCCTGATTATCAGTAGCGGTGGCGAGGGCGGCGCTTATCAGCGCTTCGCGGCGTCCTACGCCGATTTTCTTGGCCGATACGGCGTCAAGGTCGTCGAGCAGGCCTCGGGCGGTTCGATCGACAATCTGGCGCGGCTGCGCGATCCTGGCCAGGCGGTGGACGCCGGGTTCCTTCAAGGCGGTACGGGCGAGCCCCTGGAAGGCGATGCGCTGTATTCCCTTGGGGCCTTCTACTACGAGCCCCTGTGGATCTTTTATCGGGAGGGCGTGGCGCCCGCCGTACCCAAGGGTGGCCGCCTCGATCAGATTCTGCAACTGAAGGGTAAACGGATCGCCGTCGGTGGACCGGGTAGCGGCACGCGCCATCTTGGCTTGGCGCTTCTGTACGCCAATGGCATGGATGCCGACAACACCACCCTGCTTGACAAGGGAGGTCTCGGTCTGGTCGAGGCCTTCGCCAATGGCGAGATCGACGCCGCCTTCGTGGTCGGGCCGCCGCAGTCGGCGGCGGTCTGGGCGCTGCTGTTTGCGGACGGCGTCAGGCTGATGAGCCTGGCGCACGCCGACGCCTACACGCGGCAGCTGCCCCACTTGTCGAAGGTCATCCTGCCGCGCGGCGCGGTCGACCTGGGTCGCGACATTCCGAATGCCGATGTGACCCTGGTCGCCTCGACGGCAACCGTGCTGGTGCGCGAGGACACCCATCCGGCCCTGGTCGATCTGCTCATGCAGGCGGCCAGCGAGTCCCATGGCGGGCCGGGCATTTTCCAGAAGCCTGGCGATTTTCCGCGTGCCGTGACGGTCAATTTCCCGCTCTCGAAGGAGGCGGAGCGCTACTACAAGTCGGGCAAGCCCTTCCTGCAACGCTATCTGCCGTTCTGGGCGGCGACCCTCGTCGATCGGCTGGTGGTGATGATCATTCCGATATTCGCGTTGCTGGTGCCGATCGTCAAGTTTGCCCCGTCGCTCTACGGCTGGCGGGTGCGCTCGCGCATCTACCGACGCTACGGGGAACTGAAATTCCTCGAGGCCGAGGTGGATGCGGAACCGGCCCGGCACAGCCGCGCCGAATGGCTGGCGCGCCTGGATGCGATCGAGAACGACGTCAATCACATCCCGACGCCACTGGCCTTCTCGGACATGCTCTACACCCTGCGCAGCCACATCGCCCTGGTGCGCGACACCGTGGCCAGGCGGACGGCTACAGACGCCTGATCTTGTCCACCAGCGCGGTGGTCGAGCGCTCGTGAACGAACGGGATCGAATGCACCCGGCCACCCCACGCGAGTACTTCGCGGCTGCCGACGATCTTGTCGACCGGCCAGTCGCCGCCCTTGACCAGGACGTCCGGCCGGCATTCCAGGATGCGGGCAATCGGCGTGTCCTCGTCGAACCAGGTGACCAGCGATACGCACTCGAGCGCCGCCAGCACCGCCATGCGGTCTTCCTGGGTGTTGATCGGCCGGTCCTGGCCCTTGCCGAGGCGCCGCACCGAGGCGTCGGTGTTGACGGCCACCAGCAAGCTGGCGCCGAGGGCGCGGGCCTGCGCCAGATACGTCACATGGCCACGGTGCAGGATATCGAAACAGCCGTTGGTGAACACCAGCGGCTGCGGCAGCGCCGCCAGTCGCGCGGGCAGCTCCGCCGGAGCGCAAATCTTCGCTTCGAACCCCGGCGACTCGGTCACTTTTCCGGGACTTTCTCCGGCGCGCGCAGGTCGAGGCGACGCGCCTCCTCGCCGCCGATGATTTCGAAGACCCGCACCACCTTCTGTACACCGGAGGTGGTACGGGCGATGTCGACCGCGTCGTCCGCCTCGCGCTGGGTGACCAGGCCGAGCAGATAGACGGTGCCAGCCTCCGTGACCACCTTCACCAGATGCGGCGAGAACTTGGCGTAGTCGATGAAGCGCGCCTTGACCTTGGAGGTGATGTAGGTGTCGTTGCTGCGACCGCCCAGCGAACTGGCACCCGCCACCTGTAATTCGTTGGTCACCGCCTTGACGTTGGGTACGCCGGCGACGGCCTTTTCCACCTCGGCCTTGGCCGCCGCGTCCGGCGCCTCGCCGGTCAGCAGCACCATGCGGTTGTAGCTGGTGACATTGACGTGCGTGTTACTGCCGAACTTCTCGCGAATCCGGTTCCCGGCGCGGATCTCGATGCCTTCGTCGGCCAGGTAGGTCTCGGCTATCCGGCGGTCGGCGACTATCAACGCGCCGGCGCCAACCCCGACGACTGCGGCGCCGAAGCAACCGGCCAGCGTTGGCGCCAGCGCGGCCATCAGCAGCCAAACCTTCAGCGAGGGGGAAAGGCGGGGACCAGCGGCAACGTTGCTCTTCATTGAGAATCTCCCAGCAGAAGCGCGTCGATACCGTCGCACAGACAGTGCAGGACCAGGAGATGTACCTCCTGGATGCGTGCCGTGCGATCGGCGGGAACGCAAAGGTGAATATCGTCGGCGCACAAGGCGGTGGCCATCCTGCCACCCCCTTTGCCGGTCAGGGCGACAACCCGAACGCCTTGCTCGCGGGCGGCGGCCATGGCCGCCAGCACGTTGGGCGAGTTGCCGGAGGTGGAAATGGCCAGCAGGACGTCGCCGGAGCGACCCAGTCCGCGCACCTGCTTGGCAAAGACCTGATCGTAGTGGTAGTCGTTGGCGATCGAGGTCAGCGTCGAAGTGTCGGTGGTGAGGGCGATGGCGGCCAGTGGCGCCCGCTCGCGCTCGAAGCGGTTCAGCAGTTCGGCGGCGAAATGCTGGGAGTCGGCCGCCGAGCCGCCATTGCCGCAGGCCATGATCTTGCCGCCGGCCTTGAGAGCCATCGTCATCGCCTCGGTCGCGGCGGCGATCGGACCGGCCATAATGCCGGAAGCATGACGCTTGGTCTCGGCGCTATCGGAAAACTGCTGGGCGATACGATCTTGGAGGTTCATTGGCGGGATGCATTCCTGATGCCGGAATTTTAGCATGGGGCCCGGGCGCCTTTTCTGTCGCTACAGTGCGACAAAGACTTCTATCAGCACACGTTGCCAGGGGTCGCGGTGCTCGCGCAGACGGGCAATGCGGCCGGAGACGGCGGCGCCGCGATCCATCTCGGCGGCGACGGACCGGTTCTCGGCGCGCGGCAGATAGCCGAGCATCCGGCCGCGCCACTCGACGCGCACGGCGTTGGCGTCATGGACGTTGTCCGGTTCGCGGATCAGGCTGAGCGGTTGGCCGACCCGCAATTCGCTCCAGACGGCCGGCGCGGTGTGGTACTGGAAGCCGGCCAGGGGCGAGCTTTGCACCAGAATCCTGATGTTCTGCGCTTGGCTGGACGTGGCCAGCCACAGCAGGCTAATCAGGACGGAACGCATCGCGCAGCCATTCGATGTTCTTGCCGTCCATAAGCACGCAGTCGAAACGGCAAGGTTGCTCGCCGTGCCTGGCCAGCCAATGGCGGGCGGCCATGACCAGCTTCGCCCGTTTGGTCGCGGTGATGCTGGCACCGGCGCCACCGTAATCGGCGCGACGGCGCAGGCGGACTTCGACGAAGACCACGGTCGCTCCGTCGCGGCAGATCAGGTCGATCTCGCCGCCACGGACCCGGAAGTTGCGCTCGACGAGGCGCAGCCCCCGTTCTGCCAGGAAACGGCCGGCCATATCCTCCGCGGCGGCACCTTGGGCTTGCGTGGTGGGCATGGTGGCCGGACAATGGCTCCAATGAACTCGACGAATACGACGCCGGCATTGTATGTCGTTGCCACGCCAATTGGTAACCTGGCCGACATCACGCTGCGCTCGCTGGAGGTTCTGCGCGCCGCCGATCTGGTCGCGTGCGAAGACACCCGCCATGCCCGCCGGCTGCTCGATCACCACGGCATCCGCGCCGCCACGTTGTCGCTGCACGAGCACAACGAAGCCGCGGCGGCACAGAAGCTGGTCGCCGCCTTGCGCGAAGGCAGGCGGGTGGCGCTGATCTCCGACGCCGGCACGCCCGGCATATCCGACCCTGGTGCCCGCGCCTGCGCGGCGGTCCGCGCGGCCGGCTTTGCCGTGGTGCCCCTGCCGGGACCGAACGCGGCCATTGCCACCCTCTCCGCCGCCGGGCTGGCCGATGCGCGCTTCCTGTTCGCCGGCTTCCTGTCATCGAAGCCGACTGCGCGGCGCGGTGAGATCGAGGCGCTGAAAGGTACGCCGGCGGCGCTGGTGTTCTACGAAGCGCCGCATCGCATCGAGGAAACCCTGGCCGATCTGGCCGCCATCCTGGAGCCGGAGCGGACGCTGGTGGTCGCCCGGGAGCTGACCAAGCTGTTCGAGGAAATCGCCGTCATGCCGCTGCCCGAAGGCCCGGCCTGGCTGGCGGCCGATGCCAACCGCCGGCGCGGCGAATTTGTCGTCGCCGTGTCGGGGTCGCCCGCCCGGCAGGGGCTGGATGTCGAGACCGAACGCATCCTGCGCCTGCTGCTCGACGAACTGCCGCTGAAGCAGGCCGCCAAGCTGACTTCGGCGATTTCCGGGCAGCCCAGAAACGCTTTGTACGAGCGGGCGCTGGAACTCAAGGGCGGATAAAATCGTCGCCATGCGAACGCTCACCATCACCCGGCCCGACGACTGGCACCTGCACCTGCGCGATGGCGCGGCGCTGGCCGCCGTGTTGCCCGATACGGCGCGCCGTTTCGCCCGCGCGATCGTCATGCCCAACCTCAAGCCGCCCGTCACGACGGTGGCGCAGGCGGCGGCGTATCGACAGCGCATCGTCGCGGCCGTGCCGCCCGGTGCGGGCTTCGAGCCGCTGATGACGCTATACCTGACGGACAAGCTGCCGCCGGCTGAGATCGAGCGCGCCCGGGCGAGCGGCTTCATCCACGCGGTCAAGCTCTATCCGGCGGGCGCGACCACCAATTCCGACGCCGGGGTTACCGATCTGGCTCGTTGCCGCGCGACGCTGGCGAAGATGGAGACGCTTGGCCTGCCGCTGCTGGTGCATGGCGAGGCGACCGATCCGGCCGTCGATGTCTTCGATCGGGAGGCGGTATTCATCGAGCGCGTGCTATCGCCGCTGCTGGCGGAATTCCCTGCGCTCAAGCTGGTGCTGGAACATGTCACGACCCGGGAGGGCGTCGATTTCGTGCGGGCCGGCGGCCCCAATGTCGCGGCGACGATTACCGCGCATCACCTGCTGCTCAACCGCAATGCCTTGTTCCAGGGCGGCATCCGGCCGCATCACTACTGTCTGCCGGTGCTGAAACGGGAAGCGCATCGCCAGGCGCTGGTCGCCGCCGCCACTTCCGGCAACCCCAAGTTCTTTCTCGGCACCGACTCGGCGCCGCACGGCAGGGCGACCAAGGAGGCGGCCTGCGGCTGCGCCGGCTGCTACACGGCCCACGCCGGCATCGAACTCTATGCCGAGGCCTTCGAGGCGGTCGGTGCCCTGGATCGGCTGGAAGGCTTCGCCAGCCATTTCGGCGCCGACTTCTACGGCCTGCCGCGCAATGGCGAGCGGATCACGCTGGTCAAGGAGGCGTGGGAGGTGCCGGCCACGCAACCCTACCTGGATGGCGATGTGCTGGTGCCCTTGCGGGCTGGTGAATCCGTGGCCTGGAGGCTGAAATGAAACGATGGATGCCGCTCTTCGCCGTCCTGCTGCTTTCGGCCTGTAGCAAGGATCCGGCCGCCTACATGATCGCCGGCAGCGAGGTGGCGATTACCGTCGAGCGGATACAGTCGAACTTCTGGACCAGCGGCTGGGAGCTTGATCTGATCGTGCGACAGCATCCCAATTGCCAGCGGCGTCATCATCTCAAGCCGACCAGCGGCGGCAAGGTCAAGGTGGAGGTGTATAGCCCCGAACCGGCGGTTTATATCCTCAGGCAGGGCAAGCGTTGGTACGTCACCGAGCTCAGGAACTGCGGCTTCCAGGCCTACCAGGAACCTCCGCCGGAACCGGGCGATCTGATCGGCGCCTTCCAGGAAAAGGACGGCGTTTTCAAGTTTGTCGAAAGCAAGGACAAGGTCGCGAAAGAGAACGGGTCGGCGGAGGGCGAATAGCCCCGCTGTTACAATCGACGCCGGAAGTCCGCCAGGCAGCCGCTGGGTGAGCAATCACCTGGAGGAAAGTCCGGGCCCCATAGAGCAGGATGCCGGCTAACGGCCGGGCGCAGCAAGCCTCGCAAGAGGCCCAAGGCGACAGACAGTGCAACAGAAAGATACCGCCCAAGTCCGCAACTCGTTTGCGGGCCGGCAAGGGTGAAATGGTGGCGCGCCGACAGGCGTGTCGATGCCGCGCAAGCGGTATCGGGGTAAGAGCCCACCGCGGACGTGGCAACACGGACGGCATGGCAAACCTCATCCGGAGCAAGGCCAAATAGGGGGGCGATAGCGTGGCTCGCGCTGCTCCCGGGTAGGCTGCTAGAGGCCGTCGGCAACGACGGTCCCAGAGGAATGGCTGCCCACGACAGAACCCGGCTTATCGGCGGACTTCCATCCCCGCTGGGGGGTGTCGGCCCGTTCTAGAAATTCGGGCCGCGGTTGACTCATTCACGACTCCGGCCGCTTCGGTTCGAACCGCTTGACGCCCGCCTTCCGCGCGGCCTTTTCGAGATCGGCGTCCAGCGTTGCCAAGGGCAATCCCTCGCGCATGGCCAGTTCGAGATAGGTGGCGTCGTAGGCGGACAACTTGTAGCGCCGGGCAAGGTTGAGTGTTTCAGTCAGCGCGTGGCTGGTGGTGGCCGTGTCGGTGGCGATATTCAGGCGCATCAGTACGGCGACAAAGGCTTGCGATCGGGCTTCATTGACCAAGCCCTTGGCTTCCGCCTTGGCAACGACATTGGCGGCCTCCAGCGCCCAGAGCCCCGGCACGATCGCTGACGTCGTCTTGAGCGCATCCAGAATATCCAGCGCATAGACAATATCGGCCGCGCGGCCATCGTTGAGCAGCCAGCACATTGCCACCGAGTTATCCAGGACGAAGCTCATGCGCGACCTTCGTTGATCAGCGCCTTTACATCGACATTCTTGATCGGAGCACCATTGAGCATCAATGTTCGCATCTGGTCCGCCGCCAATGCGGCTTGGGCGCCCTTGCTGCCTTCGGCCGGTACCAAGTCGGCAACCGGTTCACCCCGTAAGGTGATCGTGTAACGATTGCCGGCCTGGATGCTGCGCAGCAGTTCTGGCAGCTTGGTCTTTGCTTCGTAGGAACCGATTTCTATGTTCATGGGTACACCTCGATAACGTTATAGACCAGTATATAGACCGGTCTTGTCCGAATGCAACAGGATGGCCGGCTGCTCTGACGGCCTTGGTGGCCGTCAAATTCCTCATATTTCACTTTCAATCAGTCGCGTATCCCCATTGATTTTTTGGGGAAATATTTTTCACGTTTCCTGTTGAAATGTGCCGTAAGTCCTTGTCGGCACAGAATAATTCGCCTTTTCCTGCTTGACTGGCCATTTCTTCTTCCGTAGAGTGGGAGGAAGTGGGAGGAAGTGGAGAATCTTGGTGTTCTCCGCCTCGAATCAAGGGGGAATGGATGTTCCAAGGGGCGACATCGCTGAGTCTGGATGCCAAGGGCCGCATGGCGATCCCGGCGCGCCATCGCGACGCCCTGGCCAAGGCCGCCGAAGGTCATCTGGTGCTGACCGCCCATCCCCATCGCTGCCTGTTGCTCTATCCGGCGCCGGCCTGGGAGCCGATTCGCGCCAAGATCCTCTCCGCACCGAGCCTGGAAGCCCAATCCGCCAAGTTGCGTCGTCTGCTGGTCGGCTTTGCCGTCGACCTGGAGATGGATTCCGCCGGCCGCCTGCTGGTGGCGCCGGAGCTGCGCCAATACGCGGGGCTGGAGAAGGATGTCTGGCTGATTGGCCAGGGCAGCCATTTCGAGCTGTGGTCGGCCGCCGGCTGGAAACAACAACAGGAAGAAATCTTTGCCCTGGGCGACAAGCTGTTGCCGCCAGGCATGGAAAACCTCGCGCTGTGAGCGCGGGCGCGCATGTCAGCGTCCTGCTGCCGGAGGCGGTCGCGGCGCTGGCGATCAGGCCGGACGGCATCTATGTCGATGCCACCTTCGGGCGTGGCGGCCACAGCCGGGAAATCCTGGCGCGCCTGGGGGCGGCGGGCAGGCTGGTGGCGCTGGATCGCGATCCAGCGGCGGTGGCGGACGGTCAAACGATCACCGATCCCCGCTTCACGCTGGTTCACGCGGCCTTTGGCCGGTTGGCCGAGGTGCTGGACAGCCTGCCGCAACTGGATACGCCCGAACGGGGCATGAGCTTTCGTTTCGATGCGCCGCTGGACATGCGCATGGATACGACCGAGGGGGAGACCGCGGCCGACTTTCTGGCCCGGGCCGAACAACGAGAGATAGAAAAGGTGATCAGGGACTATGGCGAAGAACGGTTTGCTCATGCGATTGCAAAGGCGGTTGTTGCTGCTCGGGTCGAATGCCGTATTTCAAGCACGGGACAATTTGCCACGCTCGTGGAGAAGGCCGTCCGCACGCGTGAACCGGGCCAGCACCCGGCGACGCGCAGCTTTCAGGCTCTACGGATTCACGTCAATCGGGAGCTTGAAGAACTGTCGCTAGTCCTGCCCCAATGCGTGGCGCGCCTGGTTTCCGGAGGACGGCTGGTCGTGATCAGCTTCCATTCACTGGAAGACCGCATTGTCAAACGCTTCCTGCGCGATGAGAGTCAGCCGGGCCGCCTTCCCGATCGTCTGCCGGTGCGCGCGGCCGAACTGCCGCCGCCCGCGCTGCGCCGGGTGGGCAAGCCGGTGTTTCCCGGCGTGGCGGAGGTCGACGTCAATCCGCGTGCCCGCAGCGCGGTGATGCGGGTCGCCGAGCGATGCTGACGCCACTGCCGCCGACACCATGTTGCGCCTGAACCTGCTCCTGTTGCTGATTGCCGTGTGTTGCGCGCTATCAACGGTCGCCGCCAACCACCGCGCGCGCAAGCTGTTCACCGACCTCGAGCGGGAGCAAAGCCGGATGCGCGAGCTCGAGGTCGAGTGGGGACAACTCCAGTTGGAGCAGAGCACCTGGGCCGGCCATGCGCGCATCGAAAGAATTGCCCGCGACAAGCTCGGCATGCGGCCGCCGCCGCCGGCGCACGTGGTTGCCATCGAGGCGGCCGCCAGATGAAGTTCGCCAACAGCCCGATCCTGACCCATCGGCTGTCGCCGCTACGTTCGCGGCTGGTGGTATTCGCCCTCTTGGCGGGCTTTGTCGCGCTTATCGGTCGCTCGCTCTACTTGCAGGTGTTCCAGAACGACTTCCTGCAAAAGAAGGGCGAGTCGCGATACGAAAGGGTGATCGAAATCTCCGCCACGCGCGGCCGCATTCTCGACCGGCATGGCGACGTGCTGGCCGTGTCCACACCCGTCAAGGCGATCTGGGCCATCCCCGAAGATGCCCGGCTGGCGCCGGCGCAGGCGCGGGAACTGGCCGCATTGCTGGAGATGGATGTGCGCGAGCTCAACCGCAAGCTCGCCTCGGACAAGGATTTCGTCTTCGTCAAGCGCCAGATTCCGCCCGACGTCGCCGAAAAGGTCGCCACCCTGCGCCTGCCCGGCATCCACGAGCAGAAGGAATATCGCCGCTACTACCCGTCCGGGGATGTCATGGCGCACATGCTGGGTTTCACCGGGGTCGCCGACGAGGGTCAGGAGGGCGTCGAACTGGCGATGAACGATCTCCTGACTGGCAAGCCGGGCAGCCGACGGGTGATCAAGGACCGGCGCGGCCAGATCGTCGAGGACGTCGAGTCGATCCGCGCGCCGCAGGAGGGCAAGGACGTCACTCTCGCGCTGGACGCCAAGATCCAGTACCTGGCGCACAGCCTCTTGAAGCAGGCCATCGCCGAGCACAAGGCCAAGGCCGGCGGCGTGGTGGTTCTGGATGTCAAGACCGGCGAAGTGCTGGCCCTGGCCAATGCGCCCACCTACAACCCCAACAATCGCGTCCGGCTGGTCGGCGCGCAACTGCGCAATCGCGCCTTCACCGATACCTTCGAGCCGGGTTCGACCTTCAAGCCCTTCACGGCGGCGCTGGCCCTGGAGAAAGGCAAGTATCGCTTCGACACGCCGATCCAGACGGCGCCCGGCAAGCTCAGCATCGGCGCCGCCACCATCCACGACGCCCATGTACACGGGATATTGACGCTCGCCGAGGTGATCCAGAAATCCTCCAATGTCGGCGCGGCCAAGGTTGCCCTGTCGTTCCGCCCCGAGGACATGTGGCAGAACTTCAACAGCCTTGGCTTCGGCACACCGCTCAAGCTCGGCTTTCCCGGCGAGGTCGGCGGCCGTCTGCGGCCGGCCAAGACCTGGCGGCAGATCGAGCAGGCGACCATGTCCTACGGCCACGGCATCTCGGTGACCCTGATGCAACTGGCCCGCGCCTACCTGGCCTTCGCCCGCGACGGCGACCTGCTGCCGGTGTCGTTGACGCGTGTCGAAACGCCGCCCCTGACGGGTGCGGCGGTATTCTCCGGCCAGACGGCGCGCGAGGTGCGGACCATGCTGGAAATGGCCGTCAAGCCGGGCGGCACGGCGCCCAAGGCGCAGATTCCCGGCTACCGCGTGGCGGGCAAGACCGGCACCGCCCACAAGCTCGATGGCGGCAGCTACGGCGACAAGTATGTCGCGTCGTTCATCGGTTTCGCGCCCGCCTCGGAGCCGCGCCTGGTGGTGGCGGTGATGATCGACGAGCCGTCGGCGGGCAAGTACTACGGCGGCGACGTCGCCGCCCCGGTGTTCGCCCAGGTCATGGCCGGCGCATTGCGCACCCTGGGCGTACCGCAGGACGCGCCACTCAAGCCGGTGCTGATGGCCGAAGCGGTGAAGGAGGGCGTATGAACGCCGCCCTGACCGCCACCGCCATCCTCGAGCAGTTGGCCGCGCACGGCGTCACGGCGGCCGGCCTGTGCGCGGATTCCCGCGCCGTGCGGCCCGGCGACGTGTTCGTCGCCCTGCCCGGCCAGCGCAGCGACGGCCGAGCCTTCGTCGGCGACGCCGTCGCCCGTGGCGCGGCGGCGGTGTTGTACGAGCCGGGGGTGGCGCTGGCCGCCAACGTGCCCGTCCTGCCTGTTCCAGGCCTGGCCGCCCGGGCCGGGGAACTTGCCCATCTCGTCTACGGCCGCCCCTCCGAGCAACTCTGGATGGCGGGGGTGACCGGCACCAATGGCAAGACTTCGGTATCGCAGTGGATCGCCCAGGCGATGGCTCTGTTCGAGTGTCCCTGCGCGGTGATCGGCACGCTCGGCAACGGTTTTCCGGGCCGGCTCGTCGATAGTCCGAACACCACGCCGGACTCGATCACCCTGCACCGGGCCCTGGCCGGTTTCGTCGAGCAGGGCGCGGTGGCGTGCGCCATCGAGGTGTCGTCGATCGGCCTCGATCAGCAGCGCGTCGCCGGCGTCAACTTCGATGTGGCGGTATTCACCAACCTGACCCGCGACCATCTCGAGTACCACGGCGACATGGCCGCCTACGGCGCCGCCAAGGAACGTTTGTTCGCCTGGCCCGGCCTCGGCGCGGCGGTGGTGAATCTCGACGATCCCTTCGGCGAGCGACTGGCGCGGAACCTGGCGGGCCGCGTGCGTACCATCGGCTACACGCTGGCGGATCGCCAGGGCGGCGACCGGACGCTGGTCGCCCGCGATCTGAGCATGAGCGGCGCCGGCCTGAGCTTCATGCTCGACGGCGTGCGCATCGCGGCACCCGTGGTGGGCCGCTTCAACGCCGCCAACCTGCTCGCCGTGATCGGCGCCTTGCTGGCCGGCGACGAATCCCTGGCCGACATCGCCGCCGTGTTGCCGCGCATCGCGCCGCCGCCCGGGCGCATGCAGACGGTTGGTGGCGCCGGCGGACCCCTGGTGGTGATCGACTACGCGCATACCCCGGACGCGCTGGAGAAGGCGCTCGGTGTTCTGCGCGAGACGGCCGCGGCACGCGGCGGCAAGCTGATCTGCGTCTTCGGCTGCGGCGGCGAGCGCGATCCCGGCAAACGGCCCCAGATGGGCGCCCTGGCCGAAGCCCTGGCCGATCGTGTCTGGCTGACCAGCGACAACCCGCGCGGCGAGCAGCCGCAAGCGATCATCGACGCCATCCTCGCCGGCATGAAGAAGCCGCCGACGGTCGAGCCCGATCGCGCCGCCGCCATTCGCGGCGCCGTTTCCGGCGCCGCCGGCGCGGATGTCGTGCTGATCGCCGGCAAGGGACACGAGCCCTATCAGGAAGTCGCCGGGCGGCGCCTGCCGTTCTCGGATCTCGATCAAGCCCGGCATGCCCTGGAGATGTTGTCATGATGGATCTCTTCGAAGCGGCGCAAGCCACCGGCGGCACCGCCAGTGCGGAAGGCCACCCGTTCGTCGGCGTCTCGACCGACTCGCGCACGGTCGCCGTCGGCGAACTGTTCGTCGCGCTGCGTGGCGAACGCTTCGATGGTCACGACTATGTGCGCGACGTGCTGGCCCATGGCGCCGCCGCCGCCATGGTCGATCATGCCTGGGCCGCCGACCACGGGCGGGGTCTGCCGCTGCTGCATGTGACCGACACCCGCCGGGCGCTGGGCAGCCTGGCCGGCCACTGGCGGCGCCAGTTCGACCTGCCGCTGATCGGCGTCACCGGCAGCAACGGCAAGACCACGGTCAAGGAAATGTGCGCCGCCATCCTGCGCGAGCACGAGCGTCGCGACGACCTGGAACCCGTGGAAGCCGTGTTGGCCACCACCGGCAACCTTAACAACGACATTGGCCTGCCCCTGATGCTGCTGCGTTTGAGCGCCGGTCATCGCGCCGCCGTGATCGAGATGGGCATGAACCACCCCGGCGAGATCGCCTACCTGACCGGCCTGGCGCGGCCGACCGTGGCGCTGGTGAACAACGCCCAACGCGCCCATCTGGCCGGCCTTGGCACGCTGACCGACGTGGCGCGTGCCAAGGGCGAGATATTCCAGGGTTTGTCCGACAACGGCGTCGCCGTCATCAATGTCGATGATCCGCATGCCGACGTCTGGCGCGAGTTGGCCGGCGGCAGGGCGATCGTCGGCTTCGGCCTGGGCCAGTCGGCCGACGTGACGGCGCTGGCCAGGCCACATGGCTTCGCCAGCGAGATCGTACTGCGGGCGCCGCAGGGCACGGTCGAATTCGATCTGCCGGCACCCGGTATGCACAATGTCCGCAACGCCCTGGCCGCCGCCGCCGCCACGCTGGCCGCCGGAGTCAGCCTGGGAACGGTGGCCGAGGCGCTGAGCCGCTATGCCGGCATCCCGGGCCGCCTGCGGCGCCGTGCCGGGTTCCATGGCGCGCTGGTCATCGACGACACCTACAACGCCAATCCCGATTCGATGCGCGCGGCCATCGACGTACTGGCCAATCTGCCCGGGCGACGCATCTTCGTCATGGGCGACATGGGCGAGGTGGGCGCGGCGGCCGGCCAGTACCACGACGAAATCGGCGGCTACGCCAAGAGCCACGGCATCGAAAGGCTCCTCGCCCTGGGTGCTCTGTCGGCGGCGGCGGCGCACAACTTCGGCGGCGGCGGGCAACATTTCGCGAAGCCGGGGGAATTGACGGCGACGCTCAAGGCCGAGCTCGGTCCGGACGTGACGGTGCTGGTCAAGGGCTCGCGCTTCATGCGCATGGAGCAAGTGGTCGACGCCATTGTGGAGAACCAGAATGCTGCTTGAGTTGGCCCAGTGGCTGGCGAAGGACATCCGAGCCTTCAATGTCCTCAACTACATCACGCTGCGGGCGGTACTGGCGACCATGACGGCGCTGACCATCTCCTTCGTCTTCGGACCGGCGCTGATCCGCTGGCTGGCGGCGAAGAAGATCGGCCAGTCGGTGCGCGACGACGGCCCCCAGACCCACCTGATCAAGGCGGGCACGCCGACCATGGGCGGCGCGCTGATCCTGATCTCCCTCGGCGTCTCGACCTTGCTGTGGGCGGACCTCGGCAACCGGTTCGTCTGGGTGGTGCTGATCGTGACCCTCGGCTACGGCGCGGTCGGCTGGGTCGACGACTGGCGCAAGGTGGTGTACCGCAACCCGGATGGGCTGTCCGCGCGCGCCAAGTTCTTCTGGCAATCCGTGATCGGCATCGGCGCGGCCGTCTACATCGTCTTCTCGATCTCCGCGCCGGACAACGAAAAAGTGCTGCGCCTGTTCTTCCAGTGGGTCGGCAGCGGCTTCACCCTCGAGTTGCCGGCCAAGGCCAACCTGATCGTGCCCTTCTTCAAGGAGGTGTCCTATCCGGTGGGCATCTTCGGCTTCATAACCCTCACCTACCTGGTCATCGTCGGCACCAGCAACGCGGTCAATCTGACCGACGGCCTCGATGGCCTGGCCATCATGCCCACCGTGATGGTCGGCGCGGCCCTCGGCTTGTTCGCCTACGTGACCGGTCACGCCGTGTTCTCCAAGTACCTGCTGATTCCGTACATCCCCGGCGCCGGCGAACTGATGGTGTTCTGCGGCGCCCTGGCGGGTGCGGGCCTCGGCTTCCTCTGGTTCAACGCCTATCCCGCCGAGGTGTTCATGGGCGATGTCGGCGCGCTGGCGCTTGGTGCCGCGCTGGGCACGGTGGCCGTCATCGTGCGCCAGGAGATCGTGTTGTTCATCATGGGCGGCGTCTTCGTCGCCGAGACCCTGTCGGTGATGCTCCAGGTCGGCTGGTTCAAGTACACCAAGAAGCGCTATGGCGAGGGGCGCCGCATCCTGCGCATGGCGCCGCTACACCATCACTTCGAGCAGGGCGGCTGGAAGGAAACGCAGGTGGTGGTGCGCTTCTGGATCATCACCATCCTGCTGGTGCTGTTCGGCCTGTCCACGCTGAAGATCAGATGATGGAACTCGCCGGCAAACAGATCCTCGTTCTTGGCCTCGGCGAATCCGGCCTGGCCTGCGCGCGCTGGTGCGCGCGGCAGGGGGCCGCCGTGCGGGTGATGGACACGCGGACGGAACCGCCCTATCTCGGTGAATTGCGCCGCGCCGTGCCATCGGCGGGATTCGTGGCCGGACCGCTGAACGAGAATTTCGACAAGCAACTGCTGAGCGCCGTTGATCTGCTGGTCATTTCGCCCGGCCTGTCCTCCGGAGTGCTGGCGGTGATCCATGCCCGGGCCCAGGGCATTCCGGTGGTCGGCGAGATCGAGTTGTTCGCCTGGGGCCTCGACTCGCTGGGCGTGCGCCACCGGACGCGGGTGATCGCCATCACCGGCACCAACGGCAAGACCACCACGACGGCGCTGACCGGACATCTATGCCGGGCCGCCGGACGCACCACCGGCGTGGCCGGCAATATCTCACCCGCCGCCCTGGCCGCCCTGATGGCCTGCCAGGACGAGGGCCGGCTGCCCGAGGTCTGGGTGCTGGAGTTGTCCAGCTTCCAACTGGAAACGCTGGACTCGCTGAACGCCGACGCCGCGACCGTGCTGAATATCAGCGACGATCACCTCGATCGCTACATCGACCTCGACGACTATGCGGCGGCCAAGGCGCGCGTATTCGCGGGCGACGGCGCGCAGATTCTGAACCGCGCCGACCCGCGGGTCAGGCGCATGGCCCGCGCCGGCCGGCGGCTGATCACCTTCGGCCTCGATGCGCCGGGCGACGAAGCCGATTTCGGTCTGCGCGAGAATCGCGGCGAGCCCTGGCTGGTGCGTGGCGACCGGTTTCTGCTGCCGGTGCGCGACCTGCGATCGGCGGGCCTGGCCGGCCTGCACAACGCCGCCAACGCGATGGCCGCGTTGGCCCTGTGCGCCGGCATCGGCCTCGACGCGCCGGCCCTGCTGCCCGCCCTGCGCGAGTTTCGCGGCCTGCCGCATCGCGTCGAGCACGTCGCCGACATCGACGGCATCGCCTTCTTCGACGATTCCAAGGGCACCAACGTTGGTGCCACCGAGGCGGCGCTCAAAGGCCTGGGCCGCAAGGTGGTCGTGATTCTGGGTGGCGACGGCAAGGGGCAGGATTTTTCGCCTTTGAAGGAGGCGGTGGCGCGCCATGCGCGCGCGGCGATCCTGATCGGCCGCGACGGCCCGGCCATCGGTGCCGCGATCGCGGGTTGCGGCGTGCCGGTGCTGACGGCCGCCGATCTCGACGCGGCGGTCCGGCTGGCGGCCGATCAGGCGCGTCCGGGCGACGCTGTGCTGCTCTCGCCGGCCTGCGCCAGCTTCGACATGTTTCGCGACTACCAGCACCGCGCCCGGGTATTCGTCGAGGCGGTACGCCGCCTGGGGGAGGCGCGATGAGCGGCGGCGCCCAGGTCTTCACCTCGGTGCGGCGGCCGATGGCCGGCTCGGCGGCCGCCGAGCTAGATCCGCTGCTGCTCTGGCCGGCGTTGTTCCTGCTGCTGTTCGGGCTGGTGATGGTCTATTCGGCGTCCATCGCCACGGCGGAAGGCAGCCAGTTCACCGGCCACCAGTCGTCCTTCTTTCTGATCCGCCATGCGGTGTTTCTGGCCATCGGTCTGGTCGCCGGCGTGGTTGCCTTCCAGGTGCCGATGCGCTTCTGGGAGGAGCTGTCGCCCTGGCTGTTCCTGGGCGGTGTCGTCCTGCTGGCGCTGGTGCTGGTGCCGCATGTCGGCCGCTCGGTCAATGGCGCGCAGCGCTGGTTGCCGCTGGGGCCGATCAACCTGCAACCGTCCGAGTTCATGAAGCTGTTCGCGGTGCTCTACGCCGCCGACTACACGACGCGCAAGCTCGACGCCATGGGCAGCTTCCGGCGCGGCTTTCTGCCCATGGCCGGGGTCATCCTGGCGGTCGGCTTCCTGCTGCTGCGCGAACCGGATTTCGGCGCCTTCGTCGTCGTTGCCGCCATCGCCTTCGGCATCCTGTTTCTCGGCGGCATCAACGTCCGTCTATTCTCGCTGCTGGCCGTGGTCGCCGTGATCGGCTTCGTGCTGCTGATCTGGCTGTCGCCCTATCGGCGCGAACGCATCCTCGGGTTCATGGATCCCTGGCAGGACGCCTACGGCAAGGGCTACCAGTTGTCGCACGCGTTGATCGCTTTCGGCCGCGGCGAATGGTTCGGCGTCGGGCTGGGCGCCAGCGTGGAAAAGCTGTTCTATCTGCCCGAAGCCCATACCGATTTTCTGCTGGCGGTGGTGGCCGAGGAACTGGGCTTTGCCGGTGTGCTGGCGGTGGTGGTGCTGTTCGGCCTGCTGGTGCAGCGCGCATTCGCCGCCGGCCGCCAGGCGCTGCTGCTCGACCGCGTCTTCAGCGGTCTGGTGGCACAGGGCATCGGCATCTGGCTCGGCGTCCAGGGCTTCATCAACATGGGCGTCAACATGGGCCTGCTGCCGACCAAGGGCCTGACCCTGCCGCTGATGAGCTTTGGCGGTTCCGGCATCACCGCCAACTGCGTGGCGCTGGCGATCCTGCTGCGGGTCGATTACGAGAACCGCCGGCTGATGCGAGGCCAGGCGGCGTGAGAAAGACAATCCTGATCATGGCCGGTGGCACGGGCGGGCACATCATGCCGGGCCTGGCGGTCGCCGACCACATGGCCGGGCTGGGCTGGCGGGTGGTCTGGATGGGCAACCGGGACAGCATGGAGGCCCGGCTGGTGCCGGCGAGTGGCTACGAGATCGCCTGGGTCCGCTTCTCGGCGCTGCGCGGCAAGGGTCTGACGCGTCTGCTGGTGCTGCCCTTCAATCTGCTGCGCGGCTTTCTGCTGGCGCGTCGCCAGATCAAGCGCATCAAACCCGACGTGGTGCTCGGCTTCGGCGGCTACGTCACCTTCCCTGGGGGCATGATGGCGGCGCTGTCCGGCGTGCCGCTGGTGCTGCACGAACAGAACTCGGTGGCCGGGCTGGCCAATCGCGTGTTGTCGGTGGTTGCCGACCGGGTCCTGACCGGCTTTCCGGAGGCGCTGAAAAAGGGTGTCTGGGTCGGCAACCCGGTCCGGCCGGGGATCGCCGCGCTGGCCAGCCCGGCGGAACGCTACCGGCAACGGCAGGGGCCGTTGAACATCCTGGTCGTGGGCGGCAGTCTGGGCGCGGCGATCCTCAATCAGACGGTACCCAAGGCGCTGGCCCTCCTGCCGGCGGCGGAGCGTCCGCAAGTGGTGCATCAGTCCGGTGAGACGCATCTGGAAGCCCTGCGACAGGCCTATGCGGAAGCGGATGTGAATGCCCATGCGGTGGCATTCATCGACGACATGGCCGGTGCCTACGCGTGGGCCGACCTGGTGATCTGCCGCGCCGGCGCGCTGACCGTGGCCGAACTGGCGGCCGCTGGCGTCGCCAGCATCCTGGTGCCTTTCCCGCACGCGGTCGACGACCACCAGACTGGCAATGCCCGCTTCCTGTCCACGGCCGGCGCGGCAATCCTCCTGCCGCAGCACCAACTGACCCCCGAGCGGCTGGCGGAACTGCGCCACCTGTCGCGCGAACAACTATTGCAGATGGCCGAGAAGGCGCATGCCCTGGCCCGGCCCGATGCCACGGCCACTGTGGCTCAAGCGTGCATGGAGATTGCCAAATGAAACACAAGATCCGCCGCGTCCATTTCGTCGGCATCGGCGGCGCCGGCATGAGCGGCATCGCCGAGGTGCTGGCGAACCAGGGCTTCGAGGTCAGCGGTTCCGACCTGGCCGAAAGCGTCGCCACACGGCGGCTGGCGGCGATGAACATCCGGGTGGCCATCGGCCATGCCGCCGCCAACGTCGCCGATGCCGACGCCGTGGTGGTATCCACCGCCGTGAAGGATGACAACCCGGAAGTGCTGGCGGCGCGCGAGCGCCACATACCGATCGTGCCCCGCGCCCAGATGCTGGCCGAGTTGATGCGCTTCCAGCAGGGCATCGCCATTGCCGGCACGCATGGCAAGACGACCACGACCAGTCTGGTGGCGAGCTGCCTGGCCGAGGGCGGACTGGATCCGACCTTCGTCATCGGCGGCCGCCTGGTTTCCGCCGGCGCCAATGCCCGCCTCGGACAGGGTGAATTTCTGGTCGCCGAGGCGGACGAGTCCGATGCCTCCTTCCTGTTCCTGTCGCCGGTGGTTTCGGTGGTCACCAACATCGACGCCGATCATATGGAGACCTATGGCCACGACTTCGGCAAGCTGAAGCAGGCCTTCGTCGACTTCCTGCATCGCCTGCCCTTCTACGGCGTCGCCGTGCTGTGCGCCGACGATCCGAACGTGCGGGAAATCCTGCCGCGCGTCGCCAAGCAGGTGGTGACCTATGGCCTGGCCGCCGAGGCCAACATCCGCGCCGAAAACATCGTTGCCGCGGACGGCCGCATGCGCTTCACCTGCGTGCGCCGCAATGGGGCCATCTCGCGGTTCGACGTGACGCTCAACCTGCCGGGTCTGCACAACGTGCTGAACGCGCTGGCCGCCATTGCCGTGGCGACGGAGGTGGGTGTGACCGACGAGGCCATCGTCCGGGCTCTGGCCGAGTTCAAGGGCGTCGGCCGGCGCTTCCAGCGCTACGGCGAGATTCCTCTGCCGACCGGCGGCACTTTCACCCTGATCGACGACTACGGCCACCATCCGGTCGAAATGGCGGCGACGCTGGCGGCCGCGCGCGGCGCCTTCCCCGGGCGGCGCATCCTGCTGGCCTTCCAGCCGCACCGCTATACCCGCACGCGAGACTGCTTCGAGGACTTCGTCAAGGTGCTGTCGACGGCCGACGGCCTGTTGCTGGCCGAGGTCTATGCGGCGGGCGAAACGCCGATCGTGGCCGCCGACGGCCGCACGCTGGCGCGCGCCATCCGGGTCGCCGGCAAGATCGAGCCGATCTTCGTCGAAGACATCGCCGCCATGCCGGCCGCGATCATGGTGGCGGCGCGCGATGGCGATGTGGTGATCACCATGGGCGCCGGGTCGGTGGGCGCGGTACCGGGGAAAGTGGCGAATGTCTGAAGCGCTACGCGGCCAACTCAAGGAGAGCGAGCCGATGGCGGGGCATGTCTCCTGGCGCGCCGGTGGCGCCGTGGCGCGCGCCTACTTTCCGGCCGACCTGGCCGACCTGGCCGAGTTCCTGCGCCGCCTGCGCCTCGATGAGCCGCTCTTGTGCGTCGGGCTGGGCAGCAACCTGCTGGTGCGCGACGGCGGTTTCGACGGCACCATGGTCTTCACCCATGGCGTACTTAACGTTCTGCGTCAGGAAGCCGACGGCACCCTGTATGTCGAGGCCGGCGTCGCCAGCCCCAAGGTGGCGCGCTTCGCCGCCAACCTGAATTTGGTCGGCGCCGAATTCCTGGCGGGCATCCCCGGCACCTTTGGCGGCGCCCTGGCCATGAATGCGGGTTGTTACGGCGGTGAGACCTGGGCCTTCGTCGAGCGGGTACTGATGCTGAATCGCCAGGGCGAATTGGTCGAGCGTCGGCCAGCCGATTTCGTGGTCGGCTACCGGCATGTCGGCCTCAAGGCGGAGACGGACGAAATCTTCGCCGCCGCCTGGCTGCGGCTGCCCGATGGCGACGGCACGGCTGCCCGGCGGCGCATCGCCGAACTGCTGGAGCAGCGCATCGCCAGCCAACCGCTCGACCTGCCCAACGCCGGCTCCGTGTTCCGCAATCCACCGGGCGATCATGCCGCGCGGCTGATCGAGGCGGCCGGTTTGAAGGGCGTCACAGAGGGTGGTGCGCGGGTCTCCGAAAAGCATGCGAATTTCATCGTTAATCCAGGGGGTGCGGCGAGCGCCGCTGCGATAGAAAGCTTAATCGGCCGAATCCAGGTCGAGGTTCGCCGGCGGTCCGGCGTCGAACTGGTGCGAGAGGTCAGAATCGTGGGAGAGGCGGCGTGAGCGGTACGGCGAATAGGGCTGGTTTCGGCAAGGTGGCGGTGATGTTCGGCGGCGCCTCGGCGGAGCGTGAAGTTTCGCTGAAGAGCGGTAGCGCCGTGTTGGCGGCGCTGCTGCGCGCCGGCGTCGATGCCCATGCCTTCGATCCCGCCGAACGTCCGCTGGCCGCGCTCAAGGAAGACGGCTTCGCCCGGGTCTTCATTGCCCTGCACGGTCGTGGTGGCGAGGACGGCTGTCTCCAGGGCGCGCTGGAACTGATGGGCATTCCCTATACCGGCAGCGGCGTCTTGGCTTCGGCCCTGTCCATGGACAAGTGGCGCAGCAAGCTGTGCTGGCAGGCGGCCGGCATTCCGGTGCCCGAATGCGTCGTATTGACGGCCGACAGCGACTGGCAGGCCGTCGTTGCCCGCCTGGGCCTGCCCCTGTTCGTCAAGCCGGCCAACGAGGGTTCCAGTATCGGCATCAGCAAGGTCAAGTCGGCTGATGAGTTGCGCGCCGCCTACGAAGAGGCGGTCAAGTACGACAGCCTGGTGCTGGCGGAACGGTTTATTGCCGGGGCGGAAGTGCAATTCCCGATTCTCGGCGACGCGGTGTTGCCGTCGATCCGTATCGAGACGCCGCACGAGTTCTATGACTACGACGCGAAGTATCTCGCCGACGATACCCGCTATATCTGCCCCGGCCTGTCGGCGGCGGAGGAACAGCGCCTGGCCGGACTGGTGCTGCGCTCGTTCCAGGTGCTGGGTTGTCGTGGCTGGGGTCGCGTCGATCTGATGCTGGATCAAAGTGGCCAGCCGTATTTCCTGGAAATGAATACCGCGCCGGGCATGACCGACCATTCGCTGGTGCCGATGGCGGCGCGCAAGGCGGGTCTGTCGTTCGAACAACTGGTGGTCAGGGTGCTGGAGATGGCGACCTGTGGCTAAGCCAAAGCGAAGAGCCGTCGAGCGGTCCGATGATGGGTTTTGGGATCGTCCCGTGCTGATCGACCTGGTGGCCGATCTGCTGCTCGTCTTCGCCGTGGTCGGGCTGGGCTGGGCGGCGACCGTCGCCTTGCAGCGCCTGCCGGGTTTCCCATTGCGCGAAGTGGTGGTCGGTGGCACGGTCGATCAGGTGACGCGCGCCCAGATCGAACAGGCGGCGCACACGGCGCTGACCGGCAACTTCTTCACGGTCGATCTGGACGACGCGCGCGCCCTGTTCGAGAAGCTGCCCTGGGTACGCCGTGCCGAGGTGCGCCGCCAGTGGCCCGACACCCTGGAACTGACGCTGGAGGAGCATGTCGCCGTGGCGCGCTGGCGGCAGGCCGATGGCGAAGCGCGCCTGGTGAACAGTTTCGGGGAGGTATTTACGGCCGCCAGCGCCGCCAGCCTGCCGACCTTCGCCGGACCGGAAGGGTCCGCGCCACGCCTGTTGGCGCGCTATCGGGAATTCAAGCAGACGCTGGCGGCGGTCGGCCGCGCGCCGGATGTCCTGGTGCTGTCGAGTCGCGAGGCCTGGCAGGTGAAGCTGGATGATGGCGTGGTGCTGGAGCTGGGGCGCGACGAGGCCAAGCACAGCCTCGCCGAGCGCCTGGCCCGCTTTGTCGACTACTACGGGCCGGCGGCCGAAAGGACCCAGGTCGCCGCCGGCGGCGTGGTGGACATGCGTTACCCGAACGGCTTCGCCCTGCGCGCGGCCCGAAAGAGTTGAGTGGAATGAGCAAGGAAACGAAACACGACCTGATAGTGGGCCTCGACATCGGCACCTCGAAAATCGTCTCGGTGGTGGCCGAGCTGAATCCCGAGGGCCAGTTGATGATTCTCGGTATTGGCAGTCACCAGTTCGAGGAGAACAAGGACAAGGGACTCAAGAAGGGCGTCGTCGTCAGCATCGAGGCGACGGTCGACGCCATTTCGCGCGCCATCCAGGAAGTGGAGCTGATGGCCGGCTGCAAGGTGAAGGAAGTCTATACGGGCATCGCCGGGGCGCACATCAAGAGCAAGGACTCCAACGGCATGACCGTGGTGCGCGACAAGGAGGTCACGCAATACGATGTCGAGCGGGCCACCGAGGCGGCCAATGCGACGCCGATTTCCGCCGACGACCAGATCCTCCACACGCTGGTTCAGGAGTTCATCGTCGATGGCCAGGACGGAGTCAAGGAGCCGATCGGCATGGACGCCAAGCGGCTCGAAGTGAAGGTGCACCTCGTCACCGGCGCCGTCACCGCCGTGCAGAACATCGTCAAGTGCGTGCATCGCTGCGGTCTGGAAGTGGTGGATCTGGTGCTGCAACCGCTGGCGTCGGGCATGGCGGTGCTGACCGACGACGAGAAGGATGTCGGCGTCTGCCTGGTCGACATCGGCGGCGGCACCACGGATATCGCCGTGTTTACCCAGGGGGCCATTCGCCACACAGCGGTGATTCCCATCGCCGGCGACCAGATCACTTCGGATATCGGCATCGCCTTGCGCACGTCCACACCGGACGCCGAGGAGATCAAGATTCGCTACGGCGTCGCGCTCCAGCAACTGGCCGATCCGGAGGAGATGATCGAGGTGCCCGGCGTTGGCGACCGGCCCGCTTCGCAATTGAGCCGCCAGACCCTGGCCGGCTTCATCCAGCCGCGCATCGAGCAGATCTACCAGATGGTGAAGGACGAACTGGTGCGCAGCGGCTACGAACGCCTGCTGCGGGCCGGCGTGGTGCTGACCGGCGGCTCCGCGACCATGCCCGGCATGATCGAGCTGGGCGAGGAGATGTTCCACAACACCGTCAAGCTGGGCATGCCGCGTTACGAGGGCAGCCTGCGCGACATCGTCCGCAATCCGCGTTATTCCACGGCCATGGGCTTGCTGCTCGAGGGCGTGGCGCAGAAGAAGCGGGGCCTGAAGGCGCAGGGCCCCATGACGTTCCGGCAGATCCTGGCCCGCATGCGGGCCTGGTTCGGCAAGAATTTTTGATTTGCAACCGCAACAACAAGGAGGCGAGCATGTTTGAAATCATCGACAAGGAGCCCAACGGCACCGTCATCAAGGTCATCGGCGTCGGCGGCGCCGGTGGCAACGCGGTCGAGCACATGATCCGCGAAGGCGTCCAGGGCGTGGAGTTCATCTGCTGCAACACGGATTCGCAGTCGCTGAATCTGTCCACGGCCGACGTCAAGCTGCAACTCGGGCCCGGACAGGGCGCGGGCGGCAAGCCGGAAAAGGCGCGCGATCTGGCCCTCAAGGAGCGGGCCCGCATCGCCGAGGCGCTCGACGGCGCCCACATGGTGTTCATCACCGCCGGCATGGGCGGTGGCACCGGTACCGGCGCGGCGCCGGTGGTGGCCGAAGTCGCGCGCGAGAAGGACATCCTGACCGTGGCGGTCGTCACCAAGCCGTTCGAGTTCGAGGGCAAGCGCATGCGCCTGGCCGAAGAGGGCCTGGGCGAGTTGCAGCAGTATTGCGACGCGCTGATCATCATCCTCAACGAACGGTTGATGGAAGTGCTGGGCGAAGACGTCAGCATGACCGAGGCGTTCAAGGCGGCCGACAACGTGCTGCGCAACGCCGTGGGCGGCATCGCCGAAATCATCAACGTGCCGGGCCTGGTCAACGTCGACTTCGAGGACGTGCGCACCGTCATGGGCGAAATGGGCAAGGCCATGATGGGTTCGGCCAGCGCCGCCGGCGTGGATCGCGCCCGTCTGGCCGCCGAGGCGGCCGTGGCCAGCCCGCTGCTCGAAGGCGTCGAACTGTCCGGTGCGCGCGGCGTGCTGGTCAACATCACGGCCAGCAAGCAGTTGGGCATGCGCGAGGTCAAGGACGTCATGAGCACCATCAAGGCCTACACCCATGCCGAGGCGACGGTGATCTTCGGCACCGTCTTCGACGATGGCATGGAAGATCAATTGCGCGTCACGGTCGTCGCCACCGGCCTGGGCGGCAAGGTGGCCAAACCCAAGCTCGAGCGGGTGGAAACCTACGGCCTGCGCACCGGCACCGATGATCGTATCTACGGCGAACCGGTCGCCGCGCCGGTCTTTGACGGCGGCGCCGCGCTGGGTGATGTGTTTCATCCCAATCGCACCCGCAACGCCGCCGTCAAGGCGATGGTTGACAGCGGCATGGACCGTTACGACATCCCGGCCTTCCTGATCAAGCAGGCCGACTAGACGGCCGCCGTGCCGCCGCTCCGGGGGATCGCCTCCTCCCGGAGCGGCGCCGCGGCGTTTCGTGGCGTTTTGTTTTGGTCTAAAATTGTGCCACGCAGCATCCTGTCTCATTCTACTGGCCACCCCATGCTCAAGCAGCGCACCCTCAAAGCGATCATTCGCGCCACCGGCGTCGGTCTGCATTCCGGCGTCAAGGTGACCCTGGCGCTCCGCCCGGCGGCCGCCGACACGGGCATCGTGTTCCGGCGGGTCGATCTCGAGCCGCCCGTTGAGTTGAAGGCCGACCCTTACAGCGTCGGCGACACGCGCATGGCCTCCTGCCTGGAAAGGGACGGCGTCAAGTTGAGTACCGTCGAGCATCTGATGTCGGCGCTGGCCGGCCTGGGCATCGACAATCTCTACGTCGACGTCGACGCCGCCGAATTGCCGATCATGGATGGGTCCGCGGGCCCGTTCGTCTTCCTGCTCAAGTCCGCCGGCATCGAGGAACAGAACGCGGCGAAGCAGTTCATTCGCATCCGCAAGACGGTCGAGGTCCGTGACGGCGACAAATGGGCGCGCCTGGAACCTTACGACGGTTTCCGTCTCTCGTTTTCGATCCTGTTCAATCATCCGGCCGTCGACCAGTCCGGCACGCGCGTCGAGATGGACTTCGCCGACGAGTCCTACATTCGCGATATCGCCCGGGCCCGCACCTTTGGATTTACTCAGGATGTCGAGGCGCTGCGTGCCCAGGGCCTGGCCCTGGGCGGCAGCCTGGACAACGCCATCGTGATGGACGAATACCGGGTGCTCAATGCCGAAGGCTTGCGTCTTCCCGACGAGTTCGTCCGTCATAAGGTGCTGGACGCCATCGGCGACCTGTACCTGGCCGGCCATCCGCTGTTGGGCGCGTTTTCCGCCCACAAGTCCGGCCATGCCTTGAACAACCAGTTGCTGCGGGCCTTGCTGGCCGACGCCACGGCGTGGGAGCTGGTGTCCTTCAATCGTAGTGAAGAGGCACCGGGGGCCGTTCTCCGCCTCTATCCGCAACTCGCCTGATGCTGCTGCTGCGCATCGTCGGCGTCCTGACGGCCATCACCATCGGCGCGGGGATCCTTGCCTATCTGTTTTCCGGCGACAGGCGCTACCTGCGCTTGTCCGGTCGGGTCGCCAAGTACGCGCTGATCTTCGCCCTGGTCGTGCTGGCGCTGATGTTTCTCGAGCGCGCAATCGTTCTGTAGTCCAACAGTCAGGACTGATTCACCAATCGGGCCAAGGCCGCCTTCAGGGCCGAGCCCTCCGGAAGGCCATCCGCGAGCAATGTAAGCGCCTGCTTCTGCTGATCGCCAATTCCAGTCGGGGTTCTTTTGGCCGGGGTTGGGCGATTGTCGGTGCCGGGTTGCACCCGGATATCGATTCCGGTAACCTCCGTCGCCTCTGAACGAAATAAAGCCGCCAGGCGAGGTTCCATTTGCCTGAGTTTGGCGGCGACCGCGCCGTTCGCGGCGTAAATGACGATTCTCCCCAACTTATAGTTGGCAACCCGCGACTGTCGCGCAAGCGGCGTGGCGGATTCGAAAGCACGCTGCAAGCCCAACAGGCGCCGCGCGTGGCCGGAAAGCCGGGCAAGCTCGGCGTCGGCCATCAGGCAGTCTTCCACGCTACGGGCACTACGTAGCTTGGTTCGCATGGGTCGCATGTCGGCACTGACTAGAAGGAGTAGGGACGTGCATATTATTCTCGTCTCCGATCGACTGACAACGGCGAAGACCATTGTCTTGACTTGGCGGCACTTGTTCATGGCCACCGCCACGCTGATGGCCACGGTGATCGGGTTGTCGTCGCTGTTCTCCTATGTCACCGTGCGGCACGCGGCCGACCTCCGCCTGCCGTTCGTGCAGGAACTGCTGCAAGCCGCGAACGCCGAGGAAAATCGGGTCAGCCATCAATTCGTTCGCGAGAACCTCAACGCAATGGCGGTCAGGCTCGGTGAAATGCAGGCCCAGCTGATGCGCCTGGATTCCATGGGCGAGCGCCTCGCGGGCCTGGTCGGCGTCAAGCCGCATGAGCTCGGCGTGGCCACCGCCGGCAAGGGTGGTCGCGGCGGTCCATTGATTCAGCCCGTGCCGCTGTCGGCCGACGACCTGAGCAAGGCGTTGGAGAGCCTTTCGCTCCAGGTCGAGGCCAAGGCCGACGCGCTGTCATTCCTGGAGAACCAGTTGCTTGACGAGCGCATCCGCCAGAATCAGTTGCCCACTTCCCTGCCCTTGGATTCCGGTTGGAACAGTTCCAGCTTTGGCTGGCGGGTTGATCCGATCACGGGCGAACGCGGCATGCACGAGGGGGTCGATTTTTCCGCCGATACCGGCACGCCGGTCAGGGCCGCCGCCGCCGGCATCGTCATTGCCGCCGAGAGGCACCCGGAGTATGGTCATGTCCTGGATATCGACCATGGCAACGACCTGGTGACCCGCTATGCCCACAATTCGCGGATCCTGGTCCAGCTTGGTGCCCTGGTAAAGCGCGGCCAGATCGTCTCGGAAGTTGGCAACTCCGGGCGCAGCACGGGACCGCATCTGCACTTCGAGGTGCGCGTCAAGGGTATTCCCCAAAACCCCAATCGGTTCCTGCAAGCCGCCCAAGCCAGCGGTGGCAAGCTCGCGCATCGGCATTGATTGTCCGCGCCGGTCGCGCGGCGCGGCGGCGACGAGAGGGAGAGCGGGGACATCTCGCATGCTAAAATAGCCGCTTTGCCCATTTAAGGCGGCCAGCCCATGATTTCCGGCCTTCTCAAGAAGATTTTCGGTAGCCGTAACGATCGGCTGATCAAGCAGTATTCCCAGTCCGTCGGCCGCATCAACGCCTTCGAACCGGCCTTGCAGGCGCTCACCGACGAGCAGCTGCGCGCCAAGACCGACGAATTCAAGGCGCGCCTGGCCAAGGGCGAAACCCTGGACGATCTGTTGCCGGAGGCGTTTGCCGTCGTCCGTGAAGCGGGCAAGCGCGTGCTGGGCATGCGTCACTTCGACGTGCAGATGATCGGTGGCATGGTCCTGCACTACAACAAGATCGCCGAAATGCGCACCGGCGAGGGCAAGACCCTGGTGGCAACGCTGCCCGCCTACCTGAACGCACTGACCGGCAACGGCGTCCATGTCATCACGGTCAACGACTACCTGGCCAGCCGCGACGCGGAATGGATGGGTCGCCTGCATCGTTTCCTTGGCCTGACCGTCGGCGTCAATCTCTCGCAGATGCCGCACGACGAGAAGCAGGCAGCCTACGGTGCCGACATCACCTACGGCACCAACAACGAGTTCGGCTTCGACTACCTGCGCGACAACATGGTGTACACGCCCGACGAACGCGTGCAGCGCGGACTCAACTACGCCATCGTCGACGAAGTCGATTCGATCCTGATCGACGAGGCGCGTACGCCGCTGATCATTTCCGGCCAGGCCGAGGATCACACCGATCTCTACGTCAAGATGAACGCCGTGCCGCCGCTGCTGACCAGGGGCGAAGCGGCCAAGAGCCAGGAAGAGCAGGACACCGGCGATTACACGGTCGACCTCAAGTCGCACCAGGTGCTGCTGACCGAGGAAGGACACGAAAAGGCCGAGGCCGTTCTGACGCGGCTCGGGCTGCTGCCCGAGGGCGCCAGTTTGTACGAGCCGGCCAATATCCTGCTGGTGCACCACCTTTACGCCGCGCTGCGCGCACACAACCTGTTCCACCGCGATCAGCAGTACGTCGTCCAGAACGGCGAGGTGGTCATCGTCGACGAATTTACCGGCCGCCTGATGGCCGGTCGCCGCTGGTCCGATGGCCTGCACCAGGCGGTCGAGGCCAAGGAGGGCGTGGCTATCCAGTCGGAAAACCAGACGCTGGCCTCGATCACCTTCCAGAACTATTTCCGCATGTACGCGAAGCTGGCCGGCATGACCGGCACGGCCGACACCGAAGCCTACGAGTTCCACCAGATCTATGGCCTGGAAACAGTGGTCGTTCCAACCAACCAGCCGATGATCCGCAAGGACGCCAACGACCAGATCTTCCGCACCGCCAACGAGAAGTATCAGGCGATCCTCGCCGACATCAAGGACTGTCACGAACGCGGCCAGCCGGTCTTGGTGGGTACCACCTCCATCGAGAATTCGGAGCTGCTGTCCGGCCTGCTCGACAAGGAGAAGCTGCCGCACCAGGTTCTGAATGCCAAGCAGCACGCCAGGGAGGCGGAGATCGTCATCCAGGCCGGCCGGCCCGGTGTCATCACCATCGCCACCAACATGGCCGGTCGCGGTACCGACATCGTGCTGGGCGGCAGCATCGTCAAGCAGCTCGCCGCCATCCGCGACGACGAAAGCCTCTCCGCCGCCGAGAAGGAAAGCGCCATGGCGCCGCTGAAGGCGGAGTGGCAGCTCTTGCACGACAAGGTTTTGGCCGCCGGCGGCCTGCACATCATCGGCTCCGAGCGCCACGAATCGCGCCGCATCGACAATCAGTTGCGTGGCCGTTCCGGCCGCCAGGGCGATCCGGGTTCCAGCCGCTTCTACCTGTCGGCGGAAGACCAGCTGATGAAGATCTTCGGCGGCGACCGGCTGAAGTCGATCATGAGTTCCAAGCTGGTCGCCCTGCCCGACGGTGAGCCGATCGAGCACCCGCTGGTGACACGTCAGTTGGAGTCCGCGCAGCGCAAGGTCGAGCAGCGCAACTTCGACATCCGCAAGCAGTTGCTCGAATACGACGACGTCGCCAACGACCAGCGCAAGGTCATCTACCAGCAGCGCAACGACCTGCTCGACACCGAGGACATCACGGAGACCGTCACCGCCATGCGCCAGGGTTTGGTGCATGACACGTTCCGTCTCTATGTCCCGGCCGAAAGTGTCGAGGAGCAGTGGGATATTGCCGGCCTGGAAACCGCGCTGGCCGCCGACCTGCAACTCAAGCTGCCGGTCGCCGACTGGTTGAAGGCCGAGACCAGCCTTTCCGACGACGATATCCTTAAGCGCCTGATCGCCGCGGCCGATGCCGAGTACGAGGCCAAGAAAGCGCAGGTCCACCTGCCGGCCTGGCTGGGCTTCGAACGCAACGTGATGCTGCAGAACCTCGACACCCACTGGCGCGAGCATCTGGCGGCGCTGGACCATCTTCGTCAGGGCATCCATCTGCGCAGCTATGCCCAGAAGCAGCCCAAGCAGGAATACAAGCGCGAGGCTTTCGAGCTGTTCGAGGGGCTGCTCAACGCGGTGCGCACCGAGGTCAGCAAGCTGCTGATGACGGTGCAGGTGCGTTCCGAGGAGCAGATCGAGGCGGCCGAGCAGCATCAGCCGCAGGTCGAAAACGTCCAGTACCACCATGCCGACTACGACGAGGCGCTGGGTACCTCCGCCGCCGCCAGGCCGCAACAGCCGGTGGAGCGGGCGCTGCCCAAGGTCGGCCGCAACGATCCCTGCCCCTGCGGCTCCGGCAAGAAATTCAAGCACTGCCACGGAAAATTGAATTGAGCGGATTGCGCACCATCGCCGAGGACGGCGACGGTGTGGTCATCCTCGACCAGACGCGCCTGCCCCGCGAGATCGCCTTCGTTCGCCTGGTCACGCTGGACCAGGCGGCCGAGGCGATTCGTGTCATGCAAGTGCGCGGTGCGCCGTTGATTGGCGCCACGGCGGCCTATGGATTGGCCATTGCCCTGCGCCAAGGGGTGGCGCTGGCCACCGCCATCGCCACCCTGGCCGCCACCCGGCCCACGGCGGTCAATCTCCGTTGGGCGCTCGATCGCATGAATACCGTCCTCGCCCCGCTGCCGATCGCCGGGCAGGCAACGGCCGCCTGGGCCGAGGCCCGCGCCATCGCCCGCGAGGACGAGGCCGCCAACGCAGCCATCGGCGAACACGGTCGGTCCCTGCTGGAGCTGGGCGGTCGGCGCCCGGTCCAGGCGATGACCCACTGCAATGCCGGCTGGCTGGCCACGGTTGCCCACGGCACGGCCATCGCGCCCATCTATGCCGCCCACAACGCCGGGATCGATGTCCATGTCTGGGTTTCCGAGACGCGGCCGCGTAACCAGGGCTTGCTGACCGCATGGGAGCTCGACCAGGCCGGCATCGCCCATACGCTGATCGCCGACAACGCCGCCGGGCTGCTGATGATGCGGGGCGTCGTGGATATCGTCATCGTCGGCGCCGATCGCATCGCCGCCAACGGCGACACCGCCAACAAGGTCGGCACCTACCTCAAGGCGCTGGCGGCGCGCGAACACGGCGTGCCGTTCTACGTCGCCGCGCCGGTGTCGACCATCGACTTTGCCTGCAACTCGGGTGCCGCCATTCCCATCGAGGAACGCGACGGCGCGGAGCTTGGCGCCGGCGCCGTGCCGGTCGCCAACCCGGCGTTCGATGTGACGCCGGCGGCGCTGATCGCCGGCATCATCACCGAGCAGGGCGTCTTTCCGGCCACCGGCCTGGGCGCCGTCAGCCGATGAATTCGGGCGTCCGCAAGTCGGCGGTGCTCGCCACCGCCCGCGCCATGAATGCCTGTGGCATCAATCGCGGCGCCGCCGGCAACGTCAGCGCCCGACACGACGACGGCTTCCTCATCACGCCGACCGGCATGGCCTACGATGCCTGCGACGACGGCGACATGGTGTTCGTCGGCCTCGATGGCCGCGTCGCCGGCCGGCGCAAGCCTTCCTCCGAGTGGCGTTTCCATCGCGACATCTATGCCGCCCGGCCGGAAGCGGGCGCCATAGTTCATGCCCATTCGCCGTTCGCCGTCAGCCTCGCCTGCATGGGTTTTGCGGTTCCGCCCTTCCATTACATGGTGGCCCGCTTCGGTGGCAAGGATGTGCGCTGCGCCGACTACGCCACCTTCGGCAGCCAGGAACTTTCCGACGCCGTCGTCGCCGCCCTGGCCGGGCGCAACGGTTGCCTGATGGCCCACCACGGCATGGTGGTGTTTGGCGGCGACCTTGACGAGGCCCTGGCGCTGGCGGTCGAACTGGAAACGCTCTGCGAGCAGTACTGGCGGGTGTTGCAGATCGGCCAGCCGCGCTTGCTGGCCGACGATGAAGTGGCCCGCGTGCTGGTCAAGTTCCGCGACTACGGCCGCCAGGACGCGCCCGAGCGCTGAGCGGAGTTTGGTACTATCGGCCGGTCGCCGCTTCGGGCCGCCGCCATGACAGCACCACCGGATTCCTGCCAGCTTCCCGGCGCGCCGCCGGCGGAAGACTTTCAGCGCCTGATGGTGCTGGGCGGGGTTCTCGACCATATCGCCGATGGCGTCTATCTGGTGGATGGCCCTACCGGCATCATCCTCGACGCCAACGACCGCGGCTGCCGCTTGCTCGGCTACACCCTGGGCGAAGTGCGCGATCTGTTCATCTGGCAAGTCTCGGCCGCCTTTGGCGGCGAAGACGACTGGCTGGCGTGGCGGCAAGCCATGGCCGGCGGCCTGTGCCTGCTGGAAACGACCCACCGGTGCAAGAATGGCGACCTGATTCCGGTCGAGGTGCGCGCCTATGAGGTGCCCGGGCAGGACCAGCCGTGCTACGTCGGCATCGCCCGCGACCTCAGCGAAGTCCGGCGGGCGGAACAGGCGCTGCATGACATCGCCCTGCTGCACAAGGACGTCATCGACAATGCGGTCGATGGCTTCTTCACCATCGACATCAACCGGCGCTTCGTCGAGGTCAATGACACCCTCTGCCGGCTCTTCGGCTACCGCCGGGAGGAGTTCATCGGCAAGACGCCGCTGGATTTCATCACCGACGAGAGCCGCGACGAATTGCTGGCGCAGATGGGCCGCATCGAGGCGACCGAACATCGACGCTACCAACTGACCGCCCGGCGCAAGAACGGCACGACGTTTCCGATCCTGCTCAACAACACCACCCACCGGGACGACAGCGGCCAGACCGTCGGTTCCTTCGGCTTCATCACCGACCTGACCACGGTGGTCGAGGCGGAACGGGCGGTGGCCGAATCGGAGCGTGAACTACAGCGCATCCTCGACAACATGCAGGACACCTACTACCGGACGGACAAGGAAGGGCGGCTGGTCCGGCTGTCCCGATCCTGCGAGCAACTGCTCGGCTGGCCCCCCGAGCGGATGCTGGGCCGCAAGCTGGCCGACCTGTATGTGAATCCCGGGGATCGGGAGGCCTTCCTGGGGGCGCTAGACCGGTCCGGCGGCAGGATATCCGGCTACGAGGGTGTACTGCGCCACCGCGACGGCCGCGAGGTCTGGGTGCTCGCCAACGCGCAATGGATGCGCGACGCCGACGGCCAGGTCGTCGGTGTCGAGGGCACCACGCGCGACAATACCGACCGCCGCCGTGCCGAGGAGAAGCTGCGTCTCGCCGCCCAGGTATTCGAGAACAGCGGCGAGGCGATCATGATCACCGATCACGACAACCGCATCGTCTCCGTGAACCGGGCCTTCACTGAAATGACCGGCTATGCCCAGGTCGACGTGCTCGGACAGCCGCCGTCGATGCTCGCTTCGGATCGCCACGATCCGGATTTCTATCAGCGCATGTGGCGGAGCCTGCTGGAGAACGGCCATTGGCGGGGCGAGATCTGGAACCGGCGCAGCAATGGCGAGATCTATCCCAACTGGTTGGGGATCTCCACCTTGAAGGACGGCGGCGGCCGGGTCAGTCACTATGTGGCGATCTTCGCCGACATCAGCGAGCGCAAGGCCGCCGAGGCGCGCATCGAGCACCTGGCCCACCACGATCCGCTGACCAACCTGCCCAACCGGGTGCTGCTCAAGGATCGCCTGGAGCGGGCCATCGCCCACTGCCAGCGCGCGTCCGGCGCCGTGGCCCTGTTGTTCGTCGACCTGGACCGATTCAAGGCCGTCAACGATTCCCTCGGGCACCCGGTGGGGGACCTGCTGCTCCAGGATGCCGCGCGGCGCCTGCAACAGTGCGTGCGCCAGATGGATACCGTCAGCCGTCAGGGCGGCGATGAGTTCCTGGTGGTACTGACCGACTTGCAGGAGCACGATGTCGTGACCCGGGTGGCCGAGGCCATCCTGGCCAGTCTGGCGCAACCGTTCATGCTCGATGGCCACGAGGTCGCCATTTCCTGCTCGGTGGGTATTGCCGTCTTTCCCGAGGACGGCGGCGATTTCGACCGCTTGCTCAAGAAGGCCGACATCGCCATGTACCACGCCAAGGAGGCCGGCCGCAACGCCTTCCGCTACTACAGCGAGCGCATGAACATCGACGCCATGGAGCGGCTCGATCTCCAGAGCGGCCTCCGGCGCGGCCTGGAACTCGGTGAGTTCGTCCTCCACTATCAGCCGATAGTCGATCTCGCCGCCAACCGGATTGTCGGCGCCGAAGCGCTGTTGCGCTGGAACAGCCACGAACTGGGGCTGGTCATGCCCGCCCGCTTCATCGCCGTCGCCGAGGAGAGCGGCCTGATCGTGCCCATCGGCCAATGGGTGCTGGATGAGGCCTGCCGCGAACTGCGCCGCTGGCACGACGCCGGCCACACCGAACTGTCCGTGTCGGTCAACCTCTCGGCGATCCAGTTCCGGCGTGGCAATGTCGAAGACAGCGTCGTACGGGCCGTGCGTCGGGCCGGCGCCAATCCGGCGGCCCTGGAGCTGGAGTTGACCGAGTCCATATTGCTGCAAGGCGCGGACCCTGTTCTGGCGACCGTCCGACGCCTCAAGGACCTCGGCGTGCGCCTGTCCATCGACGACTTCGGCACCAGCTATTCGAGCCTCGCCTACCTGAAGCGCTTTGCCGTGGATACGCTGAAGATCGACCGCTCGTTCGTGCACGACCTGACCACCGATCCAGATGACGCGGCGATCGTTCGCGCCGTGATCCAGATGGCCAGGAGCCTCAACCTCACGGTACTCGCCGAGGGTGTGGAAACCGAAGCGGTGGCACACGATCTGCGCCTGCTGCGCTGCGATTACGCCCAGGGTTTCCACTTCGGCCGACCCATGCCGGCCGAGGCGTTTCGCGCCCTGGTGGCGGCGCGCTAAACCAGCCCGGCGTCCTTCAACTCGTCCTTCAGGTAGGCGTAGTAGATCGGCGCGGCGATCACGCCGGGCAGGCCGAAGGCGGCCTCCATCGCCAGCATGGCCAGCAGCAGTTCCCAGGCCTTGGCGGAGATTTGGGCACCGACGATGCGGGCGTTGAGGAAGTATTCCAGCTTGTGAATGACGACCAGGAAGGCCAGCGAGGCCAGCGCCACCTGCGGCGAATGCGCCAGGCTGACCACCACGATCACGGTGTTGGAAATCAGGTTGCCGATCACCGGCAGCAGTCCGACCGCGAAGGTCAGGGCGATCATGGTCTTGGTCAGCGGCAACTGTATGCCGAACAGCGGCAGCACCGCCGCAAGGTAGATTCCGGTGAACACCGTGTTCACCGCGGAGATGCGCACCTGGGCGAACACGATGCGCCGAAAGGCTTCCGCCAGCCGCCGGGCGCGCTCGGCCAAAGCCGCCGCCAGCGGCCGCATGGCTTCGGCGACCGTGGCCTCGCGCAGGGCGAGCATCGCGCCGACCACCAGGCCGATCAGAATATGGGCAACGGTGCGCGCGGCTTCCTTGCCGGCCAGTTGCAATTCGCCGCCGTGGCTGCGCAACCAATGCACCGCCGTGTCCTTGAGGGCTTCGGCATTGGTGGGTAGCCACGCCACCAGCCAGTTCGGCAGCGACGCGCGCGAGTTTTCCAGGATCTCGGCCATCTTGGCGGCCAGCGCCGGCAGGCTGCCGGCATCGCTGCGGAAGAAGGCCGCCGCGCCGGCCACGCCCAGCGTCACCGCGCCGACCATCAACGCGGTCAGAAAGGCCACGGCGGCGAGTTTGGCGCGCTGGCTGGTCAGCCGGCCGGCCAACAGCGGCGCGGTCAGATGCACCAGTTCGTAGAGCAATAAACCCGCCAGCAGGGCCGGCAGCAGATGCAGGCCGAGGATCAGCGGCAGCACCAGGCCGGCCAGCAGCCAGGCCGCCCGGCGCATGGCGACTTCACTCATTTGGCGTGTCAGAGGATGGGCACGCCGCCCTGCTTTTCGCCGCGCTCGTACACCACGTTGGCGCGGCCGACGATCAGGGAATCCATGGGGCCGATGCGGGCGGCATCCTTGTTGGTGTAGGGCAGGCGGTGCAGGATGTAGCGCAAGGCATTGAGCCGCGCGCGCTTCTTGCAGTCGGACTTGATCACCGTCCACGGCGCGTCGGCGGTGTCGGTATAGAAGAACATCGCCTCCTTGGCCTTGGTGTAATCCTCCCACTTGTCCAGCGAGGCCAGGTCGATGGGCGACAGTTTCCATTGCTTGAGCGGGTGCACGCGCCGCTCCTTGAAACGCCGGCGCTGCTCCTCGCGGCTCACCGAAAACCAGAACTTGATCAGGTGGATGCCCTGGCGCACCATCATCCGCTCGAACTCCGGCGCCTGGCGCATGAATTCCTGGTACTCGGCATCGCTGCAGAAACCCATGACGCGCTCGACGCCGGCCCGGTTGTACCAGGAGCGATCGAACAGGGCGATTTCGCCGGCGGTGGGCAGGTGCTGGACATAGCGCTGGAAGTACCACTGGCCGCGTTCCAGTTCGGTCGGCTTTTCCAGCGCCACGACGCGCGCGCCGCGAGGATTGACGTGCTCCATGAAGCGCTTGATGGTGCCGCCCTTGCCAGCCGCGTCGCGCCCTTCGAAGAGGATGACCACCTTCTGGCCGGTTTCCTTGACCCAGGCCTGGAGCTTCAGCAGTTCCACCTGTAGCCGGTACTTCTCGCGCTCGTAGGTGCGGCGGGACATCAGGTTCTGGTACGGGTAGCCGCCCTCGCGCCAGCCCGGGGCGAGTTCCTCGTCCGGATGGATCATGTTCTGGTCGACCGCCACGCGCTGCTGCTTGAGCAGCGTCTTGAGCACGGCGACCGATTCCTCTGACGATGCCCCGGAGATGATGTCGCGCATCGCCGACAGCCGCGCCTCCTGGGCCGAGTCGGTGGCCTGGGCCACCACGAAGGCTTCGATGCGCTCCTGCGATCGGGTTGGGCCGATGTCGCCGGCGGTGGCTGGCCGGGCGCGCGTCGGGCGCGTTTTCGCCGGCGCGCCCGCGGGCTTGGCGCGCTTGACGCCCGTGCCGCCGGCCACGCCCTTGGCGACGGTCGCGCGGGGCCGGCGCGGCGCCGCCGCCGTGGTGGCGGCCTTGGTGGAGGATGTGGCGCTTGCCGTGATCTTTCTGGTTGCCATGAAGTTATCCGAACAGGTCGTCGAGTGGATTGTTCCCGGGGGGCGAATGCCTGCTCGCCGCGGCGACCCGCTTGGCGTCGAATTCCTCTTCGACGTTGTCGCGGTAGACGCTCCAGGGCGAACTGGCCGTCGCCAGGCGCCGCCAGATCTCCTCGCCGACGCCGGCATATTCTAGAACGCTATCGTCATCCAGTTGCACGCGCAGCAGGCGGGCACCGGCATCGTAACCGATGGCGCGCAGCCTGCCCGAACTGATCTTCTTCATTTCCATCGCGAGCTCGATCAGGGGTGATGGCCGGAACCGGTATTGTCAGCGGACGCCACGGACTCCGCGCCTTCCTCGCGCGACTTCTTCCATCGCAGGCGCTCGTTCTTGTCGTCGTTGGCGAACACGTAGCGGCCGGCCAGCACGCAGCCCTTCATGCCGGGATCGCAGGGCAGATCGTTGATCTTCGTGCAAACGTCGTTCGCTTCGTGCGGGCAACCCCAGCCGCCGGCCATGATGTGCTTCCGTTCCCTGATTGGATGAATGTACCGGTGACATTGTTGCCGGTCTTTGCAGTAAAGTCGACACTCGTTCCGACGATCGCCGCCGCGGTTTCCCGCCCCGCCCCCGACCATGCTCCGCTCGCTCGACCCCTCCGGCTGGATCGCTACCCTGGCGCGCGGCCTGCTCTACAAGTGGATCCGCACCCGCGTACTGCCGGAGAATCCGGCCGAACTGGCGCTGGATCCCGGCAAGCCCGTCTGCTACGTCCTGCAGGACCGGCGCTTCACCAACATGCTGGTGCTCATCGAGGAGGCCCGGCGGGCCGGGCTGCCCTCCGCCGTCGCTCCGTTGAAGGTCGGCGCGGCGGGCGAGGTCGCCGCCGGGCAGTCCCTCTTCTTCCTGAATCGCATCCAGGCGCTGCCGGCGTCGGCGCGCGAGCGCCACGGCCATGCGCCGCTGCTGGCGCGGCTGGTGCGGACAGTGATGGCCGATGCCGTCGCCGATGTGCAACTGGTGCCCGTGACGATCCTGTGGGGGCGCGCGCCGGGCAGCCAGGACTCGATCCTGAAGGCACTTTTTTCCGAGACCTGGGGCCCGATCGGGCACATTCGCCAATGGCTGGCGGTGCTGCTGCACGGTCGCCAGACCTTTGTCCGCTTCAACGCGCCCCTGTCGCTGCGCGAGCTCTTGAGCGAAGGGCTGGACGAGGCCCGGGCGCTGCGCAAGCTGTCGCGCATCCTCCGTGTGCACTTTCGCCTACAGCGCCAGCGGGTCATCGGGCCGGACATCTCCCACCGCAACACCCAGGTCGACGCGCTGCTGGCGACGCCGGCGGTCAGGCAGGCGATCGCGGCCGAGGCCGCCGAGCGCGGCATCGGTCCGGGCGAGGCGCGCGAGCGCGCCCGCAAGTTCGCCCTGGAGATTCCCTCCGACTACACCTATGGCGTCGCGCGCGCCTTCGAGCTGCTGCTCGACTGGCTCTGGACGCGACTCTACGATGGCATCGAGGTGCGCAACTTCGACGCCGTCGAACGCATCCCGCCCGGCGCCGGCATCGTCTATCTGCCCTGTCACCGCAGCCATATCGATTACCTGCTGCTGTCCTTCCTGATCTTCCGGCGCGGCCTGCCGCCGCCGCACATCGCCGCCGGCATCAATCTCAACCTGCCGCTGGTGGGCCGGCTGCTGCGGCGGGGCGGCGCCTTCTTCCTGCGCCGCACGTTCAAGGGCGAGCCCCTCTATGCCGCCGTGTTCCACGAGTACCTGCACCTGATGATCTCGCGCGGCTTTCCCATCGAGTATTTCATCGAGGGCGGGCGCAGCCGCAGCGGCCGCATGCTGGCGCCGCGCACCGGCATCCTCGGCATGACGGTGCGCAGCTTCCTGCGCGACCACGCCCATCCGCTGTTCTTCGTTCCCGTCTATGTCGGCTACGAGAAGCTGCTCGAAGGGCGCAGCTTCGTCAGCGAACTGGAAGGCAAGCCCAAGCGCGGCGAGTCGCTCTGGGGCCTGATCGGCACCGTGCGCAAGCTGCGCCATGAATTCGGCAAGGTGCACGTCAATTTCGGCCAGCCGCTCAACCTGGCCGAGTTCCTCGACGCGGAACATCCCGGCTGGTCCGGGTCGTCCTCATCGCCGGAGATCGACCCGCGCGCCGACTGGGTGCGCCAGGCCACCCAGGACGCCGCCGACGAACTGGCCCGGCGCATCAACGCCGCCGCCGTGGTGAACTCCATCAACCTGGCGGCGCTCGCCCTGCTGGCGACGCCCAAGCTGGCCATGGACGAACAAGCCCTGCATCGCCTGATCGGCCATTACCAGGCCATGTCGGCCGGGCCGCTGGCCGGGCATGATGCCGTGCCCTGCCAGCTCGGCCCCGCCGAAGTCGTCGGCGACGCGTTGCGGCTCGGTGTCGTCGAGCGGCTGGCCCACCCGCTGGGCGACCTGATCCGCGTCGCGGCCGGCCAGGCGGCCTTGCTGGCCTATTTCCGCAACAACGTTCTGCACCTGTTCGCGTTGCCCTCGGTGGTCGCCTGCCTGCTGAGCCAGAACCCGGCCTTGCCCCGGCGGCGTTTCGAGGCGGCGGTGCTCGGCATCGTCGGCCTGCTGCGGCCGGAACTCTTCCTGCCCTGGACGATGGCGCAACTGCCCGCCGCGCTGGCGGCGGCGCTGGCGGTGCTCGCCGACCGGGGCCTGGTGCGGCTCGATGCCGACCAGGTGGCGGCGCCGGAAGCCAACAGCGAAACCTATGCCGAACTGCGGCTGATCGGAGAAACCATCCGGCCGACCCTGGAGCGCTACTTCCTGACCCTGGCGCTGTTGCAGCGCCACGGCTCCGGCCACCTGACCCGCCGCGAGCTCGAAGAATCCGGCCACCTGCTGGCGCAGCGTCTGGCCTTGCTCTGCGACGTGAACGCGCCGGAGTTTTCCGAAAAGGCCGTTGTCGCCGGCGTGGTCGGCAACCTGCTGTCGGCCGGCCTGCTCAGCGAGGACGCGGCGGGCCTGCTGCATTTCGACGAGCGCATCAGCGCGCCGGCCGAACACACCGAGTTGCTGTTGGCGGCCGAAGTGCGCCAGACCATCCGCCGCCTGGCCGCCGGCGGTCACCCCGGCCCGGCGGCAAACAGCCAGCGGGCCGCCTGAACCCGGCCAGTCCATGTTGCGCCGCAGCTGGACGGCGGGCGTATTCCCGTGCACATTGCCCACCTCATACAGGTGGTCTTTGTGCGGTTGCGAACGGGGGGCGATTCCATGGATCGATATTTCGCGGCGTTCAGCCAGTGTGCCAAGGAGATCGAGGAACAGCGCGAATTGCTGGCGCGAACGGTCGAGCGCCTCGATGGGCTGGCGGACGCCGAAGTGCGCGCCGAACTGCTCGACAACTTTCTCAACTGGCTCGCTCATTTCACGCGCGAGCACTTCGGCTTCCAGCAGCGCCTGATCCGGTCGTGCTGCGACGGCCAGGAGCTGTCGCGCTGCGTGGCCGCCCATGGCGAATTGCGCAAGCAGTTGTCAGCGCTGTGCCTGGATGCGTTGCGGCGGGATGCCACGGTTGCCGCGCGCCTGCGCGCCCTCGGGCACCAGTTGCTGGACGACGTGCAAACCCGGGACAGCGGCCTGCTCGACCAGGTGCGCAGCCAACGGCCGCCGGTGTCGTTTCGCCGCGGCCGGCGGGCCCACGTGGCGCCGCTGACCGCGAGCTGGGCCGAGCTGACCGCGCTCTGCAACGGCAAGTCCAGTCACGCCCCTTCGTCCTAGCGTTACGGGTCGGGTCAGTCGATCCGGATCGACGCCGCAGCGCCGGTGGCCGGCTCCACCAGCACCAGACCGTCGCAGCGCACCTGCCAGGTGTCGCCGGGATAGAGGTAGATGTCGCGCGCCTCGCCCGGCGCCGTCAGCCAGGCGCAGCCCGCGACGCAGCGCAGTCGGCAGCCGCGCGCGCCGATCAGGCGCAGCGGCCGGTCGCCGCGCAACACCAGTTCCAGGCCACGCAGCGGCACGCGCGGCTGTGATCTTCCTGGTGGGCGAATTGGCATCATGCCGGTAGCGTAGGCGCGGCGCGCCGGCAGGTACAGATTCAGCGCCGCGAAATTGTGCCCGCCACAGTGGCCGAAAAGTCGAACTGTTATGCTTCAATCGGCCCGCTGCTGTATCTGCCCGGCATGGTCCGCCTGCCCGACAATGAGCCCATGAGCGACTACCTCTACGACCGTCTGGCCGACGAATTCGTCGGCCTGATCGGCGACCGCGTGCTGGAGCCGGGCGACCGGCTGCCCTCGGTGCGTCGGCTGGCCGCCCAGAAGCGCCTGTCCGTCTCGACGGTGCTCCAGGCCCTGCGCCAACTGGAGGACCGGGGCCTGGTCGAGGCCCGGCCGCAGGCCGGCTTCTACGTGCGTCGTCGCGCGCCGGCGCTGGCCGAGCCTGCCGGTGCCCGGCGGCTGGCCAAGCCCACCTTCGTCGGCGTAAACCAATTGCTGATGCGGGTCTTGCAGGCCAACGAACAGCCCGGCGTGCTGCCGCTCGGCTCGGCCTATCCCGCACCGGAGCTGCTGCCATCGGCGCGCATGCTGCGCATGTTCAGCAAGGTCGCGCGCCAGCGGCCGGACCTGCTCTCGGCGGGCACCTGCACCTGCTACAACGACGCCCGGCTGGTCCGCCAGATCGTGCGCCGCTCGCTGGACTGGGGCGGTCCGCTCGACGCCGGCGAGCTGGTTGTCACCAATTCGTGCACCGAGGCGATGAACCTCTGCCTGCGCGCCGTGGCCGGGCCGGGCGACACCATTGCCCTCGAGTCGCCGACCTACTTCGTGCTCTTGCAGATCATCGAAAGCCTGGGCATGAAGGCGCTGGAAATTCCCACCCATGCGCGCACCGGCATCTCCGTCGAAGCCCTCGAGCTGGCCACGCGCAACGGCGCCGTCAAGGCCTGCCTGCTGATCCCCAATGCCAACAATCCGCTCGGCTGCATCATGCCCGAGGAGAACAAGCGCCGCGTCGCCCGGTTGCTCGCCGAGCGCGGCGTGCCGCTGATCGAGGATGACATCTACGGCGACCTGCATTTCGAGGGCGACCGGCCCTGGCCGATCAAGGCCTACGACACGGCCGGCAACGTCATGCTCTGCTCGTCGTTCTCCAAGACCGTCAGCCCGTCGCTGCGTGTCGGCTTCGTCGCCGCCGGCCGCCACACGTCGACCGTGTCGACCCTCAAGACGCTCAGCAGCGGCGTCACCGGCGCCGTGCCCCAGGCCGCGCTGGCCGAGTTCATCGAGAGCGGCGGCTTCGACCACCAGGTGCGCCGCGCCCGCCGCGCCTATGCCCAGCAGGTGGCACGCATGACCGACGCCGTGGCTGGTCACTTCCCGGCCGAATGCCTGCTGACCCGGCCGCAGGGCGGCTTCGTGCTCTGGGTGGAACTGCCGCGCCAGGTCGATGCGCTGGACATGCACCGCCAGGCGGTGGCCGAAGGCATCGCCTTCACGCCGGGCCAGTTGTTCTCGCCTTCCGGCCGCTACCGCAACTGCCTGCGCCTGAACTGCGGCAACCCATGGAACGAGCGCTTCGACGCGGCCGTGCGCCGCCTCGGCCAACTGGTGCGCGAGCGGGCGGCGGGCTAGACGCCGCGCCGGAAGCTCACGCCACCGTCGGCCGGATGTGCCGCTATTGCTCGGCGACCTTGGTGCACATGTCGTACCAGTAGACCTCCGGAAGCCGGTCCGCATCGGCGTATTCGACCAGCACATACACCTTCGACAGGCAGCCCCAGCCGGTGTAGACGCCGGTGAAGCCGTTGCCGGGCCCGGCGTTGATCACCTTTTGGTCGAACGAGGGATGGTTCATGAAGTAGCTCATCCGGGTCGCCGAGCGCAAGGGGCCCCGCAGGGCGTTCGGCAGCGGGTAGATCTCGTATCGATAGAGGCTCGTGCCGGAACCGGTCTTCCAGTCCAGGGTGGCGCCGCGGGCGCCGAAGGCAATGCCGTCGCCGCTGGGCGTGGCCGACGCGTAGCGGCTTATTGCCTCGCCATCCTCGGCGAGGAAGGCGCGCTTGATCGCCTCGGAATTCGTCAGCCGTTCCAGCAGCGTGCGCACGCGGTTGGCCTCGTGCTCCGCCCGTTGGGTCGCAGCCGCGGCTATCCCCGCCTGCTTGACCGCCACCGACATCTGCCACCCGGCCCAGGCGGCGGCGCCGATGGCCAGCGGCAGCAACACCGCCAGCGCGGACAGCAAGCGCTTGCGCGAGCGCAGGGCCTCGTTTTCCGCGCGCAGCTTTTGTTGCGCCACTGCCTGGGTCTGTAGCGCGATCTCCTGTTCCTGCTGGCGCCGGGCGGCCTCGAGGGCGCTCCGCTGCTCTTCGCGCCAGGAAGCCTCGCTGCGATGGAGGAAGGCAATCGCCTGCGCGAAGTCGCTGCCGCTACCGTAGCGGGCCGCCCAGGCGGCGGTCGGCTGTTCCTCCTGTTGCCATTTCATGGCCCGCTCCAGGTCCGGATTGCGCCACAGCGCCGCTTCGTTGGCCACCCACAGGCGGGCGGTGGTCGCCAGTCGCTGGTAAAGGGCCGCGGATCGCGTTTCCCGGTCCACCCATTCGCCCAGACTGCGCCACTGCCGGATCAGGCTCTCGTGGCCGATGTCGAGCAGGGTGTCCGGGCCGAGCGCGATGCCGACCGGCGGGGTGACGAAGCTGCGGTCGGGGCGGCGAAATGCTTCGACCACGGCATAGACGGCGTCCGCGGCCACTCCGGCCACCGCCGCCACCTCCGACAGGCGCGCCGGCGCCCGGGTGTCCCGGCGGCCAATGCCGCGTTCGGTAAGGCGCCTGAACATGACTTCGGCAACCGCGCGCCCGGGCGGGCTCAGCTCCGCCAGGACCTCGTCGGCATGATCCGACATGGCGCGGGTCAGGCCGCCGGTATCCTCGTAGTCGGCGAGGCCGATCAGCACGATGTCGCCGGGGGCCGCCGGGCGCTGGCGGGCCCGGTCCCACATCCGCATCAGCGCGTGCTGGAGCAGCGGTAGCTGGTCCGGATCGGGTCCGAAGTCGTTCAGCAGCCGATTGACCAAGGCCGGGTCGACGGCGCCGCCGAACACTTTCGCCGGGCCGGTGATCGCCAGGCGGCACTGCTCCCGGGTCAGCCGGGGCGTCAGGTACTGGCTGTCGTTGATCGCCTCGGGCAGGCCGCTGAACAGGGCGCAATCGCCGAGAAAGTCGGATCGCATGGTGATCACGATGTAGATCGGCAGTTCGCGCTGAGCGGCGCTCGCCAGTAGCAGCGCGACGAAGGCATCGGCTTCGTCCCGGTCGCCCTTCTCGCGGTAGCGGAAGATCTCCTCGAACTGGTCGATCAGGAGCAGCAGATTGGTCGCGGGTGGCAGGCCGACGTCGCGCAGCCATTCCACCAAACCGAGCGGTCCGCGCCGCAACGCGGCCTCGATCAACGGCAGCGCCTCGGCTTCCGCCATCTCCGTCGCCTCCGCCGGCGACGCGAACGGGCGCAGCGCCCGCGCCAGGCGGGCCATGGGCCGGTCGCCCGGGCGCAGGTCGGCGATGCGCCAGTCGGCGCCGGCGGCGGCCATGAAGCCGGTTTGCAGAGAGGCGATCATGCCGGCGCGCACCAGCGAGGACTTGCCGCAGCCGGATGGTCCGACCACGGCCAGGAGCCGGGTCCGGGCGAGCCGGTCGAGCAGCGCGTCGGTCTGCGTCTCGCGACCGAAATAGATGTCGGCTTCCTCGGCGCGGAACGGCCGCAGGCCGGGGTAAGGCGCAAGGCTGAAGTCGGCGCTCATGGCATCAGCCCCGAATCCGGCCGACCACGTTGCCGAGGCATTCCTCGAGCCGGCCGGCGCGGCAGTTGATCCACTGCCAGCCGGGGATGGCGATGCCCACGTCCGCCTTGTCGGCGGGCGGCCCTTCGACTACCGCCAGGGCAACCGGCGGCTCCGCCCGCTGGCCGACCATCTTGCGGCACTGGCGCAGCCGGCTGCGAATCCAGCTTGGACTGGCCGAGCCATAGACCAGCATCAGGCCGTCGCACTCCTCGAGGCTGCGTTCCAGGTCCTTGCGGATTTCCTCCGGGCTGCCCGCGCGCAGGGCTTCGGAGAAGCCGATGCCGTTGGCCAGCAGATAGTCGCCGACGCGCCGGGCGAGTTCGCGGTCGGCGTCTTCGCTGTCGACGAACAGCAGCACCTCGCCGCGCGGCATCTTCGCCGGCGCCGGTTCGCGGCGCGCCTCGTCGATGATCGCCTGTTTGAACTCCTCGATGCCGCAGGCGCGCACGGTGTCCTGGAGCAGGATCGCCCGCTGGTCGGCATCCTCGACCGTGTCGGGCGTCGCCTCGCGCGCCCGCCATTGCAGGACCGGGACACCCGCCGCGCAAGCCAGCTCGTACTGGCGCACCGGAAAGCCCTTGGGGGCGATGGCCGGTTTGCGGCCCACCACGCCGCTCAGCAACTGGACGAACAGGCGGCTGCGCGCCAGGTCGGCGGCCACCGCCTCCTCGAAGGCGAGCGACTCGCCGCGCGGATAGTCGCGTGCCGGCAGGACCTCGAAACCAAGCTGCGCCAGGTAGCGCCGGACCTCTTCCCGCCTGGGCTCGATGTCGTCGGTGACCTCGGCGAGAAAGACCGTCGGCTGCGCCGTGGCCGGTGGCGGCGCGCCGCCTTCGGCGACGCGCCGCAGCTCGTCGGCCACCTCCAGCGCCAGTTGATTGACCCGGCTGTAGTACTCCAGCTCCGCCGGCGTGGGAATGGGGACGCCCAGGGTGCGCGGTGTTCGCGCCGGACCGTCCTCGACCCAGAACCGGTAGCCCAGCAGGCCGTCGAACTCGGTCGGCAGCCGCTGCCGGTCGATGTGGTCGCGGTGCACCACGAAGACCCGCGAACCGGCATGGGCGCGCGAGCTGACCAGTCGGCGGAAGGTGTCGCGCTCTTTGCGGCACCAGTCCGAGGACAAGTAGCCGGGCGACAGTATGACCAGCAATATCGCCGTCCGCTCCAGCGCCGCCTGGATGTCGCCGCTGAACGGCCGGTTGCCGGTCAGCTCGTGATCCATCCACACGTCGAGCCGGTGGTCGCGGTCGCCCAGCTTCTGGCGCAGCACCGTCTCCAGATTGCGCACCAGGGTGCTCACCCAGCCCTCGGGCGCGCCCACCAGCGGCTCATTGTCGATATGCGCGTAGCTGACGAAGACATCGTGCTGGTAACCGGGAACGTAAGCCATCGCTGCCCTCCGTGTTTAGCCCGCCGGCCCCGGCTCGCGCGGCGCCCGGCCGGAGGATGCATCCAGGGTACCAGCCTTCGTTGCCGGCGCCGCGGCAATGCCGTTTGCCAGCTTGTCGAAGGCTTCCTTGCGCGCTTCCGCCGCCGGGTACCGCCAGTGCTCGAAGCGGTGAAGTTCCGGGAATTGTTCCCAGCCGCCCGACGGCAGCACGACCGGGAGTATGGTCTTGACCAGGCCGTCGGCGTCGTACTCGGCAAGCGCCCACCGGACTTCCTTCCTGACCCATTCGGACTCGGCTGCCTTGGGGCTGATGAGCACGACAAAGCAGTCTGTTCCCGTCACTTCGCGCCGTAGCGCCGCCTGCCACTCCTGGCCCGGTTGCAGGAAGGCGACGTCGCGACTGGTGCTGATGTCCCGCTCGCCCAGTTCGGATTCGAGCGCGGAGGCGGCGGCGGAATCCGCGCGGGAGTAGCTGATGAACACCGCGCGACCATTCTCTATCTTGTGCTGCAGGCGTTCCAGCAGGGCGATGTCGGCGTCCGCAAGTTCCGGGATGCTGAGCAGACGAAGGCCGATGTTGGTGACCTCGGACATCGGCTTGCCCGAGGTAAACCCAAGGCGCCGCAGCGTGTCGGTCGCGTCGTTGTATCTGAAATGTCGCGACTGGGCCCAGTCCCTTGCTCGAACCACGTGGCGCCACTGTCCGGAAAAGAGCGACTGGCTGGGCTCCACCGGCGCGCAATTCACCAGCTTGTAGGCAAGGTGATAGCGCGTCGGGCCATTGCCCTTGCGCCGGCTGGTGACCAGCCAGAGCGTCCCGCCATCGGCAACCCGGCGCAACAGACGCTCCTGGTTGCTGCCGTAGTCATAGACGGCGACCCCGCCCGTACCGCCGCTGGGTCGGAACATGTCCCACTTCACCATCGCTATCGCATGTCTGGTCATGGTTCTGTCGTCGTATAGGGCCCGCAACGTTCAACGCAAGCTCAACAGTACTCGGTAGCGTGACGTCACCGGGCACGCTCCCGGCCAAGGGCGCGCGCGGGCGACGGGCTAAAAGCCATACTCACGCTCGACGCAGACGTCAATTTCCGACGTTGCCTGTTTCGATCGCGATCGACATTGGCTCAGGGCTGCGTTGGCCAGGCAATCTGTACCTGGCGGTGTTGCATGACGCAGTCGCGAAGATAGAGGTTGATGAGACTCTGGTACGGAACGCCCGCCTGAATGGCCATGTCCTTGAAATAGGCCACCACGTCTTCGGAAAGCCGCATCGTGACAGGCTTCTTAAGCTTCGAAGCGTAAGGGTTCCGACGCGACTTCATCTTGGAGAGGTCATATTCCGGCTTCATGGTCTTTCGCTTCCATAGAAAGTGCTTTCGCGTTTGGTGGCCTTGCGTGCGGAAATGATTCTGATGGCGTCTCCCGACTCGCGCTCGCAGTGGCAAACAAGAAGAAGTTGAGCGCCAGTGCTCATGCCCAGCAACAGGAACCGCTCTTCCCCGGCGGAGTGTTCTTCGTCGAAGAACTGAACAGCAAACTCGTCGTAGAAAACAGACAGCGCCTCCTCGAAGGAAACGCCATGCTTCCTTACATTGGCAGTCGCCTTCGCCGAATCCCACTCAAACTTTATCATCTGTACAGTGTATGTATTGAGAGGCCAATGTCAAGGCGAGCCCCCGGCAAGCATGTGGAGCGACAGGGAGGCCGCAGCTCGAACCGGGTCTCAGCGTTCGGATGCCGCCAGTTGCGCGCCGAGGCCGGCAAAGACGGCAGCAAACCCGCGCCGCAGCCAGGCCTGAACGCGTGGCGAGTCGATGACCGAGCGGCGGAAGGCATGCGCCGCCAGCCCGTAGACGACAAAGACCACGAAGGTCATGGCCATGAAGATGCCGCTCAGCAGTAGCAGTTGTGCCAGCGGTGAAGCCGCCGCCGGGGCGACGAACTGCGGCAGGAAGGCAAGGAAGAAGATGGTCAGCTTCGGGTTCAGGATGTTCAGCAGGAACGCCTTGACCACCAGCGCCCGGGCGCCGCTCTGGTTGGGCGCGTTGTCGACCACGAAGGCGGAGCTGTCCTTCCAGGTCGCATAGGCAAGGTAGAAGAGATAAGCCACGCCCGCGAACTTGAGCGCCTGGAAGGCGAGCGCGCTGGTATGCATGACCGCCGCCAGACCCAGCACGGTGGCCAGCAGGTGCGGCACGATTCCGGCGGTGCAGCCCAGCGCCGCAAAAATGCTCGCGCGCCGGCCTTGCGCAAGACCGGTGGATACGGTGAACACGACGCCTGTGCCGGGTATCAGCACGACGATCAGTGACGTCAGCAGGAATTCAAGAGAAATCATTGGTGCACCTCAAGAATGGGCCGGAGAGGCAGAGAGTCTTTCGCCGAGGGCATACGCCCGGCGCCCCAATGGCCGGTTGAAGGTCGATCACTCATAGTGTGTCCACATGCGCAGGACACGAACCGTCTTCAGTTTGGCAAAGACTTCATACACGATGCGGTGCTGAATATTGATGCGGCGCGAGTATGCGCCGGCAAGATCGCCGACCAGCTTTTCGAAGGGCGGTGGATTTTGGAACGGGTCATTGGCAAGAATTGCGAGGAGTTCCTGCGCCCTTGGCTTGAGGCCGCTTGCGGCAAGCTTTTTCGCGTCCTTCATCGCCTGCTTGGCATAGACAACTTCCCAACTCACCACTTGAGCGTCTTCGAGCTCTTTGCCAGCGGCTCGGCCATGCCCGCCTTGATGGACTCGCGCATGCCTGGCACGGCCAGCAGGTACAGGGTTTCCTGAATCGCGCTCCAATCCTCCGCGGAGAGCAGCACGGCGCTGTTGCGTTTCCCGGAAATGACGATGGGCTCATGAGACTCCGTCGTCTGATCAATGAGCCGGTACAGGTTTGCGCGCGCTTCGCTGGCGGTAAGGGTGTTCATGTCGTGCTCCTTCAAGGAAACCTGTATGGTACGCGATTGCGTACGCCAGTCAAACCGCTATGCGAGCGCCACAAGGCGCCCTCGGCGCTCACTCCTTTTGCAAACCCCGCCATCGCCACGGCATGGCTGGTCATGGTTCGTGCCCCTTGAGCGGGCTTTCTCGTATTCACTTGCCGGATCCATTTCTTGGCGCGTACAGCAAGGTCTTGTCGTCCGCTGAAACTACCGCGTATAGCTCTTGGCGGATGGGCTCCAAGACAACGTTGGATTGTTTGCTAAAACCGTCTTTGATACGAGAGCTGGCCGCACGCAGCGCATTTCCCAACATTGCTGTCGTGTAACTCGACTTCTTCCCGTCAAACGACATTGCCGCAGCCTGCGTATCAATCAGTAGCCTTTCCGTGGCTGCCGATTCTTCTGCCTTAAGCTGCGAAACGGCCAACAGGAACGGGCCGCGGATCGAAGGGCGATAGGCAAAAAGGTCTACGTAGGCAGTTTCAATCCCTTCATCAAGTACGCGAGACGCTATTCGAACGCGCTGTAGGTTGATTTGCTTCCACAGATGATCTCTGGCCGCTACGACGCTAAAGTGCTTCTCGAGCAGTTCGCTAGTCTCGACATATACCGGTTGTAGTTCCTGGTACAGGGATAGTTGCAGCCCTTGCCACCTTTCCAGTTTCGCCAGAGTCTTTGCCGCCGAAGCACGAACACGATCAGCCTGTTCCCTCTCTCTTGACTCACGGTCCTTCGTCCAAGTAGTAACCAGCGCAACTATGGAAATGATGATCGTCAAGGATGTGAGCACGTCGCTTGCTTTGATATTTCGGTCAAATGTGAGTGGCATTTTGGAGATGGCCTACGACGCCAACCATCTTGCTAACGACACAGAAAAGATGACGTTAGAAACTACTCCTATGGTAATTCCGCCAACTATCGAGCCGAAGAACGACAGCCACTTCCTCTGTTCTTTCCGCAACATCTCCTGCTTGTTGGCCTCAGACTTGTCTGTCAATACAATGAAACTGCGCGGCCTATTGTCAGCAGTGGAACCTATCAGAATGCCGAATGCTATTGACGCAATGAACGCGAAGAGAGCAAAACTGCCAATCATGAATGCAAAGCGCGGCCAGCTTCCTTCAGCGGCAAGACTCAATAGGAAGTCCAACTTGTCGGAGACTGACGGAGAGGTTCCCTCTGTTTGAAGAAATGCATGAACTCTGTTTAGCTGTTGGGTAAGGAATTGGTTCGCTGAGTAGTAGGCGCCGCCTGCAGTCGCACTCATAAAACCAAGTCCTGAAAGCAAGGAAAGTTTGCCGCTATGCCGTGATATCCACTTGCGCGCAGAAGAAATGGGGCGGGCTAGCGTGCGAATGTGGCCTTCAAGCAGTGAGTCGATATCGACACCCCAAGTGCGGGCCGTATGCTTTACCTGTGTTGCGATATATCCGCGGCCTAGCCAAGGCATAGGTTGAAACACTGAAAACTCTAGATCTATAGCGCCACCGACACCCGATAAGAAAGTGACGTCAATTTGCTGCTTCTCGGGAACCGAGCGGTCCCGAAATCGTATGAGATATGTCCAGCTCAGCTGTGCGCCCACCGAAACCAAGGGACGAACTTCAACGTACTGGCGAAAATCTTCAAGTGAGTTCAGGAGCACCGACGAATCGTCGTCATAGATTATGCGAACGGTAAACTGAACAAGCGTGGCGTCGTTCTGCTGCCGCAGTCTCTGGTCGATCAGGTGGAACAAGTTTTCGATGCCCAAGCGATTCACCTCAAACGCAGAGACATGCATTCGTTCGAGTGTTTGCGGCTTTCCGAGTAGCCCGGAAATGAAAGCGGCAAAGTCCTCTTGAGCGCAAGGAATCATTACGGCGAAGTTCTTGTCTTCCATTTGGGGTCCTTAGGTGCGACAGCTTCTTGAAAAGGTCGAACGTGTACTAGACGAAACATCACGGCAGCCGCCAATGAGCATCTGTGTCGATTGATGGATAGTTGCGGCGACAGGTGAATACATTGTTGTTTTCGTTGCTCGACGTTCGTCAGTACGCGCTTGGCCGGTCTTGGGGGGCATGCGGGCGGATGCTGGACGCGAGTTCATTTGCGTCATGACGTCAGCTTACTCGTAGGCGAAATGCGCTGCAACGGCGCGGCTAGGCCTACTCGACACTGACCACCAGCGCGGCGTCGTGTTTGTGCCAGCGCAGGGGGATGACGTAGGCCTTGACGCCTTTGGGGGCCTGGATGCCCTGGGCGGTGCCTTGCAGGACTTCGGGGACGGAGATGACGAATTCCTGGCCGAAGTCGCGGCGGGCGTTGCCGGAGAGGGTGTT
>JBGAQX010000028.1:0-44439 GCA_044220545.1 Rhodocyclaceae bacterium | reverse complement strand
CGCAGGGCGACGTTCAGCGAGCGGATGCCGCCACCCACGGGCGTGGTTAGCGGTCCCTTGATCGACACCGAGTATTCCTTGAGCAGGGCCAGCGTCTCTTCCGGCAGCCAGACATCGGGGCCATACAGGCGGGTCGCCTTCTCGCCGGCGAAAACCTCCATCCAGGAAATCTTCCGCTTGCCGCCATAAGCTTTGGCAACGGCCGCATCGACAACGGCCTTCATCACCGGCGTGATGTCCACACCGATGCCGTCGCCTTCGATGTAGGGGATGATCGGGGTGTCCGGTGTGGGTTTACCGGGAATGATTTTCTGGCCGGCGGGAATCGTGACGGGTGAGTTGCTCATGCCTTCTCCGGTTCAAATAGGGGTTGTCTGGAGCGGCGATTATCGTCCCAAATCCGCGTCGTCCGCAATTAGCGCCAAGGCCCGCTGCTAGAATTCCCGGAAACCGCGATACGGTGGCGAGACACGATGGAATCCGGGCAACGAGAGATTCAGGAGCTGGCGGCGCGACGGATCGCGCAAGGTCTGATCGAGGGCTTCGACAGGCACTATCGATTGTTCCGCGAATGTTCCGCTGGCGCCAAGCAGAGATTCGAGGCGGCCGACTGGCGCGGCGTGCAGCAGGCGGTCAAGGAGCGCCTGGCCTTCTACGACGAGCGCGTGCTGGAAGCCATCGAGCGCCTGCACCGCGAGTTTCCCATCGGGGGCATCGATGACGCGGTCTGGCAGCAGGCCAAGCTTTTCTATATCCGGCTGCTGATCGAGCACAAGCAGCCCGAACTCGCCGAGACATTCTTCAATTCGGTGTTCTGCCGCGTGCAGCACCGCACCTACTTCCACAACGATTTCATCTTCTTTCGGCCAGCCATCTCGACCGAGTTCATCGAATCCGATCCGCCCACCTACCGATGCTACTACCCGAAGGAAGTCGGTTTTCACGAGGCCGTGCGTCAGCTATTTCTCGATTTCCACTGGAGCCGGCCATTCGAGAATCTTGATCGCGACGTGCGCTGCATCTTTCGCATGGCTCGACGGCACGTCGGCGATTGGCCGGATGCGCAGGCCAACCTGCAGATTCAGGTCCTCCACTCCGCCTTCTATCGCAACAAGGGCGCCTACGTCATCGGCAAGCTGGTCAATGGCACTGACGAATATCCATTTACCGTCCCCGTCCTGCACACAGCCGACGGTCGCCTGTACCTCGACACCCTTCTGCTCGACCCGTCGCGCATCGCCGCCCTGTTCTCGTTGTCGCGCGCCTATTTCATGGTTGACATGTCCGTACCGTCCGCCTATGTCCGGTTTCTCGATGGCCTCATGCCCGGCAAGCCGCGTTCGGAAATCTACACGATGCTGGGTCTGGGCAAGCAGGGCAAGACCATGTTCTTTCGCGATCTCTTTCACCACCTGCGCCATTCCCAGGACCGGTTCGTGATCGCGCCCGGCATACCTGGTCTCGTCATGATGGTGTTCACCCTGCCGTCCTACCCGTACGTCTTCAAGGTCATCAAGGACGTCTTCGGTGTCACCAAGGAAGTCGATCACGCCACGGTCCAGCGCAAGTACCAACTGGTGCGGCAGGTCGATCGCGTCGGTCGCATGGCGGATACCCTGGAATTCTCCTACGCGGCGCTGCCGAAGGCCCGCTTCGCGCCGGAGTTGCTCGACGAGTTGTACCGCCTGGTGCCCTCCCAGTTGGAGGAGGATGGCGCCGACCTCGTGATCAAGCACCTCTACATCGAACGGCGCATGGAGCCGCTCAACCTTTATCTCGATCGGGTGGAAAAGGCGGGGCGTGACGACCTCATAGATCTGGCGGTGCAGGAATATGGCAGCGCCATTCGGCAACTGGCCATCGCCAATATCTTCCCGGGGGATATGCTGTGGAAGAACTTCGGCGTCGCCCGGTTCGGTCGCGTGGTCTTCTACGACTACGATGAAATCGAGTTGATGACCGACTGCAACTTCCGCCGCATTCCACCCGCACCGTATCCCGAGATGGAGTTGTCGGGCGAGCCTTGGTACTCGGTCGGCAGGAACGACGTGTTCCCGGAGGAGTTTGCCACCTTCCTCCTGACATCGCCGAAGATCCGGCAATCGTTCGTCAAGTATCACGCCGACTTGCTCGATGCGACCTTCTGGCAACAAACGCAGGAGTCGATCCGCCGTGGCGAGGTGCGGGACTTCTTTCCCTATCCCGAGTCGTTTCGTTTCTGTAGCGCGTTTGGCGACGGTTGCCGATGAGCCGGGTCATTCTGCTCAACAAGCCCTACGGCGTCCTGACCCAGTTCATCTCGGCCGAAGGCCGGCCGACCCTCAAGGACCTGGTTCCCGTCGCTGGCGTTTACCCCGCCGGTAGACTCGATGTCGACAGTGAAGGTCTGGTGGTGCTGACCGACGACGGCGCCCTGCAGGCGCGTATCAGCCATCCTCGGCACAAGCTGGAAAAGACCTACTGGGCACAGGTGGAAGGCGTTCCGGATCCGGCGGCACTGGCGTGGTTGCAGGGGGGGGTCGATCTCGGTGACTTTGTCACCCGTCCCTGTCGGGCATCGCTGATGGCCGAGCCGGCCACCTTGTGGCCGCGCAATCCACCGATTCGTCATCGCGCCGCCATTCCCACCTCCTGGCTGGAATTGATCCTTGCCGAAGGCAAGAACCGCCAAGTGCGCCGCATGACCGCCAAGATCGGCTATCCGACCCTGCGGCTGATTCGCTGGGCTGTCGGGCCCTGGACCCTCGATGGCCTGGTGCCCGGCCAATGGCGCGAGGCGGCGGACCGCCCCGGTTAGGCCTCGGCGACGCGCTGGGCGATATGGGCCAGCGCCTCCTCGATCTGATCGATGAGGATAAGGCAGAGGTCGCCCTCCTGTAGCCTGGCCAGCGCCGCGTCGATGGCGACTAATTCGCCCCGGACTTCCTCGATGACCCCGGTTCGGCTGGCGCCGGTCAGCCCCTCTCGGAGCAGTCCGATCACCTCGCCGTCGGCACGGCCGCGCTGGCAGGCATCCTGATACAGGATCACCTCGTCGAAGGCGTCGCCAAGTAGCTCGGTTTGTTGCCGGATATCCTCGTCGCGACGGTCGCCGGCGCCGCTGATCACCACCAGGCGTCGGCGCGCCGGCAGGCTCTCGACGGCCTGCACCAGCGCCTGGATAGCGTCCGGGTTGTGCCCGTAGTCGGCGATAACGGTGGCGCCCCGGTAGGCAAACAGGTTGAAGCGCCCCGGCGCTGTTTGCGCATCGTTGATGAAGCTGGCCAGGCCGGCGTGGATCGAGTCCCAGTCGAGCCCCAGGGCCCAGGCTGCGGCCGTCGCGGCCATGGCGTTCTCCACCTGAAAGCCGATACCGCCGTTACGTGTGATCGGGATGGTCGCCAGGTCGATCCGGTGTTCGACCTTGCCCTCTCCGGCGACGATGGCGTCGCCGTCCCGGAATACCACCCGCTTGCCCTGGGCGCGGTGCGTGGCCATGACAGGGTGGTGGCGGTCGCTGGCAAAAAAAGTCACGGCGCCGGGGCTGGAGTCGGCCATGCGCGCGACGATCGGGTCGGCGGCGTTGAGTACCGCGACGCCGTCGGGCGCGACATTTTCGACGATCACACGCTTGACCACGGCCAGATCCTCGACCGTGCTGATGTAACTGAGTCCGAGGTGGTCGCCCATGCCGATGTTGGTGACGACCGCGACATTGCAACGGTCGAAGGCCAGTCCCTCGCGCAGGACACCGCCGCGCGCGGTTTCCAGCACGGCGGCATCGACATCCGGATGCAGCAACACATTGCGGGCGCTCTTGGGACCGCTGCAATCGCCGGTATCGATGCGCCGCCCTTCGATGTAGACGCCGTCCGTGGTCGTCATGCCGACGCGCACGCCCTGGCGCGACAGAATGTTCGCGATCAGGCGGACCGTGGTGGTCTTGCCATTGGTGCCGGCGACCGCCACCACGGGAATGCGGGCCTGCTCGCCGGCCTTGAACATCGTCGAAACGATGGCCTCGCCGACCGCGCGGCCCTTGCCGTAGGAGGGGCTGAGATGCATGCGCAGGCCGGGTGCGGCATTGACTTCGACGACTCCGCCCCCTTGCTCCTCCAGCGGCTTCAGGACGCTGTCGCAGACGACGTCGATGCCGCAGACGTCGAGCCCGACCATTTGCGCCGCGGCAACCGCGGCGGCCGCCATGTCGGGATGGACGTCATCGGTGACATCGGTGGCGGTGCCGCCGGTGGATAGGTTCGCGTTGTTGCGCAGCACCACGCGGGCGCCCTTGGGGGGCACGGAGTTCGCCTCGAACCCCTGCTTGGCGAGCGTCGCCAGGGCGATATCGTCGAAGCGGATCCTGGTCAGCGAGGTGGCGTGGCCGGTGCCTCGACGCGGGTCGCTGTTCACCAGGTCGACCAGTTCGCGCACGGTGTGCTTGCCATCGCCGAATACCTGGGGCGGATCGCGCCGGGCCGCCGCAACCAGACGATTGCCGACAACGAGCATTCGGTAGTCCTGCCCCGGCAGGTAGCGCTCGACCAGGACCGACGAACTGATCTCGGCGGCGACGGCATAGGCGGCCAGCACCTGTTCCCGTGTTTCCAGATTGACGGCAACCCCCTTGCCCTGGTTGCCGTCCTGGGGCTTGACCACGACCGGGCCACCGATTTCGTGGGCCGCCCGCCAGGCGTCCTCGGCATCGGCGACCGGGCGACCATTGGGCACGGGGACGCCGGCGGCGCTCAGCAGTCGCTTGGTGAGTTCCTTGTCCTGGGCGATGGATTCGCCAATGGCGCTGCTGCGATCGGTTTCCGCCGCCTGGATGCGCCGCTGGCGACTACCCCAGCCGAACTGCACCAGGCTGCCCTCGGTGAGGCGTCGATAGGGAATGCCCCGCGCCACCGCGGCCTGAACGATCGACCCGGTGCTCGGCCCGAGGCGGACATCCTCGTCGAGTTCGCGCAGGCTGGCCAGGGCCGCATCGAGATCGAAGGGCCGATCTTCGACGGCGGCCAGGCATAGGGCCTCGGCCAATTCGAAGGCGGAACGACCAACCGCTTCCTCGCTGTACTCGACGACTACCTGATAGACGCAGGGCTCGATGGTCGCCGTGGTGCGGCTGAACGTGACCGGGCAGCCCGCCTGCGCCTGAAGGCCCAAGGCCGCGAACTCCAGCGCGTGAGCCATGGAGATGGCTTCGGCATGGTTGGTTGGAGTCAGGAAGCCGATCTCCGGAAAGCGGGCTCGCAGTCGCTCTTCAAAACCGGGAATGTTCCCTATCGTCTGCTCGGTTTCGGTGCAAGACACGATGGCTTCAATGGCGGTATGCCGACTCCAGAGATTGGGGCCGCGCAAGGCTCGGATGCGGGAGACTTCCATGAACTGTTTTCCTGTTGTGCCTGGCTCAATCCTGCAACCGGCTATCCATGTGAGCCGACCGGGTCGACCGTGTTCTGGCCATCGCGGGGTCCCCGGCCTGTCCGGAACCGCGCTCGGTGAAGTGCGTCTTGATCCCCGCCTGGATCAGGTCCGGCACGATCCCCAATGCCCAGGCGGCGGCGGCGGCGGCAAGCGTGTTCTCGGTAAAGATGGCCTGCCCGTCCGTCGCCTGGATGTTCGCCAGCCTTGGCAGCCGTGTCTCGATCTCGCCGTGGCGGAGCACCAGGGCGCCGTCTCGCATATACACGGCTCGCCGCCCTTGCGCACAGTGCTCGGCGACAACGGGGTTGCCACCATCGAGGCTGAAGAAGATGACTTCACCGTCGCAGAGGGTCGCCAGCGGCGCGACCAAAGGGTCCGCCGCGTTGAGCACGGCGACGCCGTCGCCCAGAACGACATCCACCAGGGTGCGCAGCACGTTGGTCATCTGTTCCGGCGTTTCGATGTAGTGATCGGCGACCTGCGCCACGGCGTCGATGTTGGTGACCACGGCCACTTGGCACCGGTCGTAGGCCAGCCCCTCGGCGACGATGCTGCGCGCGCCGGTCTCCAGGACCGCGACCTCGATCGCACGGTTGATAAGCGCCCGGTGGGCGCCTTGCCAGTTGGCGCCATCGGCCTTGTCGACACGCCGCGCGCCGACGAACGAACCTTCGCTGCACGCCAGGCCGGTCAGTTTGCCGCTCAACTGGATCAGCCCGGCAAGCAGCCTGGCGACAGTTGTCTTTCCCTTGGTGCCGGTGATGCCGACGATGGGAATGCGCCCGCTTTCGCCTTCGGGGAACAAGTGGTTCACAATCGCCTGTCCAACCGGACGCGGCTCGCCCTCGGCGGGTTTCAGGTGCATCAGAAGGCCGGGTCCGGCATTGACTTCGACGATGGCGCCGCGCTGCGGCATGAGCGGCTGCGAGATGTCTTCGGCCACCAGGTCGATGCCCGCGATGTCGAGACCGACGACGCGGGCGGCCAGGGTCGCGGCGGCGGCGACATCGGGATGGACCTCGTCGGTTTCGTCGTAGGCGAGGTCGCCCTGACGCTTGAGCAGCACGTCCCGTCCGGCGTCGGGTACGGAGTCCGGCGTGTAGCCCTGCCGGGCCAATTCGAGCAGGGCGATCGGTTCTTCCGCCAGCACCAGTGGCTCGAGCGGAAACTCCTCCTCGACGCCACAACGCGGGTCGCTGTTGATTTGGCGCTCCACCAAGTCGGCAACCGTGGCGCGGCCATCGCCAATGATCGACAGTGGCTTGCCCCGGATGGCGGCGACCACGCGGTTGCCGACCACCAGCAGACGATGGGCGTTACCACGCACGAAACGCTCGACGATGACGCCGCTGCCTTCCTCCACAGCCGCCGCGTACGCGGTCTCGATTTCGTCTCGGGTGGTCAGGTTCGTGAATACGCCACGACCATGGTTGGCATCGGTCGGTTTGACCACCACCGGCGGGCCGATGTCCTCCGCCGCCTCCCAGGCATCGGCCGCGCTGCCCACCTCCCGACCTTCGGGAACCGGTACGCCGCATGAGGCCAGCAGCCGTTTGGTCAGGTCTTTGTCGCTGGCGATGTTCTCGGCGATGGCGCTGGTACGGTCGGTTTCCGCGGTCCAGATGCGTCGGCTGCGGGCACCGTAGCCGAGTTGGACCAGATTGCCCTCGGTAAGCCGGATGGCGGGGATGTGCCGCTCGGTGGCGGCAGCGACGATACAGGCCGTGCTCGGACCGAGGCAATGGGTGTCGGCAATGCCGCGGAGTCGCGCCACCGTGGCGGCGACATCGAAAGGCCGGTCTTCGATGGCCGCCAGAATCAATTGCCGGCCGGCTTCCAGGCAGGCACGGGTAACTTCTTCCTGCCGCGAGCGGACCACCACCTTGTAGATGCCCCGCGCGGACGTACTGCGTGCTTTGCCGAAGCCGGTGCGCTGGCCGGTCAGGTTCTGTAGTTCCAGGGTCACGTGCTCGAGGATGTGGGCGGCCCACGTGCCTTCGCGCAGCCGCCGCACGAAGCCGCCGTGCTCGCCGATGCTGCAATGGTGCTCGACCAGCGACGGCAGCCAGCCGGTCAGCCGGTCGACGAAACCAGGCAAGGTATTCGAAGGAAAGTCCTCGAGGTCGCCAATGTCGACCCAGGCCTCGAGCGCCGGGCGATAGGTCCAGACGTTCGGCCCGCGCAACGGGACGATGCGAAGTATTTCTATCTTTTTCATGTCGAGGTCGTCTGAAGAAGCCCTGGGGCAAGACGGAACCAAACTCCCAGCGGTAAACGCGCTATGTGTCACTCAGTTTACAGGACGGCCGGCGCCGGCGCTTGACGATAGTTGACGATTCGGACCGTCCGGGTCGTGTCCAGGCACCGGTATACTTCGTCGCCATGACGGAAGCTGACACAACTACCCCCATTTCCCCGCAAGTTGATACCACCGCGCTGCCCGAACCCTGGCGCGGCAAGCTGGTCGGTAGACTCGACAAGGGCGAAGCGCTGGTGGCCTGGTTCATGACGGACCTGGATGAACAGCTCAGTTTTGTCCCCGGCCTGGTTGTTCTTACCGACCGGCGTTTGCTCGCGTGGGCGGGCCGCGGCGGCGATCCTCGGGAATGGCCATATCGACCTGGACTCGCGCTCCATGGTTCGGACCACGCTGGCGTCGGTACCTTGGAACTGGCCGACGAGACGGCGCGTCTGGCCTGCTGGCGCTATACGCTGACCCACGACATTTCGGCGCACCGCCTGATCGAACAATTCGGCCGGCAATCGGCGAGCCGGCTGACTGGCCGGCCGGTTGAGCGAGCGACCGAAGCGGTTTGCCCGCAATGCAAGGCGCCGCTGGAGCCGGGGTGCGAGGAATGCCCGATCTGTAGCCGCGAAATCCACACGCCGCCTTCGACCTGGACACTGTTGCGTCTCTGGCGCTTCGCCAAGCCCTATCAAGGCCAGCTGCTGGCCGGCTTCCTGTTGACCCTGGCCGCCACGGCGGCGACGCTGGTGCCCCCCTATCTGACCATGCCGATCATGGACAAGGTGCTGATCCCTTACCAGAACGGCACGCCGATCGATGCCGGGCTGGTAGCGCTCTACATGGGCGGCCTGCTTGGCTCGGCGCTGCTGGCCTGGGGCCTGGGCTGGGCCCGCACCTATATTCTGGCGCTGGTGTCGGAACGAATCGGCGCCGATCTGCGCACCACCACCTATGAGCACCTGTTGCGCCTGTCGCTTGAATACTTCGGCGGCAAGCGCACCGGCGACCTGATGGCGCGCATCGGCTCCGAGACGGACCGCATCAACGTCTTCATCTCGCTGCACCTGCTCGACTTCGCCACCGATGTGTTGATGATCCTGATGACCGCGGTGATTCTGTTCTCGATCAACCCATGGCTGGCCTTGGTGACGCTGGTGCCGCTACCTTTCATCGCCTGGATGATCCATGTCGTCCGCGACAAGCTGCGTACCGGCTTCGAGAAGATCGACCGGGTCTGGTCCCAGGTGACCAATGTGCTGGCCGACACCATTCCCGGCATACGCGTCGTCAAGGCATTCGCCCAGGAAAGCCGCGAGGCCGAGCGCTTCCGCGAGGCGAATCGACACAACCTGGCGGTCAATGACAAGCTGAACCGGGTCTGGTCGTTGTTCTCGCCGACGGTTTCGCTGCTCACCGAGATCGGCCTGCTGGTCGTCTGGGCGTTTGGCATCTGGCAGATTTCCCGCGATGAAATCACGGTCGGCGTCCTGTCGGCCTTTCTCGCTTACATCAGCCGCTTCTACACGCGGCTCGATTCCATGAGCCGCATCGTTTCGGTGACGCAGAAGGCGGCGGCCGGCGCCAAACGCATCTTCGATATCCTCGATCATGTTTCCAGCGTGCCCGAACCGGCCAATCCGGTACACCTGGCCGCCATCAGTGGCCAGATCGAGGTCCGCGACGCCGGCTTTCGCTACGGCAATCGGGCCATCATCCGTGGCGTCAGCCTGAACATCCAGCCAGGCGAGATGATTGGTCTGGTCGGTCACAGCGGCTCGGGCAAGAGCACCATGGTCAACCTGATCTGTCGCTTTTACGACGTCAGCGAGGGGTCCATTCGCGTCGACGGTGTCGATATTCGCTCGCTGCCGGTGGCGGAGTATCGACGCCATATCGGTCTGGTGTTGCAGGAGCCCTTCCTGTTCTTCGGCACCATTGCGGAAAACATCGCCTACGGCAAGCCGGATGCCACACGCGAGGAAATCGTTGCCGCCGCGAGGGCCGCGCATGCCCACGAATTCATCTTGCGCCTGACCCATGGCTACGATTCGCTGGTCGGCGAGCGGGGGCAGGGCCTTTCCGGGGGCGAGCGTCAGCGTATCTCGATTGCCCGCGCGCTGCTGATTGATCCGCGCATCCTCATTCTCGACGAGGCGACCTCGTCGGTGGACACCGAAACGGAGAAGGAGATCCAGAAGGCCCTGGACAATCTGGTGCGCGGCCGGACGACCATTGCCATCGCCCACCGCCTGTCGACCTTGCGCAAGGCCGACCGCCTGGTCGTCATGGATCGGGGTCAGGTGGTCGAGACAGGCAATCACGACGAGCTGATGGCGCGCGAAGGACATTACTATCGGCTCTACCAGGCCCAGGCGCGCAATGTCGATACCGAGATGATCGAGCGCCGGCTGCCGACGGAGGAGAGAGTCCATGCCGTCCTGTAACTTCCAGTTGGCGCGCAACAGTTTCGGCCGTCTGGTGTTCACCGACGCCGGCGGCAAGGTCGAGGAGGGTGTCCTGCCGGTGCGGGCCTTTCCGCTGGCCGCGCCCGACGAGGGCATTGCCCTGGTCGGGGTGGATGGCCATGAAGTCGCCTGGATCGACCGGCTGGCCGACCTGCCGGCGGACAGCCGTGTCCTGATCGACGAGGAACTGGCCAACCGCGAATTCATGCCGGAAATCCGGCGCATTGCCGACGTTTCGAGTTTCGCCACGCCCAGCACCTGGCGGGTGACCACGGACCGCGGCGACACCACGCTGGTGCTCAAGGGCGAGGAGGACATCCGCCGGCTGGGTGGTTCCGCGTTGGTGATCGCCGACAGCAATGGCATCCATTTCCTGATTCGCGACGTCCAGGCCCTCGATCGGACCAGTCGGCGGATTCTCGATCGTTTCCTCTAGATCCCCCGGAGCCAGATGATGCATTTCCACCGTACGTTGCTGGTTGCCATGGCGGCCGTGGCGCCGCTGATCGCGATGGCTCAGGACTTGCCTGTGCTGGAACTGACCGCCGGCATGCACCGCATCGAGGCCGAGGTGGTCAATACCCAGGAGGCGCGCATGCGCGGCCTGATGATGCGCCGGTCGATGCCGGCGCATCGCGGCATGCTGTTTGTCTTCGAAGACTATGCGCGGCACTGCATGTGGATGAAGAACACGCTGCTACCACTTTCGGTGGCGTTCATGGATGAGCAGGGTCGCATCATCAACGTCGAGGAAATGCGGCCCCAGAGCGAGGACAACCACTGCGCGGTCAAGCCGGCACGTTATGCGCTGGAGATGAACGCGGGCTGGTTCAAGAAGCGTGGTCTGGGCCCCGGCGCGGCGTTGGCGGGAATCGACCGAGCGCCGCCGCCCCGCTAGCAGTGGGCGTCAACCGTCGCAATACCCCGACATCCTCGGCGTGGCTGGCGAAGCGCTACCATGGCGTCCGTGAGGCAGTTCTATCCGCGTTCCCTGTTGCGACTGATCCTGCTCGGCAATGTCCTGGTGGCATTGCCGTTGCTGGTCGCGATCGTCTTTGTGTTTTTTGGCATCGGGGAGTTGACCGACCGCAGCGAAACGCTGACTCGCGAGGCTTCGCTGGCGTCACGCCATGGTCACGAGTTGCTCGAGGAGATGAGCGCCATGGAGCGCATCCTCAGGCAGTACGAGGTACTCGGCGACGCGTCGCTGCGCGACGACTATGGGGCGGCGCGCAACGGGTGGCTGGTCGTCTGTCGGGAATATGCGGCAATTCCGTTGCTGGCCGAGCTTCGCGAGCGGGTTCTGGCCATTCTGGATGTCGAGGCGGCGGCCTTTGCCGAGTTTCAGACGGCACGCAAGTCGGGCCATGATCTACTCGGCGAGTTGGTCGAGTTGAATGGACGCTTTGTCAAACTGACCGAAGAAGCCGGACACATCGCCGATCGGGAGTTGAGTGCGTTTCGCGCCACGGTCGACGCATTGCGTCAGCGCTTGCTCCTGGCCATGGTCCTGGGGCTGGCGGTGGTGCTGCTGCTGGTGGTTTTCGCCCGGCCGCGGTTGGCCCGCGTGTTGTGGGGGTTCGAGAGCGCGGTTCAGGCGCTGGGCGAAGGCAAGCTGGACAAAGAAATCCATTTGACGGGGCCCGAGGACATCCGCGAGGTGGGACGCCGCCTGGACTGGCTGCGTCGTCGGCTGCTGGCGCTGGAGGAGCAGCGGACTCTGGTCCTGCGCCATGTATCCCACGAACTCAAGACACCGTTGGCCGCCTTGCGCGAGGGGTCGAGCCTGTTGACGGAACGGGCCGCCGGGCCGCTCAACGAGGGACAGGAAAAGATCGTCGGTATCATGAGCAGCAACGCCCTGCGGCTACAGGGTTTGATCGACAGTTTGCTGAAACTCCAGCAGGTTGGTCATGCCGGCGAGCGTATCGAATCGGTGCGCCTGCGCTTCGACGAATTGGTTCAGCAGGTGGTGACCACGCACCAGTTGGCGGCACGCAGCAAACGCCTGCGCTTCGCCGGCGCGCTGGCGCCGCTCACGGTTTCTGGAGGACGCGAGGAATTGACGACGGTGGTTGATAATTTGGTATCGAACGCGATCAAGTTTTCGCCCGAGGGTGGGGCGGTGGAGATTTCCCTGGTACGCCAGCAAAGGCAGGCGGTACTCGACGTCATGGATCAGGGGCCGGGTATTCCGGCGAACGAGCGTGGGCAGGTCTTCGAGCCCTTCTATCGCAGCGCCAATGCTCGGGGCGTGGCCGGCGTCGGCCTGGGCTTGGCCATTGCCCGTGAGTTTGCCGCCGCCCATCGCGGTACCCTGGAATTGATGGACGTGCCGACTGGCACCCATTTCCGTTTGACGCTACCGGTGGCCGGAGGGGCGTCATGATTCGCGTGTCCGCATCACGGCTGGGCGGAGCTTTGGTCTGCGTGTATCTGGTCGCCTGCGGCAGTGTGCCGCCCGTGGAGGTGACGACGAGTCCCGCGCCGGTCGAGGAGGTTCCCGTTTCTCCGCCGCCGGAAGATCCGGTGGTCAAGGAACTGCGGCTAAGAGTAGAAAAGCTTTCGGCGCAGTTGAACGATGGACATCGTCGCTACAACCTTCTCAACGAAGAGTACCGTCGCACTGAAGCCGCCTTGCATGAGAGTCAGAAGAGACTCGACGAGTTGCAGCAGAAGCTCGACGCCCTGCGGGCCATCGACCGTGACACCCGCCGCCAGCCCAGACGTTGATATGACCGACAAAACTCGCCCGAAAATCCTGGTGGTCGACGACGACCCGGACTTGCTGCACCTGATCGGCGTTCGCCTGACTGTGGGTGGCTATGCCGTGACCCAGGCGGCCTCGGGTACTGAAGCGCTCGAGCGCTTTCATGCCGATCATCCCCAGGCCGTGATTACCGACTTGCGCATGGAGGGCATGGATGGTCATGCCCTCTTCGCCCGCCTTCACGCGGAAGCGCCCAGTCTGCCCGTGATCATCCTTACCGCGCACGGCACGATTCCCGATGCCGTCGCCGCGACCCAGCGTGGCGCGTTCGGCTTCCTGACCAAACCATTCGACGGCCGCGAGTTGCTGGATCGGGTGGCCGCCGCCGTAGCCCTGTCGCCGCCCGTCTTGTCGGACGGCGCCAATAGCCGCTGGCGGGAAGAGATCGTTTCGCGCAGCGCCGTCATGGATGAGTTGTTGCGCCAGGCGAGTCGAGTGGCCGACGACCCGGGACCATTGCTGATCGCCGGGCCGGCCGGTGCCGGCAAGGCTACCCTGGCCAGAGCGGTGCATCGCGCCAGCCCGCGGTCCAAGAAGGCCTTTGTTACGCTGTCTTGCGGTGCGCTGTCCGAGGCGGAACTGGAAAAGCAGTTGTTCGGTGGCGGTAACGCGCTGCGCGAGGCGCAAGGGGGCACGCTGTTCATCGACGAGGTGGGCATCCTGTCGCCGGCAACTCAGGCCCGATTGTTGCCGCTCGTCCATGGTGGAACCCAGCTATTCGGCCGATCGCGCTCCGGCCTGCCCGATGTACGGGTGATGGCCGCCAGCACGATGGCGCTCGACCGGGCCATCCGCGACGGTGGTTTCCGGTCGGACCTCTACTACGCTTTGGCGGCCACAACCCTTCGGGTACCCTCGCTGGCGGAAAGGCCCGAGGATATTCCGGTGCTGGCCGCCCATTTCGTCGAGCGTCACGGCGGCGACCGGCGCCTGTCGCCGGAAGCGTTGGCACTGGTGCAGGAGGCCTCCTGGCCGGGCAACGTGCGGCAGCTGGAAAACGTGCTCGAGCAGGCGCTACGCCTGTCGGTAACGCCACTGGTGCCCGCTTCGCTTGTTCAGCGCCTGTTGCAGGAGGAAACCGCCGATGCTCTGGCGGGATTCGACGAGGCGCGGCGCTCTTTCGAGCGTGATTACCTCGAACGACTGTTGCAGAGCACAGGCGGCAACGTGGCACGGGCTGCCCGCATTGCCGAACGCAACCGTACCGAGTTCTACAAATTGCTCGCCCGGCACGGGCTTGACCCCTCGTCCTTCAAGTAGAGGGGCCTGGCGTCGCAACTACGGAGGGGTCAGGCGGCCACTTGCACCGGAATCCGGCGGCTGTGGCGCGTGATGCGGTTGCGCGCATCCACGTACACCAGATCCGGCTCGAACTTGGTCAGTTCGAGTTCGTTGTACGCGGCAAAGCTGGCGATGATGATCAGGTCGCCCGGCGCGGCCTTGCGGGCGGCGGCGCCGTTCACCGAAATGGTGCCGGTGCCGCGCTCGGCCTTGATGGCGTAGGTGGTGAAACGTTCGCCGTTATTGACGTTCCAGATCTCGATCTGCTGGTATTCCTTGATATCGGCGGCATCGAGCAGGTCTTCGTCGATGGCGCAGGAACCCTCGTAATGCAGTTCGGCCTGCGTCACGGTGACGCGGTGCAGTTTGGATTTCAGCATCGTGCGTTGCATTGTCGGCTCTTTCTCAGGCAAAGGCGCCAATCACCGGATGTGCCAAGAGACGCATCCCCTAGTCCTGCTACTGGCGCACCACCGGCCTGAGCGCATCGTGGTGCCCTAGACTTCCAGATTGTCGATGAGGCGCGTGCTGCCTAGACGCGCCGCGGCCAACACCACCAATCCGGAATCGTGAGCGGTCGGCAATTGTAGATCAATCTTTTTGCGGATTGCAACATAGTCCGGCGACCAGCCCGCAGTGGCCAGTTCGACCGTGGCCCGCTGTTCGAGCCCCTGGTGGTCGGGGTTTCCATGGCGCAGTTCTTCTACCACTTTCGTTAGAGTCCGGAACAGGCGTGGTGCTTCCGCCCGCTCAGCACCGGTCAGGTAGCCGTTGCGCGACGAGAGCGCCAGGCCATCGGGCGCCCGAACCGTCTCGCCGGCGACGATGTCCATGGCCAGGTTCAGGTCGGCGACCATGTTGCGAATCACCATCAATTGCTGATAGTCCTTCTTGCCGAACAGCGCCGCGTCGGGCCGGACGATCTGGAACAGCTTCATGACCACCGTCGCCACACCGCGAAAATGTCCGGGGCGGAACTCGCCGTCGAGTATCCCGGCTTGGTCCGCCGGCGGTTCCACATGGTAGGTCTGCGGCCGGGGATACATCTCGGTCTCCGCGGGGGCGAAGAGATGATCGACCCCGGCGGCTTCAAGCAATTCGCAGTCCGCCTGAAAGGTGCGGGGGTACTTTTCGAAATCCTCACCGGGACGGAACTGAAGCCGATTGACGAAGATGGTTGCCACCACGGAGTCGCCGTGTCCGCGCGCCTGCCTCATCAGCGCGATATGGCCTTCGTGCAGGTTGCCCATGGTCGGCACCAGCGCAACACGCCCGGCGTCTTTCAGCGCGGCCCGCAGGCCGGCGATGCTCGAGTGGACTTGCATCAGTAACAATGCTCCGGCGCGGGGAAGGAGCCGTCCTTGACGGCTTCGACATAGGCCTTGACGGCGCCCTCGATGCTTTGTGCCTCGGTCATGAAGTCCTTGACGAAGCGACCCTTCTTGCCCGGGTACAGCCCCAGCATGTCGTAAAGCACCAGCACCTGACCGTCGCAATCCGGCCCGGCGCCGATGCCGATGGTGGCACAGGCCCTGAGCGAGCGGGTGATCTCCGCCGCCAGGGGCGAGGGCACCATTTCCAGCACCATCACCGCCGCGCCGGCCTGCTCCAGGGCCACGGCGTCGGCTCGCATGCGGGTGGCGCCCGCCTCGTCGCGGCCCTGGACCCGGTAGCCGCCCAGCGCGTGCACCGACTGGGGCGTCAGGCCGATGTGGGCACAAACGGGTACCCCCCGCTCGACCATGAAGCGCACTGTTTCGGCCATCACTTCGCCGCCTTCGAGCTTCACCATTTCGGCGCCGACGGCCAGAAGTCGCCCGGCATTGCGGATCGCCTGCTCCTTCGACTCATGGTAAGCGCCGAACGGCAGGTCGGCGACCACCATCGGGCGATTGGCCATGGGGCCGACGCATTCCGTGTGATAGACCATCTGCTCCATGGTCACCGGCAGTGTCGATGTCTTGCCCTGGATGACGTTGCCGAGCGAATCGCCGATCAGGATCATGTCCACCCCGCAGCGGTCTTCCAGGGCGGCAAAGCTGGCGTCGTAGCCGGTCAGCATGGCGATCTTCTCGCCATCCCGCTTCATGCGGGCCAGTTCGGGCAGCGTGATTGGCTTGTTGCTGGCCAGATAGGTCATCAGGGTCCCCGGAAGATGAAGTAGACGGCGCCCAGAATACACAACCCCGCCCACAGGTAGTCAAGCTTCAAGGGTTGTTCCATGTAAAGGATTGCAAACGGCACGAAGATGGTCAGGGTGATCGCTTCCTGGAGGATCTTCAGTTGGCCGAGGTCGAGTTCCTGGTGGCCGATGCGGTTGGCTGGCACCTGGATCAGGTATTCGAACAGGGCGATGCCCCACGAGGCCAGCGCCGCGATCCACCAGGGGCGGTCGTTGAGATTCTTCAGGTGGGCATACCAGGCGAATGTCATGAAGACGTTCGATGCCGCCAGCAGCAGCGCCGTCTGAAGGACGACGGGCAATCCGTTCACCGCCGTGTCAGTGGATGGATGCGCTGGTCGGCGCAGGCCGCCAGCAGTGAAACGATCGGACCGTGGCCGGGTATCACCAGATCGGGGGCGATTTCAGCCAGAGGCGCCAGCACGAAGGCCCGTTCGTGCATGCGTGGGTGGGGCAGGGTAAGCGCCGCGGTCTGCCGTGTCACTTCTCCATAGCAGAGCAGATCGAGGTCGAGTGTGCGCGGGGCGTTCCTGATGCTGCCGGGGGTGCGGACGCGGCCGAATTTCGCCTCGAGGGCGAACAGCTCGTCGAGCAATTCGCCCGGATCGAGCCGGGTGTCGAGCGCCACCACGGCGTTGATGAAATCCGGCTGGCGCTTCAGTCCCACCGGCGCCGTGCGATAGAGCGACGAAATGGCCTTGAGCAGCGAGCCGCGCAAGGCGGCCAGGGCTTCGATGGCGTCTTCGATGGTCGATACGGGGTTGCCCAGGTTGGAACCCAGGGCAACGTAGGCGCGAATCACTCGATCACTCCGCCATGCCGGGGGCGCTGCCGGCTTCCTCGGACCCTTTGCGACCCCTGCCGCGTCCGCGGCGGCGCTTCTTGGCGGTATCGGGCAGCAGCATCTCCTCGCGCCGCTCGAAGCCGGCATGCTGGAACTCGCCCCACCATTCGGCCAATTCCTTGGGTGCTTCGCCGCTCTCGGCACGCAGCACCAGGAAATCCCAGGCGGCGCGGAAGCGGGATTGCTCGATGAGCCGAGCCGGGGCGCGACCGGCGCGCTTCTCGAAGCGCGGCTGAAGCGACCAGATGTCCTTGATGTCGCCGACGATGCGCTTGGTGATGGCCAGCTTCTCGCCTTGCTGGTCCAGTACCTGGTCCATCGCGGCGTACATGGCTGGCATGGCCGGTTCGCCGGTCTTCTTGCGCGCGTCCCAGGCGGCCAGTACTTCATGCCAGAGCAGGGTGGCGAACAGGAAACCGGGCGACACCGGCTTGTCGGCCCGGATCCGCTCGTCGGTGCTGGCCAGGGACAGCATGACGAACTTCTCGCCCATCGGTTGTTCGAGAATGACGTCCAGCAGCGGCAGCAGACCGTGATGAAGGCCCTCGTCGCGCAGCCGCTTGACGCACGCGACGGCATGTCCGGAAAACAGCAACTTGAGCATCTCGTCGAACAGCCGCGCCGCCGGCACGTTGTCCATCAGGTCGGCCATTTCCCGGATCGGGGCCTGCACCATCGGGTCGAGACGCAGGTCAAGCTTGGCGGCCAGGCGGACGGCGCGCAACATGCGCACCGGATCCTCGCGGTAGCGGGCGCGCGGGTCGCCGATCATGCGCAGCGTCTTGTGCTGTATGTCCTCGACGCCGCGGTGATAGTCGAGCACCGTTTCACTGGTCGGATCGTAGTAGAGGGCGTTGATCGTGAAATCGCGCCGCGCGGCGTCTTCCTCGATGCTGCCCCAGACGTTGTCGCGCAACACCCGGCCATGCTCGTCCTTGAGCGTGTCGCCGTCATGGGCGGCGCGAAAGGTCGATACCTCCAGCGTTTCCGGCCCCTGCATGACGTGCACGATCTGGAAGCGCCGACCGATGACGCGGCTGCGCCGGAACAGGCCGCGCACCTGGTCGGGTGTGGCGTCGGTGGCGAGGTCGTAGTCCTTGGGCGGAATGCCGGCGATCAGGTCGCGCACCGCGCCGCCGACCACGTAGGCCTTGAAACCGGCCTGCTGAAGGGCTTCGCAGGTGCGCCGGGCGCCGGGCGACACCTGCTGGCGACGAATGCCGTGGCGAGACGCCGGGATGGTCTCGGCCTTGCGTTTGGCGGGTTCGCCGCGCAGAAATACGCGGCGCAACAGCTTGCGGATCATTCGTATGGGGTGAGGCTCGAAAAGGCGGCAATGATACCTGAATCAAGCCCTTAGGCTGATAGCTGGCCAACCCTGCCTTTCGGCATGTCGGCGCAGTGTCTCGTCGGGATCGACCGCCACCGGGTGGCTGACCTTGGACATCAAGGGCAGGTCGTTGTGGGAATCGCTGTAGAACCAGCTCTGTCCGAAGGATCCCCACCACAGGCCGAGCGATTCCAGCCAGGCTTCGACACGATCGATCTTGCCGCCCTTGAAGCTTGGTGTACCGCGCGGCTTGCCGGTGAAGCGGCCGTTCTCGTGCGCCGGAATGGTGGCGACCAGGTGCGCGATGCCGAATTCGCGGGCAATGGGACCGGTGACGAAGCTGTTGGTGGCGGTGACGATGGCCACCAAGTCATCGGCGCGGAGATGGCGTCGAACCAGTTCGCGCGCCGGAAAACCGATCAGCGGTCGAATGCGGGTCTCCATGAACTCCTGGTGCCAGGCATCCAGCTCCTCCCGCGCATGCCGCGCCAGCGGTGCGAGCTGGAAATCGAGAAAGGCGCCAATGTCCAGCGTGCCGGCCTGGTAGTGCTCGTAGAACTCCAGGTTCTTCGCCTCGTGAACTTCCCGGTCCACCACGCCCTGGGCGATGAGAAACTGCGCCCACTCGAAGTCCGAATCGCCGGACAGCAGGGTGTTGTCCAAGTCAAAAAGTACCAGGTTCATGGTTTGGCTTCGTCTTGTTCCAGTTGCAGTTGCATGACTTCCTTCAAGAGCGGCAGCGTGGCCGGCCGCTGCCGTTCCAGGGTGGCGCGATCCAGGCTGTCGAGGACCGCCATCAAGGAATTGAGGTCGCGGCGGCCGCGCGAGAGCAGGTAGTGCACCAGACCGTCGTCCACGCGCATACCGCGCAACAAGGCGTGGCGGCGCAGCGCCGCCGACTTCTCGTCGTCGGTGAGCGGCTTTACCTCGAACACCAACATCTGGCCAATACGGGTGCGCAGGTCTTCGCGCAGCGCCAGGCGTGACGGTGGCTTGGCGCCGGACAGCAGCAGCGCGAGCCCGGCCAGACGGGCGGCGTTGAAGACGCGGAACAGCGCGATCTGCGCGGTGTCGTTGAGCGCTTGCACATCATCGATGGCCAACAGGGCGCCCGGCGTCGCGGCAATCTCGGCGGCCAGATCGGCGGCGGCCAGCAGGCTGGTCGGGCGGCGGTTGGCCGCTTCGTTGACCGTCGCCGCCAACAGGTGGCTCTTGCCGCAGCCTGCCGCTCCCCAAAGGTAGATGGCGTCGAAACTGCCGCGGTCGGCCAGCCCGCGCAGCCGGCTGAGCAGTTCGGTGTTGCCGCCGGCGACGTAGCCCGCCAGCGACGGCGGCTGGTCCGGCTTGAGATTCAGCAAGAGCTGCGTCACGCCGGGTCTCCGCCATTGCCCCGATAGAAGCGGCTTGCCAGGTAGCCGGTACGCAGTTCGCGCAAGGCGACCAGCAGGACTGCCGAGGCGGGCAGGGCCAGCAGTATGCCGACGAAGCCAAACAGTTGGCCAAAGGCCATCAAGGCAAAAATGACCGCCAGCGGATGCAGGCCGATGCGATCCCCGACCAGGAAGGGAGTGAGGAGAAAGCTTTCCAGCAACTGGCCAATGCCGAATACCGCCAGCACGGCGACGATCGGGCCCAGGCCGTCGAATTGCAGTACGGCGACCAGCAGCGCCAGGACAAAGCCGGTGACGAAGCCCAGGTAGGGGACGAAGATCAGAAAGCCGGTCAGCAGGCCAATGGCCAGGGCCGATGGCAGGTCGACGATCCAGAGCGCGGCGCTGTAATAGACGGCCAGGGTGACCATGACCAGGAGCTGACCGCGCAGGAACTGCGACAGCACGGTATCCGCGTCACGGGCAAAGGCGACCGTGCTGTCGTGCCATGCGCGCGGAATGGCGTTTTCCAGCCGCGTCACCAGAGTGTTCCAGTCCATGAGCAGATAGAACATCACCACGGGTGTGAGCAGCAGGTTGATCAGCAGGCCGAACACCGCGATGCCGCCGATCTTGAGTGACTGGAACACGTGCTGGGCGACGGTCTGCAAGCTGTCCATGTTCTCCGCCGCCAGCTTTTTCAGCGCGACGGGATCGAAGCGCAAGCGAATGCCGAAGTTGGCGCGCAGCCAGGGCAGCAGCTTCTCGTTGGCCAGCGTCACCACTTCCGGCAGCCGTTCGGCGATCACGGTCCCTTCCTCGGTCAGCAGCGGAATCATGATCAGCACCAAGCCGGCCAGCACGGCCAAGACCAGGAGCATCACCGCCAGCACGGCCAGTACGCGCGGCAGACGCAGCGCCTGAAGTCGGTCCACCAGCGGATTGCAGACGTAGGCCAGCATGCCGGCGAGCAGAAAGGGGGTCAGGATCGGCCCCAGCAGGTAGAACAGCCAGAGCACAAGCAGACCCACGCCAATCCAGAGCGCGGTTTGCAGACGGGGCGACAATTGGCTGATCGGGGGCTCGGGGCTGGCGGACATTTCCGGTAAAATCTTGAGGTTCGCGGCGCGCGGGAAAGAGTACTGGCAAACGGGAACAGCTCGTCCGCGCGACAAAGACAGCACTTTATCCGGCCCACCTGAGGACTTCAACTTGAGCGACGCCCTAACCTATCGCGATGCCGGTGTCGATATCGATGCCGGCGATGCCCTTGTCGAACGCATCAAACCCGCCGCCAAGCGCACCATGCGTCCCGAAGTGCTGGCCGGTATCGGTGGTTTCGGCGCCCTGTTCGAGATCTCCAAGAAGTTCCACGAGCCGGTGCTCGTCGCCGGCACCGATGGCGTCGGCACCAAGCTCAAGCTGGCTTTTCAATTGAACAAGCATGACACCATCGGCCAGGATCTGGTGGCCATGAGCGTCAATGACATCCTGGTGCAGGGCGCCGAGCCGCTGTTCTTTCTCGACTATTTCGCCTGCGGCAAGCTCGATGTGAATGTGGCCGCCCAAGTCGTCGAAGGCATCGCCAAGGGCTGCGAATTGGCCGGCTGCGCGCTGATCGGTGGCGAAACCGCGGAAATGCCCGGCATGTATCCCGACGGCGAATACGATCTGGCCGGGTTTGCCGTCGGCGCGGTGGAGAAGTCGAAGATCATCGACGGCACCGGCATCCGGCCGGGCGACGTCGTCCTCGGGCTGGCCTCGTCCGGCGCCCACTCCAACGGCTATTCGCTGATCCGCCGCATCATCGAGCGGGCCAAGCCTGATCTGAGCGCCAATTTTCATGGCAAGACGCTGGCCCAGGCGGTACTCGCGCCGACCCGCATCTATGTCAAGCCCTTGCTGGCGCTGATGCAGTCCCTGCCGGTCAAGGGGCTGGCGCACATCACCGGCGGCGGCCTTCTGGACAACATTCCGCGCATTCTGCAACCAAGCCTGACCGCCGTGCTGGACCGCGACGCCTGGCCGCTGCCGCCGCTCTTCCAGTGGCTGCGACGCGAAGGCAACGTGGCCGACGGCGAGATGCATCGCGTCTTCAACTGCGGCATCGGCATGGTCGTCGTGGTGGCGCCGGAGCATGAGCGTCAGGCGGTCGAACTGCTCGGCGCCGCCGGCGAGCAGGTATTTCGCATCGGCCGCATCGAAACCAGCAAGCCGGGGCAGGCTCAGACGCTGGTGATTTAGGCGAGCCAGCGGGCGATTCGATCCAGCGCCCGCTCCTTCGTCGCCGGGTTGAGCGCATCCAGGGTTTCGACTCCCGGCGTCGATCTTAGCCACGTCAGTTGCCGCTTGGCGAACTGGCGGGTGGCGAAGATACCCCTGTCGCGCAGTTCCGCCTTGGGCATTTCCCCTTCGAGCATGGACCAGACCTGTCGATAGCCGACACAGCGCATCGACGGCAAGCCCGCATGAAGCCGATACCGCGTTCGTAGCATCTCAATCTCGGCGACCAGGCCGGCGGCGAGCATCTCGTCGAAGCGGTGTGCGATCCGCTCATGCAGCACGGCGCGATCCGAGGGCACGAGGGCGAGCGACAAGGCGCGATAGGGCAGCGTGGCACTGGGCTGGGCGGCGAAGTAGTCGCCAAGTGGCCTGCCGGTTGCCCGCACGATTTCGACGGCGCGCTGGATGCGCTGGGCGTCGGTTGGCGCCAGCCGTGCCGCCGTCGCCGGGTCGGCCCGGGCCAGCTCCGCGTGCAGCGCCGGCCAGCCGCGTAGGGCCGCTTCCGCGTCAATGGTGGCGCGCAAGGCGGGGTCCGCCTCGGGCAGATCGGCCAGCCCTTCGCGCAGCGCCTTGAAGTAGAGCATGGTACCGCCAACCAGCAGCGGGATGCGGCCAGTGGCGGAGATGCCGGCCATCTCGCCCAGAGCGTCGGTACGGAAGCGGGCGGCGGAGTAGCTTTCCTCGGGGGTGATGAGGTCGATCAGACGGTGCGGATGGCGCGCCAGCGTCGCCGGGTCGGGCTTGGCGGTGCCGATGTCCATGTCGCGGAACACCTGGGCCGAGTCCACGCTGACCAGGTCGACCGGGAACCGTTCGGCAATGGCCATGGCCAGCGCCGTCTTGCCGCTGGCCGTCGGTCCCATCAGCAGGATGGCGGGGGGTAACGCGGTCATTGGCCGCGCAGGAAAAGCTTGTCGATCTCGGCGAGGCTGATCTGGCGCCAGGTCGGCCGGCCGTGGTTGCATTGGTCGGCGCGGTCGGTCGCCTCCATGTCGCGCAGCAGGGCGTTCATCTCCGGTACGGTCAGCGAACGCCGGCCGCGCACCGCGCCGTGGCAGGCCATGGTCGCCAGCAGTTCGTTGCGGCGCGCGGCAATGACCTGGCTGGCCGGATGCTCGGCCAGTTCCGCCAACAGCGAGCGGACCAATGCCGCGATATCGCCGCCGGCGAGCAGCGCCGGCACCGCCCGTACCGCGAGTTCACATGGACCGGCCGGTGAGAGCCGCAAGCCTAGTTGCGCGAACGTCTCGGCTTCCTCGGCGGCCAGCGCCATTTCCTTGTCGCTGGCGGCGATCAGCGCCGGCACCAGCAGTGTCTGCGTGGGCGGCGGCCCGGCATCGAGCGTCGTCTTCAGTCGCTCGTAGAGAATGCGTTCATGCGCGGCATGCTGATCGACCAGCACCAGCCCCGCCTCGTTCTGGGCCAGGATGTAGAGGCCATGCAACTGGGCGATGGCGTAGCCGAGGGGGGGCGCCGCACCTTGCGGCGTGGCGGGTGGCGGGGCCCCGGCATAGGCCTCGCGGGCGAACTCCAGATAGGTGGCGGCGGCGCGTGGTTCCTCGACGGCGAACGCGTGCTGGCGCTGTGGCGGGAAGGCAAATGTCCGCGCGCTGGGTGCGGTGGCCTGTGTGGCGGAATCGTGGGCGGCAACGGGAGTGACAATGGGTGCGGCAATGGGCGCCGCCAGCGCCCGTGTCAGCGCGTGGAAGACGAACTGGTGCACGCCCCGCGCGTCGCGAAAGCGTACTTCCGTCTTGGCCGGATGGACATTGACGTCGACGGCGGCGGGATCGATGCTCAGGAACAGCACGTAGGCCGGGTGGCGCGAGCCGTGCAGCACGTCGGCGTAGGCCTCGCGGGCGGCATGGGCGAGCAGCTTGTCGCGGACGAAACGGCCATTGACGAAGAAGAACTGCTCGTCGCGCGATGCCTTCGAATAGGCGGGCAGGGCGGCGTAGCCGGTCAGCAAGAGTGGTCCTGCCGCCGCCTCCACCGTGCGCATCCGCGCGGGGAAGTCCGCGCCGAACAGTTCGGTCAGCCGCTTGGCGACACTGGCGACCGGCAGGCGACGCCGGACGTTGCGATTGTGCGCGAGGCTGAAGGCGACGTCCGGCCTGGCCAGCGCCATGCGGCGCAAGACGTCGTCGCAGTGGGCATACTCGGTCGCCTCGGTCTTCAGGAACTTGCGCCGCGCCGGCGTATTGAAATACAGATCGGCCACCTCGACCACCGTGCCACTCTCCAGCGCGGCTGGTTCGAGCACGCTCGCGTCGCGCACGCGCCAGGCGTGGTCGCGGGCCGGTGTTCGGCTGGTCAGCACGACCCGCGCCACCGAGGCGATCGAGGCCAGCGCTTCGCCGCGAAAGCCGTAGCTGCCGACCCGTTCCAGATCGGCCAGGCTGGCAATTTTGCTGGTGGCATGGCGGGCCAGGGCCAGGAGCAGATCGTCCGGTTCGATGCCGCCGCCGTCGTCGGCGACCCGGATCAGCTTCACGCCGCCATCTTCCAGTTGCACGTCGATGCGGCTGGCGCCGGCGTCCAGGCTGTTCTCGATCAGTTCCTTGAGCACCGATGCCGGCCGTTCGACCACCTCGCCCGCGGCGATCTGGCTGATCAGGAGGTCGGGCAAAGGCTGGATTCGTGGCATGGCCGGGCATTATAGGGGTTGGGTTACACTACGCGCCCCATGGAATTCCTGAGCCAATTCATAGATATCGTCCTGCACCTGGACCGCCATCTGGCGGTCTTGGTGGCGCAGTACGGCACCTGGATCTACGCGATCCTGTTCGCAATCATCTTCTGCGAGACGGGCTTGGTGGTGATGCCGTTCCTGCCCGGCGATTCATTGCTTTTTGTGGCGGGGGCGCTGGCCGCCACCAGCGGCGGCGGCATGGACATCGGCATCCTGATCGGGGTGCTGCTGGCGGCGGCGGTGCTGGGCGACAATACCAACTACTGGGTCGGCCGCTGGTTCGGCCTCAAGGTGCTGCACTGGGGTGGCGGCTCACCGCGTTTCTTCAATCGTGCCGCCTATGACAAGGCCCATGGCTTCTACGAGCGCTGGGGCGGCCTGACCATGACGCTGGCCCGCTTCATTCCGCTGGTGCGCACCTTCGCTCCGTTTGTCGCCGGCGTGGCGCGCATGACCTATCCGCGCTATTTCGCCTTCGACCTGCTCGGTGGCGTCATCTGGGTCTGTTCCCTGACCCTGGCCGGGTACTGGTTCGGCAACCTGCCGGTGGTGAAGAACAACCTCTCGGTGGTCATTCTGGCCATCGTTGGTATCTCGGTCCTGCCGATCGTCGTCGGCTGGCTGCGGCAGCGCCTGGCCAGCCCGTCCCGCTGATCCGGTGCCGCGGGGATGACTTGCCACCTTGCGCTAAGATGCGACATGCGTGCCTTGCTGCTCTTGGCTGTTCTGTTTCTCGGGGCTTGCGCGAGAGATGGCACGCTGGCGCCGAGCCAACTGGCCAAGACGGAAATCGACCGCGTGGTGGAAGTGCATCGGCGCGACACCTTTGCCAGTCTGAAGTTGTTGGCCGAGAAACTCTATCGACGCAATCCCCGCGAATGGAAGAAGGGCGGTCATGTGAGCCAGGACGTCGCCGTCGCGCAACTGTTCGATCCGCAACTGGCCTGGCGGCTACCGGCGCTCGATGGCAAGCGTGGCGTGGATGCGATCCTGGCGGGCTTGCGCGAGGACTACGCGGGTGACCGGGTGGCGGCTTTCGTCGGCGGTCTGGGTGGCATGCTCCATGCGGCCTACAACGAGAAGGCCGAGTTCTTTGTGCTCGATGACATCGATCCGCAACGGCTTTACAACAGTGCCCGCAACGTCGAAATCGCGGTCTGGAAGCTCGCCAACACCCGCGACGGCGAAGGCAAACCGCTGCTGCTGACCAATGAAATGCAGGGGATACAAAATCTCAGCTTCGAGCGCGAATTCGGCAAGATGATCGGCAATCTGGATTTGTTGTCGATAGTCGTCTCCGACAAGACCAATCGGACGGTCGTCAAGGTGATCCAGAACATGGCGACGGCCGTCTTCCTGCCGGTGCCGGGGCTGAAATGAAGCGATATGTCATCCTGATTTCCGGGCGCGGCAGCAACATGGACGCCATTCTGGCCGCCCAGGTGCCGGGACAATGTGCCGCCGTGATCAGCAACCGGCCGGAGGCGGCGGGACTGGCCTTCGCCGCCGAGCATGGCGTGGCAACCGCCGTGGTCGATCACAAGGCGTATGCCGATCGTGGCGCATTCGACGCCGCGCTGGCGCGGGAAATCGACCGCCACAGCCCGGATCTCGTTGTGCTGGCCGGCTTCATGCGCGTGCTGGGCGAGCCGTTTGTGCGCGGCTACGAAGGTCGCCTGCTCAATATCCACCCTTCGTTGCTGCCCGCCTTTCCAGGTCTGCATACCCATGCCGCGGCGCTGTCGATGGGAGTGAAGCTGCATGGTGCGACGGTCCATTTCGTCACCCCGTCGCTCGACGCCGGCCCCATCGTCATCCAGGCGGCCGTGCCGGTCCTGACCGACGACACGGAAGCCAGGCTGGCGGCGCGGGTGCTGGCCCAGGAGCACCTGATTTATCCGCGCGCCGTGCGCTGGTTTCTCGAAGGGCGATTGCGCCTGATGGATGGCCGCGTTCGGCTGGCCGGCGAGTCGGTGCCCGCCGGGGCGTTCATCGCGCCGGTGGAATGAAGCCGCGCCGTCGGTATCTACTTGCGCTGATGGCCTCGCTGGCGTTGCATCTGGGTGTTCTGACGTCGCCGTCGTGGCGGGCGCCGATATTTGAAAATCTCACCTCTCAGGAAACACCGGTGACGATCGAAGCCCGCCTGACGCCTCCGCCGAGAATGGTCGTCCCAACGCTGGCTCGACCGAAGCCGGACACGCGGCGACCCGTCCGGAAGCCCGCGCCGACCTTGCCGGTCGCCGCGAGCCCCGCGCCGGTACTTCCCGTGCCCGCTGCGGAAGAGCCGGCACCGGAACCGGCACCCGATTTGGCCGTCGAGCCCGAGCCGGATAGCCAGCCCGCGCCGCCGCCGCCCGCCGAGATTGCCCTGCCGCGTCGCGTGCGCATCCGTTACCAGGTCAGCATGGGCGAAGGCGGCTTTGTCATTGGCGAGGCGATCCAGGAATTGCGGCATGATGGCCTTACCTACGAAATGCGCAGCAGCGCCGCGACCACCGGACTGGCCGGCCTGTTCAAGCCGGTGCGGGTGGTGAATGTCTCGCAGGGCGACGTGGTGGTCGGCGGCCTGCGGCCGCGCGAGTTTCGCATCGAGCGCGACAAGGGCGGCGCGGAATCGGCACGTTTCGACTGGCCGGGCACGCGGGTCGTGCTTTCCAACGGTCGCGACTTCCCGCTGGAGCCGGGGGCTCAGGACATGTTGTCGATGTTCGGCCAACTGCCGATGATGTTGGGTGAGTCCAACGTGTTCTCGTTGCCCATCGTCACCGGCAAGAAGGTCGAGCGCTACGATTTCGCGGTGCTGGGGCAGGAGGCTGTAATCACCCCGCGTGGCGAGCGGGCAACCGTGCGTCTCCGCAGTAGCCAGGAGAACAGCAAGGAGTCCACGGAGATCTGGCTGGGTCTGGAAGATGCGCTGCTGCCGGTCAAGATTCGCTACGTGGATCGGCGGGGCGATGTCTATGAACAGATTGCCGACAGTCTCGAATTCGATTCGAACATGGAAGGGGCGCCCTGATGCGCATCAACGCAAAATTGCTGATCGAGGCGGTTGCCGCGACGGCCGAAATGTTGCGGTTCAACCAACCGGCCGACGGTGTATTGTCGGCCTACTTTCGCGCGCAGCGGACGGGCGGGCGCGAGCGCGCCTTCATCGCCGAAACCGCCTATGCCGTGTTGCGGCGCAAGCGCCTGATCGAGCGACTGATCGGTGGCGAGGCGACACCGCGCCAGCGGGTGCTGGCGACGCTGGTGCGGCTGCAGGGTTTCAGTCAGCGCCAACTGGCCGAGGCTGTCGACGAACAGACCATGGCCTGGCTGGCGGAAATCAAGGCCCGGCCGGACCCGGAGCTTTCCCTGGCCGAACAGTGCGACCTGCCGGACTGGCTGGCCGAGCGGCTGTCGGCCACCATGACCGCCGGGGATGTGCTGACGCTGGCGCGCGGCCTCAACCAGCCGGCGCCGCTCGACTTGCGGGTCAACACCCTCAACACCAGCCGCGAGGAGGTGCTGGCGCAACTGGCCGCCGAGGGCCTGGAGGCCGAGGCCTGCCGCTACGCGCCGACGGGCATTCGCCTGAAGGGCAAGCCCTCGCTGGCCCGGCATCCCCTCTATCTCGGCGGCCGGATCGAAGTGCAGGACGAGGGCAGTCAGTTGCTCGGCTACCTGCTGGCGCCCAAGCGCGGCGAGATGGTGGTCGATTTCTGTGCCGGCGCCGGCGGCAAGACCTTGCTGCTCGGTGCGCTGATGCGCTCCACCGGTCGGCTCTACGCGTTCGATGTGGCCGAGAAGCGGCTCGCCAAGATGAAGCCGCGCCTGGCCCGGGCGGGTTTGTCCAACATCCATCCGATGCGCATCAGCGGCGAGAACGATATCCACGTCAAGCGCCTGGCCGGCAAGATCGACCGCGTGCTGGTCGATGCGCCCTGTTCGGGGCTGGGCACCCTGCGGCGCAACCCGGATCTCAAGTGGCGCCAGACGCCCGAGTCGGTGGCCGAACTGACGCGCAAGCAGGGTGACATTCTGGCCGGGGCTGCGCGGCTGGTGAAGGCGGGCGGTCGCCTGGTCTATGCGACGTGCAGCATTCTGCCGGAGGAGAACGAGGCCATCGTCGATGCCTTCCTCGCCAGCCATGGTGATTTCCAGCGGCTGTCCGCCGCCGAGGTGTTGGCCAAACAGGGCATCGACATCGATGTCGATGAGAACCTGCGTCTGCTGCCGCACACCCACGGCACGGATGGCTTCTTCGCGGCGGTGCTGGAAAGGCGCAAGTGAGACGCCTCGCCCTTCTGTTGCTGGCCTTGGCGTGGTGGCCCGCGCAGGCCAGTGGGCCGGTGCCGGCCATCGGGACGGTGGAGGTGCTGTTCACACCCTGGGATGATGCCGAGGGCGCGCTGCTACGGGTGATACAACAAGCCCGGCGGACCATTCATGTGCAGGCCTATGCGTTCACCAGCCGCAACATCGGCTGGGCGCTGGGCGAGGCCCGACGGCGCGGCGTGCGGGTCGAAGTGCTCGCCGACAAGGAGCAGACCGCGCGCAACCCGCGCAGCCTGCTGCATACCCTGCACAGCAGTGGTGTCCCGGTCTGGTTCGAGGTGCGCTACGCTAGCGCCCACAACAAAGTGATTCTTGTCGATGCGGAGGACAGCGATCCCGTGGTGGTCACCGGCAGCTACAACTTCACCTTCTCGGCCCAGGCCCGCAATGCGGAGAATCTGGTCATCCTGCGTGGCAATGCGCCACTGGCGCGAGCCTACCTGGAGAATTGGCGCCGCCACCGGGCCGAGGCCGTTTCTCATGCCGAGGCGTTTCCCTGATGAATAACAACGGACCGCTGGGTAGCCTGCTGGCCGATCTTTGGGGCGATTTGCAGCAGCCCGACGTCATCTGGCAGGTGGCCGTGCTGGCCTGCTGCCTGGGAGTCGCCTGGCTGGTCGGCCATGTGGTCCGTCGCCGGGAGGTTGGCGAAGGCGCCATGGCGTGGCAGTTGAGCCAGCGCGGCCTGAAGCGTCTGGCCTTCCCCTTGTCGGCGCTGGTTCTGGTGCTGCTGGCGCGAATCGTCATGAGCCGGTGGCACCACGTCAACCTGCTCTCGCTGGCTGTCCCTTTGCTGGCCTCGCTGGCCGTCATCCGTGCCGTGTTCTTCGTGTTGCGCCACAGCTTTCGCGGCCCCTGGCTGACCAGTTTCGAGCGCAGTTTTGCCTTGCTGGCCTGGAGCGTGGTTGCCTTGCACATTACCGGTTTGTTGCCGGACCTGATTGATTTTCTGGAAGGTATCGGCTTCACGGTCGGCAAGCAGCGACTCAATCTCTGGCTCATCTTGCAGGGCTTGTTCACGGTCCTCGCAACCTTGCTGGTCGCGCTTTGGCTGGGCAGTGCCGCCGAGGCGCGCCTGATGGCGACGCCGGGACTCGACTCCAATCTGCGCACGGTGCTCGGCCGCCTGATCAAGGCGGTGCTGATCGTGCTGACCGTGCTGGTCGGCTTGCCCATGGTCGGCATCGACCTGACCACCCTTTCGGTCTTCGGCGGCGCGCTGGGTGTCGGTGTCGGCTTGGGCCTGCAAAAGATCGCCGCCAACTACATCTCGGGCTTCATCATTCTGCTCGACCGGTCCATCCGCATTGGCGACCTGATCGCCGTCGGCCAGGACCGAGGTCAAGTGACGCGCATCACCACGCGCTATACGGTGCTGAAGGGCATGACGGGCGTCGAGGTCATCGTGCCTAACGAAGTGCTGGTCGGCTCGGTGGTGCAGAACGAATCGTTCTCCGATACCCAGGTGCGGTTGGCCTTGCCGGTGCAGGTGGCCTACGGCAGCGACCTCGAGCAGGCGATGGCGATCATGGTCGAAGCGGCCATGGCGCAACCGCGTGTGCTGGCCGATCCGCGGGCCAAGGCTTTCGTCATGGCCTTTGCGGATTCCGGCATCAACCTCGAACTCGGCTTCTGGGTTGGCGATCCGGAGGAAGGCGTCCAGCAACTCCGCTCGGATATCAATCTTTCCATCTGGCGCGGCTTCCAGGTCGCCGGCATCCAGATTCCCTTCCCGCAGCGCGAAGTCCGGGTCATCGGCGGCAACTGATTACCAACAAAAAACCCGCCGAGGCGGGTTCTTTGTTGGCACGAAGCCGAACTACCTCGGCTCCATCTATTTCAGCTTGACTTCCTTGTACAGGACATGCTTGCGCGCCTTGGGGTCGTACTTCATGAACTCCAGCTTTTCGGGCGTGGTGCGCTTGTTCTTGTTGGTGGTGTAGAAATGGCCGGTACCGGCCGTGGATTCCAGCTTGATCTTTTCGCGACCGCCTTTGGCCATTTTCGTTCTCCTTGGACGCTCAGATTAGATCTCGCCGCACGCGCGCAGCTCGGCGAGGACGACATCAATACCCTTCTTGTCGATGGTGCGCAAGCCGGCATTGGACACGCGCAAACGTACCCAGCGGTTTTCGCTTTCCACCCAGAAGCGGCGGCTTTGCAGGTTGGGCAGGAAACGGCGCTTGGTTTTGTTGTTGGCGTGGGAAACGTTGTTCCCAACCATCGGGGCCTTGCCCGTCACTTGGCAGACGCGAGACATGGTCTTGCTCCAGTCAGTCGAATTCAGTAAAGCCGCGCAGTATACCCTGAAAGGGCGACACCCTTCAAGCCTTTTTAGCGGTTTCTCTATACCAATCCGCGTTCGGCGAAGGACAAGGGCTGGCTTTGACCGGCGACGATGAAGTGGTCGAGTACGCGCACGTCGACCAAAGCCAGGGCCTCCTTCAAGTTGCGGGTCAGCAGCTCATCGGCCGCGGAGGGTTCGGCGAAACCGGATGGATGGTTGTGCGCGAGGATGACGGCGGCGGCATTGGTGACCAAGGCCCGTTTGACCACCTCGCGGGGGTAGACGCTGGTCTGGGTCAGTGTGCCGCGCGAAAGCTCTTCCCAAGCGATCAGTCGGTTCTGGGCGTCCAGCCAGAGGGCGCCGAATACTTCGTGCGACAGACCACCCAGTTTCAGGCGTAGCCAGTCGCGAACCGCGCCGGGCGAGCCGAGCAAATCGCGGCGCTTCATGTCTTCAGCCAGCGCCCGGCGAGCCAGTTCCAGCGTCGCCGCCAGTTGGGTCGCCTTGGCCGGTCCAAGGCCGGGCAGCTTGGCGAGGTCCCTCGGCGGTGCATCGGCCAGACGGGCCAGACTGCCGTCGAAATGGCCGAGCAGGTCGCGCGCCAGATCGACCGCGCTCTTGCCGCGGATGCCGACACGCAGAAATATCGCCAGCAGTTCGGCGTCGGAAAGCGCTTGCGCGCCCAGCGCCAAAAGGCGTTCGCGGGGCCGTTCGCCCTCGGGCCAGTCGGTGATTGCCATTAGCAGGTAGAATTTCTCATCGTCTCCGGATAATTCTACCTGTCATGACCGATCTCGTCGGCAAGCGCTTCGTCCTGGGCATTACCGGTGGCATCGCGGCCTACAAGGCGGCCGAACTGACCCGTCTGCTGGTCAAGGCAGGTGCGCGCGTCGACGTGGCGATGACCGAGTCGGCCACGCGTTTCGTCAGCCCGATGACTTTCCAGGCTCTGTCCGGGCGGCCGGTGTGGACCAGCCTGTGGGGGGGTTCCGCCACCGAAAGCGGTCGCGCCATGGCCCATATCGATTTGACGCGGGGCGCCGATGCGGTGCTGGTCGCCCCGGCAACAGCGGATTTTCTGGCTAAACTGGCCCATGGGCTGGCCGACGATCTGCTATCTACTCTCTGCCTGGCCCGCGACTGCCCGTTGCTGGTCGCCCCGGCGATGAATCGGCAGATGTGGGACCAACCGGCGACCCAACGCAACCTGGCGCAACTGGCGGCCGACGGTGTGACGATTCTCGGTCCGGCGGCGGGCGAGCAAGCCTGCGGCGAGGTGGGCGACGGCCGCATGCTGGAGGCGCATGAGCTGTTCGATGCGCTGGTCGCCTTCCCGCAACCCAAGCCGCTCGCGGGCCGGAAAGTGTTGCTCACCGCCGGCCCAACCTTCGAGGCGCTCGATCCGGTGCGTGGCTTGACCAACACCAGTTCGGGCAAGATGGGTTTCGCGCTGGCGCGTGCTTGTGCCGAGGAGGGGGCCGAAGTGACGCTCGTGGCCGGGCCCGTGAGCCTGCCGACGCCGTGCGGTGTCCGACGCCTCGACGTGACAAGTGCTTTGCAGATGCGTGGCGCGGTTCTGGCGGAGCTGCCCGGGCCGGATGTATTCATCGCCGTCGCCGCCGTGGCGGACTTTCGGCCGGCGACCATGGCCGAACACAAGATCAAGAAGGGTGCGACTCATTTGACGATCGAACTGGTCGCCAATCCGGACATTCTGGCCGAGGTGGCTGCCCGGCCGGATGCGCCTTTTTGCGTCGGCTTCGCCGCCGAGAGCCGCAATCTTGAGGAGTACGCGGAAGGCAAGCGCAAGTCCAAGGGGTTACCCCTGGTGGTCGGCAATCTGGTCCAGGACGGTCTGGGCGGTGACAGCAATCGGGTGACCTTGTTCGACGACGCCGGAGCACACCCACTGCCCGCCGGGGACAAACTGGCGGTGGCCCGCGCCATCGTCGCGCACATGGCGAGGTTGATGAAATGCACCACATAGACATCAAGATTCTCGATCCGCGCTTGCGTGAAAGTCCGCCCCAATATGCGACCCCCGGTTCCGCCGGGCTCGATCTGCGTGCTTGCATCGAAGCGCCGCTAAAGATCAATCCGGGCCAGACCCATCTGATACCGACCGGAATTGCCATTCACCTCGCCGATCCTGGTCTGGCGGCGATGATCCTGCCGCGTTCCGGTCTGGGCCACAAGCACGGTATCGTGCTGGGTAATCTGGTCGGACTGATCGATTCCGACTACCAAGGGGAAATCTTCGTGTCCACCTGGAACCGAGGTACGGAGGCGTTTACTCTCAATCCGCTCGATCGGCTGGCGCAACTGGTGGTGGTGCCGGTGCTCCAGGTCGGTTTCAATGTTGTTGATGACTTTGCGGCCAGCCATCGCGGCGAAGGCGGTTTCGGTAGTACCGGTCACGGCTGAGCACAAATGACAAACCCCGCCGGAGCGGGGTTTGTGTTGTTTCAACAGCAGCCGAACCTAGGTCGACATCTCGGTGAGAACGTTTTTCAGCCAGCTCTCGCCATAGGCATGCTCCATCTTGGTCATCGAGAAGTCCACCGGGGAAATGCCGCCCGAATTGGGCACCGCGATGATCTTCCCTTCCTTGACAGCATACACACCGGCAACGCTGATCGACTCGTGGTCGGAGACAGCGCTGTAGCAGACATTGATGCCCGACAGGTCGATCAGTTCCCGGCCGTTCATCATGTTAACCACGTTGGTGGCGCAGACCTTGGCCTGGGAGTTGGCGGAGTAGCCGGACTTGGGCATCGCGCCGGCGATGCAGGCGTCGCCGATGACATGCACGCTCTTCTGCAAGGTCGACTCGAAGGTGATCGGGTTGACCGGGCACCACTTCTTGTCCTCGCCGACCAGGCCGGCCTTGACGGCAATGGCGGCGGCGCGTTGCGGCGGGATGAAGTTCACCACGTCGCCCTTGTGATCCTCGATGCCTTCGACGATCAGGGTCTTCTTGGCGGCGTCGATGCCGGTGACCTTCTTGGCCGGCACATACTCGAAAATGCCCTTGTAGTAGTCCTTCCAGGCCTTCATGAACAGCGGCTTCTTGGCCACCACATCGGCGTTGGCGTCCAGCAGGATGACTTTCGACTTGGGCTTGTGCTTCTTCAGGTAGTGGGCGATCAGGCTGGAACGCTCGTAAGGCCCGGGGGGGCAGCGATAGGGCACCAGCGGCATGCTGATGATGACCTTGCCGCCGTCGGGCATTGCCTGAAGCTGGTTGCGCAGCAGAGTCGACTGCTCGCCGGCCTTCCAGGCGTGAGGAATCATGTGGGGCGTCTTGTCGTTGTAGCCCTCGACCTCCTCGGTGCGGAAATCGATGCCCGGAGAGACGATCAGGTGATCGTACTTCACGGTGCCGGCGGAAGTGACGACGGTCTTGGCGGCCGGGTCGATGGTGGTTACTTCCGCGTAGACCATCTTGATGCCGTGATTGGCGGCCAGTTTGTCGTAGTTGATGGTCAACGTCGACATGTCGTTCATCAGTCCGGCGATGTAGAAATTGCTGAACGGGCAGGAGATGAATTGCTTGTTGCGCTCGATCAGCACAACCTCGATCGACTTGTCGAGCATGCGGACGTACTTGGCGGCAATGGTTCCGCCATAGCCGCCGCCAACGACGACGACGCGGCGGCCGCTCTTGGGCATGATTTCGGCGGCCGAACCGGCGGCGACCCCGGGTGCGCCGGAAGTGGCACAGCCCGCCAGGGCGATGCCCGAGGCGCTGCCCAGCAGCTTGATGAAGTTTCTGCGATCCAATGTCATTCTCGTATCCCCCTTATTTGACGCTGGCATAGAAGTGCAGAAGCGCGTCCAGGTCTTCCTTGGACAGCGGCTTGACCTTCTCAGCCATCTTCTCCGGCATCTTCCGCTTGCCCGACTGGTAGAGATCCATTTGCATCTTCAGGTAGTCCAGCCACTGGCTGGCCATCACCGGCGTGTCGTCCTTGCCGTCCTTGCCATCGTCCAGGTGGCAGCGCGAACAGTTCGCCTCCTGCAGATCGGCGCCCTTCGCGACCTTCGCCTTGTCCACCACCTGGGTGGTCGGGTGGAATTTCTGCTTGGAGAAGAAGCTGCCCATGGCGTCGAAGTCGGCGTCCGTATAACCCTTGGCCAGCCGACCCATGACGGTGGAGGGGCGCTCGCCGCTCTTGAATTTCTTCATGGCGTCGACGATCGCCGTCTTCGACTGGCTGGCCAGGCTGGGCATGGACATGCCCGCGCTGCCGCCGTTGGTACCGTGGCAACCGGCACAGGCGAGCGACAGCATTTCGGCTGTCGGTGGCGCGGCCAGGGCCGTCGTCGAGAACGCCAGGGCACCTGCGAGCAAGGCCCAACCAGTCCTTCGTTGTTTCATTATTGTCTCCTCCTGTAGATGGCAATGAATTGCTTGCAACTGCTTCCCCGCTTATTGCTTGGTGACGTTGTAGTAGCTCTTCACGCCCTCGACGGTCTTGTCGAGGCCGAACTGGTAGCCGAGCGATACATAGTGGTAGCGCGCTTCGGTGAAGTCCTCGTGGATTGCGAAGCCGAAGTTGTAGATCTTGTCCGCCTTGATGGCATGGTCGCCCGTGCCGCCGCCCGCCAGACTGCGCTCGAACGTGACGACCCACTTGTTGCCTTCCTTGACGCCCTCGGCCTTGATCAGCCCCTTGCCGCCTTCCATGTAGCGCTTGTCGGTAACGTAGCCGTCAACCGGCTTTTCGCCCTTGCCGCTGCGGAACTGCATGAGGTCGTAGAACTTGCCGCTGGCGAGATCGCCGTCCTTGATGTACTTGGTCTTCTTGTCGTCCTTGGCGTCCTTCATGGTGCGCAGGTCGGTATGGCAGGTCGCCCAGCAGCCGTTCAGTTCGGCCCCAGCCACGGTACCGCCGCCATCGAACAGCATGGTCACCTTGACCTCGTTCTTCTTGTCCATCTTGAGGTCACCGTTCTTCGGCGGCACCCATTCGACGCGGAAGTAGATCTTCTCGCCGTCATGCGCGGCCTTGAAGGTGACCGGAATGAAGCCGACCTTGCCGGCGGGCGGCTTTGGCTCGAGAACCGACTTCGACTGGCCGACCGGCTTGCCGGTGACGATCTTTTCGCCGATCTCGTTGGCATCGCCCTCGTGGCACTTCGCACAGGGGCGCTTCTTGTCGACGATGTCGGGCACGGCGGAGTGATCGGCCTTGGTCATCACCCATTCCAGCGACGACTGTCCCGGGTAGAACAGCTTGACCTTGCGTTCGGTGACCTTGCTCCAGTCGGGCGCGCCCGCGTAGGCACCGCCCGCCACCAGGGCACTCATCACAGCCAATGCAATCTTCTTCATCGATCAACTCCTGAAAATAATTGGAAACGGTGAAACCCAGAACCATCAACCTGACCCGCGAAGACCTGTCAGCCTTCCGTCTTCGCGGCCCCGGCCTCCTTTTCCAGCGCTTGATGCACCGGCTTGTGCGCGATGCCCTTGTGGCAATCGATGCATGTCTTGCCATCTTCGATGGCACCCTCATGCTTGACCACCGAACGGTCCTTCTGCTTTTCCGGGTCCATGGTCTTGAAGTCGTGGCAGTTGCGGCATTCCTTGGAGTCCCGGTCCTTCATGCGCTCCCAGACCCGCTTGGCCATGGTCAGGCGGTAGGCGTCGAATTTTTCCGGCGTGTCGACCGTGCCCTTGATGTGGCCGATCACGTCGCGCGCGGCCATGAGCTTCTGGAATGACTTGAACATGTAGTCATTGGGCGTCTTGCTGCTTGCGACATGGCAGTCGGCGCATTGCACGGTGGTGCCGCTGCGATTCTTGTAGTGGACGGTCTTCTTGAGTTCCTCGAAGGGAATGGTCATTTCGTGGCACGAGGTGCAGAACGCCGAATGGTTGGTCCACTCCATGCCGGTGTTGAGGCCGCCCCAAATGACGATGCCGCAGATGGTGCCGATTGCCAGCATGCGCAACATTGAACACTTGGGCGGGTTGAGCAACCGGTTCAGCCAGCCCCCTTGTCCTTGCGTTTGGTTACCAGAGCCCTTGACGGGGGATTGGTTGCTATCGGCCATTCCGTTGTCTCCTCTGAATGCCGCAGGGCAACTATGGGCGACTGTTCAGCGAAGTCGCGACATGTTCCCACGGCTTTAAACTATTTTTTGAGTGAGGGATTATTGCAGGAGTCCGAACGGAACGACAAGGGTTTGGAAGCAATTTTTTTATTGAAGAGTGTGATTTTGGCTTCAATGAAACTAATCAGCCACTAAAGCATACGGGATGGCCTTGTTTTCCGGCATCGAAACAGGCCGATGATGCATCACAACAAGTCATGGAAGTCGCAATAAAACAAAGGGATGAACATTAGAAAATGCTAATAAACGATCTGCTAATGTACTACCCGATTAATACCCGTTATTTTTTATCAGATATCAAGATCCACCCCTTATCCCTGCCTTCGGTCGGGGTGGCTGATGCATAATCCCGCTCCATGAATCAGGACTCCACGCCCTTGATCGGCGCCGCTGCCGTCCATCTCGGCGATGGTTTGCGGGAAGACCTGCTTCACCATGATCCCTTGCTGGATTGCCTGGTGGAGATGACGCGCATCCACGGCCGACCCAGCACGCGGGCGGCACTGACCGCCGGTCTGCCGATGCCGAAAGCCGGGCTGACGCCCTCGCTGTTTGCCCGTGCCGCGTCGCGGGCCGGCTTTTCCAGCAAGGTCGTGCGGCGCTCTCTGGACAGGATCGATGCCACGCTCCTGCCGGTGATCCTGCTTCTGGATGGCAACCAGGCGTGCGTACTCTTGAGCTGGGAAGCTGGCGGAGCCAAGGCGCACCTGTTGTTCCCGGAAACGGGCCAAGGCGGGGTGACGCTCGACCGCGAGGAGTTGGCCGGCCGTTACGTCGGGATAGCCATCTTTGCCCGGCCGCATTTCCGCTTCGACCAGCGTACGCCGGAACTCGGTCAGGTTGTCCAGCGCCATTGGTTCTGGGGCGCGCTGGTCGAACAATGGCCGGTCTATCGCGACATCCTCGCGGCGGCGCTGCTGATCAACCTCTTTGCTATCGCTATGCCCTTGTTCACGATGAACGTGTACGACCGCGTGGTGCCCAACTACGGGGTCGAGACGCTCTGGATGCTGGCGGCCAGCATGCTGCTGATACTCGGCCTGGACTACATATTGCGCCTGCTGCGCGGCCATTTCATCGATCTGGCCAGTGCCCGGATCGACATCAAATTGTCGGCGCTGATCATGGAGCGTGTGCTCGGTATGCGGTTGGCCAATCGACCCGCGTCGGTGGGCTCGTTTGCCGCCAACCTGCGGTCCTTCGAGTCGATCCGCGACTTTGTCGCGTCGGCGACGGTGACGGCGCTGATCGACCTGCCCTTCGCGTTCCTGTTCATGCTGGTCATCCTCTGGATTTCCTGGCCACTGGTATTCATCCCGATCATCGTCTCGGTGGTCACGGTGATCTACAGCTACGCCATCCAGCACAAGATGCACGAGCTGTCCGAGAGTACCTTCCGGGCGGCCGCGTTGCGCAATGCCACTCTGGTCGAGAGCCTGACGGCGCTGGAGACCATCAAGGCGCAGGGCGCCGAGGGGCAGATGCAGCAGAAGTGGGAAAAGACCGCCGCCTATCTCGCGCGCGTCAGCAGCCAGTTGCGCCTGCTGTCGTCTTCGGCCATCAACGGCACGGCGACGCTGCAACAGTTCACGACGCTCGTCACCCTCATCGCCGGGGTCTATCTCATTCACGCCAACATGCTGACCATGGGTGGCCTGATTGCCTGCACCATGCTCATGGGCCGGGCCCTGGCGCCGCTGGCGCAGATCGTTGGCTTGCTGATGCAATACCAGAATGCCCGCCTGGCGCTCACATCGCTGGAAACCACCATGACCCAGCCGACGGAGCGGGGCGGCGAAACCGCCTTCGTGCACCGTCCGGAGATTCGCGGCGAAATCGAGTTTCGCGACGTTACGTTCTCCTACGGCGAGAAAGCCGAACCGGCGCTGAAAGGTGTTTCGTTTCGCATTCAGCCCGGCGAACGGGTGATCGTTATCGGTCGCGTCGGGTCAGGCAAGACCACGCTCCAGAAACTGATGATGGGCCTGTTTACGCCGACAACGGGCGCCGTACTGGTGGATGGCGTCGATCTGCGCCAGCTCGATCCGGCCGACCTGCGGCGCAACGTCGGCTATGTCAGCCAGGATTCGATGCTCTTCTACGGCACCCTGCGCGAGAACATCGCCATCGGCGCGCCCTATGCCGACGATCGGGCGCTCATTGAGGCGGCCGAGATGGGCGGCCTGACCGAGTTCGTCAATCGCCATGCCGAAGGCTTCGACATGCTGATCGGCGAGCGGGGCGAGTCGCTTTCCGGTGGCCAGCGGCAGGGTGTGGCGATCGCCCGGGCCATGTTGCTCGATCCGCCGATCCTGCTGCTCGACGAACCGACCAGTTCGATGGATTTCAGCAGCGAAGCGCAGTTCAAGGAACGCCTGCGCCGGTTTGCCGAACAGAAGACCGTGGTGGTGGTGACGCATCGCACCAGCCTGATCGACCTGGCCAATCGCATCATCGTCGTCGACGCCGGTCGTATCGTCGCCGACGGGCCGCGCGAGCAGGTCGTCGATGCCCTGCAAAGCGGCCGGGTGGGGCGGGCCTCGTGAACTACCCGGAGCGCCTCGAAGAACAGGTCAAGGGCTTGCGGATACCCGGCTGGCTGAAGGCCATCAGCGGCTGGCTGCAACCAATAATCGACCGTGGCCTGCACAGCCTGCGCGAAGATCCGGATCGACCCGAAGCCGATTTCGTCGCCGACGCCGACTATCACATGATCTACCAGGAACCCCTGCGCGCGAAGATTCTCATCCGCACAGTCGGGGTCGTGGCGGCGCTGTTCATCCTGATGTCGGCGGTCACCGAGGTCGACGAAATCACCCGCGGCGAGGGCAAGGTCATTCCGTCGCGCCAGCTTCAGGTCTTGCAGAGTCTCGATGGCGGCATTGTCTCGGAGATTGCCGTCAGCGAGGGGCAGATCGTCGAGGCCAACCAGTTGCTGCTGCAAATCGACTCGACGCGCTTCGAATCCTCCGCTCGCGAGGGCAAGGCCCAGTATTGGTCGCTGCTGGCGAAGGTGGCAAGATTGCGGGCCCTGGCCGAGGGCCGGCCCTTCGTTCCGCCGCCGGAAGCGGTCAAGGAAGATCCGAAAACGGTCGAGGAGGAACGACGCCTCTACGAGGCACGGACGAGCGAGCTGGAAGCGCAGGTGTCCATTGCCCGCCAGCAGCTGGCCCAGCGGCAACAGGAGCTGACCGAGGTGCGCGCCAAACGTGACCAGGCCGGGCAGGCTTACGAGCTCTCCGCCCGCGAACTGGCCGTGACCAAACCGTTGATTACGTCCGGCGCCGTCTCCGAGGTCGAGTTGTTGCGTTTGGAGCGCGATGTCTCGCGCTTCCGGGGCGAGCGGGAGATGGCCGCGGCGCAGAATTCCCGGGTGCAGGCGGCCATCGCCGAGGCGAGCCGCAAGATTCAGGAGGTGGAATTGAATGTGCGCGGCGAAGCGCGCAAGGAAATGGCGGAAACCCTCGGCAAGCTCAATGCCCTCACTGAAACCAATGTCGGTTTGGCCGACAAGGTCAAACACTCTGCGATACGCTCGCCGGTGCGGGGTACCGTGAAACGCCTGCTGGTCAATACGGTCGGCGGGGTTGTCCAGCCGGGCAAGGACATCGTCGAGGTGGTTCCGCTGGACGAGGCCTTGTTGCTGGAAGCCAAGGTGCTGCCGAAGGACATCGCCTTTCTGCGGCCGGCGCAGCGTGCGCTGGTCAAATTCACCGCCTATGATTTTTCGATTTATGGCGGCCTCGATGCCAAGCTGGAGCAGATCGGCGCCGATTCGGTGACTGACGAAAAGGGGAACACCTTCTATATTGTCCGCGTGCGGACGAACAAACCCACCCTAGGCGACAACCTGCCGATCATTCCCGGCATGGTGGCCGAGGTCGATATCGTCACCGGCCAGAAGAGCATCCTGGCTTACTTGCTGAAGCCGGTGCTCAGAGCAAAACACGCCGCGCTGAGCGAGCGCTGATGTCCCGATGGCCAGCGACATGATCGAGGCAGTTCATTGTTTCGTCTCCGAGCAGGGTGATCTGCTATCGCGTTGGCGCGAGGCCTTTCCGGCCGCGCGGGCCCGCAAGCTCGGCAGAATGGCTGGTGAGGCCGCGCCGGCTCCTCGGCTGGTATGGGTGCGGCTCGTCAAGGGTATCGCGCTGCCTCAGGTCTTCGAGTCGGTGCGCCGGGATATCGGCGATGTGCCGATCATTGCGCTGGGCGACCAGCCCAATGACGAAGAGGCGCTCGCCTGCTTCTCGGCCGGCGCCCGCGGCTACTGCAATAGCCATGCCGTTCCGGCACTGCTCCGGAACGTGGCCGAGGTTGTCCTGCAGGGTGGTTTGTGGATTGGCGAATCGCTGATGCGGCGCCTGCTGCAAGGCACCGCCCATATCGCCGTGCCGGCACCGAAGGGCGCCCCGGCGGACTGGGCGGCCCTGCTCACGGCACGTGAGCGCCAAGTTGCGCTCGCTGTCGCGGCAGGAGCCAGCAACAAGGAAATCGCTCGTCAGCTCAATATCACCGAGCGCACCATCAAAGCCCACACCAGCGCCATCTTTGGCAAGCTGAGCGTGCGCGACCGCTTGCAACTTTCGCTCATCGTGCATGGTCGGCAAGCGAATTAGCGTTCCCTGATTCAGTACCTGTACTTCGGTCCAATGGTTTCGTACCGCGTGGTGGCCTAAAGTGCCGCCACTACGGGTAATCCATTGGGAGTTCGGTCATGGCAAACGCTGGCAACGTCATCGGTAAGGTCGCAGTCCTCCAGGGGCAAGCCTTCGCCCGCACCGCCGACGGCAAGCTGCGTGCCCTCAGGGTCGGCGATGTCGTGCACGAGGGCGAGGTCATTGTCACCGGGCCGAACAGCCATGTGGAGCTGGCCTTCGATGGCGGCAAGACCTACCTCGTTCGCGCGCAGGAAACGGTTACGCTGGACAACACCGTGTTCGGCACCGACCTGCCGGGAAGCCGCGATGCCGCGCTGCTCGACAGCGCCAAGACAGCCGATGAGATTGCCCGCGCCATCGCCCAAGGCGGCAGCCTGGACGACTTGCTCGAAGAGACCGCCCTGACGCTGGGCGGCGGCGGGGCCGACGACGGCAGCACCTTCGTCCAGTTGCTCCGTATCGTCGAAGCGTTGCCGCCCGCCGGCTACGATTACGGCACCGATCAGACCAGTCCGACGGCCGAGCTGGTCGGTGGCGGCGGCCTGAACAATGCGCCGCCCGTGGCCGTCGACGACGCCGTAAGTACCGACGAAGACGCGCCGATCAATATCGCCGTGCGTGGCAACGACAGCGATCCGGAAAACGACGTCCTCACGGTGACGGCGGTGACCAACGGTGCCCACGGTACTGTCGCGATCGACCCCGTGAGCGGCAATCCCGTCTATACGCCGAACCGGAACTGGAACGGCACCGATACCTTCACCTACACGATCGACGACGGCCACGGCGGCACGGCGACGGCGGCCGTCACGGTGACCGTCAATCCGGTCAACGACGCCCCGGTGGCCGGCACCATCGCCGTCACCGCGGATGGCACCACGACCGCCGATCCGAATTCGGTCGGGTCCGGCAACTATCTCCACACGATTCCCGAAGACACCGCGGTTTCCGGCCAGGTGCGCGCCACCGACGTCGATGGCGATGCGCTCGTCTATGCGCAGGCCAGCAACCCGGCGCACGGTTCGGCAATCGTCAATCCGGATGGCAGCTACACCTACACGCCGAACGCCAACTACAACGGCAACGATTCCTTCACGGTGCTCGTCAATGATGGCCATGGTGGGACGGCCGTATCGACCGTCAGCATCGTCATATCCCCGATGCCGGACCCGTCCGTCATCACGGCGGGCTTCGGCAGCGTGGTCGAGGACGCGGTTCTGTCGACATCCGGGCGTCTTGCCATCTCCGACGTCGATGGCCCGCAGGACGAGCATTTCACGCCCCTGAACAACGTGGCGGGCGCGCATGGTTTCTTCTCCATCGATGCCAATGGCAACTGGACCTACAGCCTCAACAATGGCGATCCGGCCGTTCAGGCTTTGAACGCCGGTCAGACCATGACCGAGGTGTTCAACGTCACGGGCGTGGACGGCACACCTTCGACGGTAACGGTGGTGATCAACGGCGCGAATGAAAATGCCGCACCGGGTGCTCAGGACGACTCCGCCTCGACGGCGCCGAATGTTCCCGTCACGATCAATGTCCTTGCCAACGACCACGATCCCGATGGCGACCCCCTGACCATCGCGGGCTTCGGTCAGGGCGGCAACGGTACCGTGTCGCTGGTCAGTGGCCAGTTGGTCTATACGCCGAATCCAGGCTTTTCCGGGACGGATTCGTTTACCTATGCCGTCAGCGATGGCAGGGGGGGTACCAGTTCAGCGACCGTGACCGTAACGGTGGGTATCGGCGGTCCGTTGAATCAACCGCCGGTGGCCAATCCGGACAGCACGACCACGCCGGCCAACACGGCGGTGACGATCGCGGTCTTGGCGAACGACACCGATCCGGAAAGCGATCCGCTGACGGTGACGGCGGCGAGCGTGCCGGCGGCGCAAGGCACGGTGGTGGTCAATGCCGACAACACGGTGACCTTCACCCCGGCGGCCGGCTTTACCGGCAACGCCACGATCAGCTACACGATCAGCGACGGCACCGGCACGTCCAGCAGCACGGCGACGGTCGGTGTGGCCGCCCCGGCCAACGACGCCCCGGTGGCGGTGGCGGACAGCTTCGCGCCGGTCGAGGACACGCCGTTCAACGGCAACCTGGCGACGAACGACACGCCGAGCGGCGACGGCGGCAACGTCTGGAGCAAAACCACCGATCCGGCGCAC
>JBGAQX010000027.1:0-45858 GCA_044220545.1 Rhodocyclaceae bacterium | reverse complement strand
ACCGAGATGGTGATGCCGGGGGACAACGTCCAGATGACGGTGAAGCTGATTGCGCCGATCGCCATGGAAGACGGCCTGCGCTTCGCCATCCGCGAGGGTGGCCGAACCGTCGGCGCCGGCGTCGTCGCGAAAATCATCGAGTAAGTCTTGCACCATTCGCGAAAGGGCGATACTATGCCGCCCTTTCGTGCTTCGCGCGCCAGATTGTTCATCGCCAATGGCGAATGGCGTACTGCTCTTTAAGGGATTGTTATGCAGAACCAGAAGATTCGTATCCGCCTCAAGGCTTTCGATTACAAATTGATCGACCAATCGGCCCTTGAGATTGTGGAGACGGCAAAGCGCACGGGCGCGGTGGTGCGTGGCCCGGTGCCGCTGCCAACACGTATCGAGCGTTTCGACGTGCTGCGCTCACCGCACGTGAATAAGACTTCGCGTGATCAGTTTGAAATCCGCACCCATCTCCGCCTGATGGATATCATCGACCCGACCGACAAGACGGTCGACGCGCTGATGAAGCTTGATTTGCCAGCCGGTGTCGATGTGGAAATCAAGTTACAGTAAGAATTGCCATCGGCAGCCGTCTTTTGTGGCCGCCGATAGTTGTCGTTTGTGTCACTAATCGGGTCCCGGCCAATCGTAGCCGGGGTTAGGAGAAAAAATGAGTCTAGGCCTTGTAGGACGCAAGGTCGGCATGACGCGTGTGTTTGCCGAGGACGGCTCGACCGTTCCGGTAACCGTGCTGGATGTGTCGAACAATCGCGTTACGCAAATCAAGACACCTGAGAGCGACGGTTACGCCGCCGTGCAGGTGGCTTTCGGCAAGCGCCGCCCCAGTCGGGTCGGCAAGCCGCTGGTGGGGCACCTTGCCAAGGCCGGCGTCGAAGCCGGTCATGTGCTCAAGGAGTTTCCCGTTGAGCAGGGCGAGTTGGCCAAGTTTAAGCCGGGTGATGTGATTTCGGTCGCGATCTTCCAGGCGGGCCAAAAGGTCGATGTATCCGGTACGACGATCGGCAAGGGCTTTTCCGGTCCCATCAAGCGTCACCATTTCTCATCGAACCGCGCTTCCCACGGTAATTCGGTATCGCATAATTCGCCCGGCTCGATTGGTATGGCGCAGGACCCTGGCCGAGTGTTTCCGGGCAAGCGCATGGCGGGCCATCTTGGCGATGTCGCCAGTACCATGCAGAACCTGGAAGTGGTTCGTGTCGATGAGGTTCGCCAACTGCTCTTGGTCAGGGGTGCTGTACCTGGCGCCAAGGGCGGTGATGTGGTTGTCCGTCCAGCCGTTCGCGCTGGCAGCAAGTAAGGGGCCGCCATGGAACTCAAGTTGATCAATGAACAGGGGCAGCAATCGGCAACGCTGGCCGCCTCGGATGCGCTTTTCGGCCGTGACTACAATGAGGCGTTGGTGCACCAGATCGTTGTGGCCTACCAAGCGAACAGTCGCTCCGGTAACCGCGCGCAGATGACCCGTGCCGAAGTCCGGCACAGCACCAAGAAGCCGTGGAAACAAAAGGGTACTGGCCGCGCTCGCGCCGGTATGACGTCCTCGCCGCTGTGGCGTGGTGGTGGTCGTCACTTCCCGAGTTCGCCGGAAGAGAATTTCACCCAGAAGGTGAACCGCAAGATGTTCCGTGCCGGCGTTGCCGCCATCCTGTCGCAGTTGGCGCGTGAAGATCGCCTAGTCGTCGTCGAGAGCTTTTCCGTCGAGGCACCGAAGACCAAGCTGGTTGCGCAAAAGCTGAAGGGTATGGGTCTGGATACGGTGTTGGTGATCACCGATAGTGTTGATGACAATCTCTTGCTTGCTTCCCGCAATCTGCCGAATGTCCTGGTACTCGAAGCTCAGCAGGCTGATCCTGTGTCGCTGGTACGCTTCCCGAAGGTGCTGATGACCAAGGGAGCCGTCGCAAAGATGGAGGAGATGCTGGCATGAGCACGCCCAAGTTTAATGAAGAGCGCTTGATGCAGGTACTGCTGGCGCCGCAGATTTCCGAAAAGGCAACCTACATTGCCGACAAGCACGAGCAGGTGATATTCATCGTCGCGCCGGACGCCACCAAGCCCGAGATCAGGGCGGCTGTCGAGTTGCTGTTCAAGGTGCAGGTCGAATCGGTTCAGGTGGCCAACATGAAGGGCAAAGTGAAGCGTTCTGGACGCGTCATTGGTCGCCGCAGCGATGTCAGGAAGGCCTTTGTCTGCCTGAAGCCCGGCCAGGAAATCAATTTCGCCGAAGGGGGGGCCGCGTAAATGGCGCTCGTCAAAGTCAAGCCGACTTCCGCCGGCCGTCGTGCCGTCGTCAAGGTCGTCAACCCCAATCTGCACAAGGGGCAGCCCTTCGCCGCGCTGGTCGAGAAGAAGAACAGCAAGGCTGGCCGCAATAACCATGGCCATATCACCACTCGCCATCAGGGTGGTGGCCACAAGCAGCACTACCGTGTTGTTGACTTCAAGCGCAACAAGGATGGTGTATCCGCCAAGGTGGAGCGGCTGGAATACGATCCGAACCGTTCCGCCAATATTGCGTTGCTGCTTTATGCCGACGGTGAGCGCCGCTACATCATCGCCACGAAGGGCATGGCTGTCGGTCAGGAGGTGCTCTCCGGTGCCGAGGCTCCGATCAAGGCGGGCAACGCCTTGCCGATCCGCAATATCCCGGTTGGTACGACCATTCATTGCATCGAGTTGCAGCCTGGCAAAGGGGCGCAGTTGGCCCGCGCCGCCGGCACTTCGGTGCAGTTGCTGGCCCGTGAGGGAACCTACGCGCAGGTTCGTTTGCGCTCGGGTGAAATCCGGCGCATTCACGTTGAATGCCGCGCCACTATCGGCGAGGTTGGCAATGAAGAGAACAACCTGCGCAAGATCGGCAAGGCCGGTGCTCAGCGTTGGCGCGGCATTCGCCCGACGGTTCGTGGTACGGCCATGAACCCGGTCGATCACCCTCACGGCGGTGGTGAAGGCCGCACCGGCGAGGGCCGCGTACCCGTCAGTCCCTGGGGTCAGCCGACCAAGGGCTATCGTACCCGCAGCAACAAGCGCACGGACAGCATGATCGTCCAGCGCCGGCACAAGCGCTAAGAGGCAATCATGGCACGTTCGATCAAGAAGGGCCCGTTCGTCGACGATCATCTGGTCAAGAAAGTCGATGCTGTCCGGGCAACCAACGACAAGCGCCCGATCAAGACCTGGTCTCGGCGTTCCACTGTCCTACCGGATTTCGTCGGGTTGACCATTGCCGTTCATAACGGCAAGCAGCACATTCCGGTCTATGTCTCCGAGAACATGGTTGGCCACAAGCTCGGCGAATTCGCACTCACTCGCACCTTCAAAGGCCACACGGCCGGTAAGAAGGCGGCGGTGAAGAAGTAAGGGGGCGCCAATGGAAACCAACGCAATCCTCCGTGGAGTCCGCCTGTCGGCCCAGAAGGGCCGCCTCGTAGCCGATCAGGTTCGTGGCAAGCCCGTCGATCAAGCACTCAACATTTTGGCTTTTAGCCCAAAGAAGGGCGCCGGTATTATCAGAAAGGTGCTCGAGTCGGCCATCGCCAACGCTGAGCACAATGATGGCGCCGATATCGACACGTTGAAGGTTAAGACCATCTTCGTGGAAAAGGGCATGGTGCTGAAGCGCTTCACCGCGCGGGCCAAAGGCCGCGGCAACCGTATCGTCAAGCCCACTTGCCACATCTTCCTGACCGTCGGCGACTAAGGAGCATTCATGGGACAAAAGATTCATCCGACCGGTTTCAGGCTTTCGGTCACGCGCGACTGGACTTCCCGTTGGTACGCTACCAGCAAGGCGTTCCCGCAGATGCTCAAGGAAGACCTTGAGGTTCGCGCTTATCTGCGCAAGAAGCTGGCCCACGCCTCTGTCGGTCGCGTGATTATCGAGCGGCCGGCCAAGAATGCCCGCGTCACTGTCTTCAGCGCCCGCCCTGGTGTCGTTATTGGCAAGAAGGGCGAAGATATCGAGAATCTCAAGCTTGATCTCCAGCGACGCATGGGCGTGCCGGTCCATGTAAATATCGAGGAAATCCGGAAGCCGGAAACCGACGCGCAGTTGATCGCAGATTCGATCGCGCAACAGCTGGAAAAGCGCATTATGTTTCGTCGCGCCATGAAGCGCGCGATGCAGAATGCGATGCGGTTGGGCGCTCAAGGCATCAAGATCATGAGTTCCGGTCGTCTCAATGGCGCGGAAATTGCGCGTACCGAGTGGTACCGAGAGGGTCGCGTGCCGCTCCACACCTTGCGCGCCGATATCGACTATGGGACGTCGGAAGCAAAGACCACCTATGGCGTCATCGGCATCAAAGTGTGGGTTTTCAAGGGCGAAATGGTGGCCAAGAACGACCAGTCGGTCACGTCGCCCGAGCTGCCGGCTGAAGAGCCGTCGCGTCGGCCGCGCAAGCCGCTTGGGGCTCCTCGCGGTGAAGACGGCAAGCCTGCTGCTCGTCGCCCGACGGGCGGAGCGCGTAAGCCGGCTGCTGCCGTTGGCGCTGGTCCCGAAGTGAAGCCGGAACTTGCTGCTGGCGATCCGGCCAAGGCGCCCGTGAAGCGCGTGCGCAAGACGACTATCGCGACGCCGGAAGGTAAGGAGTGAAGCCATGCTGCAACCAGCACGCAGAAAATATCGTAAAGAACAGAAGGGGCGGAACACGGGTGTCGCCACCCGTGGCGCAAAGGTCAGTTTCGGCGAGTATGGCTTGAAGGCCATCGGTCGCGGACGCCTGACTGCCCGGCAAATCGAGGCCGCTCGCCGTGCCATGACACGCCATATCAAGCGCGGCGGGCGTATCTGGATCCGCATTTTCCCGGACAAGCCTATTTCGAAGAAACCGGCTGAAGTTCGCATGGGTAACGGCAAGGGCTCGCCCGAGTACTGGGTGGCGGAAATCCAACCCGGCAAGGTGCTTTATGAAATGGACGGAGTGGATGAGGTGTTGGCCCGCGAGGCTTTCCGCTTGGCGGCGGCCAAGCTGCCTTTGGAAACCACTTTCGTTACGCGTCACTTGGGGTAAGAAATGAAAGCGAGCGAACTTAGGCAGAAGAACGACGCCGAGCTGGCGAAAGAGCTGTTGGACTTGCGTAAGGCCCAGTTTTCGCTGCGTATGCAGTTGGCCACGCAGCAGCTTAACAACACCAGCCAGCTTGGCAAGGTGCGCAAGGATGTTGCGCGAGTCAAGACAATTCAGCGCGAGAAGGCGGCTGCGAAATGACCCAAGCCACGGAACAAAAGACACGCCGCACTCTGCAAGGTCGTGTCGTCAGCGACAAAATGGCCAAGACGGTGACGGTTCTGGTTGAACGCCGCGTCAAGCACCCCGTGATTGGCAAGGTGATGATCCGGTCGAGAAAGTACCATGCTCACGTCGAAGGTATCGAGGCCATTACTGGTGACTTGGTGCAGATCGAAGAGTGCGCGCCGATTTCGCGGACCAAAGCTTGGCGTGTTACCCAGGTTGTCGAAAAGTCTAGCGCGATCTAGGCAGAATTGTTGCTAAAGTTGTTGACGAGCGGGTGGCGAGGTCATATAATCTCGCCTCTTTGCCGAGGCTAACTTCAGAACTTTGCAAGTCAGCCTTGCCTTCTGACCCGGACGGGTTCCAAGACTGACTGCGTTGCCTGAGGCGATGCGGATTAAGTTGGAGAAATGTAATGATCCAAATGCAGTCAATGCTCGATGTCGCCGACAACACCGGCGCGCGCGCTGTGATGTGTATCAAAGTGTTGGGTGGCTCCAAGCGCCGCTACGCCGGGATTGGGGATGTCATCAAGGTCACCGTCAAGGATGCGGCGCCGCGCGGCCGTGTCAAGAAGGGTGAGATCTATAGCGCCGTCGTCGTGCGCACGGCCAAGGGCGTTCGACGTTCCGACGGCTCTCTGGTCAAGTTTGATGGCAATGCCGCCGTACTGCTCAACAACAAGCTGGAGCCGATTGGCACGCGTATCTTCGGGCCGGTGACGCGTGAATTGCGCACTGAACGCTTCATGAAGATCGTCTCGTTGGCGCCTGAAGTTCTGTAAAGGATTCCGCCATGAACAAGATTCGCAAAGGCGATGACGTGGTCGTCATCGCAGGCAAGGACAAGGGCAAGCGCGGAACCGTGCTGGTACGCGTCAATGATGAGAGATTGGTGGTTGAGGGTATCAATCGGGTCAAGAAGCACACAAAGCCCAACCCCATGAGGGGGCAGCCGGGTGGCATCGTCGAAAAAGAGATGTCGATCCATGTTTCTAATGTGGCGCTGTTCAACTCCGCCAGCCAGAAGGCCGATCGCGTTGGTTTCAAGACGCTTGATGACGGTCGTAAGGTGCGGGTGTTCAAGTCGAACGGCGAAGTCGTGGATGCATAAGGACTGAACATGGCGCGATTGCAGCAATTCTATAAAGAAACAGTGGTGCCCCAGTTGCGGGATCAGTTCGGCTATAAGTCGATCATGGAAGTCCCCCGGATCACCAAGATCACGCTGAATATGGGTGTTGGCGAGGCGGTAGGTGACAAGAAGGTGCTCGATAACGCTGTGGGCGACATGACCAAGATCGCCGGTCAGAAGCCTGTCGTGACCAAGGCCCGCAAGGCGATCGCGGGTTTCAAGATCCGCGAGGGGTATCCGATCGGCTGTATGGTGACGTTGCGCGGTACCCGCATGTTCGAGTTTCTTGACAGGTTGGTGACCGTCGCAATGCCGCGGATTCGCGACTTCCGCGGTGTCGGCGGCAAGGGCTTCGATGGTCGTGGTAACTACAACGTCGGGGTCAAGGAGCAGATTATTTTCCCCGAGATCGAGTACGACAAGATCGATGTGCTGCGTGGCATGAATATCAGTATCACCACGACGGCAAAAACGGATGCGGAAGCCAAGGCGCTGCTGGCCGCTTTCAAGTTCCCCTTCAAGAGCTGAGGCAGTCATGGCGAAACTTGCACTGAAGAACCGCGAAGCCAAGCGCGCCAAGATGGTGGCGAAGTATGCCGCCAAGCGCGCCGAGCTGAACGCCATCATCAATGACGCTAGCTTGTCCGACGACGACCGTATGGCCGCGCGCCTCAAGCTGCAACAGTTGCCCCGCAACGCCAGTCCGAGTCGTCAGCGCAATCGCTGCGCGCTTACCGGGCGGCCGCGTGGCGTGTTTCGCAAGTTCGGCTTGTGCCGCAACAAACTGCGAGAGATTGCCATGCGCGGCGAGGTGCCGGGCATGACCAAGGCTAGCTGGTAAGGAGATCGACGAATGAGTATGACCGATCCCATCGCCGACATGTTGACGCGCATTAGAAATGCGCAAATGGCCGAGAAAGTGGCCGTCACCATGCCGTCCTCGAAAATCAAGATTGCCATCGCCAAGGTGCTCAAGGATGAGGGCTACATCGACGATTTCGCCGTGCGTGACGGCAGCGGCAAGAATGAGTTGGATATTGCCCTCAAGTACTACGCCGGTCGCCCGGTGATTGAGCGCATCGAGCGTGTGTCGAAGCCGGGCCTGCGGGTATACCGCGGCAAGGATGATCTACCAAAGGTCATGAATGGATTGGGTATCGCCATTGTTTCGACGCCGCAAGGTGTGATGACTGACCGTCGGGCTCGCGCTTCCAATACTGGTGGCGAAGTGCTCTGCATTGTGGCGTAAGGAGAAGAACAATGTCTCGTATCGCCAAGTATCCGGTCGAATTGCCCAAGGGCGTGGAGGTAACCCTGGGCGATGCGCAGGTTATCGTCAAGGGTCCGCTAGGCACGCTAAATCAGATCCTGTTGCCCTCCGTGACGATCGAGAGGGAAGGTGACAAGTTGCAGGTCCGTGCGGGAACCGGTGATAACGCTGGCGCCATGTCCGGAACCATGCGCGCACTGTTGGCCAATATGGTCAATGGGGTCACCAAGGGTTTCGAGAAGCGATTGAACCTGGTTGGTGTCGGCTACAAAGCCCAGGCGCAGGGTGGCAAGTTGAATCTCAGTCTCGGCTTTTCGCATCCCGTTGTGCATGATATGCCCGAAGGGATCAAGGCAGAGACGCCGACGCCGACAGAAATTGTTATCAAAGGCATCGACAGGCAGTTGGTCGGCCAGGTGGCCGCCGAAGTTCGTGCGTACCGTTCTCCCGAACCCTATAAGGGTAAGGGCGTGCGTTATGCCAACGAGGTGGTCGTCATCAAGGAAACCAAGAAGAAGTAAGGGCGCGTAAATCATGGAAAAGAAGCAGGCTCGTTTGCGCAGGGCGCGTAAGACCCGCGCCAAGATTGCGGAGCTCAAATTGGCACGTTTGGCAGTGCATCGCACCAACAGCCATATCTATGCGCAGATCTTCTCCGGTTGTGGTACGCAAGTATTGGTCGCCGCCTCGACCGCCGAGGCAGATGTGCGGAAGCAATCGCCCAACGGCGGCAATGTGGATGCGGCAAAGGTGGTGGGCAAGTTGATCGCCGAGCGAGCCAAGGCCAAGGGTATTGAGGGGGTGGCCTTTGATCGTTCCGGTTTCCGTTATCACGGCCGCGTCAAGGCGCTGGCGGAGGCTGCCCGTGAGGGCGGCCTGAAGTTCTAAGCGGGCAATTGAGCGAGACGAACATGGCTAAACCGCAAGGCAACAAGAAACAGCAGCAGACCAACGAAGAGCGCGACGATGGCTTGCGCGAGAAGATGGTTTCCATCAATCGTGTCACCAAGGTGGTCAAAGGCGGTCGAATTCTCGGCTTTGCCGCACTTACCGTGGTTGGCGATGGCGACGGCACCGTTGGCATGGGCAAGGGCAAGTCTCGTGAAGTGCCCGTCGCAGTGCAGAAAGCGATGGAAGAGGCACGTCGCAAGATGGCCAAGGTCAAGTTGAACAAGGGCACGTTGCATCACACCGTGATTGGCAAGCATGGCGCAACCACCGTTCTAATGTCCCCGGCACCGGCTGGTACAGGCGTGATCGCTGGCGGCCCAATGCGGGCAGTATTCGAGGTGATGGGAATAACAGATATTGTCGCCAAGTGCATCGGTTCGACCAACCCCTATAACCTTGTCCGTGCCACGCTCAATGGTTTGCAAGCCACGAGCACCCCGGCGGAAATCGCTGCCAAGCGAGGCAAGTCCGTTCAGGACATCATGGAGTAAGTCATGGTCGACAAGAAGATCAAAGTGACGCTGATAAAAAGTGTTATTGGTACCAAGCAGGATCATCGTGCCACTGTGCGTGGGTTGGGCCTGCGTAAGCTTAACAGCAGTGCCGAACTGGTCGATACGCCGGCCATCCGGGGCATGATCAAGAAAATCGCGTATCTGGTGAAGTGCGAGGGCTAAGCAGATGGAACTCAATAACCTTAAGCCGGGCAGCGGTGCCAAGCATGCGAAAAAGCGTGTTGGCCGTGGCATTGGCAGTGGGCTAGGTAAGACTGCGGGTCGTGGCCACAAGGGCCAAAAGTCGCGCGCTGGCGGTTTTCACAAGGTCGGCTTTGAGGGCGGCCAGATGCCCTTGCAGCGTCGCTTGCCCAAACGGGGCTTTGTTTCGCTCACCGCCGCTCGAAATGTGGAGGTCCGGCTTTCCGAACTGGAAAAGCTGCCCGTCGACGATATCGACTTGCTGACGCTTAAGCAGGTCGGAGTCATTTCCGCCACTGCGCTGTCGGCCAAAGTAATCCTGTCAGGTAGGCTAACCCGCAAGGTGAAGCTCAAGGGTATTGGCGCCACTAAGGGCGCGAAAGCCGCCATTGAGGCTGTCGGTGGCTCGGTTGTCGAGATCGCCGCGGCAGACTGATCGAAGCGAATAGAGAGCGATAGCCTTGGCTAATCCCCCCGCCAATACTCTCGGCAAGGCTGGCAAGTTCGGCGACCTCTGGCGCCGGCTGTGGTTCTTGTTGGGCGCCTTGTTGGTGTATCGTGTTGGCGCACATATTCCCGTGCCTGGCATTGATCCGCATCGACTGGCCGAGTTGTTCCAGGGTCAGCAGGGCGGCATTCTTGGGATATTCAACCTGTTCTCGGGCGGTGCGCTGTCCCGTTTCACCATCTTTGCCTTGGGTATCATGCCCTACATCTCCTCGTCGATCATCATGCAGTTGATGACGATTGCGGTCCCCTCGCTTGAGCAGTTGAAGAAAGAGGGGGAAGCGGGCCGGCGGAAGATTACCCAATACACTCGCTATGGAACGGTTGGTCTCGCACTGTTCCAGGGTTTTGGTATCGCCATCGCACTTGAGTCGCAGGCCGGCCTTGTGCTTGATCCTGGCATGATGTTTCGCTTGGTCACAGTGATGACGCTCGTTACCGGTACGATGTTCCTGATGTGGCTTGGCGAGCAGATCACTGAGCGTGGACTGGGTAACGGGATCTCGATCATCATCTTCGCTGGTATTGCGGCCGGGTTGCCAAATGCGCTCGGCGGTCTGTTTGAGCTAGTGCGTACCGGCGCGATGCATCCGGTTTCGGCGTTGTTCATCTGCGCCCTGGTTATCTTGGTCACGGGTTTTGTTGTTTTTGTTGAGCGGGGTCAGCGCAAGATTCTGGTGAACTACGCCAAGCGCCAGGTGGGTAACAAGGTATACGGCGGACAAAGTTCGCACCTGCCGCTCAAGCTGAACATGTCAGGAGTAATTCCGCCGATCTTCGCTTCGTCCATCATTCTGTTTCCGGCAACGGCGGCTGGTTGGTTTGGTGCTTCGGAGGGTATGACGTGGTTAAAGGATATTGCCGCCACCTTATCCCCCGGGCAGCCGATTTACGTCATGCTATATGCCGCCGCTATCGTCTTTTTCTGCTTTTTCTATACGGCGCTGGTTTTCAATTCCAAGGAAACGGCTGACAACCTTAAGAAAAGCGGCGCCTTTGTTCCCGGTATTCGCCCTGGGGAACAGACCAGTCGCTACATCGACAAGATTCTTATGCGTCTTACCTTGGTCGGCGCGCTCTACGTGACTGTTGTTTGTCTACTCCCCGAATTCCTTATCCTGAAATGGAACGTGCCGTTTTATTTCGGCGGCACCAGTCTGCTGATTATTGTGGTCGTCACCATGGACTTTATGTCCCAGGTTCAGGCCTATGTGATGTCACATCAGTATGAAAGCCTGTTGAAGAAAGCGAATTTCAAGGGTGCGGGGTTACCCGTCCGCTGAGCGCATGTCGAAAGAAGACGTTATCGAGATGCAGGGTGAGGTTGTGGAGAACCTGCCCAACGCGACGTTTAGAGTAAAGCTGGAAAACGGTCACATTGTTCTTGGCCACATCTCCGGCAAGATGCGTATGCATTACATCCGCATCCTGCCAGGCGACAAGGTGACCGTGCAGTTGACACCGTATGATTTGACCAAGGGGCGAATTGTTTTTCGCGCCAAGTAGCAACAGAAGAGAACACGTTTTTGGAGAAACACCATGAAAGTCACCGCTTCGGTAAAGCGTATGTGCCGTAAGTGCAAGGTAATCCGCCGCAAGGGTGTCGTGCGCATCATCTGCGCCGATCCGCGCCACAAACAGCGTCAGGGTTGATCAAGCCGAGAAGCTCGAATATAATTGTCGGTTCTGCACTTCGCACCGACGTTTCTGTGAAGTTATTGGTTAAGTTTCAGCGATAGATAGGTAAGCACATGGCCCGTATCGCCGGCGTAAATATTCCGAACCACCAGCACACCGAGATTGCGTTGACCGCGATCTATGGCATCGGTCGCACGCGCGCGCAGAAGATCTGCGACGCCGCCGGCGTCAAACGCTCGGCGAAAATGAAGGACCTCACCGACGCGGACATGGACCGTCTGCGCGAAGAAGTCGGCAAGTTCACAGTCGAGGGGGACCTTCGTCGTGAAGTGACGATGAGCATCAAGCGTCTGATGGACTTGGGCTGCTACCGGGGTGTTCGTCATCGCCGCGGCTTGCCGGTCCGCGGTCAGCGCACACGTACCAATGCCCGTACCCGCAAAGGCCCGCGCAAGGCAATTGCCGCGGCCAAGAAGTAACTAGGAACCTGATATGGCCAAGCCTCAGACCAAAGTCCGCAAGAAGGTCAAGAAGAACGTCGCAGAGGGCATCGCCCATGTACACGCTTCGTTTAACAACACCATTATCACCATCACCGACCGCCAGGGGAACGCCCTATCGTGGGCCACTTCCGGCGGTGCGGGCTTCAAGGGCTCGCGCAAGTCCACTCCATTTGCTGCTCAGGTGGCCGCCGAAGCGGCCGGCAAGGCGGCTCAGGAGTGTGGCGTCAAGAATGTTGAGGTTCGCATCAAGGGCCCCGGCCCTGGCCGCGAGTCGGCGGTCCGCGCACTCAACGCTCTTGGCATGAAGATTACCAGCATCACCGACATCACGCCGGTGCCCCATAACGGCTGCCGTCCGCCGAAGCGCCGCCGCATCTAAGTAGAAGGAGTCAGAAAGTGGCCCGCAATCTCGACGCCAAGTGCCGTCAATGCCGCCGTGAGGGTGAGAAGCTCTTCCTCAAGGGCGAAAAATGCTTTACCGATAAGTGTTCAATCGAGCGTCGTTCCTATGCGCCCGGTCAACATGGCCAGAAGTCGGGCCAGCGTCTCTCCGGTTACGGGCAGCAGCTGCGTGAAAAGCAGAAGATTCGCCGCACCTACGGTGTCCTCGAGCGCCAATTCCGTAAGACCTTTGCCGAGGCGGAGCGCAAGAAGGGTCAGACCGGTGAGAACCTGCTGCAATTGCTGGAGTCCCGCTTGGACTCGATCGCCTACCGGATGGGCTTCGGGGCCTCGCGTGCCGAGGCGCGCCAAATCGTCCGACATAACGGCGTTCTGGTCAATGGCAAACGCGTCAATATTCCATCGTATAACCTCCGTCCAGGTGATGTTGTCCAGTTGGCGGACGCGACTCGGGGTCATCTACGCACCAAGGCTGCCCTTGAAGCGGCGGATGCCCGCGGCTTCCCGGAATGGCTGGAAGTGAATAGCAAGGAAGGCCGAGGCGTTTTCAAGGCGTTCCCCGCGCGTGACGAGCTGTCGTCGACGCTGAACGAGGGCTTGGTTGTCGAACTGTATTCGCGCTAACTCGTAGTTCGGCGCCGGGGGGCTTCGGCCCCCCGGCGCCCTTTGTCTTGAAGGAATGCAGATGCAAAGCAACGCACTTCTGAAACCGCGGATCATCGACGTTCAGACGCTTTCCCCGGTGCATGCCCGGGTGGTTATGGAGCCTTTCGAGCGTGGCTATGGCCATACGCTGGGCAACGCCCTGCGCCGCATTCTCCTCTCCTCGATGCCAGGCGCCGCGCCCACCGAGGTAGCCATCGAGGGCGTACTTCACGAGTACTCGACGCTCGATGGTGTTCGTGAGGATGTCGTGGATATTCTGTTGAACCTCAAAGGGGTTGTGCTGAAGATGCACAATCGCAGCGATGCGACATTGCAGCTCGCCAAGAAGGGCGAAGGCGTGGTGACCGCGCGGGACATCGAAACGACTCATGATGTGGAAATCATCAATCCGGACCACGTGATTGCCCACATAGCGCCGGGTGGCGCGTTGGATATGCAGATCCGGATCGAAACCGGTCGCGGCTATGAACCCGCCAATACTCGTCCGACGGCCAAGGAGAACAGTGCCATCGGCCGCATTCTTATGGATGCCTCTTTCAGTCCGGTGCGGCGTGTCAGCTATCAGGTGGAATCGGCCCGCGTCGAACAGCGCACCGACCTCGACAAGTTGATCATCGACATCGAGACGAACGGTGCCGTTGATCCGGAAGAATCGATCCGCTACGCGGCTCGGATTCTGATGGAACAATTGTCCGTCTTTGCCGATCTGGAAGGCACACCGCTCTCCATCGAAGCTCCGAAGGTGGCTGCGGTTGATCCGATTCTTTTACGTCCGGTCGATGATTTGGAATTGACGGTGCGCTCGGCCAATTGCCTCAAGGCTGAAAACATCTACTACATCGGTGATCTTATCCAGCGTACCGAGACCGAACTGCTCAAGACACCCAATCTCGGCCGCAAGTCCCTGAACGAGATCAAGGAAGTCTTGGCTTCACGCGGCCTGACGCTCGGAATGAAGCTCGAAAATTGGCCGCCGGCAGGGCTGGAAAAGCTGGGCTGAAACACTAACCTCCCCTTCCCATAACGATCAATCGGCTATTTGCTCCCGCGCGGTGGCCGCAAAACATAGAGGAATAACACCATGCGCCACGGTAATGGATACCGGAAACTGAATCGAACCTCGTCGCATCGTGCGGCCATGTTCCGCAACATGGCTGTTTCGCTGCTTCGCCATGAAGCCATCAAGACGACGCTGCCAAAAGCCAAGGAGTTGCGTCGGGTTGTCGAGCCGTTAATCAATCTCGGCAAGACCCCGAGCCTGGCTAACCGACGTCTGGCCTTCGATCGCTTGCGCGACCGGGATATCGTCGGGAAGATTTTCGACGAGTTCGGGCCGCGCTATGCCACTCGGAATGGCGGCTATCTGCGCATCCTGAAGATGGGTTTTCGTGTTGGTGACAACGCTCCCATGGCCTACGTGGAATTGATGGATCGGCCTGAGCCCGCCGAAGCGTCGGAAGTGCCGACGGCCGAGTAGCCGCACTTTTGTCCGAAACGTCAACAGCTCAAGGCCGGGTCCTCCCGGCCTTGAGCGTTTACCGCGGGCGCAGGGCCAAAATTGCCAGAGCCAGCGGGCGCGAGGACACCCGCCGGGAATTGATCTTCGTTGGCCACTCCATGATTCCCCAGACGGATCGCCTTAATGTAATGCCAGGGACATGGTACGATGACATTTGGCTCTTCAAGCCAGGCAGCAGGCAACGTACATTCGACGCCAAGCGCCAGACCAGTGTAACCATCAACTTGCCCCATTGTCGCCATGAGCAGACCACTTGGTATTGCAATCCTCTTCGTTGGCTTAGTCGTTGTCATGCGCGTACTTGGGCTGGACTTCACAGATTTGTACTCCATGGCGCGGTCCCGGTTGGCGCGCGCCGCCGCGGACACGGGTTCTCTGGTGACTGGCGAGTACTCTGAACGAACCGCACAAAAACTCCGGGCCGAAGCGGTCGAAAGAATTCGAGCGGAGGCCGCCAGCATGCCGGCCGTGGTACCCGGCACTGGAACCGACGAAGAGCTGCGCCGCGAATTGGCCGCCGAGCGGAAACGTGTGCTCCAGGAAAAGGCCGATCAAGCTGAAAGGGTTGCCGGCCGGATGGTTCGCGGCGATCTCGACGGACTGAAGCGCCAAGTGGAACAGAATGCACGCGCGGCCGGGGGCGCGCCCCGCCGTAGACGTCATCTGCCTGAGCGCTAGTGGCTAAGTATTTTTGACAGGAACTGCTGAGCTCGTTCCGAGCGAGGAGTGCCAAAGAACTCGTCTTTGGAGGCGTCCTCGACAATGCGGCCCTGGTCCATGAAGATGACTCGATGAGCCACCTTGCGGGCAAAGCCCATCTCATGTGAGACCACCATCATTGTCATGCCTTCCTTGGCCAATTCAACCATGACGTCCAGGACCTCATTGATCATCTCCGGATCCAGCGCCGAGGTCGGTTCATCGAACAACATGCAAATCGGATCCATCGCCAAGGCGCGGGCGATCGCCACGCGTTGCTGCTGGCCGCCCGAAAGTTGGCCGGGGTGCTTCCTTGCCTGGGCCCTCAAGCCGACGCGGTCGAGCAGCTTCAGAGCTCTTTCCGTCGCCTCTTCCCGCCCACGGCCCAACACTTTGACCTGAGCGATCGTCAGGTTCTGCTCGATACTCATGTGCGGAAACAGTTCAAAGTGCTGGAAGACCATGCCGACGTGAGCGCGCAGTTTGGAAAGATTGGTCTTCGGATCGGCAACTGAAATGCCATTGACCAGAACTTCTCCTTGTTGAAAGGGCTCAAGGCCGTTGACGCACTTGATGAGTGTCGACTTTCCAGAACCCGACGGGCCGCAGACCACCACGACCTCTCCCTTCTCCACCCGGGTGGCGCACTCCGCCAGCACCTGGAACTCACCATACCACTTGCTGATGTTGCGGATCTCGATCATGGCCATGGGCATATCTCAGCGCTCGATGGCGTAGCGGTGCTGGAGCCGCTTTACCAAGGTGGACAGGGCCAGGCAGATGGCGAAGTAGATCAGCGCGACGAAGAGGTACATCTCCACGGGCCGGTTGTAGTTCTTTCCAGCGATTTCGGCCGCCTTGAGAAGGTCCTTGGCGCCGATCGCATAGACGAGCGAGGTGTCCTGGAACAGGATGATGGTTTGGGTCAGCAGCACGGGCAACATATTGCGGAAAGCCTGCGGCAGAACCACATTGGCCATGGTCTGCCAGTAGGTGAACCCCAGGGCGTAGCCGGCGGCGACCTGGCCCCGCGGAACACTTTGGATGCCGGCGCGCATGATCTCGCTGTAGTAGGCGGCCTCGAACGCGGTGAAGGTGACAATCGCGGAGTTCTCGGCACCCATGGGCTGCCCGGTGATCAGGGGGATCACCAGGAAGAACCAAAGGATCACCATGACCAGCGGAACCGAGCGCATCAGGTTCACGTAGCCTGCCGCAAACATCGCCAGCGGTGCCATTGACGAGAGGCGCGCCAAAGCCAGCAAGGTGCCGACAACGACGCCGCCGGTCATGGCGATCAAGGTCAGCTTGGCGGTGAACAGAAGACCAGTCCAAATGAATGGCAGGCTGGGGCCGATGACCGAGAAGTCCAGGTTGCCAAACACGTCAATGGCTCCCCGCAATATAACCGGGCACCCGCGTCCGCTGCTCGACCCATGCCATGCCTCGATTGGCAATCATGGCGCAGATGAAATAGAGAGCGGTGACGGCCAGGTAGGTTTCGATGCCTTGTTCCGAATCTTCCTGCATCTGCCGGGCCTGGAAGGTGAGTTCGAGCACACCGATGGCGAAGGCGACCGACGAGTTCTTGAAAATATTCATGAACTCCGAGGTGAGTGGCGGAACAATGATCCGCAGGGCCATGGGCAGAATCACATAGCGATAGGTTTGGGCCAGGGTGAAACCGAGGGCCAGGCCGGCGAAGCGTTGCCCCTTGGCCAAACTCTGGATACCGGCGCGGACCTGCTCGGCGACCCGGGCGGAGGTAAACAAGCCAAGTGCGATCGTGGCTGTCAGGAACTCTTTGGCCGGCATGTCCTGCTTGACCCACAGCGACAGGTCGCGAGGCAGCAGCTCCGGGACGACAAAAAACCAGAGGAACATCTGCACCAGGATTGGCACGTTGCGAAATATCTCGACATGCGCCAAGGCCAGGCCGGGCAGCCATCGGCCGGGCAGTGTGCGTAACGTTCCGACAACTATACCGAGGGACAGTGCGATGGCCCAGGCGCTCAAGGCGACGGCGACCGTCCAGCCGAAGCCGGTGATCAACCAGTCCAGATAGATTTCGTCGCCGCCCTTGACCTGCTCGAGGAAGATGCCCCAGTTCCAGTGGTAGGCCATGTTACCGGGGTCTCCCGCCGCTCGTGCTTACCCGCCTACTTCTTGTTGTAGGCTTCGGCCGGCGCGTCGCTGGGGCTCTTGATGAGTTCGCGGAGCTTGTCGCTCATCGGGAAATCCATGCTGATATTCTTGGGCGGAATGGGCAGCAAGAACCACTTCGCGTAGAGCTTCTCCAGTTCGCCGCTCTTCATCAGGCCAACGATGGTGTCATCCGCCAATTTCTTGAAGGCGGGATCGTCCTTGCGAACCATGATGGCGATGGGCTCGACGTTCAGCACTTCGCCGACGATGGCGTAGTCCTTGGGCGCCTTTGAAGTGGCGATCAGGCCGGCCAGCAGGTTGTCGTCCATGACGAAGGCGACGGCGCGGTCGGTCTCCAGGAGCAGAAAGGCGTCGGCGTGGTCCTTGCCGAACACCTCCTTGAAGTCGACGTGCTTGCCCTTCTCGTGAGCCCGCATCAACTGGACCGAGGTGGTCCCCGTGGTGGTTGCCACCGGCTTGCCGTTCAGTCCGTCGAGGCTGGAAATGCCCGAGGCCTTCTTGACCGCCATGCGCACATTGGTGACGAAAGTGGTGTTGGCGAAGGCGACCTGCTTCTGCCTGGCTTCGTTATTGGTGGTGGAGCCGCACTCCAGATCCACCGTGCCATTGGTTACCAGCGGGATGCGATTCTGGGAAGTAACGGGTTGGTGCTGGACTTTCAGATTGGGCAGGTTCAACTGCTTCTTCACCGCATCGACGATGCGGTTGCAGACGTCGATGTGATAGCCGATCGGCTGCTGCTTGTCATCCAGGTAGGAAAGCGGGTACGAGGATTCACGAATGCCCATGGTGATGGAACCAGCGTCCTTGACCTTGGTCAGGGTATCCGCCAGAGCCGGGGCGGCAATGAACGAGCAGGCAAGCGTGGCGGCGACGATGTGACGGGTGATCATGGCAGGCCTCCTTCAGTCAGGGTCTTGTGATGAGATAGCGAACGATAGCACGGGCCCGCCGAGTGGCAAACGGCCGCCGAACCGAGCCCAAGGCCGCATCACCCCAGTGCCCCGGCGACCAGGCCAGCAGCGGGATTCAGCGATTCTTCCTGCTGCTGCAAGGCCCACATCTGGGCATAGGCACCGCCTCGATCCAGTAGTTCGCGGTGGCTGCCGCGCTCGACGATGTGGCCGGCATCCATGACCAGAATCTCGTCGGCATTCATCACCGTAGACAGCCGGTGCGCGATGACCAGCGTGGTGCGACCCACGGCCACTTGTTCCAGTTCGGCCTGAATTGCCTTTTCCGTCTTCGAGTCCAGTGCCGAGGTCGCCTCGTCGAAGATCAGAATGGGCGGGTTCTTGAGCAGCGCGCGGGCGATGGCGACGCGCTGCTTCTCGCCGCCCGACAGCTTCAGGCCCCGTTCGCCCACCTGGGTCTCGTAGCGGTCGGGCAGCCGCTCGATGAACTCGTGGAGGTGGGCGGCCTTGGCGGCGGCGATCACCTCGTCCCGACTGGCCTCGGGGCGGCCGTACTGGATGTTGTAGAACAGGGTTTCGTTGAATAGCACCGTATCCTGCGGCACGATGCCGATGGCGGCGCGCAAGCTGGCCTGGGAGAGTTCGCGGATATCCTGGCCATTGATGCGGATGGCGCCTGCGCTGACATCATAGAAGCGATAGAGCAGACGGGCCAGTGTGCTCTTGCCCGAGCCGGAGTGACCGACCACGGCGACCCGGTGGCCGGCGGGGATGGCGAAATCCATGTCGAAGAGGATCTGCCGGCGGGCTTCGTAGGCGAAGCCGACGTGCTCGAAACTCACGGCGCAGGAGCCCGGGGCCAGGGGACGGGCATCCGGGGCGTCCTGCACTTCGCGGTTCTGGTTGAGCAGGCGGAACATGCGCTCGATGTCGGTCAGCGACTGGCGGATTTCCCTGTAGAGCACGCCCAGATGGTTGAGCGGCATGTAGAGCTGGATGAGGAAGGCATTGACCAGGACGATGTCGCCGACGGTCATGGCCCCGCCGGCAACCCCGACGGCGGCGCGCCACATCATCAGGGAGACAGCGATGGCGATGATCAGTGCTTGCCCCAGGTTGAGATAGGAAAGGGAAACCATGGTGCGCACCTGCACGGTTTCCCACTTGCGCATCTGCTCGTCGTAGCGCTCCATCTCCCAGCGCTCGTTGTTGAAGTACTTGACCGTCTCGTAGTTGAGCAGGCTGTCGATAGCCCGGGAGTTGGCCGCCGAATCCAGCTCGTTGGCTTCGCGGCGGATGCGCGTGCGCCAGTTGGTGACGGTGATGGTGAACACCACGTAGACGGTCAGCGTCACGACCGTGATCAGGACGAAGGCGCCTTCGTAGCGTACAGCCAGAATACCCAGCACCAGGGCCACTTCAACGAGCGTCGGCAGGATCGAGTAGAGCGTATAGCTGATCAGGCTGCCCACCGAGCGGGTGCCCCGCTCGATGTCCCGGGTCAGCCCGCCGGTTTGCCGTTCCAGGTGAAAGCGTAGCGACAGGGCATGCAGATGCTCGAAGACCCGCAGGGAAATGGTGCGCTGGGCCCGCTGCGTGACGCGGGCGAAGACGATTTCGCGGAGCTCGGTGAACAGTGCGGTGGAGAAACGCAGCAGACCGTAGGCGCCGAGCAACCCGAGCGGCACAAGAAGCAGCGCCTGCTCCTTGGGTACCGACAAGGCATCGACGATGTCCTTGAAGATCAGCGGTACCGCCACGTTGGCCAGCTTGGCGGCGATCAGGCACGACAGCGCCAGGATGACCCGCCACTTCCATTGCCACAGGTAGGGCAACAGGGTTCGAATGGTCTGCCAATCGCGGCGCTCGGAAGGTTCGGGGCCAGGCAGGGCGGTGCCAATGGGGGTGCGGCGCATGGCCTGAATTTTACTCGCTGTTGACAGCCGGCCCCCGAGCATTCAAGGTGGCAACCCTCGTCGGGGTAGCGGGATGACAAGGGGAAAAGATAATGACCGAGCAGTGTGCCAGCCTGCCTGAAGGGCAGCCGGTTTTGCGCGTGGTGCCCATGCCGGCGGACGTGAATCCATCCGGCGACATCTTCGGTGGCTGGGTGATGGCCCAGGTGGATATCGCCGGCGGCGTCGTCGCCATGGCTCGGGCCCGGGGCCGGGTGGCCACCGTGGCCGTGAATTCATTTCAGTTCAAGCAGCCGGTGTCGGTCGGCGACGTGGTGTCCTTCTATGCCCGGATCGTTGGCGTCGGGCGGACGTCGATCACGGTCGATGTGGCGGTGTACGCCGAGCGCAACCCGGCCGCGCCGGTCGTGGTCAAGGTGACCGAGGCCATCCTGACCTACGTGGCGCTCGCCGCCGATGGCGGCAAGCGCACTGTGCCGCCGGCGGCGTGACGACAGCAAGCCCTGGCGATTCCTCGCCGGGGAACGCGTTATGATCGAGCCTGCTAGAAAATACCGGTTTTCGACGTGACAAAGATCCTCTTCTTCCTCCTCATCGGCATCGCCGTGTACCTGTTACTCGCGAAACGGCGCTCCGCCCACACTGCTCGCCGCACGGAGTCACCACCTCCGTCTCCGTCGGTCACATCGCCCGAGGCGATGGTCAGTTGCGCCTATTGCGGCCTGCACATCCCGACCAGCGAGAGCCTCAAGATCGAGGGGCGCCACTATTGCGGCGAGGAGCACCGGCGTCTCGATGTCGGCAGTACGCACCGCTGAGCCGCCGCTGCCCCGGGCGATCATGCCGGAAGGGGGCATGGCCGACAGCTATTGGCGCTCGTTGCGCTACTTCGCCGTCTATCGTGTCGTGGTGGCGGCGGTGTTTCTGGTGGCCTTCCTGTCCGCCGGTGGCAAAGCCAATCTTGCCTCGCAGGATCCCAACCTCTTCCTCTGGACCGATTCCTTCTACCTGGTCTTGTCGATTGTTTTCCTGGCATTGCTCGGGCGCCCTGGCCGGGTGTTCAATTTGCAACTATCGATACAGGTCGCCTGCGATGTCGTTGCCCTGACCTTGTTGATGTACGCGAGCGGGGGCGCCAAGAGTGGCATTGCCTTCATGCTGGTGGTGGTCGTCGCGGCCGCCGGCCTGGTTGGCCAGGGACGGCTGACCCTCTTCTATGCGGCCCTGGCGACGGTCGCGGTACTTGCCGAGCAGACCGTGCGCCTGGCCTGGTTCAGCGCCGAGGGCGAAGACTTCTTTCGTACCGGTCTTACCAGCATCGGCTTCTTCGCCACCGCGCTGATCGCCCGCCTGGCGGCCCGGCGCGTGGTCGCCAACGAAAATCTGGCGCGCCAGCGCGGCGTCGAACTGGCCGACCAGGTGCGCATCAACCAGCAGGTCATCGAGGACATGGACGATGGCGTACTTGTCGTCGATGCCGCCGGGCAGGTGCGGCTGCACAATCCGCAGGCCGCGGCCTTGCTGATGGTCGATCAGCCCGCCGGTACCGATCTCGCCACCTATTGTCCGGCGCTGGCGGAGCACTTGGGTCGCCGCCAGCCCGCCACGGACGCGGCGGAGGTCCTGCGTCTGCCCCATATCGGCAGGGCGCTGCTGGTCAGGCTGTTACCACCGACCGGCGGTGGCGACACGCTGATCTACCTCCAGGACTTTGGTCGTGCGCAGGCCCAGGCGCAGCAGATCAAACTGGCCGCCCTGGGCCGCTTGACCGCGAATATCGCCCACGAGATACGCAATCCGCTGGCCTCGATCAGCCATGCCGCCGAACTCCTCGCCGACGAGCAGCGGGCGGACACGCGCGTCCGTCTGGTGCGCATCATCGGCGACAACAGCCGACGCCTGAACCGTCTGGTGGGCGAAGTGCTGGAGCTGGGGCGGCGCGACCGCGCGCAGCAGGAAGCCATCGATCTGGCGGCATTTCTTCGGCAGTTCGTCGAGGAGTACGCCCTGCATGATCCCGGCGCGCCGGCGCGTATCCGCATCGTCGCCGGCGAGCAGACCACGGTCTGCTTTGATCGGGCGCACCTCCATCGTGTTCTGGAAAACCTCGTGACCAACGCTTTGCGCTATGCGACCACAGCCGACGGGGCGATTACCATTTCCGTGGATTCGGTGTCGCCGGCCCGGCTCGAATTGCATATCATTGATGACGGTCCAGGTATTGCCGAGGCCGACCGGGGCAAGGTGTTCGAGCCATTCTTTACCACACGCGGCAGCGGCACCGGCCTGGGACTCTACATCGCGCGGGAGCTATGCGATGCCAACGGCGCTCAGTTGGAGCTGCTCGACGACTCGGCGGGCGCCCATTTTCGCATCGTCGCCAAAGGAGGAGTATGTCTGCCAAGCCTGATCGCCGAGGAGTGAGGGAAACCCGGCGTGTCCTGGTTGTCGACGACGAAGCCGACATCCGCGAACTGCTCGATCTGACCCTGGCGCGCATGGGTCTGGTGGCGGATTGCGCCGCCACCGTGGGCGAGGCCGAAAAACTGCTTGCCGGCCAGTCCTATCATCTCTGCCTGACCGACATGCGCTTGCCCGATGGCGAGGGCCTGTCGCTGGTGCGCCTGATCGGCGAGCACCATCCGGAATTGCCCGTCGCGGTCATCACCGCGCATGGCAGCATGGAAAACGCGGTGCTGGCGCTCAAGGCGGGCGCCTTCGACTACCTGTCGAAGCCGGTGTCGCTCGATCAACTGCGTGCTTTGGTCAAGTCGGCGATCGACCTGCCGGTCAAGGAGGCGGTGCGCGAGGCCGGTGGGCCGCGGCTGCTTGGCGATTCTGCCGCCATGGTTCAGGTACGCGGCTTGATCGAACGGGTCGCGCGTAGTCAGGCCCCCGTCTACATCGCCGGTGAATCGGGGAGCGGCAAGGAACTGGCGGCGCGTCTGATCCATCAGCTCGGCCCCCGGGCGGCGGCGCCCTTCGTGCCGGTGAACTGCGGCGCGATACCGGAGAATCTCATGGAAAGTGAGTTCTTCGGCTACCGCAAGGGAGCCTTCACCGGCGCCGAAGGTGACCGCGAGGGATTCTTTCAGGCCGCCCACAATGGCACGCTATTTCTCGACGAGGTGGGTGACCTGCCGCTGGCCATGCAGGTCAAGCTGTTGCGGGCGATCCAGGAGAAGCGGGTACGGAAAGTGGGTGCCACCGTCGAGGAGCCGCTCGACGTACGCATCATCAGCGCCACCCATCAGGACCTGAAAGGCATGGTCGATCAGGGCCGGTTCCGGCAGGACCTCTTCTATCGATTGAACGTCATAGAAATTCGCATGCCGCCGCTGCGCGAATGCCGCGAGGACATTCCCTTGCTGGCGGGCCATCTCCTCGACCGACTGGCGCGGGTTGCCAGGCCGGCGGGGCTGCCCGCGCCGAGCCTGACGGCCGCGGCGATCGATGCCCTGCGGGAGTATCCGTTCCCGGGCAACGTGCGCGAACTGGAGAACGTGCTTGAACGCACCCTGGCCCTCCTGAGTGGCGATGTCATCGATGCCGCCGACCTGAATCTGGCGCCACCGTCGCGCGAGTGCGAGCCCGATATGACCGGCGAGGAGCTTCCCTTGCAGGAGCGCCTGGATCATGCGGAAAAGCAGGCCATCCTCGCCGCGCTCGACAAGACCCGCTTCAATCGAACGGCGGCGGCCCGCCTGCTTGGCGTTACCTTCCGCTCGTTGCGCTATCGCATGGAGCGTCTGGGACTCAAGGACTGAAGCTCGCATGACGTCACGCGGGTCGCTGGGACCACGATTGGCCGCCGATGGCCGGCTACCCGGCGCCACCTTCATCGCTTCGCCCAATCAGGACGACCGTCCCACCGACGAGCCGGTGTGCCTGTTGGTGGTGCACGCGATCAGCCTGCCTCCGGGCGAGTTCGGCGGCGATGGGGTGGAGCGCCTGTTCACCAATCGCCTCGATCCGACGGGCCATCCTTACTACGAAGGCATTCACGCACTGCGGGTCTCGGCGCATTTCTTCATCCGTCGCGACGGCCGGGTGATGCAGTTCGTTACGACCGATCGGCGTGCCTGGCATGCCGGCGTATCGCACTGGCGCGGCAGGGAGCGCTGCAACGATTTCTCGCTGGGCGTCGAGCTGGAAGGCTGCGACGATCAGCCCTTCGCCGACATTCAATATGTTCGGCTGGCCCGACTCATCCGCGTCCTGCGGCACCGCTACGTCATCGAGGACATTGTCGGCCACGCCGACATCGCGCCGGGACGCAAGACCGATCCGGGGCCCTGCTTCGATTGGGTCAGATTGCGGCAGCTCTTGCGCCGCTGAACAATCGTCGGTTGCATCGATGCCACACCAGCGACGGTGCGTGCCGTTGGCATCGAAATATTCTTGCAACGAAAAATACCCCCCACTAGAATTAGTCGCATTCAGTCAAGAACACACTACATCTAGTAGGTCGCAAGGTTGCGTTGATTGCAGGTTGGTTGGTCGCCGAACCGCGTCGTGACGCGGTCAATACGGGGCGGTGGTCGATGCGAGGCGCCATGGCGCCGCGACCGGACACCGCGCCAAAGCGCAGTGATAGATGGAAAAACGTGAGGAATTCGTCGCTTTCAATCGCTTGAGAGCGTTGAATAATCCGTGCTAGCTCAAGACGGATTTTGTTGTTCATGAGTGGTGTGTTTCTTTCCTGTTACTTTCTGAAGGAGGTTCAACATGGCTGAAGAGAAGAAAGCCAAGAAGCCCGCGGCGAAGAAACCTGCCGCCAAGAAGACCGTAGCCGCCAAGCCCGCCGCGCCGGCGAAGAAGGCTGCGCCGGCGAAGAAGGCCGCTGCCGCCAAGCCTGCCGCGAAGAAGGCCGCGCCGGCGAAGAAGGCCGCTGCCGCCAAGCCTGCCGCGAAGAAGGCTGCGCCGGCGAAGAAGGCCGCTGCCGCCAAGCCCGCCGCGAAGAAGGCTGCGCCAGCGAAGAAGGCTGCCGCCAAGCCAGTGGCGAAGAAGGCTGCCGCGCCGAAGAAGGCTGCCGCCAAGCCTGCCGCGAAGAAGGCTGCGCCGGCGAAGAAGGCTGCCGCCAAGCCCGTGGCGAAGAAGGCTGCCGCCAAGCCTGCCGCGAAGAAGGCTGCGCCGGCGAAGAAGGCTGCCGCCAAGCCCGTGGCAAAGAAGGCTGCCGCCAAGCCCGTGGCAAAGAAGGCTGCCGCCAAGCCTGTCGCAAAGAAGGCTGCTGTTGCCAAGCCGGCCGCCAAGCCGGCCGCCAAGAAGCCCGTAGCGAAGAAGGCTGCTGCCAAGCCTGCCGCCCCAGCGGCTCCTGCACCGGCAGCTCCCTCCACCGCCGCGGCGCCTGGCCTGAAGTCCTCGCTGAATCCGGCGGCCGCTTGGCCGTTCCCGACGGGTTCTCGTCCGTCCTGATCGACGAGCGGGGTATTCCCCAAAGGGCGGCGGCGTCTTTCGAGTTGCTGTCGCCCGATTTCCGGCCAACGGGAATCAGTGGGAATGTTCCAGTAAGGCTCGGCGGCTGCGTCATGTAGCCGCCGTTTTTATTTCCTGGGCTACCGGGGCCCGCCTTGTTGCCGAGCGCGGAAGAAACGCGCCATGCGCATTAGACCCTCTTCGATCCGTTCGCGCGCTACCGTATAGGCGAAGCGCATGTGCTGTTGCGGGCCGAAGCTGCCGAAATCGAGGCCGGGTGTGGCGGCGACTCCGGCTTCGTCGACCAGCCGCTCCGCCAGACCGAAGCTGTCGTCCGCCAGTCGCGACGAATCCGCATAGACGTAGAACGCGCCTCGTGGTTCCGTCTTGATCTCGAAGCCAAGCGCCCGCAGGCCGGGCAGCAGCGTGTCGCGGCGATGCCCGAACTCCACCCGCCGGGCTTCCATGATTTCCAGCGTTTCCGGCCGAAAAGCCGCCAGTGCCGCGTATTGCGCAGGCGCGGACGGCGAGATGAAGAGATTCTGGGCCAGCTTCTCGATCTCGCGAACGTACCGCGGCGGGGCCACCAGCCAGCCCAGACGCCAGCCGGTCATGCCGAAGTACTTCGAGAAGCTGTTAATGACGAAGATGTCGTCGCCCAGTGCCAGTGCTGTTTCGGCGTCGCAGCCGTAGGTGAGGCCATGGTAGATCTCGTCCACCAGCAAGCTGCCACCACGGGCGCGGATGACGTCGCGCAGGGCCGCCAGTTGCGGCAGGGCTATGAGCGTGCCAGTGGGGTTCGCCGGCGTTGCCACCAGCACAGCCCGGGTGCGGGGCGACCAATGGGCGGCTACCTGCTCGGCGGTGGGCTGATAGGCTGTGCCCGCGTCGACCGGAATCGGCACGGCGCGACCTTCGAGAGCGCGCACGAAATGGCGGTTGCACGGGTAACCGGGGTCGGCCAGCAAGACCTCGTCGTCGCGGTCGATGAGGACACCCAGCGCCAGCAGCAGCGCGCCGGAGGCGCCGGCGGTAACGACGATTCTTTCCGGCGCCACGGTGACGCCGTAGCGCTCCTGGTAGAAGCGTGCAATCGCCTCGCGCAGTTGCGGCAGACCAAGCGCATGGGTGTAGCCCACCTGGCCGCTGGCGATGAAACGTTGGGCGGCCTCTATGACTGGTTGCGGAGTCGGGAAGTCTGGTTCGCCCACTTCCATATGGACAATGTCACGGCCGCGGGCTTCCAGTGCCTTCGCCCTTGCCATCAGCTCCATGACATGAAAAGGAGCGATATCGGTCATGCGCCGGGCAATTGACATGGGAGGATTCCAGTAAAAAGGGCCACCCGAAGGTGGCCCTGGTTCAGGTCGAGAAGACTCAGTCTACCAGCGCCAGTTCGAACAAGTCCCGCTTCAGCGCGAGTTCCCTTGGCAAGCGCTCGCCCATCTTGTCGAACCACTCCTTGTGATCGGCCAGCTCGGATTTCCACGCCTCGGTATCGATCCTGGTCAGCGAGTCGAACTCGGCCTCGGTGATGCCGAGCCCGCTCCAGTCGATGTCGGCAAAGCGCGGCATCCAGCCAAGCGCCGTTTCGCGGGCGGGTACACGGCCCTTGACGCGATCGACGATCCACTTGAGCACGCGCATGTTCTCGCCGAAGCCCGGCCACATGAAGTTGCCCTTTTCGTCCATGCGGAACCAGTTCACGCAGAAGATGCGCGGCGCGTGCTCGACGACGTGACCCATCTTCAGCCAATGGTTGAAGTAGTCACCCATGTGGTAACCGCAGAAGGGCAGCATGGCGAAGGGGTCGCGGCGCACCACGCCCTGCGCGCCAAAGGCGGCGGCGGTGGTTTCCGAGCCGAGCGTCGCCGCCATGTAAACGCCGAAGTTCCAGTTGAAGGCTTCGTAGACCAGTGGCACGGTGGTGGCGCGGCGCCCACCGAAAATGAAGGCCGAGATCGGCACGCCGGAGGGCCGCTCCCAGTCGGGGTCGATCGACGGACACTGCGACGCGGGAGCTGTGAACCGGGCATTGGGATGTGCCGCCTTGCGGCCCGTCTTGCCGTCGGCCGGCGTCCAGTCCTTGCCCTGCCAGTCGATGCAGTGCGCAGGCGGCTCCTTGCTCATGCCCTCCCACCAGACGTCGCCATCGTCGGTCAATGCGACGTTGGTGTAGATGATGTTTTCTTTCAACGTCGCCATGGCGTTGAAGTTGGTCTTCTCGCTGGTACCCGGCGCCACGCCGAAATAGCCGGCCTCCGGGTTGATGGCGTAGAAGCGGCCATCGGGGCCCGGCTTGATCCAGGCGATGTCGTCGCCCACCGTGGTCACCTTCCAGCCATTGAGGCTTTCCGGCGGGATCAGCATGGCGAAGTTGGTCTTGCCGCACGCCGAGGGGAATGCCGCCGCGACATAGGACTTCTCGCCCTGCGGCGATTCGACGCCGAGGATCAGCATGTGTTCGGCCAACCAGCCCTCGTCGCGGGCCATGGTCGAGGCGATGCGCAAGGCCAGGCACTTCTTGCCCAGCAGGGCGTTGCCGCCGTAGCCGGAACCGTAGGACCATATCTCGCGAGTCTCGGGAAAATGAACGATGTACTTGGTGGTCGGGTTGCACGGCCATTTCACGTCGGCCTGGCCAGGCTCCAGCGGCGCGCCGACCGAGTGCAGGCACGGCACGAACGCCCCGTCCGTGCCGATGACGTCATACACGGCCTTGCCCATGCGGGTCATGGTGCGCATATTGACCACCACATAGGCGGAGTCGGTGATCTCGACGCCGATGTGCGCGATGGGCGAGCCGAGCGGCCCCATGCTGAACGGGATGACATACATGGTCCGGCCGCGCATGGAGCCATCGAACAGGCCGGTCAGCGTCTCCTTCATCTTCGCCGGTGCTTCCCAGTTGTTGGTCGGGCCGGCGTCCTCCTGCCGATCGGAGCAAATGTAGGTGCGGTCCTCGACGCGGGCGACGTCGGAGGGATCGGAGCAGGCGAGGTAGGAATTCGGGCGCTTGGCCGGATTGAGCTTGATGAAGGTGCCGGCCAGGACCATTTGTGCGCATAGGCGGTCGTACTCGTCTTGCGAGCCGTCACACCAGACAATCTGAGCGGGTTGGGTCAGGGCGGCCACTTCGGCGACCCAGGCTTTTAGCTTGGCGTGCCGGACGTAATCGGGCGCGGTAGCGCCACGAAGGGGCTGACTCATGGGGTTTCTCCAGTAAAAACAGGGGGCGGAATGGGCTGCGGACAGCACGGGGAATTGTGCCACAATCATCCTCGCACCCGAGCAAAGGACACATGTCAATGGATGAAAGAATTCGAGCGGCGGCCCTGGAGTATCACCGCTTGCCAAGGCCAGGGAAGATCGCTGTCACGCCGACCAAGGCGCTGACCAATCAAGGCGATCTGGCGCTGGCTTACTCGCCCGGAGTGGCGGCCGCCTGTGACGAGATCGTCGCCGATCCCGCCAAGGCTTACGAATACACGTCGCGGGGCAACCTGGTGGCGGTCATTACCAACGGCACGGCGGTGCTCGGTCTCGGTGACATCGGCCCGCTGGCCGGCAAGCCGGTGATGGAAGGCAAGGGTGTGCTGTTCAAGAAGTTCGCCGGCATTGACGTCTTCGACATCGAAATCAACGAGAAGAATCCGGACAAGCTGGTCGACATCATCGCCGCTCTGGAGCCCACCTTCGGTGGCATCAACCTGGAGGACATCAAGGCGCCCGAGTGCTTCCATGTCGAAGCCAAGCTGCGCGAGCGTCTCTCCATTCCGGTGTTCCACGACGACCAGCACGGTACCGCCATCATCACCGCCGCCGCCGTGTTGAATGGCATGCGCGTGGTGGGCAAGGATATCGGTCAGGTCAAGCTGGTCTGCTCCGGCGCCGGTGCCGCCGCCATTGCCTGCCTCGACCTGGTCGTAAGTCTGGGCATCGATCGGCGCAATGTCTATGTGGTCGACAGCAAGGGGGTCATCCATGCGGGCCGCGAGAATCTCGATCCCTCCAAGGCCCGCTACGCCCAGGAAACCGCGGCGCGCACTCTGGCCGACATCATGCCCGGCGCCGACATCTTCCTCGGCTTGTCGGCCAAGGGCGTCCTGAAACCGGACATGGTCGCCGCCATGGCGCCAAACCCGCTGATCCTGGCCATGGCCAACCCGGACCCGGAGATCCGTCCGGAGGATGCCCATGCCGTGCGTTCCGACGTCATCGTCGGCACCGGTCGTTCCGACTACCCGAACCAGGTCAACAACGTCCTGTGTTTCCCTTACATGTTCCGCGGCGCGCTCGACGTCGGTGCCAGCACCATCAACGAGCCCATGAAGATTGCAGCCGTGCGGGCCATCGCCGATCTTGCCCACGCCGAGCAGTCCGAGGTCGTCACGGCGGCCTACGGCAAGGAAGAACTGGCCTTCGGCCCCGAATACCTGATCCCCAAGCCCTTCGATCCGCGCCTGATCATGAAGGTGGCGCCGGCCGTGGCCCAGGCCGCCATGGATTCCGGCGTGGCCACGCGGCCCATCGCCGACATGGCCGCCTATCGCCAGCAACTGACCGAGTTCGTCTACCACACCGGTCTGCTGATGCGTCCGGTGTTCGCCGCCGCCAAGAAGAGTCCGGCGCGCATTGTGTTCTGCGAGGGCGAGGACGACCGGATGCTGCGCGCGGTGCAGACCGTGGTCGACGAGGGCTTGGCCAGACCGGTCGTCATCGGCCGGCCGAACGTCGTCGAAGGCCGAATCGCTCGCGATGGCCTGCGCATCCGGGCCGGCGAACATTTCGAGCTGGTCAATCCCGATTCCGACTCCCGCTACAAGGATCTCTGGCAGGATTACTACCAGCTCACTTGCCGCAAGGGCATGGGCGTGGAGTTGGCCAAGCGCGAAATGCGGCGCCGCACCACCCTGATCGGCGCCATGCTGATTCGCCATGGTCATGCCGATGCCATGCTGTGCGGCACCTTTGGCCGTCATGCGCTGCATCTGAAGTTCATCGCCGAAGTCATCGGTCGTCGGCCGGGCGTGGATAGCTTCCACGCCATGAACATGATCATCCTGCCCAGCCGGACCCTGTTCATCGGCGATACCTACGTCAACTACGAGCCAACCGCCGAACAGGTCGCCGAGATGACGGTGCTGGCCGCCGAAGAAGTTCGCCGCTTCGGCCTGACGCCCAAGGTGGCGCTGCTCTCCCATTCCAGTTTCGGTTCGGAGGACACGCCGACCGCGATCAAGATGCGCCGGGCACTTGAGCTCATCACGGCTCGTGCGCCACAACTGGAAGTCGAGGGCGAGATGCACGGCGATGCGGCGTTGTCTGAAGACATTCGCCGGCAGGTCTTTCCGCCATCGCGGCTGAAAGGTGCCGCCAACCTGCTGGTCATGCCCGGCGTGGATGCCGCCAATATCGCCTTCAATCTGCTCAAGACCGCGGCGGGCGATGGCCTGACGGTCGGGCCGTTGCTGCTCGGCGCCGCCCGGCCGGTGCACATCCTGACGCCCACGGCCACCGTCCGGCGCATCGTCAACATGACGGCGTTGTTGTCGGTGGAAGTGGCGCAACAGCAGGCGCGGCCCCTGGCATGAAGGCGGGGCCGGACACCAGGACAGCGTTGGTCGTCTCAGGGGGAGGCGCCAGGGCGGCCTATGAGGTGGGTGTTCTGAAGGCCTTGCGGCAAATGCTGCCGCAGCCGCAAGCCAGCCCATTTTCCATCTACTGCGGCGTCTCCGGCGGTGCCATCAACGCCACCAGCCTGGCCATTGGCGCCAATGATTTCGGCGCCGGCGTCGATGCCCTTGAGGCCTTCTGGTCCGACCTCCATGCCGGCGCCGTCTACCGCGCCGACCCCTGGAGCGTCGCCGTTTCGGGCGGTCACTGGCTGGCGGCGCTGAGTGTCGGCTGGCTGTTTGGCCTTGCGCCGCGTGGCCTGCTCGACAATGGTCCCCTGCAACGTCGGTTGGCCGGACAGCTCGATTTCCGGAATCTGAAGACAGTTATCGCCAGCCAGGCCTTGCGCGCGCTCAGCATCACCTGCTCGGGCTATGGCTCCGGTCAATGCGTCAGCTTCTTTCAGGGGCGGGCCGACCTCGAACCCTGGCAGCGCGTCCAGCGCGTGGGTGCCCACGTGGCCCTGAATATCGGACATGTCATGGCCTCGATGGCGGTACCTTTCCTCTTTCCAGCGGTCAAGCTGCATCGCGAGTACTTCGGCGACGGCGCCATGCGCGAGCTGGCGCCCTTGTCACCGGCCGTCCGGTTGGGCGCCGAGCGCATTCTGGTGATCGGCACCGGCCGCATGGCCGCTGGCGAGGGTGACCGGTCCCTGAGCAAAGCCTATCCCAGCCTGGCCGACATCTCTGGGCACGTGCTGTCCGGGATCTACGTTGACAGCCTCGCCGCCGACATCGAGCGGATGAGTCAGGTGAATCAGCTATCGGCAGGCATTTCCGAGGAGGTTCGGCGGCGGGAGGGGCTGTCGTGGCGCCCTATTGATCTCCTGGTCATTCAACCCTCGGAACGGCTCGACATTCTCGCCGCGCGCATGGCCTCGGACCTGCCCTGGGCGGTGCGGATGCTGTTGCGGGGCATGGGCGTTCGCGACACCGCCGGTGGGGCCTTTGCCAGCTATCTGCTGTTCGAGGCCCGATATATCCGCCACCTGATCGACCTGGGCTACCGGGATGCCATGGTTCGGCGCAGCGAAATCACCGCCTTCCTTGATCTCGATATGGCTTGAGGTTTCTCGGCTATCTCCATTGATTTATTGAAAATATTGCCGATACAAGACTTGCTCAGCGGCAGCCGGATGCTAGACTGGCGACATGTTGCGTTGGAGAAGTTGATGAAAAAGGCTCTATTGCTGCTGCTGGTGTCGGCCGGACTGGCGGTTGGCCCCGGCTTCGGACCCCTGTCCGGCGAGGCGCAGGCCGCACCCAGAAAGAAGGCGGTGGTCGTCAAGAAGCAGAAGCACGTCAAGGTAAAAGCCAAGCCTGCGGCCAAGACCAAGCACAGGAAGCATGCCGAACTGTCTCCCCGGCGTGACGAATCCGGCAATCTGGTGGTCCAATCCGCCTCGGCGGTGGTAGTGGACCAAACTAGCGGCGCGGTACTGTTCGAGAAGAACCCCAATACCCAGGTGCCCATCGCGTCGATCACGAAACTGATGACGGCCATGGTCGCGCTCGACGCCAAGCCCAGCCTGACGGAAGAGCTGGTGATCGGCGAAGAGGATGTCGACACCCTGAAAGGAACGCGTTCCCGCCTGAAGGTCGGGACGCAACTGACGCGGGAGGAAATGCTGCGCCTGGCCTTGATGGCCTCCGAGAACCGTGCCGCCGCCGCCCTGTCGCGGCACTATCCGGGTGGTCGCACCGCCTTTGTCGCCGCCATGAATCGCAAGGCCAAGGAACTGGGGCTCACCGACACCAGCTTCGAGGACTCGACCGGTCTTACCGCCGCCAATGTTTCCAGCGCTCGCGATCTGACCAAGCTGGTCGCCGCCGCGCACAGATATCCCCTGATTCGGCAGTACTCGACGACGGCCGAATACGACGTCAACATCGCCGGCCGGACCCAGTCCTTCCACAATACCAACAGCTTGGTGAAGAGCGACTCATGGGATATCGGCCTGTCCAAGACCGGCTATATCAACGAGGCGGGCAAGTGCCTGGTCATGCAGGCCTGGGTGAACAACAAGCCGATGATCATCGTGCTGCTCGACTCCTGGGGCAAGCTGACCCGCATTGGCGACGCCAACCGGATCAAGCGCTGGATAGAAAGCGCCGCCCTGACTCAGCCGCCCGCCGCGGGTTGATCGACGCCGGCTATCGTGCCGGCGGCTTGACGTAGCCAATGGTCGCCGAGATGGCGTTGGCCGTGGCGCAGAGCAAGGGAATCCATTCCGGGTCGTAGCGATCTGCCGGGGCCGATACCGAAAGTCCGGCGACCAAGTCGCCCGCGTCATCGCGTATCGGCGCGGCGATGCAGCGCAGTCCCTGTTCGATTTCCTCGTTGTCGTAGGCCACGCCGTGGCGGCGTACCCGCTCGATCTCCTTCTCCAACGCCGATAGCGCGGTGATCGAGTGCGACGTCAGGCCGGGCAGCCCCGTGCGTCGGGCATAGTCGCGCAACTGTTCACGGTCGTCCTCGGCCAGGTAGAGCTTGCCGGCCGCCGTGACATGCAAGGGCGCGCGGGCGCCGACCAGGTGGACCACCCGCACCGACGAGCGACCGCTGGAAGTCCGCTCGACATACACGATCTCGTCGCCCTGGCGCACGCCCAGGTTCACGCTTTCGCCGATCCGTTGGTGCAGTGCCTGCATGGGCACCATGGCCGACTCGCGGATGTTGATGCGCGACTTCACCACATTGCCCAGTTCGAGCAGCCGGATGCCCAGCCGGTATGTGCCTGGCTCGGCCCGTTCGACGAAGCCGGTGGCGGCCATGGCGGCCAGAATGCGGTGGGCGGTGGACGGATGCAAGCCCGTCTCCAGCGACAACTGCTTCAGGCTGACCGGGTCGTGATAGTAGGAAAGCACGTCGAGCAACTTCATCATCCGCTCGACCACCTGGATGGGATTTTTTGCTTCGGTGCTGGGTGGTGGAGCGCTCGTACGGGGCATGGCTGCGGCTTCTTTGGTCGGCGGCGAAGTATGCCACAATGTGAAACGTTCCAGTTTCAAACCTGTTCAGGGGGAATTCCATGCGGGTAGCGTTGTTCGTCACCTGTCTTGTCGACATCATGCGGCCGCGCATCGGGTTTGCCGCCATTCACCTCCTGGAAGCGGCCGGTTGCGAGGTCATCGTGCCGGAAACCCAGACCTGCTGCGGACAACCGGCCTTCAACGGCGGTGACCGGGCCTCGGCCGCCGCGCTGGCGAAAAAGCTGATTGCCGAGTTCGAGGGCTACGAATACGTTGTCGCGCCGTCCGGCTCCTGCGCCGACCAGGTTCGCACCGAGTATCCGGGCTTGCTTGCCGATGATCCCGCATGGCACGGCCGCGCCGTGGCGCTGGCCAGCCGTGTTTTCGAGCTCACCGATTTTCTGGTCAATGTCGCCAGGATCGACAAACTGCCCGGCGATTTTCACGGCAGCGTCGCCTATCACGATTCCTGCACGGGCCTGCGCAGCCTGGGCATCAAGAATCAGCCGCGTGAACTGCTCGCCAGGCTGCCCGGCGTCGAGTTGCGGGAAATGCCGGGCGCCGAGGAATGCTGCGGTTTCGGTGGCACCTTCTCGGTCAAGTTCGGCGAGGTATCGGCCGCCATCGCCGAGCGCAAATGCGCCAATGCCTGTAGCACCGCCGCCGACGCCATCGTCGGCGGCGACCTCGGCTGCCTGCTCAATATCGAAGGCAAGTTGCGCCGCATGGGCGACGAGAAGACGCGGGTCTTGCACATTGCCGAAGTGCTGACGGGGGACAAGTGATGCAAATTCGCTCGATGTTCTTCAAGGCCAACGCGTCGGCCGCGCTGGCCAACCCCGTGTTGCAGGCGAACATGCGTACCTCGAAGGGCAAGTTCGTCGACAAGCGTGCCGTGGCGATCAAGGAAATCGACGATTTCGAGGGTACCCGTGAAGCGGGCAAGGCGGTGCGCAACCGGGTGCTGCAAGACCTCGACCTCTGGCTGGAGAAGTTCGAGTCCGCCGCCACGGCGCGCGGCGCCACCGTCTTGTGGGCCAGGGACGGCGCCGAGATCTGCCGCCATGTGGTGGACATCGCCCGTCGCCATGGCGTGAAGAAGGCCGTCAAATCGAAGTCGATGCTCTCCGAGGAGGCCGGCCTCAACCATGCGCTGGAGGCCGCCGGCGTGCGGCCGGTGGAAACCGATCTCGGCGAATACATCCTCCAGATCAACGACAACGAACCGCCCTCGCACATCATCGCGCCGGTGGTGCACAAGGGTCTCCACGAGGTCGCCGACCTGTTCGCGCGGGTGCACGGCACGCCGCGCAAGACCGAGATTCCCGAGCTGACCCGCGAGGCCCGCGAAACGCTGCGCGAGCACTTTCTCGACGCCGACATGGGCATTTCCGGGGGCAATTTCCTGGTCGCCGAAACCGGCTCGGTGGCGCTGGTCACCAACGAAGGCAACGGCCGCATGGTCACCACCCTGCCGCGCGTGCATGTGGTGGTCACCGGCATCGAAAAGGTGATCCCGACCCTGGAGGACCTGTCGCTGCTGCTGCGCCTCCTGATCCGCTCGGCCACCGGCCAGTCGATCTCCAACTACGTGTCGTTGCTCACCGGCGTCAAACAGCCGGACGAAGCGGACGGTCCCGAGCACCTCTACTTCGTGCTGGTCGACAACGGCCGCGCCGATCTGGTCGGCTCGGCGTTCCAGGACATGCTCCGCTGCATCCGCTGCGGCGCCTGCATGAACCACTGCCCGGTCTATCAGACCATCGGCGGCCATGCCTACGGCTGGGTCTATCCCGGGCCGATGGGCTCGGTGCTGACGCCCCTCTTCATGGGCCTCGACCAGGCCATCGACCTGCCGCACGCGGCCACGTTGTGCAATCAGTGCGGCGTCGTCTGCCCGGTGAAAATTCCGCTGCCGGAGCTGCTGCGCCAGTTGCGCGAAAAGCAGGTGGAGAAGAACCTGCGCCCGCTCATGGAGCGCCTCGCCTTCAAGGCCTGGGCCTGGGTGGCCTGCCGGCCGAAGCTCTATGCCCTGGGTACCCGGTTCGGTGTGCGCTATCTCAACTGGCTGGCCGCCGGCCGTGACCGCATCCGCGTGCTCGGCGTCGCGCCCGAATGGACGCGCGGCCGCGATTTTCCGGCGCCCGAGGGCAAGACCTTCCGTGACCTGTACGCGCCGGGCAAGCGCTGATGGAGCGGATTGTCTTCCTGGAAAAGGATTCGGTGCGCGCCAATGTCAGGCGGCCGACCTTTCCCCACGCCTGGACCGAGTATGCCCAGACCGCGCCCGAAGAGCTATACGAGCGCGTCAAGGACGCCACCATCGTCATCATCAACAAGGCGGTGCTGCGAGGCGAACTGCTGGCGCGCCTGCCCGGGCTGCGGCTCATCGCCGAAGCGGCCACCGGCACCGACAACATCGACCTGCCCTGGTGTCGCGAGCACAAGCTGCCCGTTACCAACATTCGGGGTTACGCCGCCCAGACGGTGCCCGAACACGTGTTCATGCTGCTGCTGGCGCTGCGTCGCCAGTTGCCCGCCTACCGTGTCGACGTGGCGGCCGGCGCATGGCAGCGCGCGTCGACCTTCTGCTTCTTCGCCCACCCGATCCGCGATCTGACCGGCTCGACGCTGGGCCTGTTGGGGCGTGGTTCGCTCGGGCAGGGCGTGGCGCGGCTCGCCGAGGCGTTCGGCCTGCGCGTTCTTTGGGGCGAACGGAAGGGCGTGGCCACCGTGCGGCCCGGTTATGTTTCCTTCGAAACCTTGTTGGCGGAGTCCGATGCGATCTCCCTGCACTGCCCGTTGACCGAGCAGACGCGCGGCATGATCGGCGCGGCGGAACTGCGCGCCATGAAGCGCGATGCCCTGCTCATCAACACCGCGCGTGGCGGCCTGGTCGATGAATCGGCGCTGGTTGAGGCGTTGCGGGAGGGCTGGGTCGCCGGCGCCGGCTTCGATGTGTTGTCGACGGAACCGCCGCGCGGGGACAATCCGCTGCTTGACTGCCAACTACCCAACCTGATCGTCACGCCGCACGTCGCCTGGGCGTCCGGCCAGGCCATGCAAGTGCTGGCCGATCAGTTGATCGACAACATCGAAGCCTTTGTGCGGGGCGAGGAAAGGAACCGGGTGATATGACTGCTCGTGACGATATTCTGGGCCGGGTGCGCGAAAAGCTGGGCCGCAATGCCGACAATGCCGCGCCCGCCCGCCGCGCCATCGACGCCTGCCTGGCGGCTCGCCAACAGGGCCCCCGGCCGCGAGTCGACGGCGATCTGCTGGAACGCTTCAAGCGCAAGTCCGAGGCCCTGTCGACGACGGTCGAGATCGTAGCCGAATGGCCGGCCGTGCCCGCCGCGGTGGCCCGCTACCTGACGGCGAATCAACTGCCGACCAAGGTCGTCGGCTGGCCACTGGTGGCCGGTCACGACTGGAACGCGGCGGGCATCGAATTCGCGCCGCGCGGTGCCGTCGACGCTGATCTGGTCGGCATCACCGGCTGCTTCTGTGCCATCGCCGAAACCGGCACGCTGATGCTGCTCTCCGGCCCCGATACGCCCGGTTCGGTCAGCCTGCTGCCCGAAACGCACATCGCCATCGTCGCCGCCTCCCGCCTCGTGCCCGGCATGGAAGAAGCCTGGAATCTGGCGCGCGCCGAACGCAACGAACTGCCCCGCGCCGTCAATTTCATCTCCGGCCCCTCGCGCACCGGCGACATCGAGCAAACCATCGTGCTCGGCGCGCATGGGCCGTATCGGGTGCATGTGGTGGTGGTGACCGGGGCATAACAGCGAGAAGCGTCACCCGGTGCGAACTTCGGCTCGATAGCATGTACGTCGCCGCAGGCAAGCGTCAGCGGTGCCGCCATCGATGCCCTGTCTTGCATTGACCGGCGAATTTGGGTAAGAATTCTTCAAGACAGCCTGTTTTCTTCGGTGCCCCGTGGGCGCCGGATTGTTCAGTCGTCGTGACTCATCCGGGATGAAGTGAACAAACCGCGTGGCGAGTCGTGACAACTGTTTCTCGCAGTAGCACCGTTGTACTCACTTAATGGAGGAGCGCCAAATGCATAACCGTTTTCAAATAACAGCAATTACTCTGGCTACCGCGCTCAGTCTTGGCGCTGCTGGCGTGGCTTCGGCCGCGCCGCAGGCCCCGGCTGGTCCTTACATGGCGCCTGGCACCGGCCAGACTCAGCAGTCGGCACCGCGTGGCAACCAGAACGCCAATCAGGGTGGCGGCTATTACGGCGGCCCTGGCTGGGGCGGTCCGGGTTACTACGGCGGCCCTGGCTGGGGTGGCCCCGGTTACTACGGTGGTCCTGGCTGGGGTGGCCCGGGGTACTACGGTGGTCCGGGCTACTACGATGGCTATGGTTACGGCGATGGCTATGGCTACGGCCGTGGCTACGGGCGCGGCTATGGCCGTGGCACCGGGCGCGGGTCGGCGCGTGGCAACTTCGGCTTCAACATGGGCGGCGACATGGACGGCTACGGCTCGGGTTGGGGCGACAACCGCTATGACGGCGGCGGCTGGGGCAACAACCGCTACGACGGTGGCGGCTGGGGCTGGTAGCCAGCGAGCGGCGGGCAGCGTGGCCAATGGCCGCGTTGCCCGTTCGAGGAAACGGAGCGACGGGGCCGCATCACGTTGTCCGGCCAGTCGCACGACAATTTCGGAGCGAATATGAAAAAGTCCGCGCTGATCGCGTCGGTACTGATGGCATCGAGCTTGCTGGCTTCGAGCCAGTCAGCCAATGCTTTCTTCGGCAGCCCGCTCGGCTGGGGTAGTCCGTTGGGCTGGGGCAGCCCCTGGGGGGGCAGCCCGTGGGGGGGCAGCCCGTGGGGCGGTAGTCCATGGGGCGGCAGCCCTTGGGGCGGCAGCCCTTGGGGCGGTAGCCCGTGGGGGGGCAGCCCGTGGGGCGGTAGTCCATGGGGCGGCAGCCCTTGGGGTGGTAGCCCGTGGGGTGGTGGTCCGTGGGGAGGCAGCCCGTGGAACAGCGGTGGTCCCTGGGGTGGCAGCCCGTGGGGCGGTGGTCCGTGGGGAGGAAACGGCTTCGGGCCGTTTAGCTGGTAAGCGGCAGCACGTTCCGGTCCTCCGGCTGGTTTCCCGCCGCGCCTACTCGACGAACAGCGTGGCGGGAAGCTCCAGGTAGCCCCGCACGGCCTGGATGAATTTGGCGGCGTCAATGCCGTCGACGACGCGGTGATCAAAGGATGACGAGAGGTTCATCATCCGCCGCGCCACCACCTGGCCGGCGCGGATCATCGGCCGTTCGACCACCCGGTTCACGCCGACGATGGCGACTTCGGGGTGATTGATGACCGGTGTCGAGACGATGCCGCCCAGCGCGCCGAGACTGGTCATCGTGATGGTCGAGCCGGTCAATTCCTCACGGCTGGCTTTGCCGGTTCGCGCCGCCTCGGCCAGGCGGGTCACTTCCGCCGCGTTCGACCACGGGTCGCGTGCCTCCGCATGGCGGACCACCGGCACCATCAGGCCGCCCTCGGTCTGGGTGGCGACGCCGAAATGAACCGCGGCGCAACGCGTCACGACGCCGGCCTCGTCGTCGTAGCGCGCGTTGATTTGCGGAAACTCGCGCAGCGCCAGCACGACGGCGCGCATCAGCAGCGGCAACAGGGTCAGGTGGCCACGTTGGCTTTCGTAACGGGCGTTCAGGTGCGCGCGCAAGGCTTCCAGCTCGGTGACGTCGATCTCTTCCACGTAGGTGAAGTGCGGAATGTGCCGCTTCGCGGCCTGCATCCGCTGGGCGATCTTGCGCCGCAGGCCGATGACCGGCACGCTTTCCTCACCATTGCGCTCGGCATGGTGCGCGTCGCCGACCGCCACAGCGGTTGAACTCGCCTGGTGACCGGCGTAGGCATCGATGTCCGCGCGGACGATGCGTCCGCCCGGGCCGCTGCCCGGCACCCGGCGCAAGTCGACATCGTGCTCACGGGCATATTGGCGCACGGCGGGCGAGGCGAGCGGCTTGTCGCCGGAGTCATCGCGGTCGGCGGGTGCCGGCGCGGCTTGGCCGGGGGCCGGGGCCGCCGGCCGGTCGTGCGTGTTTCCCTCACCGTCGACTTCGATGCGGATCAGTTCGGCGCCGACCGCCATCAACTCGCCGGGCTTGCCGCCCAGCGACAGCACCGTGCCGGCCACCGGCGAGGGAATCTCGACGGTGACCTTGTCGGTCATCACGTCGGCGAGCGACTGGTCTTCAAGCACGTGGTCGCCGGGCTGGACATTCCAGGCCGCCAGTTCCACTTCGGCGATGCCTTCGCCAATGTCCGGCATCTTGATGACATGGATACCCATCTAGCCCTCCAGTGCGCGCCTGAGCGCCGCCGCAACGCGGTCCGGGCCGGGGAAGTAGGCCCACTCCTGGGCGTGCGGATAGGGTGTGTCCCAGCCGGCGACGCGCTTGATCGGCGCTTCGAGGTGATAGAAGCAGTGCTCCTGCACCAGCGCGGTCAGTTCGGCGCCGAAGCCGCTGGTGCGGGTTGCCTCGTGCACCACCACGCAGCGGCCGGTCTTGTTCACCGAACGGACGATGGTCTCCAGGTCGAGCGGCCAGAGGCTGCGCAGGTCGATGATCTCGGCGTCGATGCCGCTCTCACGCGCGGCGGCTTCCGACACATACACCATGGTGCCGTAGGTGAGCACCGTCGCGGCGGTACCCTGGCGGTACACCGCCGCCGATTCCAGCGGTACCGTGTAGTAGCCCTCGGGTACCTCACCCAGCGGATGCTTGGCCCAGGGCACCACCGGCCGGTCGTGATGGCCGTCGAAGGGGCCGTTGTAGATGCGCTTGGGTTCGAGAAAGATCACCGGATCGTCGTTCTCGATCGAGGCGATCAGCAGGCCCTTGGCGTCATAGGGATTGGACGGCATCACCGTGCGCAGACCGCAGACGTGGGTGAACAGGGCTTCCGGACTCTGGCTGTGGGTCTGGCCGCCGAAGATGCCGCCGCCGCAGGGCATGCGGATGGTGATCGGCGCCGTGAATTCGCCCGCTGAACGGTAGCGCAACCGCGCTGCCTCCGAGACGATCTGGTCGGAAGCGGGATAGAAGTAGTCCGCGAACTGGATCTCGACCACCGGCCGCAAGCCATAGGCACCCATGCCGATGGCGGCGCCGACGATGCCGCTTTCCGAGATCGGCGCATCGAAGACGCGCGACTTGCCATACTTCTGCTGCAAGCCCTCGGTGCAGCGGAACACGCCGCCGAAATAGCCAACGTCCTCGCCGAAGACGACCACGTTGTCGTCGCGCGCCAGCATCACGTCCATCGCCGAGCGCAAGGCCTGGATCATGGTCATCGGCACCTTGCGGTCGATGGCGGCGCCGGCGCTCATGGCAAGACTCCCACCTCCAGTTGCTGTCGGCGCAAGTGCGCGGGCATGTCCTTATAGACATCCTCGAACATCGTTGCCGCGTTGTGGATGTGGCCGTCGGCCAGCGAGCCGTAGCTTTCCGCCTCCTTCTGCGCCGCGGTCACCTCGGCTTCCAGTTCCTTTCGCAGGTCGGCGTGAGCCTGTTCCGACCATGCGCCGATGCCGATCAGATGCTGCTTGAGCCGGGCGATGGGGTCGCCGAGCGGAAAATGTTCCCAGTCATCGGCGGGACGGTACTTGGCGGGATCGTCCGAGGTCGAATGCGCCCCGGCGCGGTAGGTCACCCATTCGATCAACGTCGGGCCGAGATTGCCGCGCGCCCGCTCGGCCGCCCAGCGCGAGGCGGCGTAGACGGCGAGGAAATCGTTGCCGTCGACCCGCAGCGACGCGATGCCGGCGCCGACACCGCGTGCCGCGAAGGTGGTTCCCTCGCCGCCGGCGATGGCCTCGAAGGTCGAAATGGCCCACTGGTTGTTGACGACATTGATGACGACCGGCGCGCGATAGACGTGGGCGAAGGTCAGCGCGGTGGAGAAGTCGGCTTCGGCCGTCGAGCCGTCGCCGATCCAGGCCGAGGCGATCTTCGTATCGCCCTTGATGGCGGAGGCCATGCCCCAGCCCACCGCCTGAACGACCTGTGTCGCCAGATTGCCGGAGACGCTGAAGAAGCCCGCCTTCTTCACCGAGTAGAGCACCGGCAACTGGCGGCCCTTGAGCGGGTCGCGTTCATTGGACAGCAACTGGCAGATCAGATCGACCAAGGGCACTTCGCGGGCCATCAGCAGCCCCTGCTGCCGATAGGTCGGGAAGCACATATCGCCCGCATCGAGCGCCAACGCATGGGCGACGCTGATCGCCTCTTCGCCCAGGCATTGCATGTAGAAGGACATCTTCTTCTGCCGCTGGGCGATCAGCATGCGGGCGTCGAAGATGCGCGTCTTCATCATGGCGCGCAGGCCGAAGCGCGCCCGCTCCGCCGGCAGATCCGGCGCCCATGGGCCGACGGCCCGGCCCGTGTCGTCGAGCACCCGCACCAGGGCGAAGGCCAGGTCGCCGGTTTCGGCCGGCTGGGTATCCACCGGCGGGCGGCGGATTTCGCCGGCGGGCGACACATGCAAATAGGAAAAGTCGGTGTGCTGTCCCGGCCGCCCGGTGGGCTCGGGCACATGCAGCCGCAGCGGCGCATTCTGGCTCATGGCGAAGACTCCTCAATTCCCGGGCGGCCGTCGCGACCGCCATGACTGCGCCAACGGAGGACGTTCAGCGTGCCCGGATCGGCAGGGCGGTGGTGACGAAGAGCACTGCTCGGCCGTCGCGGTTGTCCGCGTGCAGCGCCTCGGCCAGCAAGGGGTTGACCGGCACATCGGCGGTCCAGAGGATCAGCAAATTGGCGGCGGAACCGCCGGGAGCGTCGGCGCGCGGGACGACGACCTGGTGGCTGCCCAGCGGCGGAACGACCTGCGGTGCCGCGAGGAGTTCTCGCACCGGCCGGCCCTGGGGGTCGAAGTGGCGGATCGAAAGAATCTTCACCGGTTGGCGCGGGTCGGTGTTGCGCAGGCTGACGTGGATGGCAAGCGGGGTTTCGCGCGGCTTGCCGGATTTGTCCAGATCGCCATGGACAATGGAAGTGTGGATCGGCAGGTACAGGGTCTGGCCGGTGGAGGGCGGTGGCTCGTTCTGGGCCTGCGCCCCGACCGACAGCAAACTCAGGCAAGCGATGACGAAAGCGGTAAGCGAGCGTTTCATGGCTTGGGCTCCGGAAGGATGGCCGATCGGTTCATTCTACTGCCGTATCGACGGCTGGCTATCCTTGCACGTTTGCCACCTCGCCCCCTGCAATCGGCCGGTGGGGCGAAATGGTCGCACGTAGCCACGGCTCAGCGCGGCCGCGCAGCACGACGGTGCCCGGCCCCAGGGCGCTCCTGCCACGGGCCGCGGTCGACAGCCGCGAATGGATCGCCCGTCATCCCTTGCGCTCCCGTTCGAGCAGGGCCCGCTTGCGGTCGATACCCCAGCGGTAGCCCGAAAGGCCGCCGTCGGTACGCACGACGCGATGACAGGGGATGGCCACAGCCAGGGCATTGGCGGCGCAGGCGCCGGCGACGGCGCGCACCGCCTCGGGGTGGCCGATGCGGGCGGCGACCTCGCCGTAGCTCGCGGTTTGCCCGGCGGGAATCTCCTGCAACGCCTGCCAGACACGGCGTTGGAATGCCGTACCACGTACGTCGATCGGCAGTTTCAGGCCAATGCCCGGCGCCTCGACCAAACCGACCACCTGCGCCACCCAGGCATCGAAGTCCGGGTCGCCGCCGAGCAGTTCGGCCCGGGGAAAGCGCGCCTGCAGATCGCGCAGCAGCCATTCCGGATCGTCATCGAGCAGGATGGCGCACAGGCCGCGCCCGGTCGCCGCGACGAGAATGGCGCCCAGCGAGGTCTGCCCGATCGCGAAGCGGATGCGCTCCTGCGCGCCGCCGGCCTTGTAGCGGCGCGGCGGCATGCCGAGCAGGGTCTCCGCCTGATCGTAGAAACGGGCGCTGGCGTTGAAGCCGGCGGCAAAGGCCGCCTCGGTCACGGAAACGCCGGAAGCCAGGCCATCCCGCAGCCGTTCGCCGCGCCGTGCGGCGGCATAGGCGCGCGGTGTCAGCCCGGTCTGGGCCTTGAACAGGCGATGCAGATGATGCGGGCTGAGCCCGGCCTGCTCGGCCAGCGTCCGCAGACTGGGCGGCGTTTCCGCCTGGTCGATCAGACGACACAGATCGGCCACCAGCGCCGCCTGGCGCTCGGCGAGCGGCGCCTGGTCCGGCCGGCAACGCTGGCACGGGCGGAAGCCGGCGCGCTCCGCCTCGGCCGCCGAGACATGGAAGGCCACATGCTCGGGCCGAGGGGTGCGCGCCCCGCAGGATGGTCGGCAATACACTCCGGTCGTCACCACCGAATAGAAGAACCGACAATCGGCCGCGGCATCCCTTTCGACCACGGCCTGCCAACGCGGATCGCCAAGAGTTTCCGCCGCAAGGTCCAGCGCGGCAAGCGAGGTTTTCATGCCTTTCCCCTGCTGTTCAAGACATCGACGCCTCGACTGTAGCCGCCTTCGCCCAAGCAAACATCCCGTTGCTTGCTTTCGAATTCGCGAGAATCGCTGCGAAAGCGCGATGGGGTAAGGCTTCACGGTTGTTCGCCGCCTGTCTCTGAATGTTTTCAGGGCGAATGACTCAAGGCTTGGGCTCCGAAAGGAAGGCCGATCGCTTCCTTTCACTGCCGTCTCGACGGCCAGCGCAAAAAGCACTCGGCCCATCCGCGAATTACTTCAGCCAAGCGCCGGAATCGACCACGTACAGGCGCGATCATCCTCGCGCGGAATATCGGTGGCGATACCGGACAAAAAGCCGCGCAACTGGCGCGCAGGTTCGATCGGAAGGAACTCGATACGGCGATCAAAGGCGATCACTTGCAACTTCTGACCCGCCTCGATTCGTAATTGCTCGCGCACAGCCAAGGGAATCTCCACGAGGAATTTCGGCGAAACAGTGACGGTGAACATTTGAGTCTCCCGGAAGGGTGCTTGTCATTCCTCAATCATGCCAAATCATGATTGATTAGGCGAAAGCAAGTCCAGCGGGCGACCTATCGGTCCGCCATGAGGCCATCCCGATCGTCACCGCTGCCGAGGTGTTGCAGAAACCGCTGGATAGGCGAAGCGTCGACGCCAATTCCCGCCACCATTTAGTGCCGCCGGATTTTCTGAGGTGGACGCCTTGTTAATGCAAAGTGGACGACATAGCGATACACTTTGGACGGTTCCGTTCGGTCAATTCTCGAATGCCTGATTCCGATTCTCCCCAGCTAGTCCAGCGCCACTTGCGGCCCGTCCTGCGGGACGCCTTGGCGGATACGCCTGCCGTGCTGATCAATGGCCCGCGCCAGTCGGGCAAGACTACGCTGGCTCGCCAGTGCGCACCGGACCTGCCTTACCTGACGCTGGACGATGCCGGACGCCTGGCCGCCGCGCAAGCCGACCCGCAGGGATTTGTGCGGCAGATCGACCGGGCTGTCATCGATGAAGTACAGCGCGCCCCGGAATTGTTGCTGGCACTGAAGCTGGCCATCGATCGTGATCGCCGCCCCGGGCGCTTTCTGCTCACCGGTTCGGCCAACGTGATGAGCC
>JBGAQX010000069.1:0-10724 GCA_044220545.1 Rhodocyclaceae bacterium | reverse complement strand
CGGCACCAGGCGACGGTTTCCTCTTCCAGCTTTGCCAACGGCACCACGGCGTTGACGAGGCCCCAGGCGAGCGCCGTCTGGGCGTCGTATTGCCGGCACATCAGCCAGACTTCCTTGGCCCGCTTCATGCCGATGGCGCGCGCCATCAGGCCGCAGCCCAGGCCGGCGTCGAAGCTGCCGACGCGCGGCCCGGTCTGGCCGAAACGGGCGTTGTCGGCGGCGATGGTCAGGTCGCAGACCAGATGCAGCACATGGCCACCGCCGATGGCGTAGCCGGCGACCATGGCCACCACGGGCTTGGGCAGGCGGCGGATCTGCATTTGCAGGTCGAGCACGTTGAGGTGCGGCGTGGCGGTGGCGGCGTCGTGGTAGCCGCCATCGTCGCCGCGTACCCGCTGGTCGCCACCGGAGCAGAAGGCATCCGGGCCGGTGCCGGCGAGGATGATGACGCCGACATCCGGATCGCGATGGGCGCGGGTGAAGGCATCCTGGAGCTCGATGATCGTTTCCGGGCGGAAGGCGTTGCGCCGCTCGGGACGATTGATGGCGATCCGGGCGATGCCGCCGGCGCCGTCGTTGGCGATGTCGTAGCGGATGTCCGCGTAGTCGGCGGCGGGGTTCCAGGTGGCGGTCATGGCGAGGGCGGCAGGCAGCCGATGGCGAAGAGGAGACCGAAAATGAACTGGGTGCGCGCCGTGTCGGCCAGCACCCGATTGAATGCTACACCCGTTGCCCGGCGGGCATGGCGCAGCAGGACGATGGCCATCGGCAGGGCCAGCAGCGCGAGCCAGGCCCCCGGCCGCGCCGTCGGGACGAAGCCGGGCAGCAGTACGAACGGCGCCAGCACCAGCGCGGCATGGATGCGCCGCGCGCCGCCATCGCCCACCACGGCGGCCAGGGTGCGGCGGCCGGCGGCCGTGTCGGTTACGAGGTCACGCAGGTTGTTCACCATCAATACGGCGGCGGCCGGCGCGCCGATGGCCGCGCCGGCCAGCAGGGCGGCGGGCGAGATGGCGCCGCTCTGGAGGTAGTGGCTGCCGCCGACGGCGACCAGGCCGAAGAAGACCAGAACGAAGACTTCCCCGAAGGGCGAATGGGAGATCGGCCGTGGTCCGTCCGAGTAGGCCCAGCCGCCCGCCAGCGAGGCGAGGCCGATGGCGACGATGGGCCAGCCGCCCCTGACGGCCAGATAGATACCGAACAGGAACGCCAGACCGAAGGCCAGCGCGGCGGCGCCGCGCACCTGGCGCGGGCTGGCCCAGCCGGCGGCGGTGACGCGGGTCGGCCCGAGTCGCTGTTGGCCATCGTTGCCGTGCTCGAAGTCCGCCGCGTCGTTGTGCAGATTGGTGCCAATCTGGATCAGCATTGCCGCCAGCAGCGCGGCGATGGCCGCCGCCCAGGCGGGGGGCGCGCCTTGTGCCCAGGCCAGCGACGTACCCACCAGCACCGGCGTGGCGGCCAGCGGCAGGGTGCGCGGCCGCGCCGCCAGCAGCCAGAGGCGCGCGCCCGATGGTCGATCGAGTGGCGCCGCCGGTTCAGGATTCAAGCGGGCGCTCCGCGAAATGCAGGCAGGCGATTCCGAACGAGACGTTTTCCCAGCGCACCCCGGCGAAGCCGGTTTGCTCGATCAACGCGGCAAAGGCGCGTTGATCGGGGAAGCGGCGGATCGATTCGACCAGATACTGGTAGGCCACCGGCGCGCGCGCCACGGCGGCGCCCAGGCGGGGAATCACCAGCCAGGAATAGAGGTCGTAGAAGGGTGCCAGCCACCAGTGCGGGCGGGAGAACTCGAGGCAGGCGAAGCGGCCGCCCGGTTTGAGCACGCGACGGATTTCGGCGAGGGCGGCACCGAGCCGGGTGGCGTTGCGCAAGCCGAAGGAGACGGTGAGCAGATCGACGCTGCCGTCGGCGAACGGCAGGGCTTCCGCCTCGCCACCCAGCCAGTGGATGTGCCGGTCGCCGGTGCGACGGCCCTCGGTCATCATCGCCAGGCTGGGGTCGCAGACGATGGTCAGGCGGCTTTCCCCGGCCAGCAGACGGGCGACGTCACCGGTGCCGCCGGCCAGATCGACGACGATGCCGTCGATGCCGCGGCAGCGGCGCCTCAGCGTGCGTTTCCAGAGGCGGTGGATGCCGAAGCTCATCAGGTCGTTCATCAGGTCGTAGCGGGGCGCCACGGCCTCGAAGACACGGCGGATGCGGGATCGCCGCTCGTCGGCGCCCACCTGCTGGCGGCCGAAACTCTGGTCGATATCGGAATCCCGGGTCATGGGCGCGGCTACTTCAGCGCCCGCTGGAAAGCCGCCTCCACCTCGGCCGGCTTCATCGGCCCCAGTTTCTTGTCGACCACATGGCCGCGACGGTCGATGACCAGGGTGTAAGGCAGGCCGGACTTGGGGTTGCCGAGCGACTGGAGCAGGGCGAGGCCCTTGTCCTTGGCCAGCAGCACCGGGTAGGTCATGTCATAGGCCTTGGCGAAGTCACGCACCGAATCGGTCTTGTCTTCGATCGCGATGCCGAGGACTTCGACGCCCTTGTCCCGGTTCCGGTTGTATTCCCGGACGAAGTCGGGAATCTCGTCCCGGCAGGGGCCGCACCAGCGCGCCCAGAAATTCACCACCAGCGGTCGGCCCTGATACTTGCGCAGCGCCACGGGCTTGTCGTCGAGATCGAACAGGGTCGCCGCCCAGAGCGCGTCGGGACTTTGCGCTTCCTGCGCCCGGCAGCCGGGCGCGGCGGCCAGCAGGAGGACGGCGGTGAGGGAAACGGCGAGGGGGACGGCGAGCAGCCGCGTCAAGGCAGGTCGCCCCGGCGGAAGAGGAAGTAACCCAGCGCGGCGGTGAACAGACCGAGCACGGTCGGATAGATCAGGGCGAAGACCATGTAGCCGACCTGGCCGAAGTTGTCGAGGATCACGAAGGCCGAGGGGCCGAGGACGATCAACTGTGGATCGAACAGGGCCAGCGCGGCGGTGCGGAAGACCTGTAGCGGGTTGGCCAGCGCGATGCCGACGGCGACTTCCGGCGCCACCTTGCCTTGGATCATGACGCCGAGCAGGATCAGGTCGAGGAACAGCAGCAGCGTCAGCCAGACCATGAACGCCGCGCCCTGCGCCATGTCGGTGGTGCGCGCCACCGCCGAAATGAGCATGCCGATGCCGAGGAAGCAGGCCGCGATCGAGGCCAGCAGCGCCGTGTAGTAGCCGAACATGCCCCAGGGCACTTCGATGTCGCGCACCAGGGCGATCAGCACGGCGGCGAACATGGCGGCGAACACGGGCAGGAAAATGACCAGGTAGCGGCCGACGATCTTGCCCCAGAACCAGGCGGAGAGGGATACCGGCAGCGACAGCAGGTACTCGAAAACCCCGGCTTCGCGGTCGCCGGCCACCGAGCGGACGGTGGTGATGAGGACGAAGATCGGCAGGATGGCCATGGTCAACTGGATGTAGGTGACCAGCAGCCGGGAAAGGCCGATGAAGCCGAGCACCCGCGATTCGGTGAGGCCGAACAGGAAGAGCAGGGCGACGATGCCGCCGAATACCAGGGTGTAGATCTGGAACCAGCGCGCGTGCAGAGACTCGACGATATCGAGCTTGGCGGTGAGCCACAATTGCTTCATGAACGGCCCTTCTTAAACTTGGTTACGACATGTTCGCACATGGTCGGGAAGTCCACCGATCCGGCCTGGGCATGGGCGACGGCGCCAAAATTGAAGCCCATCGGCGAGGTCTTGGTGACGAAATGCGCCTTGAGCCCGTCGAGCCAGTTGATGTCCTGGCCACGGCTGTTGACGTCGGCGACCCAGAGCCTGGTGGCCGGTTCGCGCATCCACGGATAGGCTGCGGCCTTGTCGTTCAGCCACAAGGCGATGCAGCCCGGGTCGTCAAACTTGAAGACGGTGTTCTTCGGCCCGCCACGCATTTCACCGGCGAAGCGGCGGTCGGAAATGACCATGTTGCAGACGACGCAGGTATCGCGATCCCACTTGAGCGGCTGCATGCCTTCCGGCCAGCGGTCGTCCTTGCCGCAGGCGCTCAGCGTCGACAGCGCCGCCGCGAGTGGCGTCAGCGCGAAACCGGCGGCGAGAAAGCCACGGCGATCCATGCTAGCGGTCGGCCTCGGTCATGGACAGGTCGCTGATCAGCGCCACATAGCGCGAGGTCATGCCGAGAAAACGCAGCCGGTCCGGTCCGGCAACCGTGCCGCGCCATTCGAGGCCGCCACCCTGATCGGTGAAGTTCCAGCTCCCCAGCGCCTTGGCCAGGGCCGGTTCGGCGCGTTTGACGACGATGCGGCAATCCAGCAGGCCGGTCAGGGAAACGTCGTCGGCGACCCGGTCGTCGAGCACCACCTTGCCCAGGTCGAGTTCGATGACCCGATTGACCAGCGCCGACACCTCGTTGAGCCGATGGCTGGAGATCAGCATGGTGGCGCGCTGGGCCCGCTCGGCGAGCAGTTCGAAAAATATCTTGCGTGCTTCCGGATCGAGGTTGGCGGCCGGTTCGTCCATGACCAGCACCTTGGCGTCGCGGCCGAGGGCGATGGCGATCAGCAGCTTCTGCTTCATGCCGCCGGAAAGGCGCACGAACTGGCGGTCCATGATCGGCGCGGTATCGAGGCCGAGGGCGCCGGCCAGGTCGGAAATGCGCTTGGGGTCGGTACCGCAGAGGCCGGCGGCAAAGCCGATCAACTGACCGACCGGCATCTTAAGCGGTGGCGGCAATTGGGGCACGAAGCCGATGTTGGCGAGCACCGTGGTCCGCTCCTGGCGCGGCGACCGTCCCTCTATGGTGACGCTGCCGTCGTGGGTGTATTCGCCCAGCAGGCAGCGGATCAACGTCGTCTTGCCGGCGCCGTTGGAGCCGATCAGGGCAACGCGTTCGCCGAGACCGATTTCCAGGCTGATGCCATCGAGAACGCGGGCGCGCCGGAATGTTTTTGCGACTGAATCGAAACGTATCATGGTGGCCGGGATTGTAGCGGGCGGGCCCGATGGCCGCCCTTGATTCAAAGTAGCTTGCTTACATCAGTTTCGACAGACCCTTGACCTCGAACTTGAGGGAGCCGGTGGGACAGGTGTCGACACACAGGCCGCAACGCGTGCAGTCCGGGCCGATCGGCACCGCGGTGTCGACGGCGCGGCCTTTGATGACGGTATCGAGCACGTGCGGCACCAGGCAGACCTTGCGACAATCGCCTTCGTGGAAGCAGCCGTCGAGCGTGTACTTGATTCGTACCGGCGACAGGATGCCGACCACGCCATAGGTGAGGCCGATCGGGCAGGCATAGCGGCACCAGGCGCGGCGCGAGAAGAACACTTCGAACACCAGCAGCGCCAGCACCCAGAGCAGGGCCACGCCGGCGCCGTAGATCATTGCGCGGGAGAGGATGCCGGTCGGCGAGATCGCTTCGAAGACCGTGTAGCCGGTCGCGATCGCCAGTATGGCGAACACGAACCACGAGACGGTGCGCAGCCGGCGGTCGATGGTCTGGTCGGTGACCAGCTTCTTCTTCACCAGGTAGAGGTGCAGCTTTTCCGCCCATTCGGCGACCAGGTGGTAGGGGCAGACCCAGGAACAGAAGGTGCGCCCACCCAGCAGCAGCCAGAGCACCAGCACCGTGCCGGTGCCGATCAGCAGGTTGTTGATGATGTGCTTATGCGCGAACATCACCTGGAGCGCGGAATTGAGGTCGATCAGGTGGAAGCCGGCGAAACGCGAAGCCGTCAGCGCCCCTTCGAGAATCTGGATGTCGAACCAGAAGGAAACCACGAACAGCAGGTTGGTTGCGATCAGCGTCGCCCAGCGGCGGTTGCGCCACTTGTTGGTATGCTCGGCATGCGCGCGGGCATGAAGCTTCTCGGCGATCAGGTCGCGATTGCCGCGCTTGTACAGGTGGATCTTCTGGGCGGCCGGGGCGATGTCCGTCGGCTTCTTCGGCTCGCGGCCGAACATGACCATGATCTGCTCGAAAAAGCGTGTCTTCAGTTGTGCGCTCATGATCTCCAGACCTCCCGCGGCACGATTTCGATGGCGGCCGGCTCGACCGGACAGATCATCTCGCAGACGCCACAGCCGACACAGGGTTCATGCACGACCGGCTGCTTGCGCTGGCTGCCATCGGGCGCGAACACACTCTCGATGCTGATGGCTCCCTTGATGGGGCATTCGCGCACGCACAGGTCGCATTCGGCGACATCGTAGGGATGATCGGCGATCTTGATCGGCTTCCAGCGATCCACCGACATGTAGCGCATGTGGCCCTTGAAGTCGGGGCCCTGCACCTGGCCCTTGAAGCCCTTGCCCTGCATGGCCAGACAGGATTCCGGGCGCGTCAGGCGGGCGACGCCGATGCGCTCGGCCATGTTCAGCGTCGGCTCGGGGTCCTTCTCCTTGGCCAGCAGGATCGGCTTGGCGGCGAGCGCGGCGCCGGGACGCACCGGCAGGAAATCGGGCTTGTGGTAGGTCAGCGAGCCGGTCGGACAGGCGAGGATGCATTGCACGGCGTCGCAGGAGAAATCGCAGGCCTGGGCGCGGGCGTCGATGTACGGGGTGCCGACGCCGAAGCCATCGACCAGATCGGCGAGCTTGATGGCCTGCACCGGGCAGACCTGGACGCACTGGCCGCACTTGATGCAGGAGGCGAGAAAGTCCTTTTCGTCGAGCGCGCCCGGTGGCCGCAGGCGCTTTTTCTGGCCGTAGGCGAGCGGCAGGTAGCCGGACAGGGCGGCGCCCATCACGCCGCCGGTGAGCAGTATGGTGCGCAGCACCCGGCGGCGTGCCTGCTGCCGACGTTCCTTGGACAGCGGTGGCGGTGAGGCCGACTTGTCGCTTGCTGGCTTGTCGCGTTCTTCGCTCATGAGGTACTCCCGATGGCGGCGCGCGCCGGGCGGTTGAAGCGGGGCGCGGCGTCCTTGAGTTGCAGATTCGGTGAGGAGAAGGGCGCCAGCCGTTCGAGAAAATCGAGCAGTTCCAGCACCGGCGAATTCTTGAAGAAACGTGCTTCCGGAATGTCCATCCAGATCTGATCGGCATAGACATAGTTCTCGTGGGGTGTATCGCCCACGCCATCGCTGTTGCGGTCGAACCCCTCGTAGATGTCGAAGTAGTTGCCGCTCCAGAGGTTGCGCTCGCTTTCGGTGCGACCGGAGAGCTCCAGGTCGGCAAGGTTGCCTTCGAAGGTGTTGTCGTGAAAAGTATTGTTGCCGAAGGCGCCGATGATCTTCACGGCCACGCCGTTGTAGGCGAAGCGGTTGCCCTTGAAGCGGATGGTCGTGTCCGGCTGGTACGGCGACAGGTCGGAGCCGACGCCAACGGCGCAATAGATGACTTCGTTGTTCTCCAGGTCGATGTTCGAGGCTTCCTTGAAACCCAGGGCCATGCCGGTCGCGCCGGTGGCGTGGGAGATCAGGTTGTTGCGCGCCGCGCCGCCCTCCATGTACATGAAGTAGATGCCCACCGCGTTGTCGATGAAGCGGTTGTGCTCGACGATGTTGTCGTTGGCGAACATGAAGTGGATCGAATAGCGGCTGCGCCGGGCGACGTTGCCGCGAAAGATATTGCGGTGCGAATACCAGGCCACGGTATCGCGCGAATCAGTGATCTGGTTGTTCTCGATCAGGTTGTCGTTGCTATACCAGAGGCGGAGGCTGTCGCCGCGCACACCCAGGTCGAAGGGCTTCGAACGGACGCGGTTGCCGCGCAGGACGGTCTTGTTCGACTGTTTGAGGTCGATGCCGAACAGGCAGTCCTGGATGTCGACGTTCTCGACCAGATTGTTATGTCCGCGCACGTTGAGGCAGGCGTCGTCGGAGTCGTGGGAGTCGCCGGATCCCGTGATGGCCAGGTTCTTGAGCGTGACGCCACTCGCCTCGATGGCGAAGACCGTGCCCTTGTCGCCGCCGTCGATGGTGACCTTGTCACCGCCATCGACAATCAGCGGCTTGTCGATCTTGACCGGTCCGGCGTAGATGCCGGGCGGTACCTTGAGTTCCGAGCCGGCCGGTGCCGCATCCACCAATTGCTGGAAGGGCTTCAGACCATGGATGCGCTTGTCGCGCATGTAGAGCGGGATCAGTTCGACCGGTTTGTCGACCGTGACACGAGGTGCCGTGGAAAGGTCGGCACTCTGGCCCTTGACTGGCGGCGCTTCACCCCAACGCGCCTCGTCGCCGGCGGTGATGCCCGTGGTGCCGAATGCCAGCAACAAGGCTGGCAGCGCCGCCAGCTTGTGCAGGGTTTTCATGGCCGGTGGCCTCAGTTGGGTTGTTCGGTGCGCAACTGCTTGCGGCGGATCAGCAATGCCAGCATCAGGCAGACGAAGACAACCATCAGCAGGGCATAGCCCCAATAGGGGTAGGAGTAGGTCGAGAATTGCGCCACCTTGCCCTCGCCGAACACCGTCGGCATGAACGGCTTGACGGTAAAGGCGCCCCACGGGTGCATGTTGTGGCCGAAGAACCACAGCCAGCCGGCGTACTCGATGACGAAGAAGACTGGCAGCAACCCCGGTACCAGGGCCAGCAGCAGTTCGAAGAAACGGAACTTCCAGACACCCACCACCACCACCACCATGGCGACGACCAGGCCGGCGATGACGATTTGGCTGGCCAGCGTAACGTTGTTGCCCCAGACCTGGATCTTGTCGGGCTCTTTGAAAAAGGTGCCCGCTTCGTCCATGTAGGCCTTGACGTGGCTGGCCAGATGGCCAAGCACGAACTGGTCGACCACCGCCCAGGCGGCAACGGCGGCAAAGCCCACCGCGAGCACCAGCAGGCGCAGCTTCTTCTGGGTAATGGCGAAGGCGATCAGCATTACCGTAAAGAAACCAAAGAAAAACTTGGCCAGCGGTTTTTCCACCGGCGCACCCGTGGCGATGGGGAACATGCCGACGTAGTGGTTGATGGTGTTCATTTCATGGACGCAATCGAGGCTCTGGGCGTCCTTGTTGACATCCTGCTTGGCATCGAGGATGGGGTTGTAGCGGCCGGTGTCCTCGCCCATGTCGGCCTGCAGCGTTTCGCTGCCCATGCGGGTGTTTTTGCCCACCGCCGTGCAACCGTTATAGACACCGTTGAAATGGAAATGGATGCGGATGCCATCCGGGAAGGCGTCCTTGGGATAGTTGGGCGCCGTCAGCGATACCCACCATACGGGTGAGAAATAGGCGCCGATCATGGCCGCCAGGGCCAGCAGCGTCAGGACGCCGACTATGAGGTTGGGGTTCTTGTTGACGTTCATTTTGTCTGTTCTCGTCTTGGCTGATCGACGGGTCGGGGAGACACTCGTCGTTGGGGCAGCGTTCCGCCCGGCGCGCGCCGGGCGGCTGTTACTTCGGCAATTCTACCGCGACTGCTTACTTCTTCTTGCCGCTCTTGCCGCCCTTGGCGGGCTTGGCCGCGCACATCTTGCCGGGCATCGACAGGCTGGACTGGTAGGCGGAGATCGCCACCAACTGGTCATTGGTGTAAGGCTTGATGACCTTGACCATGTCGGGGTTGGCGTTGCGGCGGTGACCGTCGCGAATCTCGGTCATCTGGCGCAGCAGGTACTTGTAGTGCTGGCCGGCGATGACGGGATAGAACTTCTCGGCATTGCCGTCGCCGTTGGCGCCGTGGCATTCCTTGCACTGCTTTTCATACAGTTCCTTGCCCTTGGCGACTTGGGCGGCGGCATCGGCGCCCTCATACACGCCGTGGTCGGTCGGGATGCACAGGGTCTGGATGTAGGCCGCGGTGTCCGCCACTTCCTGCGGGCGGGTCATCGCTTCCTTGGCGAACGGGTACATGGTCGGGTTGTCGCGCAGGCCTTCGCGGATGTCGGCCATCTGCTTCACCAGCACGGTGGCGTGCTGGCCGGCCAGTTGCGGGAAGGTGCCGTCGGAACGGCCGGCGCCGGAAGGCAGGTGGCAGGCGCCGCAGACCTCGTAGGTTTCGCTACCGTTCTTGGGGTCGCCCTTCAGCTTGAGCGCCTCGACCTTTTCACCTTCGGCCGCGTTCCATTTGTAGTCCTTGCTCTCGATACCCGCCTTGTGGGCGGCGGGGACGGCGGGGCCGGCCAGCGCGGCGGTTGCGGGGATCAGCGCGGCCGCAATGGCCAAGACCAGAATTTTCTTCATTGCATTTGTCCTTGTGTGGGGTTTGGATTGGGGCAGTCTAGCGGGAGGCATATCAGCATTCATTGATACGCCTCAACCGAGCCACCGCCTACTTGAGCTTGGAGAGATACTCGGCCAGCGCCTTGATTTCCTCGTCGTTGACGAGGCCCATCACGCCCTTCATCGCGGCCGATTGACCATTGCTGCGCGCGCCGCTCTTGATGTCCTTCATCTGCGCTTCGGCGTACGCGGCGCTCTGGCCGGCGAGCTTGGGATAGGGCATGCCCTTCAGGGGGGTCTTGGCGTCCTTGCCGTGGCAGGACCAGCAAGTCTTTTCCTGAAAGAGCTTGGCGCCATCCAGAGCGAAGGCGGGGCCGGCGATCAGGGTGGTGGCGGCGAGGCAAACCAAAATCTTCTTCATGTTTTCTCCTAGGGTCGAAAGGAACGCGGGGGCGTAGATTACTTTGCGGACCCCCGCGTTTCCTTGAGTTAGATCAGCTTACTTGACTTTCTTGGCCCCGTTTTGTTCGAGGTAGGTTTTGGCGCGGAGGCCGAGGTCGGCGGTTTTGACCTGGTACTGCCAGATTTGTTCGGCCCAGAGGTTGGCATTTTCCCAATCCTTCTTGG
>JBGAQX010000068.1:0-12666 GCA_044220545.1 Rhodocyclaceae bacterium | reverse complement strand
GCTGTTGTGCGTCGACGTCTGGGAACATGCCTACTACATCGACTACCGCAACCTGCGCCCCAAGTTCGTCGAGACGTTCCTCAACAATCTGGCCAACTGGGACTTCGCATCGAAGAACTTCGGCTGAGTACCAGCGGAGCGCGTTTCGCAATAATCGAGTCGCAGTTCTCCGCGGTGCGTTGAAAACAACGCCGTAACAGGGATGGGCGCCGTGTCGGCGCCCATTTCTTTGCTGTTCAAAATTCTTCCATTTGCACCTGCCCAGCGAACGAGGCGCGGCTGACTTACCAGTCGATATCGTTGATCCCGATCGACAGTAGAGTGAATCCGCTTCGCAACAGTCGGACCTTCATGACGTCGTGATGTCCATTGTTGTCCGATGCGGTGTGCACCAGTAGAGTCGCAGCGGGATTTCTGGAGGGTGATTTGTTGTCGTTAGCGACATGACGTCAATATGTGTTGCAAAACATGTAAATTTGCGACACGTTTCATTGACGAGTCGTTGGGTGCGACATAAACTGCAAACGTGTCGCAAAAACAGCAAATATCAATCATGAGCCGTTGGTGTCCCGACTTGCCTTACAACGAGCTGCCACCCTTGCCCCCGGTATCGGAGCTGGAGACGCGCTCGGTTCTCAAACAGTGCATCACCGCGCGGGCGGCTCTGGCCGAGTTGAAACAGGCCGCTGAGCTGATTCCAAACCAAGGCGTACTTATCAATGCGCTGCCGCTGCTGGAAGCGCAGGCGAGCTCCGAAATCGAAAACATCGTGACGACGACGGATCGCCTGTTCCAGTTTCAGCATGCGGACGAGCGCGCCGATCCGGCCACGCGTGAAGCCTTGCGTCACAGCAGCGCGCTGCTGGAAGGGTTTCGGGCATTGAAGCAGCATCCGCTTAACACAGGCACGGCGGAACAAGTGTGCACACGAATCAAGGGTGTGCAAATGCAGGTACGGCGGGTCCCCGGCACGGCACTGGCCAACCAGGCGACGGGCGAAGTCATCTATACCCCGCCGGTCGGGGAAGACCTGCTGCGAACCAAATTGGCCAACTGGGAGCGCTACCTGCATGAAGCCCTCGATGTCGATCCGTTGATCCGCATGGCGGTGGGGCACTATCAGTTCGAGGCCATCCACCCGTTTACCGACGGCAACGGTCGCACAGGGCGCGTGTTGAACAGCTTGTATCTGATTCAGGAAGAGTTGCTGACGCTGCCGATTCTTTATCTCAGCCGCTACATCATCAACAACAAAGCAGACTATTACCGACTTCTGCTCGATGTAACGCGCGGCAACGCTTGGGAACCATGGGTCATCTTTCTGCTCCGGGGGGTCGAGGACACGGCGCGCTGGACGACCGCCAAGATATCTGCGATCCGCTCGCTGTCAGCGCTGACGATTGCGCATGTGCGGCAAGCCGCGCCGAAGATATACAGCCGCGAACTGGTGGATCTGATCTTCGACTTGCCGTACTGCCGCATCCAGAACGTGGTCGACAAGGAGCTTGCGGGGCGCCAAGCCGCCTCGCGCCATCTCAAGCAACTGGTGGGCATCGGCGTCCTGCAAGAAGTGACGGTGGGCCGCGAAAAGCTTTTCATCCATCCGAAACTGATGCGATTGCTGACGCGCGAGGAGAACGTCGTCGTGGCCTACGCATGAACGCAGCCGAAACCAGCGCTGACCACATTGGCCCGGTCGTAACCGCGACAGGCTTGCGACTGGTCGAGCCCAACGGTGTCCGGCGCGACTACCAGACTTCTTCACAGTTGAGGATGAACAGAGGGCGCCATGAGCGCACCGGATACCGACCATCCGGCCCGTCTCGTCTCTCCGCACCGTCAGAAGATCGTTCAAGTGAAATCGCCATTGCCGATTCCGGCAAGAGTGCTATGGTTCAAGCGGGGGGTGGTGTTTGTATGAAAGTGAGGGGGGTGGTGTTTGTATGAAAGTGAAAGGCTGTCCGATCAGGAACAAGGCTGGCGATGGCGGAAGGTCGCGGCGGCCTGATCGGCGGATGGAACATGACACACTCTGTACACACGGTACTCGCCGCCCACCACGACAATCGGGCGTATTTCCGCGAGCGCGTCGAGGTCACCCTGACGCAGGAGGCCGATGGCGCCATTGCCATCAGCTACGTCATCAACGACATCAGTTCGGATGTCCGCGTGCCGACGCCGGACATGCCGGCGCCTCAGGGTGCCCTGTGGCAAACGACCTGCTGTGAACTTTTCGTCAATCCAGTCGAGCAGACCGGCTACCGCGAGTTCAATTTCTCCCCGTCGGGCCAGTGGGTGGCCTATGACTTTCTCGACATCCGCAAGCCCGCGCCGACGACGCCTGGTTGCGCCGCGCCGGAGATCAAGGCCAAACGGGAAAAGTCGCGGCTGCAACTGGATGTCAAACTGCCCAAGTCCGCCTTTCCCCGGGCTGCCAGCCTGCGCTTGGCGGTCAACGTCATACTCCAGGCCAATGACGGCACCCTTGCCTACTGGGCGCTGACCCATCCGCCCGGCAAACCCGACTTCCATCACCATGCCGGCTTTGTTCTGAATCTTGGCCCCATGGGCTTCCGGCCGACCCGCTGGCCATGACATTCGGCTTTCTGGTTTTCGCCGCGCACCAAGCGGACGCGATCGAACAACGCCAGGTCAGGCTTCGACCCGGGCCCGCAGCACCTTGATCTGGAACAGCGTGTTGCGTTCGTCTTCCTCCAGCGCGGCGCGGATGTGGTGCACGGTGGCCTGGTAGCGGGGAATGATGTTGTACTTGAGCGCGTTGACCCGCTTTTGGGTCTTGCGGCTGGCGGCGAGCAGGCGCCAGAGAGCGTTTTCCGCCTCGCCCAGGCGGGCCAGGGTGATGGTCAGGTCGCGCAGGCGCAGGCGCGCCTCGTCGAAGCTGACATCGGTCCACATCAGGCCCACCGGTTGCAGGGGCAGGGGTTCCGCCGAGACGCTCGGGTATTCGACACCAACGCTGGAGCGGGCCACCACCTTCAGCGCCACCGCCGGCTTGAGACCGACCGCCGACTGGCGCAGCATCTGCCCGCCCATGCGCATCTGGACGATGCCCAGCCAGTGATACGCCTCGGCGAGTTCCTCGACGGTCTGGGCGCGTAGTTGCCGATACTGGGCCAGACGCTCGTAGACCAGGCGGGTCAGCAGGTCGCGCTTCTTCTCCAGCATCTCCCGCCCCTGCTCGAGAAAGCGCACCTGGCGGTCGACCTGTAGCAGGGCGCTCTTGGTGGGCGGAACGGGAAGGCGCTTTTTCATGGTCGGCCAGTGGCGGCTAGCAAGCCCTATACAACGGCCGCCTCCTTGGCTTCCTTGTAATACTTCGCCAGCTCCTCTTCCGATACGCGGATCAGGGCATCCGCCGGCAGCATGGAGAGCAGTTGCCAGGCGAGGTCGAGCGTCTCGGCCACGCTGCGTTCCTCGTCCTCGCCCTGGCCGATGAAGCGGCGTTCGAAAGCCTCGGCGAAGCGCAGGTAACGACGGTCGGCGTCGCCCAGCTCCTCGGCGCCGATGATGGCCGCCAGTCCCCGCACTTCCAGCGCCTTGGCGTAGCTGGCGAACAACTGGCTGGCGACGTGCGGGTGATCCTCGCGCGTGAAGTTCTTGCCGATGCCATCCTTCATCAGGCGCGACAGTGACGGCAGCACGGTGACCGGCGGATAGACACCCTGGTTGAACAACTCGCGCCCGAGCACTATCTGCCCCTCGGTGATGTAGCCGGTCAGGTCGGGAATCGGGTGGGTGATATCGTCGGAAGGCATCGACAGCACGGGAATCATCGTGATGGAACCACGCCGGTTCTTGATGCGCCCGGCGCGTTCGTAGATTTCGGCCAGATCGGAATAGAGGTAGCCCGGATAGCCCTTGCGCGCCGGCACGTCGCCGCGCAGCACTGCCACTTCCCGCAGCGCTTCGGCGTAGGCGGTCATGTCGGTCATCACCACCAGCACGTGATTATCGAGGTCGAAGGCCAGATACTCGGCGGCGGTCAGCGCGGCGCGCGGGGTGAGCAGGCGCTCGATCACCGGCTCGTCGGCCAGGTTGAGGAACATCACCACCTTGTTGAGGACGCCGCTCTCCTCGAAGCTTTCCTGGAAGAAGCGGGCGTCGGCGTGCGAGGCGCCGAAGGCGGCGAACACCACCACGAACCCGGACGAAGCCTCGCCGAGCAGCTTGGCCTGGCGCACGATCTGCGCCGCGACGCGATTGTGCGGCAAGCCGCCGCCCGAGAAGATCGGCAGCTTCTGGCCGCGAGTCAGCGAATTCATGCCGTCGATGGCGGAAATACCGGTCTGGATGAACTCGCGCGGGTAGGCGCGGGCGGCCGGGTTGAGCGGCTCGCCATTGACGTCGCGGCGGTCGGCGGAAACGATCGGCGGCCGGCCATCGCGCGGCAAGCCCGCGCCGTTGAAGACTCGGCCGAGGATGTCGCGCGAGACCGGCAGCTTGAACGGCTCGTCGAGGAAACGGACCCAGGTGCGCTCCAGATCCAGCTCTTCGGTACCCTCGAAGACCTCGACCAGCACTGCGTCGGCGGCCGAACGGATCACCAGGCCGGAACGCAGGCGGCCGGCGTGGTCGCGCAACTGCACGCGCGAACCGGCCGTCACGCCGGTCATGCCGGGCATTGCGCCCATCACCACGAGGCCGCCCTGGGCGGAACTGGCGGTACGGAATTCGACGTTTTTCATGGCCTTGCCTTGTCTTCGCTCGTGGCGCCCCCGGTCACAACCGGTTCGTAGTCCACCGCGATCAGCTCGAACTCGGCCGGAATCCGGGCGATCTTCGCTTGCAGCGCGGCGAGGTCTTCGGACTTGTGCTGGCTCTTCCAGCGGCGCGCCTGCGACAGCAGGGGCATCTGGATCAGCCGCCTGGCCGGCGCGCCCAGCTTCACCAGCTTCATGCCCTGGCGGTGGATCTCCAGCAGGGCGGCGAGCAGCGCGTACTGCTTTTCCGGCGACGAGAAACTGTCGATGTCATCGGTGGCCGCCTGTTGCAGCAGGCCTTCCTTGAGCAGGCCCGAGGCTTCCAGAGTCCAGCGTTGTTCGCTCGACAGCGCTTCGACGCCCACCAGATTGACGATGCGCTGCAACTCTTCCGATGCGGCGAGCAGATCGAGCGCTTCGCCACGCGCGGCGGCCCAGCCGGGATCGACGTTCTCGGCCCACCACCTGGCCGCCGAGGGCACGTAACCGGAAAAGCTTTCCAGCCAATCCACCGCCGGGTAGTGGCGGGCATCGGCGAGTTCCTTGGAGAGCGCCCAGAAGGTCTGGATGATCTCCTTGGTGTGGCTGGTGACGGGCTCGGAAAAATCGCCGCCCGGCGGCGAAACGGCGCCGATCAGGGTCACGGAACCATGGTCGCCGGCCAGCGTTTCCACCCGCCCGGCCCGCTCGTAGAAGGCCGCGAGGCGCGAACCGAGATAGGCCGGGTAGCCCTCTTCCACCGGCATCTGCCCCAGCCGGCCGGCCACCTCGCGCAGCGCCTCGGCCCAGCGGCTGGTCGAGTCGGCGACCATCACCACATCGTAACCCTGGTCGCGAAAGTATTCGGCGAGGGTGATGCCGACATAGATCGATGCCTCGCGCGCCACCACCGGCATGTTGGAGGTGTTGGCGATCAGCAGCGTACGTTCCATCAGCGGGCGTCCGGTGTGCGGGTCCTTCAATTCGGGCATGAATTCCAGCACGTCGGTCAGCTCGTTGCCGCGCTCGCCGCAGCCCACGTAGATGACGATCTCGGCGTTGCACCAGCGCGCGATCTGCTGCTGCAACATCGTCTTGCCGGCGCCGAACGGCCCGGGAATGGCCGCCTTGCCGCCCTTGAGCAAGGGGTAGAAAGTGTCCAGGATGCGCTGCCCGGTGATCAGCGGCTTAACCGCGTGGTCGCGCCGCCTGAACGGGCGCGGTGTGCGCACCGGCCAGCGGTGGAACAGGCGCAGCTTCTCGATGCGGCCGTCGCTTCGCTTGACCCGGCCGATCACCTCGTCGATCGTGTAGTCGCCTTCCGGAGCCAGCTCCATCAATTCGCCGGCGATCGACGGCGGCGTCAGGATGCGATGCGGGATGGATTCGGTTTCCCGCACCGTGCCGAGCACGTCGCCGCCCGCGACATGTGGCGTATCGCGCCAACGCGGATCGGGCACGAAATGCCAGCGGCGCTCACGCGACAGGGAAGGCACCGAGACACCCCGGGCGATGCGATCGCCGCTCTTTTCCCGCACCGCGTTCAGCGGCCGTTGCACGCCGTCGAAGATGGCGTTCAGCAGTCCGGGGCCGAGTTCCACCGAAAGCGGCCAGCCCAGACCTTCCGCCACCTCGCCGGGCCGCAGGCCGGCGGTGTCTTCATAGAGCTGCGCCAGCGCGGTATCGCCCGTGCGGCCGATCACTTCGCCCACCAGTCCGATGGCGCCGACCCGAACCTGTTCGCCGAGCACCGTTTCCGGCAATTGCAGCTTGACCAGGGGACCGTTGATTTCGAGGATTTTGCCCATTTGAATTCCCGTTGTTTGACTTGCCGCCTGTCAAGGCCTTCAAGTCCGGCGGAACAGACGTTCCATCGCCACGCGGGCCAGTTCATCGGCCAGCCTGGACTGGCGGCCCTCGAAGGTGTGGTCGATCTGCGCCCGGTTGTCCGCCAGGCGCACGCGCACGCCGCCTTCGCTGATCTGGCCATGCGACTGCAACTCGATGCGGCGACCAGGCGCGGCGCGCGCGACGATGTTCGCCCAATCGAGCGCCAGGCGTGGCTGGTCCGCCGGCCGTACTTCCGCCACCAGGTCGCCGGACGGCAACGCCCGGGCGGCATCGGCAAGCCACGCTTCGAGCACAGCCGGATAGCGCTGGTCGTCGCCCACCAGTTGCTGAAACGCCGAGCGCACCCCCGCCAGAGCCGCCTCGGTGAGCGCCCAGCGCAGCCGGTCCACTTCCGCCGCCTGTCGGGCTTCCGCCGCCTGCACCTGACGCAGCACCTTGCGTTCCGCTTCGGCCTTGGCCAGAGCCACCTCGCGTTCCCCGGCAAGCCTCAGCCCATCGGCCATCTCCTTGAGGATTCGCGCCCTGGCCGCCTCGGTGTTCTGGCGCTGCTCGCGCACCAGGGTTTCGGCCTGGTGCAACAGTGCCGCTTCCAGTTGGCTTACTTGCGCATCCGCATCCATGTGCTTCTCCAGACCCCCTGCCTCATGTGAGCGCCTCCGGCCCCAGTACCGAGCGCACCACGTCGTCCACGGCCGGCGCGTAATCGCGCGGCGCGGCCAGCGGCGGCAACTCGGTGACCACGATACGCCCGCCCTCGTTGCGCAGGCGGTTAAGCCAGGCGCCGCCGGCGTGCGCCAGGCCGGTCTCGAGCAGCACCAGAGCCTGACCGCCCTCCTGGACCAGTTGTTCCAGAACCTCCTCGACCTTGGCCGGATCGGCATCCGGATGAACCTCGGCGCCAATCAGGCTGAAGCCTTCGGTCAGCCCGGCGCTGCCGAGCACGACCAGCCGCGCGCCGACAGAAGGAGTTTCCGCCTCATGCATCGCGCCGCGCCCCTACAGCTTGCCCAGCATGAGAATGGACATCACCAGACCATAGATCGCCACCCCTTCGGCCAGCCCCATGTAGATCAGGGTGCGGCCGAACATCTCAGGCTTCTCGGCGATCACCGCCAGCGCGGCGGAACCGACCGGACCGAGCGCCATGCCGGCGCCGATGGCCGCCACGGCGGTGGGCAGCCCGATGCCGATCAGGGCCAGCCCCTTGCCGAGCGAGATTTCAGCCAGCGTCGCGGTGGCCGGTTCGGCGGCGAGCACTTCCTGCACGCCCAGCAGCAGCGTGCCGGCCAGCGCCAGGCCGAAGACCAGGAAGTTCCCCAGCACCCCGCCCTGTAGCCAGCGCGGCGCGGGAAGCGGGCGCGGTTGCAGTTCCAGCCAGACGCCGATGCCGATCATGGCGGCGACGGAACAAGCCATCAATGCGATCAACCAACTCATGTTGCTCTCCCAAATAACACGACTCGTCGAAACTTCACTTCGCACCCGCCAGCTTGAGCGGCACGAACTCGGTGCCATCGCCGCTGAAGAAGCGGGAAAAACCTTCGAAGTACATCAGACGCAGGGCCTGGATGGCGACGATGCCGCCTTCCAGCACGATGATGATGACATTGCCCAGTACGATCGTCAGCCAGTGGCCCGCCGTGCCGAGGCCGTTGGCGATGGTGAACACGGCCAGGGCGAGCGCCACGTGGTTGAGGCTGAAAGCCGCCACGCGCATGAAGGACAGGGTGTTGGCGAACAGGTTGATGCCGGTTTCCAGGGTCTCTATGGCCGTCACCAGAGCGCGCTCACCCAGGCTGGCACGGGTTTCCACCCACTTGAACACGGCGACCGCGGTGATGCCGAGCACGGCCATGTCCCATGCCGGTTGGCTGAAATCTCCGAATCCCGTCACCCCGGCCAAGCCCATGATGCCGCCCGCCGCGCCCAGATAGAACAGCAGACCGGCCAGGCCGGTGGAATCGAACAGCGCCTCGCCGGGATGGCCGGCGTTCAGCTTGTTGACGATATTCGCCAGCAAGGTAAAGGTGATGAAGCCGACGCCAAACAGTATGGCCACGGTGAGGACGCGGGTCGGATCATGCAGGGGCGACAACCAGATCGGCGTGATCAGGTCTTCGTAGCCGAAGACGCTGCCGTACAACAGCCCGAAGCCCATCGATGCCGCGCCAGCGGCGATGCCAAGCCAGGCGGCGCGTCCCAGCTTGCGATACAGGAACACGGCCAGCAGCAGAATCACGCCGCCGTGGCCCACGTCGCCGAACATCGCGCCGAACAGCAGCAGGTAAGTCAGCGCGAACAACAGCGAGGGGTCGAACTCGCCATAGCGCGGAATGCCGTAGCCCTTGACCAGCGGCACGAAGGGCAACAGCCAGCCTGGATAGCGCACCAGGGACGGAACCTGCCTGGCTTCGCTGGCCTTCGGTTCCTCCATGCTCAGCCAGTAATGGCCATGAAAACGCGCTTCCAGGGCCGTCTGCAATTCCTTGATCCGGCGCCGGGGTATCCAGCCCGACAGGCTGGCCAGGCTACCGTGGCCGCGCACGCCGACGACGGCCGCCTCGGCCAGCGGCCGACCGAGCGTGACGCGCAGGCGCGCTTCCTCGAGACCGGAGCGATACTCGCCGCGCAGGGTATCCATGACGGCGCACTCGGCACTGACGCGCGCCTCGACGCGTTTGCGCTCCTCGAGCAGGCAGGTGCGTGCCGCATCGGGGTGTGCGCACAGTTCCCGCGGCACCGGCAGTTCCCGCCAGCCGGCCTGGGCGAGGAGTCCGCTCACTTCCTGATGGCGGTCGCGCGGGCCGGCGATCACGGCGTAGACCTGATCGCCGATGGTGTCGAAGGTGTAGAGGAGCGAGCCGGTCATCGACAGCGCTTCGCTCATGCGCTTGACGCTGGCGGACGCCAGGCTGCCGATGTTTACCGCCAGCAGGCCGCCGGGCCGCAGCAATCGGCCCAGATCCACGTTGAGGTGATCCAGCTTGTCCAGCGTTTCCTGCAACGCCTCGACATGGCGCACTTCTTCCTGGATACGCGCTTCGCCCTCGTGGGCGGCCAGGCAGGCGTTCCAGACCTCCTTGAGCCAGGCGTTGAGTTCATCGAGATCGGCCAGGGTCGGCGCCGCCACTCCCGGAGGGATGGTCAACTCCGGCAGCCCGCCGCAGCGCTCGACCAGCTTGGACACGCGCGACTCGGCCTCCAGCCACGCTTCGCGATAGGCCTCGGCGGGCTTCTCGGCAAGCGCCGCCGGAGCGTGCTGGGCGGGACTGTAGATGCCGAAGCGCGCCAGTTCCAGCGCGGCGTCCGCCGCTTCGGAAGCCAGCATGAGCAGGCGGATCTTGACCAGGGGCTCGGCGCGAAACATCAGGCGCTCCCACCGTTCGCTTGATACATGGCCAGTCGGATGTCGGCCGCCGGCAGGCCGAGCAGCCGGCCGCGCAGCACGGCGCGCACCGCGCGCAAGTCACGTTCCCGCAACAGGAGGTAGGCGAAGGCGCGCGCGATCGCCGGTGCGCCGGAGCGCAGCACCTTGTCGGCGCTGGCGGCGGCGGCACGCTCCATGCGAGCGAATACCCGGGGAATCTCATGAACCCCATCCATCGACTCGCGCAGCGGCGACGGCAGCGCGGCGAGCACTTCGTCAAGACTGGCCAGTGCCGCCAGCTCGCGCAGGCGCGCGGACGACAGGCTGTAACGGGAGCCCACCAGCAGGAAATAGACTTGCGCGGGCGGCAGACTGTAGTTGAAGCGGTAGCGCAGCAACCAGACCAGGTTGATGCGGTCGATGAGCGCGCCCATCAGGCGCCGGAACGACACGCCCGCCGCCGCTTCCAGCGGCAGGGCGCGCTGCGCCAGGCCTTCGTAGTAGCCGCGATCGAGCGCGGCGTCGAGTATGAACGGATCGTGGCTTTCCTCGAAGGCCCGCCGCGCCTGGCGCACGATGGCGGCGTAGGGGCCGGCCTCCAGGCGCCGCAACAGCTCATTGACGTCCTCGGCGTGGGACAGATCCTGGATGTCCAGCCGTCCGAAGCTGCCCATGGGCGTCAGCCGGCCCAGCAAGGCCGCCGGGCGCTCGCCGGTCATCTTGCCGCGCAGCAGGGTCTTGACGTTGGTCACCTCGAAGCGTTCGGTCCAATAGGTCAGAAAATCCCGCTCGACGCCGGTCAGCGGACGGATCAGCACCGTGGTTTCCTCCAGCAACCGGGCAATGATGCGCTGTTCCAGCGAGCGGTTGTCCAGGCTGTCGAAGCCGGCGGCCAGTTGCGGCAAGCCACGCGCGCCGAGCGTATCGGCCATGTCTTCGACGGGCGTGTCGATGAGCGCGCTAAAATTCTCCGCCGCCCAGAGCTGGCTGGAGAAGAGGGTGACGCGGGTATTCAGATAGGCGGACACGGAATTTTCCGGTCAGGCATGTGCCACCGACCCGGACTCAGGACGCCGGATCGAGCAACAGATTCAATGCGGCGTCGACCGCCTCCTGTTCATGACGCGCGGCCCGCTCGCGCAAGTTGCGCTGCCGCTCTTCGTACTTCCGGGTCAGTTCGGCCACCGCGTCTTCCGCGCGGCTCTGCGCATCCTTCAGGTAGGGCGCCCGCAATTCCGCGCGCCCCGCCGCGAAGCGCGCCTCGGCCTCCCTCACCGTGGCGAGTGTTTCGCCCAACACCCGCTCGCGTTCGGCGCCGGCCGCGTCGATGATGCCCTGCGCCCGGGCTTCGGCTTCCAGAAGACGTCTCAGATGGTCTTCCATCTCTTGCTACCTCGACGCGTCATTGACGCTTGGCTCGCATTCGGTTGATTGGAGCCTTCAATCAAAATTATGGTAGAGATTTCCGGAAATGGTATCCATATCGCTGATCGGTCGATAATCGATCCGCTGCGATTGGCTGGCCCGGTGCGGCAACCGGCCGCGCGCCAAACCGCCGCGTCGATGTCCATGCGCCACAATCTCTCCTGGGAGGAATCCGAAATGACCTTTGCCGCCAATACGCTCATCGCCATTGCGGTTCTGGCTCTGGCCGGATGCGGAGAAAATCCGGATGCCGTGATGTGGGACTGCCAGCTCGCGGTGCAAAAGGGCAATGCCGGCCGCTCGGCGGCCGATGCCGCCGAGCGGGCGCGGGACATCGATGCCTGCCTGTCCGCCCGGGGCTACCGACTGGACACCGGCAATCCCGCCTGCCGATATGGAACGGTGATATCGACCTGCTATGTGTCGAGATGACAATTGAGCGGTGGATCGCGTCACGCTATGACCATTCGCTCAACGTCTTGTCGATACGCGAGCAGAACGCCTGAACCTGAGACGCCGCAAGACGCTCGGCGCGGTACAACGACAGCATTTCGAACCGGCAGGCTGGCGCACAGGTGCCAAGGAGAGCGATCCGCAGGATTCGCTTGACGGGTTGCCGCATCAGAAAGCGATCGACCCACCAGGGCGACCCGAGCGAGGTAATGGCGACCGCGCGCCGGAGATTGTTCAACCGTGGCTTGATGAGACCCAGGTCGCTGGCGTGATCGTAGGCGATACCCGGCGCCCAGACGCGATCGAACCAGCCCTTGAGGATCGCCGGGAAGCCAAACCACCAGGTGGGGAAGACCAGCACCAGCGCCTCGGCGGCGAGCAGGCGTTCGACTTGTGGCGCAACGGCGGCCGTGTCGAACGGTGCGCCGTAGTAGGTCTGGCGTTCCGCCACCGAAAGTGCCGGCGAGAAGCCAGCCTCGTAGAGATCTTCGACTACCACTTCGTGGCCCGCGGCCGTCAACGCGTCGATCGCGGCGCGAGCCATGGCATGGCAAAGGCTGCCAGAGAGCGGATGGGCAACAACGACCAGGCATTTCATGGCAGGCGGTGGCGATCGGCGGTGACGGTGCTCACAAGAGAAGACGTTTCGGTTCAGGCATGACGTGCGATCCGGCCGTGAATGCCGCAAGGCGGCCCCGGCCGATTCGTCGCAGCTTACTCGAATGGCACGACGGCCGCATTGGCCGGCGAACGCCTGGATGGACAGGCCCCGGCACGCCTTGCGCCACCGGCCATGACTGTCCGATCGCGGCGGGCAAGTCTGTAGAATCCTGAAGTCATGAAGGCCGAAGAACAAGCCAGGGAGGAGAT
>JBGAQX010000026.1:0-63266 GCA_044220545.1 Rhodocyclaceae bacterium | reverse complement strand
GGCGGGGCTTCGCACCGCGAGCCGCAGACCACCCTCGCCAAGCCCGTATAGTCTTAGAGTTCCATCGGCGGAACTGGCGGCCAAGCGCTTGCCGTCCGGTGACCAGACCAAGGCATGAATGTCGCCCCCGACTTCGCGGTCACCGCCCAGCTCGCGAGTTCCGCGCCAGCCGTCGGACGATGAAAACAGGCGGACCCCATGCTGGCCCCACAAGCCGACGGCCAGATATTGGCCATCCGGTGAGAAAGCCAGCGCGGTTGCCACGTTCGGCAGCCCCGTGATCCGATGAACGATCTCTGCATTGGTGCGATTGACCACATACACATCGTTGCCGGCGGACCAGCCGCTGGTGGCGAACAGTTGACCATCCGGTGCCATGGATACCGAGAACAACTTGCCATCGTTCGCCGAACCCGACGGTGGCCGAAATACTTGTAGCAGGCGGCTCGTCGCAACATCCCAAATCCTGGCGGTCTTGTCCTCCGATGCGGTGACCGCGTAACGGCCCTCGCGATCGGCGGCAATTGCCCGGATCGGCGCGATATGCATGCCGGTTTCGATGCGCAGCGAAACGGAACTGGGATCGGTGCCTGCGGCAACTTGGTCGGCTGCCTTTGTCGGCGAATTGGCCAGCAACGTGGCGAAGAGCAGGAGCGAGCCACCCACCCTTCTCGCCCAGAAGTATTTGCCGGGCGCCATGTCTATCGTCAGCAGCCGATTCTGCGGAACTCGATTCGTTCGTCCAGAGAATCGGACAGATCCCCATGGCCGGTGCCGATCAGGTTCTGCTTGAAGCCGTAACCCTGAGCCGAGGACCGTTTGCCGAATGCGGGCTGAATCGTTGAAAGCCTCTGCCGTATGAACTCCGCGCGCTGTAAGGACATGCGTTCGCTCAATGGATCCGAGGCACTTCGCGCCATGTGGCCACCGACCTCTATGCATCCAGCCTGCTTCATGGATTTCTTGGCAATCGCGTTCAACCAAAGCGAATAGGGATGATCGTTGCCCGAGAATGCTGTTGCGCCCGGCTTGAAGTTGAAGCGAACCGCCAGTTTCTCCGCTGCGAGCCCCATGTCAACCAAGTCGCCAAAGGACTTCATCGCCGCGGCTTGTCGCCCCAGCTTCAGATTGGCCAGATAGATTCCCGCCTGCGTGCGCGCCTGGCGCCCGGCGGGATTCTTCATGGCGGCTTGATACAGCGCCAGCGCGTCCTTGTAGCGCTTCTGATCGTAGGCCAGCGTCGCTTCGTTGATAACGGCCGCCGCCGCGACAGTGTCGACGTAGGCGGGATGTATGGGATCCCCCGCCTTGGTGCCCTGGCAAGTCTTGATGTAGCCATCGACAGCCGAGTCCCGCAGCCAGACGGGCAGATCCCTGAAGAACGCTTGCGGTGTCGCATCGACACCGCCAGGCAATGCGCGCGCAAAGCCTTTGCTGATGATCTTGCCAGTCTTGAGATCGGCCAGGGCAAAGCAGACCCGGTAGGCATCCCTGTCGCCATCGGCTTTGCCCTGGAGATTGATGGGCGTGAAGGTGCCAACCATGATCAGCGGCAAGGAGGCCAGCGCCGCGCCGTTGAACGACTTGACCTCGATCTGCGGATAGCCGGCCTTGACCACCTCGACCACCGATTGCTCGACCTTGGCGGTCGTCTGGGTTTGGAACCCCGTGTTCCCGTCGACCAGTGGGTCGATCACCAGATCGAACTTCACGTTCTGCGCCAGCGGCGCCTTGGCGAACAAATCTTCAGCCGCCTTTCTTACCGCTTCGTCGAGAGGCACGGCGGTGATCGGCGCAACGGCGGGCGCGCTGGGCGCCGCCACGGTGGTCGGCGGCGCCACCGCTGGTCCGGCCGTCGGCGGATCGGAAGCGCAGGCCGCCAACAACATGCAGGCGAGCAAAGGGAAGACTGGCAAGCGCTTGGGCACCGGGCCAAGACCGGCTGCGTCGGGCAAGTTAAAGCCGGGAAGTGGCAACGCGGCAGGCGTATGGGCATTTGTCTTTGTCATGGCGTATCTCTCGTATATGGCGGTCGCGGGCGTGTCGCTACCACAGACACAGGGAATCCATTCCCGTTGCCAAATACTAGCACCGTGAGTAATCGCCGAAAACCATGAACACGTCATGGCATCTTCCCGCCTGGGGAACGACTATCCCCCGGCCCCATCATGACGCCGCTAAAGCAGCACCAGATTGTCCCGATGGATCAGTTCTTCGTCATCGAGATAGCCCAGCAACGATTCGATGTCGACGGTGGCGTGACCGGCGATGCGGCGGGCTTCCGAGCTCGAATAATTGATGAGACCGCGCGCCACCTCGGCACCATCGACCGACCGGCACGCCACCGCCGCGCCCCGCTCGAACTCTCCCTCGACGAACTTCACGCCGACCGACAACAAGCTTCGGCCTTCCCCCAGCGCCTTGATGGCGCCTTCGTCGAGCGTCAGACTGCCGGCCAGTTGCAGATGGTCGGCCAGCCACTGCTTGCGGGCGGTCAGCGGCGACTCGGTCGCGTAAAGCAGTGTACCGATCGGCTGCCCGCGGGCGGCGTGCAACAGGGCATCCCGCTCGCGGCCGCTGACAATCAGCGTGTCGGCGCCGCTTCGCGCCGCGCGCTGGGCCGCCCGCACCTTGGTGATCATGCCGCCCTTGCTGATGCCGCTGCCGGCTCCACCGGCCATCGACTCGTAACGTCGATCATCGGCGCGGCCCTCGGCGATCAGGGTGGCCGATGCATCGCGGCGCGGGTCCGCCGTATAGAGGCCCTTCTGATCGGTAAGTATGATCAGGGCATCCGCTTCCACCAGGTTGGCGACGAGGGCGCCCAGGGTATCGTTGTCGCCGAACTTGATTTCGTCAGTAACGACGGTGTCATTCTCGTTGATGATCGGCACCACACCGTAGCCGAGCAGCGCATGGAGGGTCGATCGCGCATTGAGGTAGCGCTTGCGATCGGCGAGGTCTTCGTGGGTCAGCAGGATCTGCGCGGCCTTCAGGCCGTGTTCGCCGAAGGTCGATTCGTAGGCCTGCGCCAGGCCCATTTGCCCCACGGCCGCCGCCGCCTGAAGATCGTGCATGGCATGGGGTCGGGCAGACCAGCCCAGTCGCTGCATGCCGGCGGCGATGGCGCCGGAGGAGACCAGCAGGACTTCGCGCCCGGCTTCGCGCAACGCGGCAATCTGCCGGGCGCAGTCGGCAATGAACTCCAGTGCCAAGCCAGCCCCATTATTGGTGACCAGGGCGCTGCCAACCTTGACGACCAGCCGCTTACTCCGCGCTATCCGTGTTCTCATGGGATCGTTGCTCTTCGAGTGTTTCCATGATGGCGTAAGTCAGTTCCTTGCACCCGTCGCCGTTGATGGCCGAAATGGCGAAGTGGCGCACGCCCTTGCCATAACCCTTCACGAGTGCCGCGATGCGTGCCTTGCGCTCATCCTCGGGTACCAGGTCGATCTTGTTGATCACCAGCCAACGCGGCTTCTCGTAAAGCGCTTCGTCGTACTTGCGCAGCTCCTTGACGATGGCCTTGGCTTCCTTGAGTGGATCGGTGTCGGGATCTAAAGGAGCGATGTCCACCAGATGCAGCAGCACATTGGTCCGCTGCAAGTGGCGGAGAAATTGATGGCCGAGGCCGGCGCCTTCGGCCGCGCCTTCGATCAGGCCGGGAATGTCGGCAATGACGAAACTGCGGTTGTGGTCAACGCGAACCACGCCCAGATTCGGATGCAGTGTGGTGAACGGGTAGTCCGCCACCTTGGGTTTGGCGGCCGACACCGCGCGGATGAAGGTCGACTTGCCGGCGTTGGGCATGCCGAGCAACCCGACATCGGCCAATACCTTGAGCTCCAGACGCAGGTCGCGCCGTTCACCCTCGCCCCCCGGCGTGCATTGGCGCGGTGCCCGGTTGGTGCTCGACTTGAAATGCAGGTTGCCCAGGCCCCCGTGGCCACCCTTGGCGATCAGTGCCCGCTTGCCGTCGCCGTCGAGGTCCGCCAGGACTTCGCCGGTGCCGATGTCGGTGAATACGGTGCCAACGGGTACCCGCAGCTCCATGTCGTCGCCCGCCTTGCCGTAGCAATCGGAGCCACGGCCGTTCTCGCCGCGCTGTGCCCTGAAGATGCGGGTGTAGCGGTAGTCGATGAGCGTGTTGAGGTTGCGGTCGGCGATGGCCCAGATGCTGCCGCCACGACCGCCGTCACCGCCGTCGGGGCCACCGCGGGGGATGAACTTCTCGCGGCGAAAGGACGCGACGCCATTGCCACCGTCGCCGGCAATGACCTCAATCTTCGCTTCGTCGAAAAACTTCATGGAGTCCCCGAAAACAAAAAAGCCCTATCGCAGGGATAGGGCTTTTGCGACCAGCGCGATGCCCTGATTAGGCGGCGGCCGGAACGATCTTGATGGTCTTGCGCTTTTCGGGGCCTTTGGTGAAGAACTGAACCGTGCCCTCGATCTTCGCGAACAGCGTGTGATCCTTGCCGATGCCGACGTTGTCGCCCGGATGGAACTGGGTGCCACGCTGACGAACGATGATGCTGCCGGCCGAAACCAGTTGGCCGCCGTAGCGCTTGACGCCAAGGCGCTTTGATTCCGAATCGCGGCCGTTACGGGAACTGCCGCCTGCCTTTTTATGTGCCATGAGGTGAGACTCCTGTCAGGTTCCCGCCGCGTTAGGCGGCGATGCCGGCGATCTGGATTTCGGTGTAATTCTGCCGATGCCCCTGGTGCTTTTGATAGTGCTTGCGCCGACGCATCTTGAAAATATTCACCTTGGCATGCCGACCGTGCGCGATCACCTTGGCCGTGACCTTGGCGCCGGCGACCAGCGGGCTGCCGATTTTCACCGACTCGCCTTCGCCGACCATGAGCACCTGGTCAAGAGTGATTTCTGCGCCCACGTCCGCCGGTATCTGTTCTACTTTGATTTTTTCGCCGGCGGCGACGCGATACTGCTTGCCACCGGTTTTTATGACCGCGTACATGATGATGACTCCATTACAGCGTTAGAAGAACCGCGCATTATAGTGAGCCAAGCCTTTCTGGTCAAAGAATAATTAACTCGCGTTGACGGCGGCCCGGCAGGCGCCTACCATCGCGCCTTTTCGCGCGACGCGCCTACGACGCCCCGTGGATCTGTCAGCCCTTTACTCCCTGATTGCCGACGACATGACCGCGGTTGACGCGGTGATTCGTGCGCGCCTGCATTCCGAGGTCGTCCTGGTGCGTCAGGTCGCCGAGTACATCGTCGCCGGCGGCGGCAAGCGCATGCGGCCCGCCCTGGTGCTGCTGACGGCCGGCGCGCTTGGCTACCAGGGCAAGCACCATCACGAACTGGCGGCGGTCGTCGAGTTCATTCATACCGCGACGCTCCTGCACGACGATGTCGTCGATGAATCGGACCTGCGCCGGGGTCGCGATACCGCCAACGCCCTGTTTGGCAACGCCGCCAGCGTTCTGGTGGGCGACTTCCTCTACTCGCGGGCCTTCCAGATGATGGTTGGCGTCGGCAGCATGCGCGTCATGGAGGTACTGGCGGATGCCACCAACGTCATTGCCGAAGGTGAAGTGCTGCAGTTGATGAATTGCCACAACGCGGATATCGATGTCGAGGCGTACCTTCAGGTCATCCGCTACAAAACGGCCAAACTTTTCCAGGCCGCCGCCCGCCTGGGCGCGATTCTCGGTGGCGCCAGTCCCGAAGTCGAGGATGGCCTGGCCCGCTACGGCATGCATCTGGGCACCGCCTTCCAGCTGGTCGATGACGTACTCGACTACTCCGGAGACGAAGCCGAGACGGGCAAACATCTGGGTGACGATCTCGCCGAAGGCAAGCCGACCCTGCCTTTGATCCACGTTCTCAAACATGGAACTCCGGAACACGCGGCCTGCGTGCGCAGGGCCATCGAGGAGGGTGGCCGCGACGCTTTCCCCGAGGTGCTTGCCGCCGTCAAGGCCAGCGGTGCCCTTGACGCCGCGCGCCGGTACGCCGAAGCGGAGGCGAAAATCGCGATCGATGCAATAAGTTGTCTGCCAGCTTCTATTTACAGAAACGCTCTGTTAGAATTGCCGGCCTTTTCGGTCTCCCGCCGGTTCTAGTGTGGTGACCGAATCGAGAAATTCGGGGTGTAGCTCAGCCTGGTAGAGTACTGCGTTCGGGACGCAGGAGTCGGAGGTTCGAATCCTCTCACCCCGACCAGGATTGTTTGGATAGAGAGCCGCCGTTCAGGCGGCTCTCCGTTTTCCCCTCCCGCGATTGTCGTTTCTCCCTCCGAAGTTTCCACTCGGCCGCACCGCCTTGGCGCGCCCGCGCTCGTCCGTGGTGCGGTTAGATGCTCGGTTTCATGCCATTTCCCGCCTGAGAGCCCGTTTTTGCACACGGCACACTTTGTGCAGTGCGATTGGTGTCATCGTCTCTCTCAGGTGGTGTCCCATGAAAGCCCCTTTCGACGAAATGCTGGTGGCCGAGCAGGCGCCGCGCGACCATTACGGCTCCTTCGCCAGTTGGCTGGCCTCGACCGCGCCGGAAACCCTTGAGCGCAAGCGCGAGGAAGCCGACCTCACCTTTCACCGGGTCGGCATCACGTTCGCCGTCTATGGCGAAGATGCCGGCAAGGAGCGGTTGATCCCCTTCGACATCGTGCCGCGCATCATCCCGGCGGGCGAATGGCGGGTGCTGGAGGCCGGACTGCGCCAGCGCGTCAAGGCGCTCAATGCCTTCCTGCACGACGTGTATCACGACCAGGAGATACTCAAGGCCGGCCGCATCCCCAAGGAACACGTGCTCAACAACAACCTGTTCCGCCCGGAGATGGTTGGCGTCGACCTGCCGGGGCAAATCTATTGCCATGTCGCCGGCATCGATATCGTCCGCGCCGGCGCCGGCGAATACCACGTGCTCGAGGACAATCTGCGCACGCCTTCCGGCGTTTCCTACATGCTGGAGAACCGCCGCATGATGATGCGGCTCTTCCCGGAGCTGTTCGCCCGCCAGGCCATCGCGCCGGTGGAACACTATCCGGACATGTTGCTGGAGAACCTGCGTTCCGTGGCGCCGGAGGGCGTCGTCGATCCCACCGTGGTGGTGCTGACGCCCGGCCAGTTCAATTCCGCGTACTTCGAGCACGCCTTCCTCGCCCAGCAAATGGGCGTGGACCTGGTCGAAGGCCCGGACCTGTTCGTTCGCGACGGCGGCGTGTATATGCGGACGACGCGCGGGCCCCGGCGCGTCGACGTCATCTACCGGCGCATCGACGACGACTTTCTCGATCCCAAGGCCTTTCGCAAGGATTCGGTGCTCGGAGTGCCGGGCCTGTTCGAGTGCTATCGGCGGGGTGGCGTCACACTGGCCAACGCCGTCGGCACCGGCATCGCCGACGACAAGTCCATGTACATCCACGTGCCGGAGATGATCCGCTTTTATTGTGGCGAGGAGCCGATCATCCACAACGTGCCCACCTGGGAACTGCGCAAGACCGACGATCTGCGCTATGTGCTGGATCACCTGCCCGAGCTGGTGGTCAAGGAAGTGCAGGGCTCGGGCGGCTACGGCATGCTGGTCGGACCGACCGCCGCGAAGGAGGAGATCCGCCTCTTCCGCGACAAGATCGTCGCCGACCCGTCCCGCTATATCGCCCAGCCGACCCTGGCCCTGTCGACCTGCCCGACCTTCGTCGACAGCGGCGTCGCGCCGCGCCACATCGATCTGCGGCCGTTCGTCCTCTCCGGCAAGGAGATCACCATGGTGCCCGGCGGACTGACCCGCGTCGCCCTCAAGCAGGGCTCCCTGGTGGTCAACTCTTCCCAGGGCGGCGGCACCAAGGACACCTGGGTACTGGAACACTAGGGGCGCATCGAGGGAGGGAATCCAAATGCTGTCCAGCACCGCCGACCATCTCTACTGGATGGCCAGGAGCATGGAGCGGGCCGAGAGCACGGCGCGCATGCTTGATGTCACCTATCGCATGTCGCTGCTCAAGCACGGCACCTCCGCCCCATCCCAGGAGTGGAGTGCGGTGTTGTCGATCAGCGGTCTGCACTATGCGTTCGCCGAACGCCACAAGGAAATCAATGCCGCGAACGTCGTGCACTTCATGGCCCTGGACGAGAGCAATCCGGCCAGCATCATCAGCAGTCTCGGCGCCGCGCGGGAAAACAGCCGGGCCGTGCGCGGCACCGTCAGCTCGGAGGTCTGGGAGGCGCTCAACCATACCTGGCTGATGATGCAGGAGCGGCGTGACGCGGGCATTCCGGACGACGGCGTCTCGGCCTTCTTCGACTGGGTCAAGGAGCGGTCGCACCTGTCGCGGGGCATCGCGTACGGCACCATGCTGCGCGGCGAGCCGTTCCAGTTCATCCGGCTCGGCACCTTTCTCGAACGGGCCGACAACACGGCGCGCATCCTCGACGTCAAGTACCACATCCTGTTGCCCAGTCTGCAAGACGTCGGCGGCGCGGCGGACTACTACCAATGGGGCGCGTTGCTGCGCTCGGTGTCGTCGTTCGAGTCCTATCGCAAGGTCTATAGCGACGTCATTACGCCCAAGCGCGTCGCCGAAATGCTGATTCTGAACGCCGACCTGCCCCGTTCGCTGCGCTTCTGCATGCGCGAGGCCCATCGGCTGGTGGACGAGATCGGCGGCGCCAGTGCGGAGGAGCTGGTCCGGCGGGTCGGCCTGTTGCATGCGGAGCTGGAGTACGGCCTTATCGATGACATCGTCGCCCAGGGGCTGCACGAGTATCTGACCGCCGTGCTCAGCCGTATTTGCGCCATCGGTGACGAGGTGAGCAAGACCTACTTCTGGCCCTCGAACGACTGAACCGCCGGCTTGCGCTCGATGCCCGCTTCCGTTAGCGTCCCGGGTCCTCTTCCGACTGGAGCAAGACAATGACTTACTGCGTGGGCGTGATGATCGACGCCGGACTGGTGCTGGCTTCCGACTCCCGGACCAATGCCGGCGTGGACAACATTTCCACCTTCCGCAAGATGAAGGTGTATGAGCAGCCGGGCAATCGTGTCATCACCATGGTGAACTCCGGGAATCTGGCCGTCACACAGGCGACGCTCAACCTGCTGGAACAGCCGATGCGCCGTGCCGTAGACACGCCGAGCATCATGACCGTCGGCAGCATGTGGGAGGTGGCCGAGCTGGTGGGCATTGCGCTGCGCGAGGTCCGCGACCGGGACGGACCGCACCTGATGCAGACCAATGTCGACGCCTCGGCCAACTTCATCATCGGCGGCCAGATCGCCGGCGAGCCGCCGCGCCTCTTCATGGTGTACACCGAGGGCAACTTCATCGAAGCGACGGCCGAGACCCCTTACTTCCAGATTGGCGAGACCAAGTATGGCAAGCCGATCATCGACCGGGTCGTGACGGCCGATACCAGCCTCGACGACGTCGTGAAATGCGTGCTGGTGTCTTTCGATTCGACCATGCGCTCGAACCTGTCCGTCGGTTTGCCCATCGACCTGCTGGTCTATGACCGGGACAGCCTGCGCGTCGGCCGGACACGCCGCTTCGACGAGCAGGACACCTACATGAGCGGCCTGCGCCAGAAGTGGAGCGAGGGCGTCCGCCGGGCTTTTGCCGAACTGCCGAATCTACCCTGGTAAGTTGTCGATGACCATTCGCGTCGCCCTGCATCACCGGACCGCCTACCGCTTCGACCGGCCGGTCAAGCTCTGGCCCCACGAGGTGCGTCTGCGGCCGGCCGCCCATTGCCGCACGCCGGTGACCGGTTACTCCTTGCGCGTGACGCCGGAAAAGCATTTTCTCAATTGGCAGCAGGACGTCTTCGGCAACTGGGTGGCGCGCCTGGTCTTCCCCGAGCCGGCGGACTTCCTGAGCGTCGAGGTGGACCTGATCGCCGAGATGACGGTGATCAATCCCTTCGATTTCTTCGTTGAAGAGGCCGCCGAGGCCTTCCCCTTCGACTACGCCGAGCCGGTGCGCCGCGAGCTGGCGCCCTTTCTCGAAACGGCGGTCGCCGGCGAGCGTTGTGAGGCCTGGCTGGACAAGGTGCGGCGCGAAGTGCTCGGTCAGCCGATCGGCACGGTGGATCTGCTGGTCGAACTGAACCGCCGCTTGCAGGTGGATATCGGCTATGTCGTGCGCCTGGAACCCGGTGTCCAGGAACCCGAGGAAACGCTGGCCCTCGCCCGCGGTTCCTGCCGCGACTCGGCCTGGCTGCTGGTCCATCTCCTGCGCCGGCTTGGTTTGGCGACGCGCTTCGTCTCCGGTTACCTGATTCAGTTGACCGCGGACCAGAAGTCGCTCGATGGCCCCTCCGGCACGGACAAGGACTTCACCGACCTGCACGCCTGGGCGGAGGCCTACGTGCCCGGTGCCGGCTGGATCGGCCTCGATCCGACTTCGGGCCTGCTGGCCGGCGAGGGCCACCTGCCGCTGTCCTGCACGGCCTCGCCGAGCACGGCGGCGCCGGTCAGCGGCGCCACCGGCGTTTGCGAGTCGCATCTCGATTTTCAGATGACCGTTAGCCGTATCCATGAGGATCCGCGCGTCACCAAGCCCTACAGCGACGCGCAGTGGCAGGCGATCCTCGATCTGGGCGAGGCGGTCGACGAGGAGTTGCGCCAAGGCGACGTGCGCCTCACCCAGGGCGGCGAGCCGACCTTCGTCTCCATCGACGACATGGAAGGCGCCGAGTGGAACGTGGCGGCGCTCTCGCCGAAGAAGCGCGAACTGGCCGGACAGTTGCTCAAGCGCCTGGATGGCCGCTTCGCGTCCGGCGCGGCGCTGTTGTTCGGCCAGGGCAAGTGGTACCCCGGCGAGCCGCTGCCGCGTTGGGCCCTGAGCTGCCTGTGGCGCGCCGACGGCCAGCCGGTTTGGCGCGATGCCGCGTTGATCGATCACGGCGATCGAGCCGTGGCGCGGGAGGCACCGGACGCGCGGATGTTCGTCGAGCGTCTGGCGGCTCACCTCGGGCTCTCGGCGCGCTTCGTCATCGCCGCCTACGAGGATGTCAGCCATGCCCTGGATCACGAGAAGCGCTGGCCGGAGAACTTCGACCCCCTGACGGCCGATCTGACCGACGCCGACGAACGGCGCCGCATCGCCCGCCTGATCGAGCGCGACCTGGCCGGGGCGGTCGGCTTCGTGCTGCCCCTCAAGCCCCTGCCGCGCAAGCAGGCCCGCAAGGGCGTGGGTGCTTCCCAGGGCTGGCGTTCCAGTCCCTGGCCGCTGCGCCGGGAACACCTCTACTTGATACCGGGCGAGTCGCCGCTGGGCCTGCGCCTGCCGTTGGCATCGCTGCCCTGGGTGGCGCCGGCGGACATGGAACTGGAGTTCGAGCGCGACCCGTTCGACGATCGCGCCGATCTCGCCACGCCGGGTAAGCGCGCCAAGGCAAAGCAGGCGACGCCGAAGCCCGCCTACGATCCGCGCGAGATCATCCATACCGCCCTGGCCGTGGAGGTGCGCGACGATGTGCTGCACGTATTCCTGCCGCCGGTGCCGTTGCTGGAAGACTGGCTGGATCTCATCCAGGCCATCGAGGACAGCGCGGCGGAGCTGGCCACGCCGGTCCGCCTGGAAGGCTACGGCCCGCCCAGCGATCCGCGCCTCAAGGAATTGAAGATCACGCCCGATCCCGGCGTCATCGAGGTCAACATTCATCCGGCCGGCTCCTGGGCGGAGCTGGTGGCCAATACCGGCGTGCTCTATGAGGAAGCCCGTCAGGCGCGCCTCGGCACGGAGAAGTTCATGCTCGACGGTCGGCACACGGGCACCGGCGGGGGCAACCATGTCACCCTGGGCGGCGCCACGGCGGCTGACTCGCCGCTGCTGCGCCGTCCCGATCTGCTGATGAGCCTGATCAGCTATTGGCAGAACCATCCGGCGCTTTCCTACCTGTTCTCGGGCCTGTTCATCGGCCCGACCAGCCAGGCGCCGCGCGTCGACGAAGCCCGTCACGAGAGCGTCTATGAACTGGAAATCGCCTTCCAGCAGATGCTCGATCGACTCAAACCCGGCGAAGAGACCCTGCAACCATGGCTGGTCGATCGGCTGCTGCGCAACCTGCTGGTCGATCTATCCGGCAACACCCATCGGGCCGAGTTCTGCATCGACAAGCTCTATTCGCCGGATGGTCCGGCCGGACGCCTCGGTTTGCTGGAGTTCCGCGGTTTTGAAATGCCGCCCCATGCGCGCATGAGCCTCGTGCAGATACTGCTGCTGCGGACCCTGGTGGCCCGCTTCTGGCGCCAGCCCTATCGCGGCGGGCTGGTGCGGTGGGGCACCGAGTTGCACGATCGCTTCATGCTGCCCCACTACGTCATCGCCGACTTGCAGGATGTGGTGCGCGACCTGCGCCGTGCCGGCTATGGCATGGAATCGGAATGGTTCGCGCCGTTCGTCGAGTTTCGCTTCCCGCGCTACGGCACGGTGGTCTATCAGGGCATCGAGATCGAGTTGCGCCAGGCCATCGAGCCCTGGCACGTGCTCGGCGAGGAAATTTCGCAGAGCGGCACGTCACGCTATGTCGATTCATCGGTGGAGCGGCTGCAAGTGAAGGTGCGGCACATGATGGACTCGCGCCACCTCGTCGCCTGCAATGGCCGGCCGGTGCCGCTGACCCCGACCGGCGTCAAGGGCGAATATGTCGCCGGTGTGCGCTACAAGGCGTGGAGCCCGCCGTCGAGCCTGCACCCGACCATCGGCGTCCAGTCGCCGCTGGTGTTCGACCTGGTCGATACCTGGAGCGGTCGTTCGATCGGCGGCTGCACTTACCACGTCGTGCACCCCGGCGGCCGCAACTACGATACGTTTCCGGTCAATGCCAACGAAGCGGAGGCGCGCCGTTTCGCCCGCTTCTGGGACCACGGCCATACGCCAGGGCCGCTGCACGTGCGGCGCGAGGGGCCGAATCCCGACTATCCGCGCACCCTTGACTTGCGCCGGGCGCCCGAAGCGTGGTTCGGGGAAAACGGCTGACCGCGGACCGACTACGGCCGCGGTTCGGCGCGGTCTTGATCGACGAGCGCCTCGGGTCGGGCTGGGAGGTCGGCATCGTCGAACAGGGAGCGGGACATTTGCCCGGCGTGGCAGCCTTCCGCCGAGACAACCCGGTTGCGGCCAGCCCGTTTGGCGTTGTACAAGGCACAGTCGGCCCGGATGAGGAGGTCGTCGCTGGTTTCGCCACGGCGATATTCGGCGACGCCGATGCTGACGGTCAGGCGGGGCAGGTTGCCGAACTGGCGCGTTTCGACAGTCTGGCGAATCTGTTCGGCCAGCAGGAACGCGTTTTCCAGGTTGGCGCCATCGGCGAGGATGGTGAACTCCTCGCCGCCCCAGCGGGCGTGGACATCGTTCTGGCGCAGTCGCTCCTGCAACACATCGGCAAACCACTTGAGTACCTCGTCGCCGGTCAGGTGGCCGTGGCTGTCGTTGATATTCTTGAAGTGATCGATGTCGATCATCAGCAAGGACAGCGTGCCGTCATGACGCGCCAGGTGGGCGATGGCTTCCTGCATGCGCTGGTCGAAACTGCGGCGGTTCCACAGGCCGGTGAGTTGGTCCCGCGCCGCGACCAGCTCGGAGGCGGTGAGCGCTATGCGCAGCGCGTTGTTGCTCTCTTCCAGATGCTGGTGCACCTCCTCCAATTGAGCGGCCAACACCACGCGGCGCCTGATGCCGGCGGTGACGATGGCCGTCGTGGCCAGCGCCAGCAGGGCGGCGAGGATGATGGCGAACGCCTCGCGGCGCCAGGTGGCGAGCAGTTCCTCGATCCCCTTGCCGTAGGCGACATACAGCGGGTAGCCGGGCACCCGGCGATAGGCGACCAGGCGGTGGCTGTCGTCCACCGTGGATTGGGCGTAGTACAAACCGTCCGGCGCTTCCCCGGCGACGGCACCCTTGATCGGAAATTCGCCCAGCGCGCTCGCGGGCGCGTTCGTCGCCGGGTAGCCGACCAGCACGCCGCTGACTGTGTCGCGCAGCGCGATCAAGTCTGCGCGCTCGAAGGCCGGCAACCGGGCAAACGCTGAAATGCTGTCTTCCAGCGCGATCTGCGCCGCCAGCACGCCGAGGGGCCGGCCGGCCGCGTCGTCGACGCGCCGGGCCATCCGGGCCCGCCAGGCGCCCGACTCGGGGTCCTGGGCAACGGCCAGAATCACCGTGGTCGACGTATCGCCCTGGCCGACCACCGGCGAGGTCTTGTCATCCGGCGGGGCTTGCCCGCCCTCGCCTGACGCCTGAGCCAAGAGGTGGCCGTTCGCGTCGACCAGCGTCAAGGAATGAATGTCGCGATGTTGCGCTTGCGCCCGGGCCAGCAGGGCCTGCGCATTCGACCGCCCACCGCTTGGCGTGGGCGCCGTCGCGTCGTAGTCGCCGGGCTGAAGGTCGTCGACGATCGACGACAGCAAACGATCGGTGTTGTCGAAGGCCAGGGCGATTCGGTCGGCCACCATCTGGGCCACCGCGACGGTCTGCTCGCGTATGTGGCGCTCGACACTCAGCCGTGAGTAGTAAAAGATCGCCGACAGGAAACAGATGAAGGCGATGGCCGCCGCCCATGCCACCACGATGCTGAGCGGGAGTCGGCTGAACCGGTACAGGCTGGCGGAATGGGTGCGGGGCAGACCCTGAGGAGAGGCCAAGGTGGCTGGATTTCTTTCCGAGCGAAGTGACGCCGATGAATACCGGAATCCTGCCCGCCCCGGGCCGGGAAATCAATCCAACGAAAGTAATAGGGGATTATTACTTTATGATTGTTAAGGGATTTATTTGGCCATATCGTCCTGGTGACTGGCTCCGAGCTGGGCCGCCGCCCATTGCTGCCAGCGCCAGGTGTCGACGCACATGGCCTCGATGCCGCGCTCCGCCTGCCAGCCCAGGGCCTGCTTGGCGAGGCTTGGGTCCGCGTAGCACTGGGCGATGTCGCCGGGGCGACGCGGCGCGATGCGATAGGGCACCGGGCGGCCGCTGGCCTGCTCGAAGGCCCGCACCATTTCCAGTACCGAATAGCCGCGGCCGGTGCCGAGATTGACGGTCAGGACGCCGGTGTCTTTCCTTAGCGCCTTCAGCGCGGCCAGATGGCCGAGGGCCAGATCCACCACATGGATGTAGTCGCGCACGCCGGTGCCGTCGGGCGTCGGATAATCGTTGCCGAACACCGAGAGTTGTGGCAGTTTGCCCACGGCGACCTGCGCGACGAAGGGCATCAGATTATTGGGTATGCCGTTCGGATCCTCGCCGAGCGTGCCCGAGACATGGGCGCCGACGGGGTTGAAGTAGCGCAGCAAGGCGATCCGCCAGCCGGCGTCGGCTTTGGCCAGGTCGCGCAGCACCTCTTCGATCATCAGCTTCGAGCGGCCGTAGGGGTTGGTCGCGGACAGCGGAAAATCCTCGCGGATCGGCACGGTGGCGGGGTCGCCGTACACGGTGGCCGACGACGAGAACACCAGGGTCTTGACGCCCGCCTCGGCCATGGCGCCGAACAGGGCGATGCTGCCGCTGACGTTGTTGTCGTAGTACTCCTGTGGTTTGGCCACCGATTCGCCGACCGCCTTCAGGCCGGCGAAGTGGATCACCGCGTCGCAACCGGCCAGGGCGACCAGCAGGGCGGCGCGATCGCGGATGTCAGCGCGGACGAACTCGGGCCGTCGGCTGGCGACCGCTTCGACGCGGTCGAGCACCGAGGCCTTGCTGTTGCAGAGGTTGTCGATGATGCTGACGTCAAACCCCGCCGCCAGCATTTCGACCACGGTGTGGGAGCCGATATAGCCGGCGCCGCCGGTGACCAGGACTCTCACGGGAATACCTCGGCATCGCGGAAGGCCAGCCCCTGGGCATCCTTGGCCGAGACTCGCGGCGTGGTCCCGTCGAGCTGCCAGTCGATGGCCAGATCGGGGTCGTTCCAGGCGATGCAGCGCTCGTGCTCGGGCGCCCAGTAGTCGGTGGTCTTGTAGAGGAAATCGGCCGATTCGGAGAGCACGACGAAGCCATGGGCGAAGCCGGCCGGAATCCACAACTGGAGCTTGTTTTCCGCCGACAGCCGATGGCCGTACCATTTGCCGAAGGTTGGCGAGGACTTGCGGAGGTCGACCGCCACGTCGAACACCTCGCCGGCCACCACGCGCACCAGTTTGCCCTGGGGCTGGCGGATCTGGTAGTGCAGGCCGCGCAGCACGCCACGGGTCGAGCGGGAATGGTTGTCCTGGACGAAGCCGGTACGCAGGCCGGTCAGTTCCTCGAAACGCCGGGCATTGAAACTCTCGAAGAAAAAGCCGCGCTGGTCGCCGAACACCTTCGGCTCCAGGATCAGCACGCCGTCGATGGGGGTGGTCACCTTTTGCATCAGAACACCCTTTCGCGCAGCAGTTCGAGCAGGTATTGCCCGTAGCCGTTCTTGGCCAGCGGCTGCGCCAGTTGCTCCAGCGCGGCGTTGTCGATCCAGCCCATGCGCCAGGCGATCTCCTCGGGGCAGGACACTTTCAGTCCCTGGCGCTTCTCGATGGTGGCGATGAACAGCGATGCCTCGATCAGCGATTCGTGGGTGCCGGTGTCGAGCCAGGCATGGCCTCGACCCATGACCACCACATCCAGCGCCCGCCGCTCGAGATAGATCCGGTTGACGTCGGTGATTTCCAGTTCGCCGCGCGACGAGGGCTTGAGCGTCGCGGCTATATCCAGCACCTGGTTGTCATAGAAGTAGAGGCCGGTCACCGCGTAGCGCGATTTCGGCTGCTTCGGCTTTTCTTCCAGGCTGATGGCCCGGCCCTGCGCGTCGAACTCGACGACGCCATAGCGCTCGGGATCATGCACCGGGTAGGCGAACACCGTGGCGCCCTCGGTGCCCGCGGAGGCGGCCTGCAAGTCGTCACCGAATTCGTGGCCGTAGAAGATGTTGTCGCCCAGGACCAGCGCCACGCTGTCGGCGCCGACGAATTCGCGGCCGATGATGAAGGCCTGCGCCAGGCCATCCGGCGAGGGTTGCACGGCGTAGGACAGATTGATGCCCCAGCGGCGGCCGTCGCCGAGCAGTTGTTCGAAACGGGGCGTGTCCTGCGGCGTAGAAATGATCAGGATGTCGCGAATGCCGGCCAGCATCAGCGTGGACAGCGGATAGTAGATCATCGGCTTGTCGTGGATCGGCAGCAACTGCTTCGATACCGCGATGGTGACCGGGTAGAGCCGGGTGCCGGTCGGCTTGTCGTGGATCGGCAGCAACTGCTTCGATACCGCGATGGTGACCGGGTAGAGCCGGGTGCCGGAGCCGCCGGCGAGGATGATGCCCTTGCGAGTTGTCATGATGTCTTCAGAGAATCTGGTCGAGCACGTGGTCGAGACCGGCTTGCCAGGAGGGCAGGACGAGGCCGAAGGTCTGCCGCAAGCGGCGGGTGTCCAGCCGGGAATTGGCCGGTCGTGGCGCCGGCAGCGGATACTCGCTGGTCGGTATGGCCCTGACGGCCTCGGCCGCCAGCTTCAGCGTTCGGCCACGGGCCAGGGCGCCGGCGATGATGGCCTGGGCGAAGCCGTGCCAGGACGTTTCGCCATCGGCGACCAGGTGGTAGATGCCGGAGGCTGGCATCGCCGCCTCGCGGTAGCGCAACTGGCCAAGGACCTGCGCGGTGACGTCGGCCAGCAATGTCGCCGAGGTCGGCGCGCCGAACTGGTCGGCGACGACATTGAGCTTGTCGCGTTCGGCCGCCAGGCGCAGCACGGTCTTGACGAAGTTGTTGCCATGGGCGCCGAACACCCAACTGGTGCGAAAAACGAAATGCTCGGCGCCGCTCGCCGCCAGCGCCAGATCGCCATCGCGCTTGGTGGCGCCATAGACGCAGAGCGGGTTGGTGGCATCGTCCTCGACGTAGGCCGATGGCTTGGTGCCGTCATAGACGTAGTCGGTGGAGTAGTGGATCACTCGGGCGCCGTGCCGCCGGGCGGCGGTGCCGATGATGCCGGGAGCCACGGCATTGATGGCGCGCGCCAGCTCCGGCTCTGACTCGGCCTTGTCCACCGCCGTATAGGCGGCGGCATTGACGATGACCCGCGGTGCCGCCCGGTCGATGGTGCCGGTGATGGACGCCGGGTCGGCCAGATTGATATCCGGATAGTCGAAGGCCATGACTTCGCCCAGCGGTGCCAGCGCGCGCCGCAGCTCGAAACCGACCTGGCCGTTACCACCGATCAGCAGCATTCTCATTGCCGTTCCCCGTAGTTCTTTTCCACCCAGTCGCGGTAGGCGCCGCTCTGCACGCGCGCCACCCAGTCCTGGTGTTCCAGGTACCAGCGCACCGTCTTGCGGATGCCGGTCTCGAAGGTCTCCGCAGGTCGCCAGCCGAGTTCGCGCTCGATCTTGCGGGCGTCGATGGCGTAGCGCCGGTCGTGCCCCGGCCGGTCCTTGACGAAGGTCAGCAGCCGCTCATAGGGGCCGGCCGGCGCGGGCCGGAATTCGTCGAGCAGGGCGCAGATGGTCTTGACGATGACCAGGTTGGGCATTTCGTTCCAGCCGCCGATGTTGTAGGTCTCGCCGGGCCGGCCTTCGGCCAGCGCGGCCCGGATGGCCGAGCAATGGTCGCCCACGTAGAGCCAGTCGCGCACGTTCATGCCGTCGCCGTAGATCGGCAAGGGTTTGCCGGCCAGGGCATTGGCGATCACCAGCGGAATCAGCTTCTCCGGAAACTGGTAGGGACCGTAGTTGTTCGAGCAATTGGTGGTCAGCGTCGGCAGACCATAGGTGTGGTGGTAGGCGCGCACCAGATGGTCGGAGGCCGCCTTCGAGGCCGAGTAGGGGCTGTTCGGCTGGTAGGTGTTGGTCTCGGTGAAGGGCGGATCCTCCGGCCCGAGCGAACCATAGACCTCGTCGGTGGACACATGGAGAAAGCGGAAGTCCTCGCGCTCCGCGCCCGCCAGCCCGCCCCAGTAGGCCCGTACCGCCTCGAGCAGGGTGAAGGTGCCTTCGATATTGGTGCGGATGAATTCGCCCGGCCCATGGATCGATCGGTCGACGTGCGACTCGGCGGCAAAATGGACGATGGCGCGCGGCTGATGTTCGGCCAGCAGGCCGTCGAGCAGCGGCCGGTCGCAGATGTCGCCACGCGCAAAGACGTGCCGATGATCGCTGCTCAACTCGGCCAGGTTTTCCAGGTTGCCCGCGTAGGTGAGCTTGTCGAGGTTGAGCACGCGCTCGCCCGTCTCGGCAACCCAGTCGAGCACGAAGTTGGCGCCGATGAAACCGGCGCCGCCGGTGACCAAGATCATTTTCAGTTTCTTCCGTAGTGGTCGTCGAAGCGCACGATGTCGTCTTCGCCGAGATAGGAGCCGGATTGCACTTCGATCATTTCCAGCGGCAGCTTGCCCGGATTCTCCAGCCGGTGCCGGGTGCCCAGCGGAATGAAGGTCGATTCGTTTTCGGAGATCAGCATGACCTCCTCGCCGCGCGTCACCCGCGCCGTGCCGCGCACCACGACCCAGTGTTCGGCGCGATGGTGATGCATTTGCAGCGACAGGGTGCCGCCCGGCTTGACGACGATGCGCTTGACCTGAAAGCGCTCGCCGCCGTCGATGCCGTCGTACCATCCCCAGGGCCTGTGCACCTTGCGGTGGCTGTGCGCCTCGGCGCGCTTGTCCGCCTTCAGCCGCTCGGTAATCCTCTTCACGTCCTGGGTGTGGTCCTTGTGGACCACCAGCACGGCGTCCGGCGTTTCCACGACCACCAGATCGCGGACACCGACGCAGGCGACCAGCCGGCTCTCGGAGAAGGCCAGCGTGCCGGTGGTGCCGTGGAGCATGACGTCGCCCCGGCGCGCGTTGCCGTCCTCGTCCTTCGGCAGCACCTTCCAGAGCGAATCCCAGGCGCCGACGTCCGACCAGCCGGCCGACAGCGGAATGACCGCGGCCTTGGGCAGGCCCGCCACGCCGGCGGTGATCTTCTCCATGACGGCATAGTCGATCGAGTCCGCGGGGCAGGCGGCGAAAGCGTCCTTGGCGACGCGGACAAAGTCGCCGTCGCTGCTCGCCCCTGCCAGTGCTTTCTCGCAGGCGGCCAGGATGTCCGGCCGGCACAGGCCGACGGCCGCCCGCCAGACCGAAGCCTTCATGACGAACAGGCCGCTGTTCCACAGGTAGTCGCCCGAGTCCAGATACCCTTGGGCGGTGGCCCGATCCGGCTTTTCCACGAAGCGGGCCAGCGCGAATCCGCCCGAGTCGCCGGCCAGCGCGGCACCGCGTTGAATGTAGCCGTAGCCGGTCTCCGGGCAGTCCGGCGTGACGCCGAACGTCACCGCCAGGCCGGCTTGCGCCAGGGCCGCCGCCCGGCGGACGGCGCCTTGGAATGTCGCCCCGTCGATGATCACGTGGTCGGCGGGCATCACCACCAGGACCGGATCTTCTCCTTGGCGCGCCGCCCATAGCGCCGCCAGCGTCAGCGCCGGCGCGGTATTGCGGCCGACTGGCTCCAGCAGCAGGGCCCCCTGGCGATTAAGTTGGCGGACCTGTTCGGCCACCACGAAACGGTGATCTTCGTTACATACCAGCAACGGGTCGGCGATGTCCGGAAGCCCGTCGAGGCGCCGAATCGTCCCCTGAAGGAGCGATTCGTTGCCGACCAGAGGCAGGAGCTGCTTGGGGTACTGCTCGCGGGAGAGCGGCCACAGGCGGGTGCCGGAGCCACCGGACAGAATGACGGGAAGGATGCTCATGCGCAGAGTTGCTGATATTCAAAATGCGAATGATAACCGCCAGTAGTCCTAATGAGGTTACAGAATGAAGGCGGCGCCGGACCGCGCTACTCGGCTCCAGCGAGCGCGGCGGCGCGCACCAGACGGCGAATGCCCTGGTGCTTGCCCTTCTCGGCCAGCGAGAGTGGCGTGGCGCCGTCGTCATGTACGGCGTGCACCGAGGCTCTGGCGCGCAGCAGATGCAGTACCACCTCCTGGTGACCGTTGACCACGGCCTTGTGCAGGGGCGTTGAACCGTCGCTCGATGCCGCATTCGGGTCGGCGCGGGACTCGAGCAGGCGCTGGACCACCCGGGGGTGCCCCTGGGCCGCCGCCTGCAGGAGCGGTGTGATGCCGAACTTGCTTTGGGCACCGATGATCGCGCCCCGCTTGATCAGCAGATCCACCACGTCCCGGAAGCCGTTGAAGGCCGCCCAGTGCAGGGGGGTGTAGCCAGCCATGTCCTTGGCGTTGATGTGCGCGCCGTGATCCAGCAGCAGCTTGGCCACGTGCTGGTGCCCGTCGAAGGCCGATATCATCAACGGCGTCCAATAGCGGCCATCGCGCACATCGACGGGAAGCTCGGCCAGGATGAACAGCTGGCAGGCGAGGAGGTCGCCCGCCCGGACGCATTGGTGAAAGTTTTCGCTGCTAACCCGCAGGCCGCGGTTTTCCAGTTCGTTGGCGGCCACCTCCGGTTCCATGGCCCAGACATCGCCTTCCGCCTGCTTGCGCTCCCGGATCGCGTTCCAGGTGTCCAGCAGGTTCGATATCTCCTTGACGATGTCGGGAGGAAACCCCTGCCGATCGGTGCGCGCCGGCATGAGCAGGTCTGCCAGGTAGTCCCGGACACGAGGGGAGTCCCACGTCTCGACCACCCTTTCCAGAATGCGCGGAAACGCAGCTTCCAGTCGATGTGGATAGCTGGCCGGGAAATCCTTCAGGAAGTGCGCCAGCCTTTCGATCATGTCCAATAGTCAACCAGCAGGTGGGAACCGCGCGGCAATTAACTTCCCGAATGGCGTACTCACGTGTCGGGTATTGGGTCGGCCAGCGACCAGCGAACCATTGTTGGCAATCGCCCGGGATTCGTCAACGACAAGTGGTCCAACCAGCCTTGGTCGAACCGCCCGTTATCCCGCCGTGCCGCCTTTCGGCGTGTTGCCAGGAGGGCATGCCGCGAGCAGGTCTCGCGCCGCGGTCGCCGCGGCGGGGCGGCCGTAGCGGTAGCCCTGTGCGATGTCGCAGCCCTGCGCGGCAAGGAAATCGCGCTGGTCGTCGGTCTCGACACCTTCGCCGATCACCTTCAGGCCGAGGTTGTGGGCCAGGGCAATGGTGGCGCGGACAATCGCCGCGTCGTCGGCATTCTCGGTGGTGCCCAGGACGAACGATTGGTCAATCTTCAGCACCGTGATCGGAAAACGCCGCAGATGCGACAGCGACGAATAGCCGGTGCCGAAATCGTCCAGTGCCACGTGTATGCCAAGGGCCTTGATCCGGGCGAGCAGCGACTCGACGTGTTCGACATCCTGCATGGCGGTTGTCTCGGTGATCTCCAGTTCGAGCAGCCGTGGGGGAATGCCGTGCTTCTCGAGCGCCGCCGACACCACCCCCACCAAGTCGTGGCCCAGGCATTGCCGAGGCGAGATATTGATCGCGACCGGCACCGCTCCGAGGCCCTCATCGAGCCATTGGCGGATCTGCCGCGCGACCTCGTCGAGCACCCAGCTTCCCAGTTGCAGGATCAGATCCGATTCCTCGGCCACGGGAATGAAGGTGCCGGGCAGCAGCAGGCCATGGCCTGGCCGATCCCAGCGCACCAGCGCCTCGAAACCGCTCAGGGCACCGCTGTCGATCCGGATCTGGGGCTGGTAGAACACCACCAGCTCGTTGTTCTTCAGCGCGGCGCGCAGGCCATTCTCTATCTCCATGCGCTGGCGGCTGAGCAGGGTCATGGCCGCCGAGGCGAAACCGTAGCCGCCGCCGCCGCGCTGCTTGACGCGATACATCGCCGTATCGGCCATGCCGAGCAGTTCGTCCGCGTTGTTGCTGTCCTGCGGGCCGCGGCTGATGCCGATGGTGGCGGTAAGGTGAAAGCTCATGCCGTCGATGATCATCGGTTCCGACAGCGCGGCCAGCAGCTTGCGGGCGACGATCTCGATCGCGTCCGCCGTCGGCAACTCGGCAAGCATGATGACGAACTCATCGCCACCCCAGCGGCCGACCGTGTCCGAGCCGCGGCAGGTCGACTTCAGTCGCGACGCCACCGAGCACAGCACACGATCACCAACCTGGTGGCCGAAGCTGTCGTTGATGCGCTTGAAGTCGTCCAGGTCGACGAACAGCACGCCTACCGATGTGTCGTTGCGCAGCGCGCCGGCGATGCTCTGCTCGATGCGGTCGCGCACCAGCAGGCGATTCGGCAGATCGGTCAGCGCGTCGTGGGTTGCCTGGTGGTGGAGCCGCTCGCTCGCGGCGACCGCCTCGCTGATGTCGCTCAGAGCGAGCACGGCGCCCTCGATCTTGCGACCGGTGCCCAGGATCGGCCCGACCACCACCCGCACCACCGGGCCACTGGAGTCACTGGAGCCACCCAATCTGATCGGTTCGGCGACGTGGATCGTGCCCCGTTCATCGAAACAGCGGGTCAAGGCGCGCCGCAGCAGCGCGGCGGCGCCGTTGGCCCCGGCCAGCGCGTCGTCGATCGTCTGCCCTTGCAGGGTTGCCGCGTCGCGGCCAAGCAGCGTCTGTCCGACCGGATTGACGAACTCGATGCGGCCATCGCGATCGACCGACACGACGCCATCGGCCACGGCGTTCAGGGTGACTTCCGCCCGGCGTCGGGTAAGGAACAGGTCCGCCCGTGTGATGCGAAAGCGGGCCGCCGCCCACAGCAGATAACCCGCCGCCAGCGCCAGCGTGGCGCCGACGGGCGGATACCAGTGGCGTCCGACCGTCAATAGAGCGAGGCTGATCAACAGTGGCAGGCCAACCACCAGCAGTTCGACCCCCGGCACCAATCGTTGGTAGCGACGGTGGGTCAGAATACCCGCGCCAAGCGCGATGATCGTCAGCAGCAGGATCGCCGGGCGGCTCAGCGGCGCAATGACGTCGCCTGCCCTGAGGGCCTCGAAGGTCCGGGCATGCCATTCGACCGCCGGCATCAGCCCGCCGTGCGGGGTGGCCGGGGTGGCGAAACCGCTGGCGATGCCGGCGGCGGTAACGCCGACGAAGACGACTCGATCGGCCAGGCGAGCCGCGAGATCCGGATCGTTCACGACATCGACAAAGGAATATTGCTCGATCCGCCGTCCTGGATCGAGGCGTAGCAGCAGCTCATGGTCGCGCCGCCAGGTGTCGTCGGTCGCCGCGGCTGGTCGGGAGCCGTTGCGCAGACCCGGCAGCGCCCTGGTGGCGGTTTGCCCAAGTTCCGCGACGGCCAGCGGCAACGCCGACCAGCGTGAAAAGCGCGACGATCCGACCTCCGCGGTCAGGTAGGTTCTGCGCAGCAGGCCGTCGCGATCGATCTCGACATCGACGTGACCCAGTGCGGCCGCCGCGCTCGCGAGCTCCGCCGCCGGCAGGGCGGCGCGCAGGCCGCCGCCGTCGCCATCCGCCACGGGCGTTACCGGCAGCACGACGCGCCCCGAGCGGGCGATGGCGGCGGCAAACGCGGCATCGGCGCCCATGTCCTGGGAATCGGGCAGGTCGAACAGGATGCCAAAGGCGATCGACTCTGGCGGCGCCGCCTGCAGGCGATCGAGCAACTGGGCGTAGGTGCGGCGTGACCAGGGCCAGCGTCCGAGCTGCTGGAGGCTGCGCTCGTCGATCGCGACAATGGCCGTGGCGGAGGCGGGCGCCTGTTCCGTCGCCGGTGTGGCGGACGACAGCAGGTCGAGCGCCAGCAAGTCGAGCCGCTGCAGCGAGCCCAGTCCCGTCAGGGTGGCGACCAGCGCCAACAGACCCGGCAGCCACCAGTGCCACCAGGCGGACGCGGGCGCGGCGTGGTCGGCGGGCGTCATGCCACGGCTGCCCGCGCCCGTCACAGCGCCAACAGCAGGGGCGCGAGAAGCAGCAAGAGCGCTGGCGACAGGCCCGGTCGAATCTCGAATTGCTGGCTGGGCCCCCAGTCGCCGGCGTAGCCGTCGCCGGCGATCGTCCGCGCGCGCAGGTGATAGGTGCCGCCGTCGAGGGTCGGCAGCTCGATGTCCGCGTTGGCGAGGGTGAGGTCGACCAGCGGATCGGCAAAGGCCGTATCGCGCGCCACCTGCAACTGCAAGCGTTCGTCCGGTCCGCCCGGGCGCCAGCGAATCGCCGGCTTCTGGTCTTTGCTTTGCAGGCCGACGACCGGCGCACCGGGCAGGCGCCGCAGGCGATGGACTTCGCCGAAAGGCCCCTGGCCCTGGCGTGCGTCGACTGCCGCGACGCGCCAGAAATAGGCGCCCGGCGGCAGATCGTTGGTGATGCTGGTGCCATCGCCGGCAATATCCGGCCGGTCGATCAGCGGCTCGGCAAACGCCGGATCCCGGCCAAGCTGGAAGCGGTAGACCAGCTCCCCTTGGCGCCGGGTCCACTTGAAATTCGGCCTGGCGTCGCCGAGCTGGGCCTGATCGGCCGGCGATATCAGGAAGGGCGGTTCGGGCCGGGCATGGATGGTCAGTCGATGGCGGGCGTCGAAACCTTCGAGCCCGGCCGCGTCGATGCCGCGCACGCGCAACAGATACTCGCCGTCGGGCAAGTCGCGCACGCGGGCGACCGGCGTTGGCGCGGTCTGGTCGGAGAGCAGAGCGTCGAACCGTTCGTCGCCGGCCAACTGCGTGCGGTAGGCGGCGGCGCCGGTCAGTTCCGGGAAGGGCAGGTCGGCCGGGACGCGCTCGACGCGCCGCGGCAAGCCGGCAAGATCCGGCGCCGACAGCAGGGCGCGCGGTGGTTCCGGTGTGGCTTGTGGCGCGACCGTGGTGGCGTATCCGGCCGCGAGGTCGACCATGCCGGCGCGGTTGCCGAGACTCACCGCGCCCGCCAGCACCTCGGTCGAGGTCTTCGTGTCGCCAGCGGTAACCCGGAACGAGGTGCCGCGCACGGCGGCCGTTCCCGCGGGTGTGCGAATCTCGAAACGCCCGCCGCTGCTGCTGCGTTTGGTGACTTCGCTTTCCAGGGCGCCGTGGCGCAGATCGAGCAAAATGCTTCGCGTCCGGTCAAGGGCGATTTCGGCGTTCGATTCCAGTCGCAGCTCGCTGTCGCTCCTCACCAGGACGCGCGAGTTGTCGAGCAGCCCAAGGGAGAGGTTCTGTTGCGCGCCGGTTTTCAGGACGGCGCCTTCGGGCAGTGTGTCCCCGGTCTTGAGGCGGGCCTGCCGGCCTTGGGCGTCGGTCAGCAAGACATCGCCGTTCACCGCCAGCACCGTGGCCGGCAGTCGACGGCGGGCAAGCCAGGCCTCCGGGATCCGCAATATGGTGCCCGGCGCGATGCGCAGCGCGTCGGGGATCCGGTTGTACGTCACCAGTCGCGGCCACAGGGCCATCGAGCGCAGGTAGCGCGTGCTGATGGTCCAGGGGTTTTCCCCCTGCCGCACTTCGTGCGAAACGTCATCGGCGGCGCAGACCGGTGGCGTGGCCAGGAACGCGAGGACCGTCGCGGCGCCGAATGCGCGCCACAGGGGGCCGGACAGCGGGATCTCGGAAATCGTCATTGGGCTTCCAGGCGGGCTTCGGGGCGCTTGGGCGCGCAAACCATACGGCATCGCGAGCCAAGCGGGCATTCTCGCGACGCGTCCATGCCTTTGTCAAGAACAGGCCCTACGGTGGGCCGAGTTCCCGGCTGAAACCGCTTGCCGTCGCCGACAGGCCAACCAGGCTTGCGGTCCGAACGCAGTTGCGCCCCTCGGCTTTCGCCCGATAGAGCGCCCGGTCGGCGCGGCCGAGCAGCGACGCCAGGCTTTCGCCCGCTTCGTGGCCGGCCACGCCGATCGACACGGTGATCGTCAGTTCTTGCAGCACGGGCAGGCGCAACTGCGCCACGCGGGTCCGAATGCGCTCGCACACCACCATGGTCCGCTCGCCGGGCGTTCCTTCCAGCAGGACGACGAATTCCTCGCCGCCATAGCGCGCCAGGTAGTCGATGACGCGCAGCGACTCGCCGATGCATCGACCGACGGCGACGAGGACCTCGTCGCCGACCGGATGGCCGAATGTATCGTTGATGCGCTTGAAATGATCGAGGTCGATCATGCACAGCACCAAGCCCTTCGAGACATGTCGCTCGCAGCGAACGACCTCGCGCGCGAGCGTTTCCATCAAGTGGCGGCGATTGAAGACACCGGTGAGCGGATCGTGCTGGGCCATCTCGCGAATGGTCGAGACCGAGCGCGACAGGTCCTCGCGAACCCGGCTGATATAGGCGCCCATCAAGGCGACGAAGCCCATGACCGCCAACAACGCCAGCAGGTTGAGGAAGTCGATGCCAAGCCGGACGCGTTCGGGCTCATTGATCGCCAGCAGGGCAATCACCGCGACATACCCGCCAATACCCAGGGCCCCGACGCGAGCCAGTTGGCGCAGGCGCAGCCGGAGCACGCCGAACAGCAGGGGCAGCGGGAACAGCATCAGGAAGACGCCGCGCGCCACGTCGGTGTGGTAGATCAGGATCATCACGGCGAACATGGAGGCGATCAGTTGCGCCTCGGTCATGCTCGGATCGTTCAAGCGCAGGTTCCAGCCGCGCCGCAGGGCGATGAAGAACACCGCGTTGATCGCCACCGCACCGAGCAGCCACCAGGCGGGCAGCCAACTGGGCAGGTAGCCAAGCCAGGCACAGATCTGGGCGAATACGCCACACGCGGCATAGGTGGCGACCGCCATGAAGAACCGACGCAGGCGCAAGGCCTGCTTGTCCGCCACGGCGCCTCGTTCGGAATACTCGTCGGCAATCTGCAAGTTCGTCATTCCGCCAGTGCTTTCGGGGATCGGGAAGTTCAATGGCATCCTTGACAGTATCCCAGTCGCCGGTCGCGGTGGTCAATCAGCAATCATTCACCAAAAGTATGCCAAAAGCCATCGGGTGGCGCGCCGGCCCGCCACGGCCTGGCGGCGGGCGGCAACACCCGCGCGGTGTGAATTCCGCGGCGGAAACATGGGCACAAAGGCAGCCTGCTCAGGATACTGGCCAGGTGGCGAAGCGACTATCATCAAACCATTTGTCCCCCTGCTGGCCATTTCACCCGGCCGTTCGGGACGCGATGCTACGAGAAGGAACGGATGGACTTGGGCGAATTCGGCTGGCGCGATGCGACCTTGCTGGTCGCGGTGCTGGCGGCGATCTACCTGGTGGTGTCGCTGCTTGGCTTGGCGCGCCTGCGCCGGCGGCGAGAGGCCGTCGCGGCCGCCACGGCCACGGCTTCGACCGCTGGTCAGGCGGCGCCGGCCGTTGCGCCGTTGATGGCGGCCGAGCCGATGGTCGCTACCGATACCGACGTGCCGACCGATATAGCGCCGGTGCCCTCGGTGGCGTTCGCGGCCGAGCTATCGGTGCAGGTGGCCAAGACCGAGCTGGAGGCCGAAGTCCGCCAGTTGCGCGTCGAGCTGGCGGCGCTGCGCGACGAGTTGGCGGAGATCAAGGCGACACGGCGGGTTTCGCCGCTCTACGCCGAAGCCGCGGCCCTGGCACAGCGCGGTTTCGATGCGCGCGGGGTGGCGGAGGAATGTGGCATATCGGTGGCCGAGGCGGAACTGGTGTTGGCCATGAGTCGGGACAGCCGGGACTTTGACAAAGAGGTCGATGATGGCGCACACGGACAGTAACGCAATGCCGCGGCCAGACCCGCAGGATGATGATGACGGGCTGAGAAAGCGCCTGCTCAAGCGGGTGACGGTGGCCGGGGCGCTGGTGGTGGCGCTGCTGGCCGGGCTGGCGCTGTTCGACGGCCTCTACGTTCAGCCCGACAAGCCGAGCCCGGTTGCCCGCGTCGAACCGCCCGCCAGGCCGGCCGAGGAAAAGTCCACCGAGGAAAAGACGACCGAGGAACCGGCGGCCGACAAGGCCGAGGTGGCGAAAGAGGTTGTCGCCGAACCGGAGAGGACGGCGGAGCCCACCGGGACCATGCCCCCCGCTCGCGACGAGCGCTCCTTGACGCCGCCCGCCACCGCGCACCCGGCCATGTTGCGGCCCGGCGAGCCGGTCGCCATGGTGGTTCCGAAGCCCGAGCCGGCCAGCGTGCTTGCCCGGGTGCCACCGCCGGCGGTCGTCGCGGTGAAGCCGGTTCCCGCCGAGGTGACAACGCCCCCGGGCCCCCGACCCGTTGCCCGCGCGGTCGAGGCCGTTGGCCAATTCCTGCTCCAAATGGGTGTCTTCAGCAGTGTTGCCAATGCCGAGGAACTGCGCGCCCGGCTCGAGCTCGCCGGTGTGCCGGCGCGGATCGAGGCCCGCGTCCAGGTCGGGCCGTTCGCGACCCGGCAGGAAGCCGAGCAGGCGCGGGACAAACTCAAGTCGCTCGGCATGGATCCCGGCCTCATCATGGCCGCTCGTAAATAGGATGGGAGCAAGCAATGACAACTGACAGCCCTGATCTTGGCAGCCGGCGGATCGTCGCCACCGGCGATGCACCCGCCGCCATCGGCACCTATTCGCAGGCCGTCATGGTCGGTGGTGGCACCGGTCAGACCGTGTACCTTTCGGGTCAGATCGGCCTGGATCCGGCCACCATGCAAATGGTCGACGGCATCGACGCGCAGATCGTCCGCGTGTTCGAGAACCTCAAGGCCGTCGCCACCGCGGCCGGTGGCAGCCTCGACCAGGCGGTGAAGTTCAATATCTACCTGACCGACCTGGCCAATTTCGCCAAGGTGAATGACGTGATGGCGAGGTATGTGGCCCAGCCCTATCCGGCTCGCGCCGCCGTCGGTGTCGCGGCGCTGCCGCGCGGCGCCCTGGTCGAGGCGGACGCGATTCTCGTTGTCGGCTGAGCCGGGAATCTTCGCCGGCCTGTCCGCCGTATTGGTGGAGAAGCTGGCGCGTCTCGGCCTCCACTGCGATGCCGACCTGCCGCTGCACCTGCCGCTCCGCTACGAGGACGAGACGCGGCTGACGTCGATCCGTGACGCGGTGCCGGGGGCGCCGGCGCAGTTCGAGGTCGAAGTCCTCGCCAGTGAAGTCGCCTTTCGGCCGCGGCGCCAGCTCGTCGTCCGGGTTCGCGACGGCAGTGGTGACATGGTGTTGCGCTTCCTCAACTTCTATCCGAGCCAGCAAAAGGCCTTGCGGGAAGGGGCGCGCGTGCGCGTCTACGGCGAGCCGCGGGGCGGCTTCTTCGGCACCGAGATGGTCCATCCGCGTTTCCGTGCCCCGGCCGCCGACGAGCCGCTGCCGGACCGGCTGACGCCGATCTATCCGACCACGGCGGGTCTTGGCCAGGGAACCCTGCGGCGCCTCATTCAGCGGGCGCTGGACGCGGCCAACCTCGACGATACCTTGCCCGACGAGTTGCGCCAGACACTCGGCCTGGCCGATTTTTCCGACAGCCTGCGTTTCCTGCATCAGCCGCCACCCGAAGTGTCGCTGGCGCAGCTCGAGGCCAGAAGCCATCCCGCCTGGCAACGCATCGCCTTCGATGAACTCCTGGCCCAGCAGCTCTCCCTGCGCCGCGCCTATGCCGCCCGGCGGGCCCGGGGCGCACCGCAACTGGCCGGCACCGGCCAATTTACCGGTGGCCTGCTCGCCAGCCTGCCCTTCGCGCTGACGGCGGCGCAACAAAGAGTCTGGCGCGAAATCGCCGCCGACCTGACCCTGGCCCATCCCATGCAGCGGCTGCTGCAGGGCGATGTCGGCAGCGGCAAGACCGTCGTGGCCGCGCTGGCCATGTTGCAAGCGGTGGAAAGCGGTCACCAGGCCGCGCTGATGGCGCCGACCGAAATCCTCGCCGAACAGCACTACCGCAAGCTGGCCGCCTGGTTGACGCCGCTGGGGCTCGAGGTCGCCTGGCTGTCGGGCCGGATGAAGAAGTCGCAAAGGAAGTCTATGGCGCAGTCGCTGGCCGAAGGCGCCATGCCGCTGGCGGTCGGCACCCACGCGCTGATCGAGGCCGACGTCGAGTTCGCCCGCCTGGGGCTCGCCATCGTGGACGAGCAGCATCGCTTCGGCGTGCAACAGCGGCTGGCCCTGAAGCGGAAGGGGCAGTTCGCCCACCAACTGACTATGTCGGCCACGCCCATCCCGCGCACCCTGGCCATGAGCTACTACGCCGACCTGGATGTCTCGGTGCTCGACGAACTGCCACCGGGCCGCACGCCGGTGGTCACCAAGCTGGTGGCGGAAAGCCGCCGCGACCAGGTGATCGGCCGCGTCCATGACGCTTGCCGGGCGGGTCGCCAGGCCTACTGGGTGTGCCCGTTGATCGAGGAATCCGAGGCGCTGCAACTCAAGACCGCCGAGGAAACCTTCGCGCGGCTGACCGCCGAGCTGCCTGACTTGCGCGTCGGCCTCGTCCACGGTCGGCTCAAGGCCGGCGAGAAGGCGGAGGTGATGGCCGCCTTCTCGCGCAACGAGGTGCAAGTCCTGGTGGCCACCACGGTGATCGAGGTCGGCGTCGACGTGCCGAATGCCAGCCTGATGGTCATCGAACATGCCGAGCGCTTCGGTCTCGCCCAGTTGCACCAGTTGCGCGGCCGGGTCGGGCGCGGCAGTGCCCAGTCGGCCTGCATCCTGCTCTACGCCCAGCCGCTGGGTGAAACGGCCCGGGCGCGTCTGAAGGTCATCTACGAAAACACCGACGGCTTCGAGATCGCCCGCCTCGACCTGCGACTGCGTGGCCCCGGTGAATTCATCGGCTCGCGCCAGAGCGGCGTGCCGCTGCTGCGTTTTGCCGATCTCGACGACACCCGTCTGGTCGAACAGGCGCGCGCCACCGCCGAGGAGATGTTGCGCCGCTGGCCGGCGCAAACCGACGCCCATCTGCGCCGCTGGCTGGCGGGGCGCGAGGAACTGCTCAAGGCGTAGCCACGGCGACGGCATCGACGCATGGGACGCGGAGGACCGGCGTATCATCCTCGCGGCATAGGCTGGCTTGACGCGGCGGCGGTGACGATAGGGCCTTGAAACAGGGAGAACGACAATGAAGACACTGGGGTACGGGAACCGGACGCCGGGACTCAACTGGTTGTGGATCGCGCTGGTGGTTGCCTTGCTGCTGCCGCGCCTGGTCGCGGCACAGACCTCGCTGACCGGCGCTTCGGCCAGTCTGACCATGACGCTGGGTACGCCGTTTTCGCAGACTTTCGTCGGGACTTTCGGTGCCGGCCAGAGCTACCAGTTGCTTGGCAGCCTGCCGCCCGGCCTGAGCTTCGCCGCCACCGGCGGTACCGCCACGGTCTCCGGGACGCCGACGGCGCTGGGCTCCTATTCGTTTTCGATCCGCGTCCTGCCGCCACCGCCGCCGCCACCACCGACCCTCACCGGCATCCCGGTGCCGCCCGTGCTTCCCTACGACAGCCCGCTGGTGGCCACCGTAAGCGGCTTCACTGTGGCCAATCCGGCGACCCTGGCCGTGCCCTATGGTGTGGCCGGCAGCGTCGATCTGACGCCCTTCGTCGCGGCGAGCAGCGCCCCCGTATCCGTGGCGATTGCCTCCGCCCCGGGCAACGGTACCGCCTCGCTGGCCGGCAATCGGCTGAACTATGTGCCCGCGCCGGGCTTCTCCGGTACCGATGTGCTGACCTACGTGGCGACCGCGGGCGGCATCACCTCGCGGCCGGCGACCGTCACCATCAGCGTCGGCGTGGCGCCAAACCCCACCCGCGTACCCGGCGTGGTCGGCATCCAGCAGGCCGCTGGAGCGGCGGTGCGGCATCTCCAGGTGTCCCAGCTCGACAATTTCAACGGTCGTTTGTCGGAGATCCGCGGCGAAGACGACATCCAGCGTCGCTGCAACAAGTTGACCGTGTGGACGGCCGGTCTGCAGGCCTTCGGCACCCTCGGCAACACGGGCGGCGACCGCTTTCGTTACGACCGGAAGGGCGTGAGCATCGGCGGGGACCGCTGCTTCGACGACAAGGTATTCGCCGGCGTGGGCGTCGGCTACGGGCGCGAACGCAGCACCCTGAACGGCGATCCATCCGCCCTGGCCGGCAACGCAGCCACCGTGGCCGCCTATGGCGGCATTCACGTCTCGCCGCGATTGCGCGTCGACTGGGTCGTTGGCACCGGCCGGGTCGACATGAGTTACGACCGCTATGTCGGCGATCTCGGTGACTTCGCTCACGGCCAGTGGTCGGCCAACCAGTGGCTGAGTTCGGCGGCCGCCAGCTATCGCTTTTCCTTCGGCGATCTTCGCATCGTGCCCTATAGCCGGGTCGATCTGGCGACGGTACAACGCGACGCCTATTCGGAAAGCGGCGCGGCCGGGTTTGCCCTGGCCTACCAGGGCCAGCGGCTGTCAACCGGGCGGACGATGCTCGGCGTCGACAGCGAATACCGCTACGAAGGCGAGTTCGGCGAAGCCATTCCGCGCGTCAAGGTGGAATATCAACGCGATTTCGCCCGGCGCGAGCAGATCGGTGTCGGCTACGTCGCGGGGGCGGGCAACTTCACGCTCCCCGCCGACAACCAGGAAAGCCGCGTACTGCTGATCACGGCCGGCACCGAGATCCGTTGGCGCAACGGCCTGTCGCTCAGCGTCCAGCTCGGCCACGCGCGCAGCAATGGTGGCAACTCGGGTAGTAGCGGCCAGTTGCGGCTGGCCCAGAAGTTCTGACCGGGCCGACGAGGACCAGGCCGCCAGGCGGGGCAAAATATTGCTTGACTGGTCATATCGACATAACTAACAATGTCGATATGAAAAAGAACTACGTCCGCAGCCTGCCGCGCGAATGGCGCGGCATGTCGAAAGTCTTCGCCGCCCTCGGCGACGAGCATCGCCAACACATCCTGCTGCTCTTCGAGCCGGGCGAGCGCCTCAATGTCGGCCAGATCGCCGAAGTCTCGACGCTGGCGCGCTCGACCGTCTCCCATCACTTGAAGATTCTTCAGGAGGCCGGGGTGCTTGGCTCCGAGAAGGTTGGAAAGGAGGTCCACTTCTGGATCGACCGCGCCGCCCTCGACGAGGCCTTGTCCAATGTCCTGGCCTATGTTCGTGACAACACCTGAGCCGTCGGAGAACCGTCTACCGTGAAATCGCTCGTCCTTGCGTGGTCCAGCCTCTGATGGACAAGCGTCGCCGCCGCTTTCTGCTTTCCGCCGCCATGCTCGGCGCCGCCACGGCTGGTGGCTGGGGACTCGCGGCCTGGGCGCGGCCCCGGTTGTGGAATCCCTGTCATGCCGCGCTACCGCCCGAACTGGCGGAGCACCCGCTGGTCCGTGCGGCGTGGCGGGACATCGATTCCACGCGGGTCTGGGACTGCCATGTCCATATCGCCGGCACGGGGGATTCTGGCAGCGGCATCACCACCGCGCCGGAAATGGAGAGCCTGCTGAGCCCGGTGCAGTTTGCGCAGCGCCTGTTCTATCTCAACGCGGGCTGCGTCCATGACGCGCCGGGGCGCGTCGACGCCAGCTACGTGCAACGCATGCGCAACCTGGTCGACGGTCTGCGCCCGGGCGCCAAGCTGATGCTGTTCGCCTTCGATCGCTGCCACGACGAGGCCGGCCTGCCGCGCCCCGAACGCACCGCTTTCCATGTTCCCGACGCCTATGCGCGCGACCTGGCCCGGCGCTATCCCGATGAGTTCGAATGGGTTTGCTCCATCCATCCCTATCGGCCGGACGCGGTGCCGGCGCTGGAAGTTGCCGTCGCCGATGGCGCGCGGGCGGTGAAATGGTTGCCGGCCGCCATGGGCATGGACCCGGCTTCGCCGCGTTGCGACGCCTTCTACGAAGCGCTGGCCCGGCTCGACCTGCCGCTGATCAGCCATGCCGGCGAGGAGAAGGCGGTGCATGGCGCCGGCCAGCAGACCTACAACAATCCGCTCAGGCTGCGCCGGGCGCTCGACCATGGCGTGCGGGTGGTGGTCGCACATTGCGCCTCCATCGGCCAGGATGTGGATCTCGATCGCGGCGCGGCCGGACCGAGGGTGCCCAGTTTCGATCTGTTCGCCCGGCTGATGGCCGAGCCGCGGTACGCGGGGCGGTTGTTCGGCGACATCTCCGCCATTACCCAGCGCAATCGCGCGATCGGGGTCATCAAGGCCATCGTCGGACGCGAAGCCTGGCACGGCCGGCTGCTCAACGGCTCCGACTATCCGCTGCCCGGCGTGATGCCGCTGTTCTCGCCACGCGAGCTGGTCGCCGCCGGACTGCTCGATGCCGGCACCGTGCCGGTGCTGAACGACCTCCACACACACAACCCGCTGCTGTTCGACTTTGTCCTCAAGCGGCAATTGCGCTGGCAGGGCCGGCGCCTGGCCGACGGCATCTTTCACACCCGGGACTTCTTCCTTCGGAGCCGCTCATGAGTTCGCAGTTCCGCCTCCTGCGGCAACGGCGCTTCGCGCCATTCTTCGTCACGCAGTTTCTCGGCGCGTTCAATGACAACGTCTTCAAGAATGCCCTGGTGGTGTTGCTGACGTTTCAGGCCGCCCACTGGACGACACTCGGGCCAGAGCTGCTGGCGAATCTGGCCGCCGGCATCTTCATCCTGCCCTTTTTCCTGTTCTCCGCCACCGCCGGCCAACTGGCCGACAAGTTCGACCGCGCGCGCCTGGCGCGTCTGGTCAAGGTGCTGGAAATGCTCATCATGGTGGTCGCCGGGCTTGGTTTCGCCCTGCATAGCCTGCCGGTGCTGCTGACGGCGCTGTTCCTGCTCGGCCTGCACTCGACGTTGTTCGGCCCGGTCAAGTACGCGATCCTGCCGCAGCACCTGCATCCGGACGAACTGGTCGGTGGCAATGCCCTGGTCGAGGCGGGCACCTTCGTCGCCATCCTGCTCGGCACCCTGGCTGGCGGCCTGCTGGCGGCGCAGGAAGCCGGCACCCATTGGATCGCGGCCGCCAGCTTCGGCATTGCCGCCGCCGGCTATCTGGCCAGCCGGGGCATTCCCCGGGCGCCAGCGCCGGTGCCGGACCTGCGCGTGAATCCCAACCCGATCACCGAAACCTGGCGCAACATCGGCTTCGCCCGCCAGAACCGCACCGTGTTCCTGTCGATCCTGGGCATCTCCTGGTTCTGGCTCTATGGCGCGCTGTTCCTGACCCAGTTTCCCGCCTATGCCAAGAACGTACTGGGTGGCGGCGAGACATCGGTCACCTTGTTGCTCGCGACCTTCACCGTTGGCATCGGCATCGGCTCGCTGCTCTGCGAGCGGCTGTCGGCGAAGCAGGTGGAAATCGGCCTGGTGCCCTTCGGTTCGATCGGTCTGACGCTGTTCGGCCTCGACCTGGCCTTTGCCACGCCGGCAACTCCGGCCATCGCGACTACCGCCATCGGCCAGGCTCTGACGGTTGCGGCGCTGCTCGGGCAACCGGCCATCTGGCGCGTGCTGATCGACCTGGTCATGCTCGGCGTGTTCGGCGGCTTCTTCATCGTGCCCCTCTATGCCCTCGTGCAGCAACGCTCCGCCGAGGCGCAACGCGCGCGCATCATCGCCGCCAACAACATTCTCAATGCCGCCTTCATGGTGACGGGCGCCCTGGCCGCGGCGGGGCTGCTCGGCCAAGGGCTGAGCATACCGGCGCTGTTCGGCGTCGCGGCGGTCTGCAATGCCGTGGTCGCGCTGTTCATCTACAAGCTGGTGCCGGAGTTCCTGCTGCGCTTCATCGTCTGGCTGCTGGTGCATTCGGTGTACCGGCTGGAGAAGCGCGGCCTCGATCAGGTGCCGGCCGAGGGGCCGGCCCTGCTGGTCTGCAACCACGTCAGCTTCGTCGATGCGCTGATCATCGCCGCCGCCTGTCCGCGACCGATCCGTTTCGTCATGGACCACCGCATCTTCAAATGGCCGGTGCTCGGTTTCGTCTTTCGCCACGGCCGGGCCATCCCCATCGCGCCCGGCCGCGAGGACCCCGCCCTCAAGGACCGGGCCCTGAGCGAGGCGGCGGCGGCGCTCGACGCCGGCGAGCTGGTCGCCATCTTCCCCGAGGGGCGCATCACCGATACCGGCGATATGTATCCGTTCCGGCCGGGCATGACGGAGATACTGGCACGCTGCGCGCAACGCGACCTGCCGGTGGCGCCGATGGCGCTGTCCGGCCTGTGGGGCAGCTTCTTTTCCCGCAAGGACGGGCCGGCCATGACCCGACCGTTCCGCCGCGCACCGTTCTCGCGTATCGGGCTACGGGTTGGCGCACCCATGGCGGCGTCGGCGGCCACGCCCGAAGTCATGCAACGGCGGGTGGTGGAACTGCGTGGTGACGATCGTTGATCGGGGGGATGCGGGCATGTGGCTGATCGGTCTGGTGGCGGGGCTGGCACTTGGTGGTGTGGTCGGTGGCGGGGAGGGGGCGGTGGTCGGCGCCGTGGCCGGAGCGCTGCTCGGCGCCGCGCTGGCGCAACTGACCAAGACCAACGCGGCCGAGACGGACAAGGCGCTGCGCGAGCAGGTGGCCTCGCTCCATGCCAAGGTCAATTGGCTGTACCGCGAATTCGAGCGGCAGGAGCGGGAACTGGCCAGGCTGCGCGGCGCGCCCCTGGCCGCTCCGGCGGCCGATGCCGACCAGGCGCCAGTGCCGGAGTCAGGCGCGGAACCGGCGCCACCGGTCGCCGCGGAACCGCCACCGGTGGCCGTGACGGTCGATGCGCCGCTGGTCATGGCGCCGCCGGACGAGAGCGCCGCGCCGGCCTGGTGGTCCCGCCTGCTGGCGGGCAATCCGCTGGCCAAGGTCGGGGTGGTTCTGCTGTTTTTCGGCGTCGCCTCGGCGCTGCGCCTGGCGGCCGAGTACGGCCTGATGCCGGTGTCGCTGCGTCTGTTCCTGGCGGCGGCCGGAGGTGCCGGGTTGATCGCCTTCGGCTACGCCAAGGTGCGCGACGGCGCACGGCGCGACTTTGGCCTGGCGGCGCAGGGTGGCGGCTTCGCGCTGCTATACGTGGTGGCCTACTTCATGTTGGCCCGCTACGCCATGATCGGCGCCGGGCCGGCCTTTTCGGCTTTCGCCGCCCTCGGCGTCGCCTGTGTGCTGCTGGCGGCCCGGCAGGACGGACCGGCCCTGGCGGTACTCGGCATATCGGGCGCGTTTCTCGCGCCCGTGCTGGCCGGCGGCCGCGCCGAGACCCCGCTGCCGCTCTTTTCGTATTTTGCCTTGTTGAACGCCTTCATCCTGGCCGTCGATTGGTTCCGCGCCTGGCGGGTGCTCAACATCGCCGGCTTCGTGCTCACCCTGGCGGTCGGCATGGCCTGGGCGATCGACGGCTATCGGCCCGAGCACTACGCGGTCACCCAGGGTTTCCTGGCGCTGTTCCTGATCGTCTACTCGGCCATGCCGGTCGCCACCGCCCTGTTGCGGGCGCCGGGTTTCGCCGGCTGGCGCGACGGCATGCTGGTGTTCGGCACGCCCCTGATCGGCGCCTTCCTTCAGGCCCAGTTGATGGTCGGAAGCCGCTACGGTCTGGCCTGGAGCGCTCTGGTCGGCGCGGTTTATTACTTCGGCCTGTGGGCGCCCCTGGTCCGCCGGCCCGAGCCGGAAATGCGCCTGCTCGAACGCAGCCACCTGGGTCTGGCCATCGCGCTGCTGACCGTATCGGTGCCGCTGGCCTTCGACGCCCAGGTCACCTCCGCCTTCTGGGCGGCCGAGGGCACGGCGGTGCTCTGGTTCGGCGCGCGCCAGGGACGGACGCTGGCCTTGGCCACGGGCCTGCTGATGCAACTGGCGGCCGGCATTGCGCTGCTGCTTGGCTGGCACGCTCTGGGGCACGCCCGGCCGGTGTTCAACGACGCCATCCTGGGCGCGTTCCTGGTCGCGGCGGCCGGCTTCGTCTCGGCGCGCGTGCTGCGGTCGCTCGGCGACGCGGCGCGACTGCCCGCCGCCTTGCCATTTGCCTGGGCCCTGCTCTGGTGGCTGGGTGCCGGCCTGGGGGAAGTCGGCCGGTTCGCCCCTCATGCCCTGCAAGCGCCCTATGGCCTGCTGTTCGTCGCCGGCACGGTGATGGCCCTGGAAGGGCTGGTCACACTCTGGGACTGGCCCCAGGCTCGGCGCTCGGCGCTGCTGCTGCTGCCCGCCCTGTGGCTGGCCGCCGTGCTGGTGGTCGAGCGCGGCGGCCATCCCTTCGACGGGCTCATGGCGCTGGCCCTGCCGGCGGCGCTGGCGGCGCATGGCTGGCTGCTCGCCCGCCACGAGCGGGCCGGCGACGCTTTCCTTGCCACCGTTCGTCACCTGGGCGCCTGGTGGCTGCTGCTGCTGGCGGTGCCGGCCGAACTGGCCTGGCAGGCAGGGCGACTGGCGCCGGGGGTCGATCTCTGGCCATTGTTGGCCTGGGGCGCGGTACCGGCCGGGGCGATGCTCCTGGCGCTGTTCGGTCGGCGGCGCGGCCTGTGGCCATTCGCATCCGCCGCCGGGGGCTATCTGGAGCTCGGCGCCCTGCCGCCCCTGGCGGGCATCGCCTTCTGGTCCGTGGCGGCAAACCTGCACCATGCCGGCGGCGGTTCCGGCCTGCCCTATCTGCCGGTGCTCAACTTCTTCGACCTGGCCCAGTTGGCCGCCATTCATGCCTTCCTGCGCGCGGGCTCGGCCGAGGCCCGGCGCCGTTCATACGTCGTCGGCATCGCCGGCCTGCTGGGCTTCGTCTGGCTGACGACCCTGGCCGCCCGTGTTGCCCACCATTGGGGCGGCGTGCCTTTCGAGATCGGCCACCTGGTCGACTCCCGGCTCTGTCAGGCACTGGTCACCCTGTTGTGGACCGGGCTGGCCATCGTCGCCATGATGGTCGCGACGCGCCGGACGTCGAGGCACATCTGGTACGGCGGCTTCGGCCTCCTGGCGGTGGTCGGTGTCAAACTGCTGTTGGTGGATGCGGCCGGCGCCGGTACGCTGATCTGGACCGCCACCTTGCTCGGCGTGGCGCTGCTGGTGCTGGCGGCCGGTTACTTCGCCCCGCTGCCGCCGCGGGAGCCAGCGGGTAAAATCGCGCCATGAACATCCTCCAAGGTCCGCTGCCGCGACCACTGGCGTCGTCGCGAGAGAATCTTCGATGATCCCCGCCGGACTGCAAGACCGCTATGACATACAGGGCGAGTTGGGGCGTGGCGCCACCGGGGTGGTGTATCTCGGTCAGGACAACTACAACCAGCGCCAGGTCGCCATCAAGGTGGCCCACACGCACATCTTTGCCGAGGCCTCGGACAACGCGCCGACCCGCAAGGCCTGGCTGAACGAGGTCCGCCTGGCCGGCAGCCTCAAGCACCCTTACATCGTCGAGGTGTTCGACGCCGGCATCGCTCCGGAGAGCGCCTGGCTGGTCATGGAGTACCTGCCCAATGGCACGCTGGAGCCGTTCGCCCGGGCGGATCGTCTCAAGCCGGTGCAGGAAGTCATCGAAATCATCTTCAAGTGCGCCAGCGCGCTCGACTACGCCGGCCGCAACGGCGTCATCCACCGCGACATCAAGCCGGCCAACCTGCAATACGTCGGGGTCGGCGAGGCCAAGGTGTGCGACTTCGGCGCCGCCTACTGGACGCGCGGCGATTCGACGCAGGTCATGGACATCGGCTCGCTGGCCTACATGTCGCCCGAACTGTTCCGGCACGTGGTGACACCCCAGGCGGACATCTATGCGCTGGGCGTGGTGCTGTTCAGCCTGCTTACCGGGCGGCTGCCCTTCGAGGCGGATAGTCCGGGGGCGCTGATGTACGCGATCATCAACGGCGCGCGGCCGGCGCCCAGCGCCCTGCGTCCCGATCTGCCGGCGGCGCTCGACGGTCTGGTCGATCGCATGCTGGCGTGCGCTCCCGAGGCGCGTTTCCAGAACTGGCGCGAAGTCCTCAAGGCGCTGACGGCGCTGTTGCCGCGCCTGCGGCCGGTGGTCGCCAGCGGTCACACCGGCCACAAGCCGGCGCGCGCCGAACTGTATGAACGCTTGCGCCAACTGCCCCTGCTCGAAGACCTCAACGACGCCCAGATCTGGGAACTGCTGCGCATTTCCCGCTGGTACGACGTGCCGCGCGGCACTACCTTGATGCGGGAAGGCGGCCTGGCCAAGTCCTGCTACATCCTGCTCGACGGCGAAGCCAAGGTGAACCAGCGCGGCAAGCTGCTCGGCCTGATGCCGGCCGGCACACTGATCGGGGAACTGGCCTTCTCGGAGAAGGAGCCGAGCGCGCGCGCGGCGACGGTGATCGCGGAAACGCCGGCGACGATCGGCAAGTGGCCCTACGCGGCGCTGGAAAAGCTCTCGCCGGAATTGCAGACCAAGATGCTGCGCATCTTTTTCCGCCTGGCGGCCGAACGTCTGAAAAGGACCGACGAGCAATATCTGTTGCTCTATCGGCAGCACATGGCGGCCAAGGCGGCGATGTGACTCGGGGTGGCCACCGTGCGCCGCCGTGGCCGACCATGGGCATGAGTAGAATCTCGGCATGAACTTCACGACGATCAAGGAACGACTCGATCTCTACGAACGCCTGATGCGGCTGGACAAGCCGATCGGCATCCTGCTGCTGCTCTGGCCGACGCTGTGGGCCCTGTGGCTGGCCTCGGCCGGCCAGCCGGGCTGGCTGCTCGCCTGGATATTCGTGCTCGGCACCGTGCTGATGCGTTCCGCCGGTTGCGTGGTCAACGACATCGCCGACCGCGACTTCGACCGCCACGTCGAGCGCACCAGGGACCGTCCGCTGACGGCCGGCAAGGTGAGTGTGCGCGAGTCGCTGTTGCTGGCGCTGGCGCTGACCGCTTGCGCGGCGCTGCTGATCCTGCCCTTGTCCGGACTGGTGTGGGCGCTGGCGCTGGTGGCGGTATTCCTGGCCGGCAGCTATCCCTTCACCAAGCGCTTCTTCGCCATTCCCCAGGCCTACCTGGGGGTGGCCTTCGGCTTCGGCATACCGATGGCCTATGCCGCCATCCAGGACACCGTGCCGCCGCTCGCCTGGTGGCTGCTGCTGGCCAACATCTTCTGGGCCATCGCCTACGACACCGAGTACGCGATGGTGGACCGGGAGGACGACCTGCGCATCGGCATCAAGACGTCGGCTATCACCTTCGGCCGGTTCGACGTCGTGGCGGTCATGCTCAGCTACGGTGTCGCCATCGCCATCCTTGCCTGGGTCGGCACGCAACTTGGTTACGGCGCCTTCTACTTCGGGGGCCTTGGCGTCGCCATGGCTATTGCGCTGTATCACTGGACCCTGATCCGCGGCCGGGAGCGCATGGCCTGCTTCAAGGCCTTCCGGCACAACAACTGGCTGGGCGCGGCCGTGTTCGCCGGCATCGTCGCCGAACTCAACATCGGGCCCCTGTTATGAAATACCACGACCTGCGCGACTTTCTGGCCCAGTTGGAAAAGCGTGGCGAATTGAAGCGTATTTCGGTGGAGGTTGACCCGAAGCTCGAAATGACCGAGATCTGCGACCGCGTGCTGCGCGCCGGCGGGCCGGCGCTGCTGTTCGAGAAACCGAAGGGCTCGTCCATGCCCGTGCTGGCCAATCTGTTCGGCACGGCGAAGCGCGTGGCGATGGGCATGGGCGAGGAGGACGTCGCCGCCCTGCGCGAAGTGGGCCGCCTGCTCGCCTACCTCAAGGAGCCGGAGCCGCCGCGCGGGCTCAAGGACGCCTGGGACAAACTGCCGGTATTGAAACAGGTGCTGAACATGGCGCCGAAGGTGTTGTCGTCCGCGCCTTGCCAGGAGGTGGTGTGGGAGGGCAAGGAGGTCGACCTGGCACGCCTGCCGATCCAGACCTGCTGGCCCGGCGACGTGGCGCCCCTGATCACCTGGGGCCTGACGGTGACGCGCGGGCCGAACAAACCGCGCCAGAATCTCGGCATCTACCGCCAGCAGGTGATCGCGCCGAACAAGGTGATCATGCGCTGGCTGGCGCATCGGGGCGGCGCGCTCGATTTCCGCGACCACGGCGAGAAGAACCCGGGGCGGCCTTTCCCGGTCGCCGTGGCGCTCGGGGCCGACCCGGCGACCATCCTCGGCGCGGTGACGCCGGTGCCCGACTCGCTCTCCGAATACCAGTTCGCCGGCCTGCTGCGCGGCGGCAAGACCGAGGTCATCAAGTGCCTCGGGCCGGACCTGCAAGTGCCCGCCTCGGCGGAGATCGTGCTCGAGGGGGTGATCCATCCTGGCGAGACGGCGCTGGAAGGTCCTTACGGCGACCACACCGGCTACTACAACGAGCAAGCCGAGTTCCCGGTCTTCACCATCGAGCGCATGACCATGCGCCGCGACCCGATCTACCACTCGACCTACACCGGCAAGCCGCCCGACGAGCCGGCCATGCTCGGCGTGGCGCTCAACGAAGTCTTCGTGCCGCTCTTGCAGAAGCAGTTCCCGGAGATCGCCGACTTCCACCTGCCGCCGGAAGGCTGCTCGTATCGCCTGGCCGTGGTGAGCATGAAGAAGCAGTACCCGGGCCACGCCAAGCGCGTGATGTTCGGCATCTGGAGTTTCCTGCGCCAGTTCATGTACACCAAGTTCATCATCGTCACCGACGACGATGTGAACATCCGCGACTGGAAGGAAGTCGTCTGGGCGCTGACCACGCGCGTCGACGCCGCGCGGGACACGGTCATCGCCGAGAACACGCCCATCGACTATCTCGACTTCGCCTCGCCGGTCGCGGGGCTGGGCAGCAAGATGGGCATCGACGCCACCAACAAGTGGCCCGGAGAGACCAGCCGGGAGTGGGGCCGGCCGATCGCCATGACCGACGAGGTCAAGCGGCGGGTGGATGCGCTCTGGGGTTCCCTCGGTCTCCGATGAATTGTGCGCAGTGACATCGGTCACGCCGGCAACTAGAATGGCATTACCGTTTTTTTGTGAGGTATTACCATGAGCACCGTCGTGACGCAGAAGGGGCAGGCCACCATTCCCAAGCCGATACGCGATCTGCTGCGCATTGGCCCCGGCAGTCGTGTCGATTTCCTGCCGGCCGGGGATGGTGGGGTACGCTTGGTAAATTGCGAAGTCCGGAAAGGTGGCAAGACGCCCTCGCGTTTTGCCGCCCTGCGCGGTAGCGCCACCGCGCGCTTGAGCACCGAGCAGATCATGGCCTTGACGCGCGGCGAGCGGTGATCCTGGTCGATACCAACGTGCTGCTCGATGTCGCCACGGACGATCCCGTCTGGGCGGAGTGGTCGCTGGCGCGGCTCGATCAGGCGGCCAAGCGCGACAAGCTGGCGATCGATCCGGTGGTCTATGCCGAGCTTTCCGTAGGCTATGTGCGCATCGAGGAGTTGGATGCCGTGCTGTCGCTGATCGATATCGACATCGACCCCCTGCCACGCGAAGCGCTATTCCTGGCCGGCAAGGTGTTCCAGCGTTACCGGCGGCGCGGGGGCGGCAAGACCGGCGTGTTGCCGGATTTCTTCATTGGCGCGCATGCCGCCGTCGCCGGCATGGCTTTGCTGACCCGCGACCCGCGGCGCTATCGCAACTATTTTCCGGGGCTGAAACTGATTTGCCCCGACAAGGAGTGAATATGGATTACGAAGTCATCCCCGCCGACGATCGCATCGAAGGCTCACGCGCCTGGTGTCATGTGGCGTACGCGCTGCATGCCATTTCCGCCGCCGGCGGTGTGATCGGCGCCGCCACCATCGTCGGCAGCTTCATCTTTGGCTGGCCGTCGATCATCGCCGTGCTGATCAACTACGTGAAGCGCGGCGAGGCGACCGGCACCTGGCTGGAGAGCCATTGGCGCTGGCAGTTGCGCACCTTCTGGTGGGCGGTGCTCTGGGCGCTGGTGGCCGGGCTGCTCGTGCTCACCATCATCGGCATTCCCGTCGCCTGGCTGATGATCGGCGTGCTCGGCGTTTGGTTGCTGTACCGGGTCATCCGCGGTTGGCTGGTACTGCTGGACCGCAAGGCCTTGCCCATGACTTGAGGCGCGCGGTGTGATATGACTTTCTTCCATACAAATGGAAGAAAGTCTTGACTATTTTCCATTCGGCTGCAAAATTGTCGAATGGAACGCGCGCTCGCCCGCTTTGTTCGGGCCGATTTGGGCCGGAAAATGGTTTTCCTGTCCGGTCCGCGTCAGGCCGGCAAGACCACGTTGGCCCGGGTTCTGGCGGCCGAATGGCCCGGCGCCCAGGTCCTCAACTGGGATGTCGCGGCCGACCGCGGGGTGATCGTCGCCCAAAGCTGGTCACCCGCCGCCAGGCTGATCGTATTGGACGAGCTGCACAAGATGGCTGGCTGGAAGGCCTGGCTCAAGGGGGTCTTCGACGGTCGCCCCGACGGGCAGGCCTTGCTGGTCACCGGCAGTGCCCGACTCGATACGTTTCGCCAGTCGGGCGAATCGTTGGCCGGTCGTTACTTTTCCTGGCGCCTGCATCCCATCACGGTGGCCGAGTGGGTGGCCGTTTCGGGCGCGACCGCCGAGGAAGCCCTGGCGCGTCTGCTGGCGCGGGGCGGCTTCCCTGAACCGTTCCTGGCCGAGGACGCAGCCGACGCCGAGCGCTGGCGCCGACTCTATCTCGAAGGCACCATCCGCGACGATATTCTCGAGTTTTCCCGCATTGGCGAGATTCGCGCCATGCGTGTCTTCATCGACATGCTGCGGCAGCGGGTCGGCTCGCCCTTGTCGCTGGCGTCGCTGGCCAGAGATCTGCAAGTCTCGCCGACCACGCTAGGGCGTTACCTGGAAATCCTCGAAGCGCTGCACATCGTCTTCACCGTGCGGCCATTCCATCGCAATATCGCCCGCGCCCTGCTCAAGGAACCAAAGGTCTACTTCTACGATATCGGGCTTGTCGGCGGCGACGACGGTATTCGCTTCGAGAACGCTTGTGCCGCGATGCTGCTGCGCCACACGCAGTTCCTCCAGGATTCCGCGGGGCGCGACATGAGCTTGAGCTATGTGCGGGACAAGGAAGGGCGAGAGATCGATTTCGTGCTCTGCGAAAACGGCGAGCCGCTCGGGTTTGCGGAATGCAAGCTGAGCGATCCAGGCGTGCCGCCCTATCTGGCCTCTGTTGCTGCGCGTTTCCCCGAAGCGGGCGCGGCGCTGCTGGTGCGCCACTTGCGCCAACCGGAGCAACGCGGCCGAGTGGCCGTCGAGCGCGCGGCCGACTGGTTGGCACGGTTGTCGGCCTGATTTGCCAGTTCAGTCACTCCGAATCGGTTTGTTTCCGCCCGTGGCGGTTCGGCTCATCGTCGTTCGGCGACAGGCAGGCGCTGTTTCGGCAAGTGAACACGGAGTGGCGCCACCAGGCGAACACGACCAGCGCCAGCGCGGCGATCGATAGCAGTTCCTCCGGGCCGGGCGGTGGCCGGCCCCCCTGCCACCAGGCGGCGAGGATGTGCAGCGACTCGATGCCGGTCACCAGCAGGGCGAAGGCGACGAGCAGCCAGGCGAGGCGCTTCATGGCGCCAACGGCCCCGGCCAAGGCGGCCTAGATGCCACGATCATGGACCCATTGCAGCAGGGCGTCCTGCGCGGCCTGTGCCGCCGCCGCATTGGCGTGGTTGACGAAGAAGACCACAACCTGCCGCCGGCCGCCGCTGTCCAGGACATAGCCAGCCATGGTCTTGACGCCCTCCAGCGAGCCGGTCTTGATGTGCGCCTGGCCGGCCGTGCCACCGTCGCGCAGCCGCTTCTTCATGGTGCCATCGACGGCGGTGAGCGGCAGCGAGGCCATCAGTTCTGGCATCACTGCGCTCTTCCAGGCGGCGGCGAGCAGGCGGGCCATGCTGTCGGCGGAGATCCGTTCGCGCCGGGAAAGTCCCGAGCCGTTGTCGAGCACGAGTTCGGGAAAGCGCAGCCCCCTGCCTTCGAGCCAGGCCCGTGTCGCCGCGTCGGCGCGGGCCGTGGTGAAGCCCGTGAAGCCCGTGGTGCCCGTGGTGCCCGTGGTGCCCGTGGTGCCCGTGGTGCCCGTGGTGCCCGCGGCACCTGTGGCACCTGTGGCACCTGTGGCCGCTTCGCCGTCGCCGCCCTTTCGGGCCAGGGTCAGGAATACCTGCCGCGCCATCACATTGTTGGAAAACTTGTTGATGTCGCGAACTATCTCGGCCAGGGCGGGGGATTCGACGCTCGCCAGGCGTGGCGCGGCCGCCGGTACGGCCCCATCGCGCACGGTGCCGGTCAATCCGCCACCCAGTTCCGTCCAGAGCTGCCGGAACACGCCGAACACGTAGTCGGGATGGGGCAGCAGACCGATGTTCCAGCGCTGTTCGCCGCAGGCGGAGGGATAGTTGCCGGTCAGCACGAGGCGGAAGTTGCCGCCGCCATTGTGGCGCGACAGATCGGCGCGCAGCGCCTCGCGCCATTCGCTGCCCTGGCCGCAGGCGCCGCCATTGGTCTTGAGCAGGTTGATGATGTCGAGGTTGGCCGGGGCCGGCTCGGACATCACCAGGACGCGCTTTTCGTCGGGCAGCAGCGTCAGGCGCAATGCCTTGAAGTTGAGCAACAGGGCGTCGGGGCCGACGTTGTAGGGGCGGGTCGGCTTGCCGTCGAAGGCGGCTTCGTCATGCGCGATGGCCGCGAACGCCGAGCGATCCAGGACCAGATCGCCGCGAATCTCGCGGACACCGCGGGCGCGCAATTGGCGCAGCAGCAGCCAGAATTGTTCCAGGGTCAGCTTGGGGTCGCCGCTGCCCTTGAGGTAGAGGTCGCCGGCGAGCACGCCGTCGACGGGTGGCGCGGCGACCAGTGCCTCGGTCTTCCATGTGTAGGCGGGCCCCAGCAGTTCCAGCGCGGCGAAGGTGGTGAGCAGTTTCATCACCGACGCCGGATTCATGGTCAGGCCGGCGTTGACACTGACGCGCGGAAAGACCGCGCCCGTTTCCTGGACAACGACGCCGACGGCGCCCTGCGGTATGCCGGCGGCCTTGAGGGCGCGCGCCACCGGCGCTGGCAGGCGTTCTTCATAGATGATGTTCTGCGCGACCGCCGGCAGGGTGACCAAGGACAGCAGCGGGATGAGGACGTGGCCGAGGAGGTGGCGCATCAGAAAACGATATTGCGCCGCGCCTCTTCGAGGCGCTGGACGGCGGCGCGCGCCTCGTCGCGGTCTACTTGCACGATCATGACCACCCAGCGGCGCTGGTCGCGCGAGGTCAGTTCGACGAAACGTAGCGTGTCGGCGTTGGCCGGCTTGTCGTCGGAGTTGACGATGATGCCGGCGCGATCGACGCACAGCTTGATCGGGTCGAGGCGCAGCGACTCCTCCGGCGCGGCCAGGTAGTCGGCCAGCGTTTCCATCAGGCGTGGCGGTTGCAGCGCGTCGGCGGTGTGGCGCAGGCGTTCCTGCAAGGCCGCCTGCCGCCGGGTGTGGGACTCGCAATCGGCGTGCGACGTGCGCAAGGCCCGCGCCAACGCCTGCTCCTCGCGCAATTGCCTGCGTTCCGCGCGTACCTCGGCCACATGGGCGACAAAGCCCTTCAGCAGGCCGTCGAACATCACCCGGGCGAGGCGTCGATGGGCGGCGGCGAGATCGGGGCTGGGTTCGGCCAGGGTATGGTCGGTGAAGTAGAGGGTCCTCTGGGGTTCATCGGTACGGAGCACCTGTCCGGTCAGGCCGGCGCCGAAGCCGGCCTTTTCGTGATGGCGCATGCCGAGCAGGGCGCAACACTGGCCGGCGACGAGACCGTCGATATTGACCAGATGCGTGCGCACGCACTGGCTGCGGCCCAGCATGGTGCCGATATCGTCGGCGCTGCCGAACAACGCGTGCACCAACGGCTCGCTGGCAAACGCCGACCGGGTGATCGGAATCGGCCCGGGAATGGCGAGGGCCAATCGTTCGCAGTAGTCGAAGGCGTGGCGAACCGGTGGCGCGAGCTTGCGGCCATAGCCCGGCAGAGTCTTGAGCAGGGGCTCGACGGTGTCCACGGCGCGGTCGACCAGCGCCTGAGTCGCGTGGTCCAGCGGTGCGGCGGGTCTCAGCCAGTCGAATAGTCCCATGGGGCGATTATAGAAACTGTTGGGCGAGCATTTGGCGTGTCGCGCGCTGGCGATGCGACATGTCAGGCGGAGGCGCGCAGCCGGGCTTCGACCCGCAGGCGTGTCAGTAGCGCCGGGTCGGCCTGGGCCGGATACAGGTTGAAGAAATGCGCCACGCCGGGCGCGTCATCGATCGCGGCCAGCTCCAGCGTCGCCCGGGTTTCGGCGGCGAGCGGCAACATCAGCAAGCGGGCGGCCTGGCGGACGAGATAGGCCGACAGCAAGGACCGGTCGGCGGCGTCGGCGAAGGCATCCACCGCCAGCAGGCATTCGGGGAAAGCCGCGGCGGGCAGGCTGTCCGGTTGGGCGCTGGTCCGGGCGGCCGGATCGATGCGGACGCCGCTGCCGTCGGCGGCCCGGCGGAACCAGACCGTATGGTTGCAGGCGCGATGCACGCGCGCTTCGACGTCGGCGGCGCGAGGATCCTCCGGGAATGCCCGCCAGCGGGAAACGACACGGCTTTCGGGCAAGGCGCTGACGCTCGCCAGCAGCGCCACCGGACGGTCGTCGGCGCACTGCCAGGATTCAAAATTGTCGGCCAGGGCAAATGGCAGGTCGGTCTCGTGCTCGGCAATGGCGGCCAGAAGTCTGTCGGTCGCCGCCGTGGTGTCGTAGTCGGTGGCCGGGAAGCGTGGAAACCGCGCCAGGCCTTCGGCCGCCGACCAGACCGCATGCCGGGCGTAGTCAAGCGTGGCCTGCCGGTTGAGGCTACCCCAGCCGCCGGGCCGACGAGCCAGCAATTGCACTTCCCAGTTCTTTCCGTCGACGCTGATGGCCCGGCCGGTATCGCACTCGATGAGCTGTTCGACGCCACGGTACGGATTGACCCGCCGCAGGGCGTAGCAACGGCAAGCCGACGTCAGGATGCGGCCTCCAGGCGCTGGCGCAGTTGCGCGATCAACTGCTCGGCTGGTTCCTGCAACTCGGGATCGAGCACCTCGTACAAGTACTCGACCTCGTCGAGGACCGTTTCGAGCTCCCGCCTGTCCGTGAGTTCCGACAGGCGCCCGGCGACTTGCTGCATGTAGGCAAACGGACTGACACCCTGCATGGCGACGCTCCTCGGTGAGTTTCCGGAATGACACCACATCCCGGTCCGCACATGCAAGCCCCGGCCCGCACTGACGTATCATCGGACGCCCTGACACTGCTTCGTCAAACCATGAAGACCGACACTGCCCAGACCATCCACCTGCGCGACTACGCGCCGCCTCCCTACTTCGTCGATACCGTGGACCTCGACATCGACATCGTGGCGGGCGCGACCACCGTCACCGCGACGCTGACTTGCCGGCGCGGCCCCGGGGCGGCGCCACAGCCGCTGGTACTCGACGGGGACGAGCTGGAGACGCTGGGTGTGACGGTCGACGGCAAGCCGGCGGTCTACAGCGTGACCGCAACCACCTTGACGATCACGGCGCCGCCGGAGCAATTCACGCTGCAAACCGTGGTGCGCATTTCCCCCGATACAAATACGCGGCTCTCGGGTCTCTACCGTTCCCGGGACGGTTACTTCACCCAGTGCGAGGCGGAGGGCTTTCGCCGGATCACCTGGTTTCCGGATCGGCCGGATGTGATGTCGACCTATACGGTGACCTTGCGTGCCGACCAGGCGGCGCTGCCCATGCTGCTGGCAAACGGCAATCCGGTCGGACAAGGCGAGGCGGCCGACGGCCGCCATTGGGCGCGCTGGGCCGATCCGTTCAAAAAGCCCTGCTACCTGTTTGCCGTGGTTGCCGGCAAGCTGGACGTGCTGCGCGACACCTACACCACCGCTTCGGGGCGAACGGTGCAACTCGCTATTTTTGTCGAGCCGGGCAAACTCGATCAATGCCCACATGCGATGGCGGCGCTGAAGAAGGCCATGCGTTGGGACGAGCAGCGCTTCGGCCTGGAATGCGACCTCGACCACTACATGATCGTCGCGGTCGGCGATTTCAACATGGGGGCGATGGAGAACAAGGGCCTCAACATCTTCAACACCAAGTACGTGCTGGCCCGGGCCGATACGGCGACCGACCTCGATTTCGAGAACATCGACCGTGTCGTCGGCCACGAGTATTTCCACAACTGGACGGGCAATCGCGTCACCTGTCGCGACTGGTTCCAGCTCTCGTTGAAGGAGGGCCTGACGGTCTTTCGGGAACAGGAGTTCGGCGCCGATGCGCACAACCGCGCCATCGCCCGCATCCGCGAGGTGCGCGGACTGCGCGGGGCGCAGTTCCCAGAGGATGCCGGGCCGATGGCGCACGCGGTGCGCCCCGCGTCCTACATGGAGATCAACAACTTCTACACGGCAACGGTGTACGAGAAGGGCGCTGAAGTCGTGCGCATGATCCAGACATTGATCGGGCGGGACAAGTTTCGCGCGGGCATGGACGAGTACTTCCGCCGCCACGACGGACAGGCGGTGACCTGCGACGACTTCGTGGCGGCGATGGCGACCGCTTCCGGCTTCAACTTCACGCAGTTCATGCGCTGGTACCGCGAGCCGGGTACGCCGCATGTCGTGGCCGAGGCTGTCTTCGACGCCCAGGCGGGTCGCTACACGCTGAGCTTCAGGCAGCACAACCCGCTTGCCAGCGACAGCGAGCCGTACCTGATCCCGATCCGCGTCGCCCTGTTCGATGGCGCCGGCCGGGAGATCGCGGGCACGGTGCGCACGCTGCTCCTCAGCGAAAACGCGCAGCGCTTTGACTTCGACGGTATTGCGGCCGAGCCGGTCCCCTCGCTGCTACGCGATTTTTCCGCGCCGGTGATCCTTGATTTCGCCTATGCGCCGGAACAGCTGAGCCACTTGCTGGCGTTCGAGAGCGACCACTTCAACGCCTGGGAGGCGGGACAGCGCCTGGCCTCGCGGCTGATCCTCGACGCCACGGCGGCGCTGGCCGCCGGTCGTGAACCCCACTGGCCGACCGCTTTCGTCGAGGCGGCGCGCCGCCTGCTGCGACAGCATTCCGTGCGCGGCGCGGCCTTCGTCGCCGAGGCGTTGACGCTGCCGGGCGAGGCAACACTGGCCGAAGCCCTGGATGTGGTTGATCCGGACGCCCTGCATGCTGCCCGCAATGCCCTGCGCCGGCACCTTGCGGAGGAACTGGAAGGCGAGTTCAGCGGCATCCATGCCGCGCTGGCGTTCGCCATTCCGTACCACCCGACACCGGAGGACGCCGGGCGCCGGGCACTGAAGAACCTTTGCCTGGGCTACCTTCTCGAGCTCGACACGGAAGCCGTCCGGCAAATGGCACTCGCCCAGTATCGCGACGCCAACAACATGACGGACCAGTTCGCCGCGTTGGCGGCCCTGGCGCAATTCGACTGCGCCGAGCGCGCCATCGCGCTGGCGGACTTCCACCAGCGCTGGCGGCACGAAGCGCTGGTGGTCGACAAGTGGCTGGCGGTGCAGGCCGGGGGCCGCCTGCCGGACACGCTGACGTCCGTGCGGCAATTGACCGCCCACCCGGCCTTCGACCTCGGCAATCCGAACAAGGTCTACGCCTTGTTGCGAACTTTCGGCGGCAACCTGGTTCGCTTTCACGCCGCCGACGGCGCTGGCTACGCCTTCTTCGCCGAGCAGATCAGGGCACTCGATGCCCGGAATCCGCAAGTCGCCGCGCGCCTGGCCCGCTGCTTCGACCGCTGGACGAAGTTCGATACCGGCCGGCAGCGCCATGCCCGAAGCGCCCTGACCAGCATTCGCGATCACGTCGGGCTGTCGCGGGATGTGTTCGAGGTCGTCTCGCGCGCCTTGGGGGCTGGTTAGTTATCGCGTTTGTTCATCGCAGCTCTTGAAAGCCGGGCCCATTGCCCCTATTATTGGCACTCGTTGGCGGTGAGTGCTAATAATCATGGCGTTGCCGCCCGCTAGTCAATCTGTGCAGGAATATCCTGCGTCACTGTCGCAATCAGGAGATAAGTCCATGAAAATTCGTCCTTTACATGATCGCGTGATCGTCAAGCGCGTCGAAGCCGAGCGCACTACCGCCAGCGGTATCGTGATCCCCGACTCCGCTGGTGAGAAGCCCGATCAAGGTGAAGTGATCGCTGTCGGCTCCGGCAAGATCCTCGACGACGGCAAGGTTCGCCCGATGGCCCTCAAGGTTGGCGACCGCGTGCTGTTCGGCAAGTACTCCGGCCAGGCGGTCAAGGTCGATGGCGACGAACTGCTGGTCATGCGGGAAGAAGATGTAATGGGCGTTGTTGAAGCCTAATTAACCGAATTTACTGGAGAGATAAAGCATGGCTGCTAAAGAAGTTCTGTTTGGCGATTCCGCACGGAGTCGCATGGTTCGTGGCATCAACATCCTGGCCGACGCCGTCAAGGTCACTCTCGGCCCCAAGGGCCGCAACGTGGTTCTGGAGCGCTCTTTCGGCGCCCCGACCGTTACCAAGGACGGCGTGTCCGTCGCCAAGGAAATCGAGCTGAAGGACAAGTTCGAGAACATGGGCGCCCAGATGGTCAAGGAAGTTGCTTCCAAGACCTCCGATGTCGCCGGTGACGGCACCACCACCGCCACCGTGCTGGCCCAGTCGATTGTCCGCGAGGGCATGAAGTTCGTCGCCGCCGGCATGAACCCGATGGACCTGAAGCGCGGCATCGACAAGGCCGTCATCGCCGTCATCGAGGAGCTGAAGAAGATCTCCAAGCCCTGTACGACGTCGAAGGAAATCGCCCAGGTCGGCGCCATTTCCGCCAACTCGGACGCCGATGTCGGCGAGATCATCGCCCAGGCGATGGACAAGGTCGGCAAGGAAGGCGTGATCACCGTCGAGGACGGCAAGTCGCTGCAGAACGAGCTGGAAGTCGTCGAAGGCATGCAGTTCGACCGCGGCTACCTGTCGCCTTACTTCATCAACAATCCCGACAAGCAGATCGCGATTCTCGACAACCCGTTCGTGCTGCTGCACGACAAGAAGATCTCCAACATCCGCGACCTGCTGCCGGTGCTCGAGCAAGTCGCCAAAGCCGGCCGGCCGCTGCTGATCATCGCCGAAGACGTCGATGGCGAGGCGCTGGCGACCCTGGTGGTGAACAACCTGCGCGGCATCCTCAAGACGGTCGCCGTCAAGGCGCCGGGCTTCGGCGACCGCCGCAAGGCCATGTTGGAAGACATCGCGATCCTGACCGGCGGCACCGTGATTGCCGAGGAAGTCGGCCTGACGCTGGAGAAGGCCACCCTGAAGGATCTCGGCCAGGCCAAGCGCGTCGAAGTCGCCAAGGAGAACACCACCCTGATCGACGGCGCCGGTGCCGAGGACGGCATCAAGGCCCGCGTCGCCCAGATCCGCACCCAGATCGACGAAGCGACCAGCGACTACGACAAGGAAAAGCTCCAGGAGCGCGTGGCCAAGCTGGCCGGCGGCGTGGCGCTGATCAAGGTTGGCGCCGCCACCGAAGTCGAGATGAAGGAAAAGAAGGCCCGCGTCGAAGACGCGCTGCACGCCACCCGTGCCGCCGTTGAAGAAGGCGTGGTCGCCGGTGGCGGAGTCGCCTTCCTGCGCGCTCGGGTCGGTGTCACCGTCAAGGGTGACAACCATGACCAGGACGCCGGCATCAAGATCGTGCTGCGCGCCATCGAGCAGCCGATGCGCGAGATCGTCGCCAACGCCGGCGACGAGCCGAGCGTGGTGGTGAACAAGGTGCTGGAAGGCAAGGGCAACTTCGGCTACAACGCCGCGACCGGCGAGTACGGCGACCTGGTGGCGATGGGCGTGCTGGACCCGACCAAGGTCACCCGCTATGCCTTGCAGAATGCCGCTTCCGTGGCGGGCCTGATGCTGACCACCGACTGCATGGTTGCCGAACTGGTCGAAGACAAGCCGGCCGGCGGCGGCATGCCTGGCGGCATGGGCGGCATGGGTGGCATGGGTGGCATGGACATGGGTATGTAAGTCGCTGTCCCGTTTGTCTTTATGCGGCAAAAAGCACCCGGCCTCGGCCGGGTGCTTTGCTTTTGCCGGCACGAAAGTTCTAGCTTCGAGCGTGATATATTTAGCCCATGGTTCAACAGGGTTTTCATGTGAATTTACAGGCGGTATTCCGAAAGACGGTGAAGGGCGACGAGGAGGTCGCCACCCGCGCTTGCCATCTGTCGGCGAGGCTGCGGTCGGTGCTGATCATGGTTGACGGCAAGAGTATCGGCGCGGAATTGCTGAAGCGGGCCTCGGTCCTCGGTGATGGCGAGGCCTTGGTGGATGCGTTGCTGGACGGTGGCTTCATCGAGGCGGCGGAGACGACAGTCAAAGCGCCGGCGGCCTTTGGCGACGCGCATCGGGAAGCGGTGCGTTTTGCCTCCCACTACCTGCTCGATGCGTTGGGACCGGCATCGGACGCGATGGGCGCCCGAATCGAAGCCTGTCGCGATCCGCTTCAACTGACCTCTTTGCTGGAATCCGTTCGCGAGGCGATCCGGGTAGGGGTGGGTAAGAAGCGGGCTGACGATTTCTGGTCGGGGGTGACGGCTCGACTTCCCTGACGGGCGCCAACGAGAAGAATGTGGCAAAGAAAGTCGGTAGGGGGTAGCCACTGCGGAGCAGGCCTACCCCCCGGAGCGCGGAGCAGTGCAAACATCACCCGCTCGGCTCCCTTGACCGAAAAGGAGAACAGCGGGATCAACTGTAAGAGACTCCGCTTACGGCTGACTTACAAGTAGAATCTATGGGGCCATGAGAATTCTTCTTGCCGAAGACGACGCCATCATTGCCGATGGCCTGAATCGTGCCCTGCGCAAGGCCGGCTACGCGGTGGACCACGTAGCCAACGGTCTGGATGCCGATACGGCGCTGCTTCCCAAAATGTATGATCTGCTGATTCTGGATCTCGGCCTGCCCAAACTGTCCGGCATCGAGGTGTTGCGCCGGTTGCGCGCGCGCAAATGCGTGGTTCCCGTACTCATCCTTACGGCCCAGGATGGCGTCGAGGATCGGGTGCGCGGGCTGGACGCCGGCGCGGACGACTACCTGACCAAACCTTTCGCGCTGCCTGAACTCGAGGCGCGGGTACGGGCGCTGACCCGCCGCGGCACCGGCCAGGCGACGCGCATCGAACTCGGGGCGCTCTGCTACGACCAGACGGAACGCATGGTCAAGATGAACGGCCAACTGGTCGATCTGTCGGCGCGCGAAATGGCCGTGCTGGAGGTCTTGCTGCTGCGCGTCGGCCGCCTGGTCGGCAAGGAGCAACTGGTGGATCACTTGTGTGGTTGGGGCGAGGAAGTCAGTACCAACGCGATCGAAGTCTACGTGCATCGGCTGCGCAAGAAGCTGGAGTCCGCCGGTGTGCGCATCGCCACCGTGCGCGGTCTCGGCTATTGCCTGGAGAAGGCCGGTGACAGCGACGCCGCGACCTGAGCGGCAGCCGGTATTCGGCGCATCCAGCGAACCCAATTCCCTTTTCGGGGAGATTCTCGACTGGATGCTGGCGCCACTGCTGTTGTTGTGGCCGATCAGCATCGCCGTGACGAATCATGTCGCCAATGACATCGCCAACGAGCCCTACGATCAGGCTCTGGCGGAGAATGTCGGTGCGATCATCCGGCTGGTCAAGGTGGTTGGCGACAAGGTCACGGTCAATCTGCCGGCGCCGGCGAAGGCCATCCTGCATGCGGACGAGCAGGATTCCACCTATTTCCAGGTGCGCGGACCCAGGGGCGAGGTGCTGGCCGGCGACAAGGCGCTGCCGACACTGTCAGCCAATGAGAGCGCCGCCACCGACGTGGTCCGCTTTCGCGACGGCTCCATCGAAGGCGAACCGATACGCATCGCCTATCAGGCCGTGACCCTGGCCCAGGAGCGCACCCTGCTGGTCCAGGTGGCGGAAACACGCAAGAAGCGGGAGGCACTGGCCTCGCGCATTATTTCCGGCGTTCTGTTGCCCCAGTTCGCCATCATTCCCCTGGCGGTAATCCTGGTCTGGCTGGGCCTGTCGCGGGGATTGCGGCCCCTGAGCCGTCTGCGCGAACGCATGGCCCGCCGCCGTCCGGGCGACCTGTCGCCGATCAGTATTCGCGGCACCCCGGAAGAATTGCAGCCGATGCTGCATTCCTTCAACCAACTCTTGGGTCGGCTGGAGGAAAACCTGCAAGCCCAGCAGCGCTTCATCGCCGATGCCGCGCACCAGATGAAGACACCGGTGACCGGTCTGCGCATGCAGGCCGAGCTGGCCATGACGGAAACCGATCCGACCCAACTGCGCCGCTCCGTGGAGCAGATTGCATTGGGTGCCGAGCGCGCCGGCCACTTGATCAGTCAGTTGCTGACGCTGGCGCGGGCGGAAGCCAGCCACGAAAAGCTGCATCGCTTTGAAATCGTCGACATCGAAGCGCTGGCGCGCAGCGTCACGTTCGACTGGGTGGAGCATGCCCAGGCCAAGCGCATCGACCTCGGCTTCGAGGGCAGCGACTGGCCGCTGGCTGTTGACGGCGTGCCGCTGCTGCTGCGGGAGCTGCTGAAGAACCTGCTCGACAATGCCATCAAGTACACGCCCGCCGGTGGTCGCGTGACCGTGCGGCTGATGGCCGGCGAGCACGCGGTGGTCGAGGTCGAGGACAGCGGCATCGGTGTGCCGGAGGAGGACCGGGAGCGCGTCTTCGAACGTTTCTACCGTGTGCTGGGTACCGACGCCGATGGCAGTGGCCTGGGCTTGCCGATCTGCCGGGAAATCGCCGAGCAGCATCGCGCCACCATTTCCCTGCTGGCTGGCCACGATGGCCACGGTTCGCGGGTCGTGGTGGTATTTCCGCGCGCCGGCACCACCCAAGCCTGATTCCTGTCCCCGCCTGACGAAACGCCCGCGGTGTGCCCTGCATTGGTGCGTTGCGCCATTTTTTTGTAAGGTCTTTGTCAGGGTCCTGTGTCCCAATCGCACCCCAGAGCCACAAAAGGCCATTTCCAGTTATTACTAAAGGAGGAGACATCCATGCAACTGTCGCAGAAGCATGTCGAGTACTGGCACAGGAACCTCAAGGTCACCGCCATCCTGCTCGCGATCTGGTTCGTCGTGACTTTCGTGTTCGGTTGGTACGCGCGCGAACTCAACGAGATCAACATCATCGGCCCGCTGGGCTTCTACATGGGTGCCCAGGGTTCCCTGATCATCTATGTCCTGATCATCTGGGTTTACGCCCGCTACATGAACAATCTCGACCAGGAGTACGGCGTTCACGAAGGGGAGGACGAATAATGGCCGGCCAATCGCAAGCAGCATTCACCTCCCAACTGAAGAAGTACTACACCTTCTACACGGGCGGATTCATTGCCTTCGTTATCGTCGTCGGCATCCTCGAGCAACTCGGCGTGCCCAACAAGATGTTGGGCTACCTTTTCCTGTTCGCCACCATCCTGCTCTACGCCGGCATCGGCTTCATGTCGAAGACGGCGGATGTTTCCGAGTACTACGTGGCCGGGCGGCGCGTGCCCGCGTTGTTCAACGGCATGGCGACCGGCGCCGACTGGATGTCCGCCGCTTCGTTTATCGGCATGGCGGGCACGCTCTATGCGACCGGCTACGACGGTCTCGCCTTCGTCATGGGCTGGACCGGCGGCTACTGCCTGGTGGCGCTGTTCCTGGCGCCCTACCTGCGCAAGTTCGGTCAGTTCACCATTCCGGACTTTCTCGGTGCCCGCTACGGCGGCAACATTCCACGCGCGATCGGTGTCTTCGCCGCCGTGCTGTGCTCCTTCACCTACGTGATTGCACAGATCTACGGTGTCGGCATCATCACCAGCCGTTTCACCGGCCTGGAGTTCGGCATCGGTGTGTTCGTCGGTCTGGCCGGTATCCTGGTCTGCTCCTTCCTGGGTGGCATGAAGGCGGTGACCTGGACCCAGGTGGCCCAGTACATCATCCTGATCGTCGCCTACATGATCCCGGTGGTCTGGCTGTCGGTGAAACATACCGGCAACCCGATTCCGCAGATCTCCGCCTACACCTCGGCATTGCCCAAGGTGACGGCGCTGGAGAAGGAGTTCAACGACAAGACCACAGCGAAGGGGGCGGCGGAAGAGTCCGTACGGGCTATTTACCGCGAGAAGGCGGCGGCCGCCGCCGACAAGCTCAAGGGTCTCGAAACCGGGGGCCCCGCTTTCCTTGCCGAGCAAAAGAAGAAGCTGGAGGACAAGGTGGCCGCCTTGAAGGCCGCTGAAGCTCCGGATGCCAAGGCGATCGAGGCGGCCGAAAAGTCGGTCAAGGACTTCCCTGCCGACGCGGCCGCCGCCAAGGCGGCCTGGACCAAGGACAAGGGCATTGGCGCCAAGGCCGCGCCGGTCAAGGCCCATGCCGAACCATTCCCGGCGGCCGGCAAGACGCCGGAGGACGTTGAGAAGGCTCGAGGCATCGCCAAGAAGAACTTCCTGGCCCTGATCCTCTGCCTGATGGTCGGCACGGCGGCGTTGCCCCACATCCTGATGCGCTTCTATACGACCCCCTCGGTCAAGGAAGCCCGCCGCTCGGTGTTCTGGTCGTTGTTCTTCATCTTCCTGCTCTACTTTACGGCGCCCGCGCTGGCGATCCTGGCCAAGTACGAGGTCTATAGCCATCTGGTAGGCTCCAGCTTCGCGTCCCTGCCAGCCTGGGTCAGCAACTGGGCGGCGGTGGACAAGACGCTGATGGCGATCGCGGACATCAACAAGGATGGCATCGTTCAACTGGCGGAAATCACCATCGGTGGCGACCTGATCGTGCTGGCGACACCGGAGATCGCGGGCCTGCCCTACGTGATCTCGGGCTTGGTGGCGGCTGGTGGTCTGGCCGCGGCGCTTTCCACCGCCGACGGTCTGCTGCTGACCATCGCCAACGCGCTGTCGCACGACGTCTATTACAAGATGATCGACCCGAACGCGCCGACGACCCGCCGCCTGGTGGTGTCCAAGGCCCTTTTGCTGGTGGTGGCCCTGATTGCGGCCTACGTGACCAGCTTGAAGCCGGGCAACATCCTGTTCCTGGTCGGTGCGGCCTTTTCGCTGGCGGCGGCAGCCTTCTTCCCGGCGCTGGTGTGCGGCATCTTCTGGAAGCGGGCCAACAAGCTGGGCGCCATCCTGGGTATGACATTGGGCTTGGGGATCACCATGTACTACATGGTTCAGACCTACGAGTTCTTTGGCGTAATGGCACCCAAATGGTGGGACATCAATCCGATCGCTTCGGGCATCTTCGGCATCCCACTCGGCTTCATTGGCGTGATCGTCGGTTCGCTGATCTCTCCGGCGCCGAGCAAGGAAGTTCAGGAACTGGTGGATCATGTTCGCTACCCGAACCTGGCGGGCGACATCAATACCGCCGGGACCTGACAAAGGAATACAAAGGAGGGGGAGGAGGAGATGCTCCCATTACGAGCCCGCCGCAAGGCGGGCTTTTTTTCTGGTGCGGACGCTTCAGAACGGCAGTTCGGGCAGCAGGGGCCTCAGGTCGGCGCGCTCCGAGTCGTGTACCAGTTTGTGGGCGCGCTTGGGATCGAAGGCGACCAGTTGCTTGACGACGGACTTGACGCCGTCCGGGTCATGGGCGTGATGGCGTGCCATGCCCAAATGATAGAAGGCTTCACCGTTCATCGGCTGCAATTCGGCGGCCTTCTCGAAGGCCAGGGCCGCTTCACCGTGTTCGCCCAGCCGGGCGAGGGCGAGCCCCATCCCGTACCAGGCGCGGTCGAGCGTGGGCCTGATGCGCACGGCTTCGCGGAAGGCGCCGACGGCTTCGCGCGGCTTGCCCATTTCCTCGCGGGTGAAGCCGAGATTGAAGTGGCTGTCGGCATCCTCCGGAGCAAGGCGCAGAGTTTCGATGAACCACTTCTCGGCGACCGCGAAGCGTTTCTTGCGCGCGGCGATGAAGGCCAGATGGCGGGCGGCCTGGACGTCGTCGGGACGCAGACGGTAGGCGGCGGCGTACTCGTTGAAAGCCTGTTCCTCGCGGCCAAAGAAGTGCAACAGCCAAGCGCGGGCATAATGCCGCCAGTGTTCGAAATCCATGATTCTTCCCGATGTCCAGTCTGCTTGAAAAGATACCATGAGCGATCCAGATCTGTTTGTTCTCAGCATTGTCCGCGCCCTCGTCGAGGTGGCCCTGCTGGCATTGCTTGGCCAGGGCGTGGTGGCATTGCTGGCGGGCGCGCGCCGCGCCACCAATCCTATCTACCAGTTGTTTGCCGTGGTCACCCGGCCTGTGATTCGCGTCGTGCGCTTCGTCACGCCCAAGCCCATTCTCGATCGGCATGTGCCCTTCGTCACGTTCTTTCTGCTCTTCTGGCTCTGGATCTTCCTGGCCTGGGCAAAGCGCCTGCTTGCCAGTTGATCGAAGCGAATTCGCGCGCGGCGTAAGTTGGCCGTCAGGCGCGCGTAAGAGGCGTGTCAGCGCCCGGGGTTATCATTGGCGCCGGTCTGTGGAGCCGCCCTGTGCGGCCGCGGCCAAAATCGTCGTCCGATTCCTCGTGTCTTGAGTTGTCGCCCGGTGCTCGATTGTCCTGGCGACAAAGTCGGGGAAGGAGACGGTTTTCAGTTAACAGAGGATATGGAGACGACTCATGGCAGCTGACCTCTACGCAAAGATTCGGGCCAACCCGAAATACCAGCAGTTCGTAAGCACCCGTAGCAAGTACTCGATCATGATGGCGATCATCGGCGCCATCGCTTACTACGGCTTCATCCTGCTGGTGGCCTACAACAAGGAGTTTCTGGCCCAGAAGCTCAGCGCCGGCGCGGTGACCAGCATCGGCATTCCGATCGGTGTCGGCGTCATCGTCTTCACCATCATCATCACCTGGATCTACGTGCGTCGCGCCAACAGCGAGTTCGACGATATCAATGCCGAAATCATCAGGGAGGCGCAGAAGTAAGATGACCAACAAACAACGCATCCTGGCGGCCCTGGCCGCATTTTCCGTCGCCGGCCTGGCCTACGCCGCCGGCCCCGACCTCGGTCAGGCGGCCAAGCAAGCCACCAACTGGACGGCGATCGCCATGTTCGGCATCTTTGTCGCCGGCACGCTCTGGATCACCAAGTGGGCGGCTTCCAAGACCAAGACGGCGGCCGACTTCTACACCGCCGGTGGCGGCATCACCGGCTTTCAGAACGGCCTGGCCATCGCCGGTGACTACATGTCGGCCGCCTCCTTCCTGGGTATTTCCGGCCTGGTGTTCGCCAACGGCTTCGACGGCCTGATCTTCTCGATCGGCTGGCTGGTCGGCTGGCCGGTCATCACCTTCCTGATGGCCGAGCGCCTGCGCAACCTGGGCAAGTTCACCTTTGCCGACGTGGCTTCCTACCGCTTCGCCCAGACCCCGCTGCGCACCTTCGCCGCGGTCGGTACGCTCGTCGTGGTGGCCTTCTACATGATCGCCCAGATGGTCGGCGCCGGACAGCTCATCAAGATCCTGTTCGGACTCGACTACATGGTTGCCGAAATTCTCGTCGGCGTGATCATGATGATGTACGTGCTGTTCGGCGGCATGACCGCGACGACGTGGGTGCAGATCATCAAGGCCTGCATGCTGCTCGGCGGCGCCACCTTCATGGCCCTGGCCGTGCTGTTCCAGTTCGGCTTCAGCCCCGAGGCGCTGTTCGCCAAGGCGACCGAAGTGCATGCGAAGAAGGACGCCATCATGGGTCCGGGCGCGCTGATCAAGGACCCGATCTCGGCGATCTCCGTCGGCATGGCGCTGATGTTCGGCACCGCCGGCCTGCCGCACATCCTGATGCGCTTCTTCACCGTGCCGAACGCCAAGGAAGCCCGCAAGTCGGTGGCCTGGGCGACGACCTGGATCGGCTACTTCTACATCCTGACCTTCATCATCGGCTTCGGCGCGATCGTCAACCTGATTGCCGACCCCGTGACCTTCTACGTCGATGGTGACATCGCCAAGGGTCTGAAGGGTGGCGGCAACATGGCGGCGGTGCATCTGGCCAACGCGGTGGGTGGCAACATATTCCTCGGCTTCATCTCCGCGGTGGCCTTCGCCACCATTCTGGCGGTGGTGGCGGGTCTGACGCTGTCGGGCGCCTCGGCCGTGTCGCATGACCTCTATGCGTCCGTCTGGCGTCATGGCAACGTGGATAGCGCCACTGAGCTGCGCTGGTCCAAGGGTGCCACCATCGCGCTGGGCATTCTGGCGGTCGGCCTCGGCATCGCCTTCGAGAAGGAGAACGTCGCCTACATGGTGATGCTGGCCTTCACGATCGCCTGCTCGGGCAACTTCCCGGTGCTGTTCATGTCCGTGCTGTGGAAGGATTGCACCACCAAGGGCGCGGTCGTCGGCGGTACCGTCGGTCTGGTTACCGCGGTGGTCCTGACCATCGGTTCCGCCAGCGTCTGGGAAGCCGTTATGAAGTATCCGAAGGGTTCCGCCTGGTTCCCATACAACTCGGCCGCCATCTTCTCGATGACCGCCGCGTTTGTGGTGATCTATCTCGTGTCCAAGCTGGACAACAGCGAGCAGGCCCGCAAGGAACGCGCCCTCTATCCGGACCAAAAGACCCGTTCCGAGACCGGCGTCGGCGCAGCGACCGGCGGTGGGCACTAAGTATCGGGAGTAGGAGATGAGAAGGGCCCCCGCGCAAGCGGGGGCTTTTTTCCGCACTAAACCTAGACGGACGCG
>JBGAQX010000067.1:0-10863 GCA_044220545.1 Rhodocyclaceae bacterium | reverse complement strand
CCCGGCGGCCGGCGCCGCCAGCAGCGCCGAGCCGCCGCCGGAGATCAGGCAGAGGACCAGATCATCCGCCGTCAGGCCGGACACCCGGGCCTGGATGCGCCGTGCCGCCTCGGCGCCGGCGGCGTCGGGAACCGGGTGCGCGGCTTCGACGATCTCGATGCGCCGGCAGGGAACGCCGTAGCCGTGGCGCGTCACGACCAGGCCTTCGAGCGGACCCGGCCAGTGGTCTTCGACGGCGCGCGCCATTGCCGCCGATGCCTTGCCGGCGCCAACCACGATCACCCGGCCGGTGGGTGGCGCGGGCAGATGCGGCGGGACGCAAAGCGCCGGTTGGGCCGAGGCGATGGCCGCGGCGAACAGGTCGCGCAGGAAGGCGACGATGTCCTGTGGACGCGTCACGTCGAGCGGCAGGGCCAGCTCGGGAGCCATCGGCGGACACGGACGCTCGGAGGAACCGTTCATGCACCGGAATGTTACAGCGCCCGCGTGTCGTTTGATCTAAGCCAAGGCCAAGTTCACGACCGCCGCGAACAATGCGGCCATGAAACTGCTCCGCCTCATGGTTTTCTTTGCCTTGCCGGCCTGGGCCGGCGCGCCGTCGTTACAACCTCTGATCGATGCGACACCCGCCGGCGGCACCTTGCGGCCGGCCGCCGGAACCTACGCGGGACCAGCGGTGATCGATCGGCCGATGACGATCGAAGGTGGCGATCGGGTCACCGTGGACGGTGGCAACCACGGCACGGTGCTGACCGTGCGCACTCATGGCGCCACCGTGCGCGGCATGCGCCTTACCCGCGGCGGCGATACCCATGACGGCATCGACGCCGGCCTGACCGTCGAAGGCGACGACAACCTGGTCGACGGCAACATACTGGATGAGGTGCTTTTCGGCATCCACGTCAAAGGTGGCAATCGCAACCGGATCAAGAACAATCGCGTCACGGGCAAGGATTTGCCACTCGGCGAACGCGGTGACGGTCTGCGACTCTGGAACAGCCTTCACAACGCCATCGAAGGCAACCGCTTCCAACGCATCCGCGACCTGACGTTCGCCAATTCGCCGGAAAACACCATCTCCGGAAATGAGCTGGAGGATGGCCGCTATGGCATGCAGTTCATTTTTTCACCACGCTCCTCGGTGCTTGGCAACCGCCTCAGTCACACCGGCACCGGTATCGTCGTGCTCTATTCCCCCGGCTTGACGCTGCGCGGCAACCACGTCGCCCATGCCATCTCCGGCGGCGGGGCGGGCATCGTCTTCAAGGAGAGCGACGAGGCGCTGGTGGAAGGCAACGAGATCATCCACTGCGCGGTGGGCCTCAAGGTCGATGCGCCGCCGCAGCCCGTCGGGGTCCTCACCGTCAAGGACAACCGCTTCGCTCACAACATCGTCGGCATGTTCTTCTACGGCGAACAAGGCGGCCACCGGATCGAGAATAATCGCATCGAGCACAACCTGACCCAGGTGGGCATCAGCGCTGCGGGCGTGGGCGGCGCCAATGTCTGGCGCGGCAACTCCTGGAGCGACTATGAAGGCTTCGACCGCGATGGCGACGGCACCGGCGACACCCCCCACGAACTCTGGCTCTATGCCGACCGCATCTGGATGGAAACGCCCAAGGCCAAATTCTTCGCCAATTCGCCCGTTCTCGAATTGCTCGACTTTCTCGAGCGACTGGCCCCGTTTTCTTCGCCTTCGCTGATTCTCCGTGATAACCTGCCACGCGTTCGCCGATAGAGATACCCTTGGAGCATGCCGGATTGTCCACTCTGCCAGCCAATTGGCGGTGAAATCGTGTGGGAAGACCACCTCTGCCGCGTCGTGCGTGTCGACGGAGCGGAGGGCCGGGCTTTTTCCGGCTATTGCCGGGTCGTATGGCGAACCCACGTCGCGGAAATGACCGACCTTGACCCCGCCAATCGCCGTCACCTGATGAATGTCGTGTTTGCCGTCGAAATGGCGCTGCGCCGACTGCTGGCACCGGACAAGATCAATCTCGCCACGCTCGGCAACATGGTTCCGCACCTCCATTGGCACGTGATTCCCCGCTGGCGCGACGACAGCCACTTTCCAGCGGCGATCTGGGCAGCACCCGCCGAATCGGCGCCGGCAACCGAAGCCGGCGCTTCCCGGCCGGGTCCAGACAACGTTGCATTACGCTTGGCGATCGTCACCGCCATGGCCGAGGAAGTAGGCGGCGCATGAGTTCGGGCGCGGCCGGAGCCGACCAGCGGCTGGCGTTTGCCAATGCCGATGAATGTCGCGCCTGGCTTGAAGCCATTCCCCTCGGAAATCCGGTTCAGGCTCAAGCACAGTTGCTGCGGCAGTTGAACCTGCTCAGCCGCCAGTCGATGGCCGAAAACGAGCGTCTGGTCCTCCTGGAACTATTGCGCCGGTCCGTGCTGCCGGTTCAGGAGGAAGGTGCGCGTCGCTTTGTCGCCAAGCCGCTGCCGCTGGTGCCTCCCGAACAGGCTGCCTTCGACGCCACCCAGGCCGTTTGGCGAGGCCAACTGGCCGGCTACCTGCGTTGCATCGAGGCCACGGTGGCCGGCGATGCCGCCCTGAAACCCTATCTCGCCCTTCTGATACAGCGAGCTTTCGACACCCTGGCCGCCGCCCAGTTCGATTTCTGTCGGGCCGGCTACCAGCCAGCCCCCGAGAACTGGCGAGCGCTGCACGAGCTCTACCATGTCGCCGAAGAGGCGGGTGTCGCCGAGCGCGAGATCGAGGACAAGGCACGTCTGGGCAAGCGTGTGACAACGCCGCGGGCCCTCTATGTGGAGGTCTTGTTGCTCCACGCCGCGAGTCCGCATGAGTTGCCGATGCGTCATCTGCTCTGGATCGCCCGCTGGGCGCGACGCTGGGCGGGCAAGGTAGGCGTCCTTGCCACCGCCCCGACCGAGAGTTCGACCATGCCGATGTGGGTGGACCTGGCTTCGTCCGAGCCGGCTGGCGTCGGCGGCGCGCCACCGGAAGCGGCGACGGTGCGGTGGCTGGATACCGCCGGGTTGCGGCAAAGCTTGAAACAGCGGCTGTCGCTGCTCGACAAGGGCGCGGCGCCATCCGAGCTACAACTCGGCGAGGACTGTACCCAGCCCGCTTGCGGCCAGTTGTTGAAAAAAGTCTATCGGCGCTGGTGCAAGGGTGCGCCCTCGCTCGGCAGGGAAAGACAGGCGGTTGCGGGAACCTGCGAACTCATCGCCGGGATCGAGGCGATTCATTACCACCTGTCCGGGCGGACGCCTTTCCGGCAACCGGGTTTTTCCGACGACGAGGCCTTGCGGCGTGACCGCGAAGAGATCGCCACCTTTGGCCGTGTCGCTGCCCGCCATCTGGATGGGTTCACCGAACAGCAGGGTTTCCGGTCCGAAGAGTGGCAGGTCGTCGAAGAATGGCAGATGACGGACGAGTCGGCGACCGGCATACACCTCACGCGCGCCGTGACGTCGAGCGGTATTCGCATTGGCCAGGGCCAACTCCTGGCATTGCGGTCGGCGGAAGCGCAGAGCCTGCTGCTCGGTTACCTGCGCTGGGCCATGGTGACCCTGGATTCCCGCCTGCATGCGGGAATTCTCGTCGTCCCCGGCCAGCCGGAGCCCATGGCGGTTCGCATCGCCGATCCCGGTGGCACCAAGGAGTCCTATCGGCCGGGATTCCTCCTGCCGGCGGTTGTTCCGCTACGCTCCGCGGCCACGATCGTTCTCCCACCCGGCTACTTCAAGAGCGGGCGCATCGTCGAAGTGATCACCGCCACGCGGCAACAGCGGCTTCGGCTGCTGCACCAGGTCGACCGGGGCGTCGATTTCGACCGGGCCGGCTATGAAGTGATGCCCTGACGCTCGCCCCGGGCTTCCCGCCGACTCGATCCCATGGACAGCAATCTCTACACACCGACTCAAATGCCGACCCTGACGGTCGACACGCGCGACGCCGCGCGTTGTCGGCAGATCATCGGCACCTTGCCGATCACCAACGTATCGGCGTCCCACGGCACGCTCCATGCGCTGCTCAAAGGCATGCGGCGGGTACCCCCATCGGCGGCCGAATACCTGGCGATACTGGAAATGGCGCGCGAGCCGCTCGCTTTCCTGCAGGATTCCCTCGCTGCCCGCTATGCGGCCAAGCCCCTGCCGGCCACCCTGGAAGAAGCTTCTGTCTTCGACCGTACCGTCGCGGTCTGGCGACTGGTGGCGGACAGCTATGCACAGGTTGCGCAGCTCGGTGGCGGCGATCCTGCCATCCAGGCGCAACTGGCGCTGATCTGCCAGCGCTGTGTCCACTACGCCGGCCGCGCGGTTATCGAGTACTACCGCGCTCACCGCGCCCTGGCGAAAGGCGTCTGGTTCGAGCTGCATGGTTTCTTCGACACCGCCGAGGACTGGGGATTCGCCGATCAACCGGTCGACGACTCGGTGGGCGCCGACGGCGCCACGACCACCAGCGCGGCGACTTATGCCGCAGTGTTGCTCGTCGACCTGGCCAACCCTTACAGCCGAACGCCCAGGGAGCTCTCCTGGATCATCCGCTGGGCTCACCTGGTGGCGACGGAAACCCTGGTCTCACGCCCCGACGAGGAGGCCGGCGGCCGTGGATATGGCATCGATCTGATGCAGGACAAGGGCTTGCTGCCGGTCGACCACTTGACCGCCACGCCCTCGGCACGCCTGTTCGACACGTCCCGACTCGGCGAGCGTGTTCAAAAGCTGATCGCCCAACTGAAGAAGGGTGACAGCCCGGCCAGTCTCGGCCTGGGTGACGACTGCCCCACGGCACAAGTGTCGCGTCTGTTGATCCAGCTCTACCGCCCATGGTGCCTGGCGGCCATGCCGCGCCGCTTTCAGCGCAACCGCGCCAGCGGCATTCTGCCGGTCGCCTATGGTCTGGAATCCATCTATTTCCAGATCACCGGCGGCGACTTTGTTCAGCCGCAGCATGTGCGGACCTATTCACGGGCCGAAGTTGAAAGGCTCTGGACATTCCGCAATCAGATCGACCCGACCCAGCCGCTCAACATGCACTCGTCGCAATTGAGCTCCGCCCTCGATACCTGGGATATCGCCGATCAGTCGCTGAACGGTTTCCGCGTTTTTCGCAATGCGGCCGGCGCGCGAGTCGAACATGGCCAGTTGCTGGCGATCAAGTCTCCGGGTACGGATGAGTTCCTGCTCGCCCTGATCAGTTGGCTGGTGATGGAAAACGATGGTCGGCTACAGGCCGGCATTCAGATACTGCCCGGCCCCGTCACCGGGGTTGCTGTTCGGCCAACCGGCGTCGGCGTGTCCGTCTCCGAACAATATACGCGGGGATTCTTCCTCCCGGCCGTGCCGACACTCAAGGAACCGGTGTCGGTGATCGTGCCGGCCGGCTGGTACAGCCCCGGCCGCGTCATCGAGATCCACACCGACCGCTCGGTGTCCGTTCGTCTGGGCGAATTGCTGGCCCGGGGCGCCGGCTTCGAGCGCTGCTCCTTCAGTCTGGTGACTTAGGGATCGCACAAGTCCCCCGGGACTCTCCCGGCTACGCCACCCGTCGCTCGGGCAGCCAAGCGGCAAAACGACTACCCTGGCCAGGCGTGCTTCGAATATCGAGGCGACCGCCATGCCGCTCGAGCACATGTTTGACGATGGCGAGCCCCAGCCCGGTGCCGCCGGTCTCGCGCGAGCGGCCGCGATCGACCCGGTAGAAGCGCTCGGTCAGTCGCGCGATATGCTGTGGCTCGATGCCGATGCCGTTGTCCACGACCGCGAACGCCGCACCGCCGTCGCTTTGCCCCGCCAACCGTTCCCAGCGCAGCTCGATGCGCCCGCCAGGCGGCGTGTAGCGCACAGCATTCGATGCGAGGTTGCCGAGGGCGCTGCGCAGCTCGCGCGGGTTGCCAAGCAGGGCCCGAGGCCCCTCGTCGACCAGGGAAATATCGTGACGGCCAGCCGACAGGACGACCGCCTCCTCGCGCACCTCGGCGAGCAGAGCGGCCATGTCCACCCTTTCCTCCTGCGGCGGCGCGTCGGTTTCCAGCGCCGAGAGCGTCAGCAGGTCGTCGATCAGCCGCTGCATGCGGGCGGCCTGTTCGCCGGCGAGTGTCAACAATTGCTGGGCCTCGGCCACCGACAGATCCTGCCAGCCATCGGCCAGGGTTTCGACGAAGCCGGAGACCACCGTCAGTGGTGTCTTCAACTCATGTGAGACGTTGGCGACGAAGTCGCGGCGCATGGTTTCCAGCCGTTCGATCTGGGTGATGTCGCGCACCAACAGCATGACGCGTCCCTGGCCGAAGGGAATGGCGCGGATCATCAGGCTCAGGCCCGGCGTGCGCAACGATCTGAGCAGGGTCGGCTCACCATCGTGCCGTCCCTGCAAGGCCGCGACAAATTCGGGCTCGCGCACCAGGTTGACGATGGGCGCGCCGATGTCGCGACGGTTGTCGACACCCAGCAACTGCTCCGCCTTGCCGTTCAGCCATTCAATGGCCAGCTTGTCGTTCAAGATGGCGACGCCGTCCGGCATGGCCTGGGCGGCCTGGCGGAAGCGCTCGAGGGCCTCATGCAGTTGCTCTCGCTGTTCGGCGGCCAGCCTGGCCCGCTTGTGGAGCGCGGCGAACGCGTCACCCCACTTGCCGCCGGCATCGGGCACCGGCGTGCCAATTGGCTGCGCCGCCCAACGAACCAAGCGCCGCAACTGGATGCCGTCGCGCACCGTGACCACCACCAACACAGCAAGGAAGGCGCCCAGGACAATCCAGGGCCAGTTGGCGATCAGACGGCCTCCGTCGAGAAGCGATAGCCGCTGCCGCGCACCGTCTGTATCAGACTGTCCAGTCCAGTCGGTTCCAGGGCGCCGCGCAGGCGGCGGATATGCACATCCACCGTCCGCTCCTCGACAAACACGTGGTCGCCCCACACCTGGTCGAGCAACTGGCTGCGCGCATGCACCCGCTCCGGGTGGGTGATCAGGAAGTGGAGCAGTCTGAACTCGGTCGGACCCAGGCTCACCGGCCGGCCCGCGGCCGACACCCGGTGACTGGTGGGATCGACCCGCAAGCCGCCCAGTTCGACGGCATCCTCACTCGCCTCGGGGGCTCGGCGCCGCAGCACGGCCTGGATGCGCGCCAGCAGTTCGCGCGGACTGAAGGGTTTGGTGACGTAATCGTCGGCGCCGGTTTCCAGCCCCTGCACCTTGTCGCGTTCGTCGCCGCGCGCCGTCAACATGATGATCGGCACCGGCCGGCTGCGCGGGTCGGCGCGCAGCCGGCGCGCCAGCTCCAGCCCGCTCATGCCGGGCAACATCCAGTCAAGCAGGATCAGGTCGGGCAGCGCCTCGTTGACCTGGCGCTGCGCCGTTTCGGCGTCTAGGGCCGTGACCACCTCGTGGCCGGCGCGCTTGAGATTGATTGCGATCAGCGTCTGGATCGCGGGTTCGTCTTCGACAACAAGTATCGTGGCAGCCATGGGATATCGAAACGCAAGATTGAAATCGAGGGAATCGCCCGCAACTCTATTGCCGCCGCATGACGGCAATGTGACAGCCGTCCCACCAACGACCGACCGGTTGTCGGCCCCTGCGCTATGATAGGCGTCCCCAGCGTCTTACGAGTGCATAACCCTCTATAACTTCAGGCAAATTATGGCCGGTCTAGACAAACACACCCCGATTCCGACGGAAATAAAACTGCACCAGCAATCGAAGCTGATGGAGATCAGTTTCAGCGATGGCGCCAACTTCAAGTTGCCCTACGAGTATCTGCGTGTCTATTCGCCCTCCGCCGAGGTGCGCGGCCATGGCCCCGGCCAGGAGACCCTGCAAACAGGCAAGCGCAATGTCGACATCACCAACCTCGCCGCCGTCGGCAACTATGCCGTGCAACCGTTCTTCTCGGACGGCCACGATACCGGCATCTATTCCTGGGACCTGCTCTACGATCTGGGCATCAATCACGAATCGTACTGGCAGGCCTACCTGGCCCGATTGGCGGCTGCCGACGGCAGCCGGGACATCGATTCATCGACCCGCCCCCCAAAAGCCGCCGGCGGTTGCGGCAGCGGCGGCGGTAGTTGCGGCCACTGAGGCCGGCGGCCGGGAGAGCCCATGAGCGAGACCCATTTCGGCTTTGAAACGGTCAAGGAGACCGAGAAGGCCAAGCGCGTCGAGGGCGTGTTTTCCTCGGTCGCCCAGAAGTACGACGTCATGAACGATCTCATGTCGATGGGCCTGCACAGGCTGTGGAAGGCGTTCACCCTCCAGGTTTCCGGCGTGCGCGCCGGCGACCGCGTACTGGATGTTGCCGGTGGCACCGCGGACCTGTCGTCCGCCTTCGCCAAGCGGGTCGGGCCGAGCGGAGAGGTCTGGCTCACCGATATCAACAACGCCATGCTGAGTCGCGGCCGCGACCGGCTGCTCGACGAAGGGGTACTCGGCCCGGTCGCCCAATGCGACGCCGAGAAGCTGCCCTTCCCGGACAATTACTTCGACGTCGTCACTGTCGCCTTCGGCCTGCGCAACATGACCCACAAGGACCTCGCCCTGGCCGAGATGCGCCGTGTGCTGCGTTCTGGCGGCCGCCTGCTGGTTCTCGAGTTCTCCAAGATTTGGGAACCGCTGGCTCCCCTTTACGATCTGTATTCTTTCAAGGTGCTGCCCTGGCTGGGCGGCAAGATCGCCAACGACCCGGACAGTTACCGTTACCTCGCCGAATCGATCCGCATGCATCCTGACCAGCAGACGCTCAAGGTCACGATGGAACAAGCGGGGCTGGAAAAGGTCGACTACTTCAACCTGACCGGCGGTGTCGTCGCCCTGCACCGCGGCTACAAGTTGTAAGCTGTCGTTTGTACCACCCACGGAGGAAACCCATGAAAAAATTCGTCATCGCCCTGTTTGCCGCATTCATCGGCATCGGCATGTTCGTCCAGGACGTCGAAGCCAAGCGTCTTGGCGGCGGCGGTTCGTTCGGCATGAACCGCGGCAGCACCGCCATGAAGCAGGCCGCCCCGGCGCCCAGCCCAGGCACCACACCCGGCGTACCGGCCAAACCAGCCGCCACACCCGGCGCGGCCACACCGCAGCCATCCGGGATGAGCCGCTGGCTCGGACCCATCGCAGGGCTGGCCGCGGGCCTCGGCATCGCCGCCCTGCTCTCCCATTTCGGTTTGGGCGAAGGCATGGCCAACATGCTGATGATCCTGTTGCTGGTCATGGTGGCGGTGTTCATCTTCCGCAAGCTGTTTGCCAAGAGCCAACCGCAACAACCCGCCTACGCGGGCGGCGCGGCTGGCGGGCCGACACCCATGCGCTTCGAGCCGCTTTCCGCCACCGCGGGCGGCAGTTCCGCCACCAGTACCGCTTCGGTTCCTGCCGGGTTCGACACCGACGGTTTCCTGCGCCAGGCCAAGCTGAATTTCATCCGCCTGCAGGCGGCCAATGATTCCGGCAATCTGGACGACCTGAAGCTATTCACCGCTCCGGAGGTATTTGCCGAAATTCAGATGCAGTATGAAGAACGCGGCCACGCCAAACAGGAAACCGACGTTCAGCATCTCGATGCCGAGTTGCTGGAGTTGGTCACCGAAGGGGAACGCCACATCGCCAGCGTCCGCTTCGCCGGCCAGATCCGGGAAGACGCCGCGGCGGCGCAGCCCTTCGCCGAAATCTGGCACCTGACCAAACCGGTGACCGGCAACGGTGGCTGGCTGGTGGCCGGTATCCAGCAGATCCAGTGATTCAGACCGTCGTTCTGGGCGCGCTCAACCACCTGCTCGCGCAGGCGGCTTGGGCGCGCCGACAATTGCTTCCCTTTGCCGGCCGCCGGGCGCGCTTCGAGATGGCGCCCTGGCAATTGGCTTTCAGTGTCGATGCCGAGGGCCGGTTCGAAGCCATTGCCGGACCAGAGGTGGACGTCACGGTGTCATTGCCGGCCGACGGCCCGCTCCTGGCCCTCCAGGGCATTGACCGCCTGATGGCGACCGCCCATGTCACCGGCAACGCCGAGTTCGCCACCACACTATCCTTCGTTCTGAAGAATCTGCGCTGGGATGCCGAGGAAGATATCTCCCGTCTGATGGGCGACATTGCCGCCCATCGCCTGGTCAGCGGTGTGTCGACGCTGGCCGGCTGGCAAAAGCAGGCTTCGCGCAATCTCGCCGAGAACCTCGCCGAATTTCTCGGCGAGGAGGCCCGTCTGCTGACGCCGACCGGCGAGCTGACCGGATTTCGCACTGAGCTGGCCGATTTCAGCCATCGGCTGGCCCACCTACAAACCCGTGTCAAGGCCCTGGCCAAGACCACGCTGAATACCACTCTCTAGGAGCAAGCCATGCTGCGCAAGACAGTACTCACTCTCGCCCTCGTTGCCACGCTGCCCGCCTTCGCCGACGAAGCGCCGCTGATGGATGAAGCCCGAAAAGTGGCCATGTCGATTCCGCCGAAACTTCTCGAAGTTCTCGATGACGAAATCCGCAAGGGTGGTCCGGAAAACGCCATCGCGGTCTGCCGCGAGAAGGCACCCGCCATGGCGAAAGCCGCGTCCGAGAAGACCGGCTGGGCAATTCGCCGTGTCAGCCTGAAGAACCGCAACCCGAAGGCGGCACCCGATGCTTGGGAAAAAGGCGTGCTGGAAGACTTCGACCGCCGCGCCAATGCCGGCGAAAAGCCCACCGGCCTGGAGAAGGGCGAACTGGTCGCCGAAGGCGACCGTCAGGTCTATCGCTACATGAAGGCGCTACCGACCCAGGATCTCTGCTTGCAATGCCACGGCACCACCGACCGGGTATCGCCGGCCGTGCAGGCAAAGTTGAAGGAGCTTTATCCCGACGACAAAGCGGTCGGCTACCACTCCGCCGAAATCCGCGGCGCCATCACCATCAAGA
>JBGAQX010000025.1:0-56465 GCA_044220545.1 Rhodocyclaceae bacterium | reverse complement strand
CCTTCCCTTCCCGAACAGGACCGTGAAACAGGACCGCGCCAATGATATTGCCCACTACGGGTGAGAAAGTAGGTCAGCGCCAGACTATCCCCATTCCCAACAAAGCCCGCTCAGGTCCCCTTAGCGGGCTTTGTCGCTTTGAAATGTACAATACGCCCTCATGAAAACGACCTTCCTGGATTTTGAACAGGCGATCGCCGAACTCGAGGGCAAGATCGAGCAATTGCGTTTTGTGCAGGACGAATCGGCCGTCGATATATCCGAAGAGATCAGTCGCCTTGAGGCGAAAAGTCAGGCTCTGACCAAGGATATCTACGGCACCTTGACGCCATGGCAGATAGCTCAGGTGGCGCGTCATCCACAACGTCCTTATACACTCGACTACATTGAGCACTTGTTCACCGATTTCGAAGAGCTGCACGGTGATCGGGCGTTTGCCGACGACCACGCGTTGGTCTGTGGCGTGGCGCGCTTCAATGGGCAGTCCTGTGTCGTTATCGGTCACCAGAAAGGCCGGGACACCAAGGAGAAGATCTACCGGAATTTCGGCATGCCAAGGCCGGAGGGCTATCGCAAGGCCTTGCGTCTGATGCGCTTGGCGGAACGCTTTTCGATGCCAGTGTTTACCTTCGTCGATACGCCGGGCGCCTATCCGGGAATCGATGCCGAAGAGCGTGGCCAATCCGAGGCGATAGGACGCAATCTCTATGAAATGGCGCAACTCAAAGTACCGCTGATTACGACCATCATCGGCGAGGGAGGTTCGGGGGGCGCGCTTGCGGTCGCGGTGGGAGATGTTGTCCTGATGTTGCAATATTCGACCTATTCGGTGATTTCGCCGGAGGGTTGTGCCTCAATCCTCTGGAAGAGTGCCGACAAGGCGCCGGAGGCGGCTGAGACGATGGGTATTACCGCCGCACGCCTGAAAACGCTTGGTTTGATTGACCGGGTGATCAATGAACCCACCGGTGGAGCACACCGAGATCATCGGTCCATGGCGCTGGTGCTGAAGAGGGCACTACAGGACCAGATGAAGCAACTTGCCGGAATGTCGCCGGCCGAGCTCGTCGAACGTCGTTTCGAGCGTGTAATGGGTTATGGCCGATTCAAGGAAATCTCAATCCAGTGACCCGGTGTCGGCCGCCGTTGCCGACTGTCTTCGCCGTTATGTTGGAACGGCTGACCACTTGGTGCTGGGTTTTTCCGGGGGCGTCGACTCCGTCGTTCTTCTGCACGCCGTTCATGCTTGTCATGGTCGGGTTACGGCTCTTCATGTCCACCACGGGTTGAGCTCGGCAGCCGACCATTGGGTCGAGTTCTGTCGCCACCAGTGTGTGGCCTGGGAGATTCCTCTGGCGGTTACCCGCGTAACTGTGGAGCGAAACAGCATAGATGGGCTGGAGGCGGCGGCAAGACGTGCCCGCCATGCCGCCTACGACGGCATCGATGCTGATTGGATACTCCTGGCACACCATCAGGGTGATCGCGCAGAGACTATGCTGTTCAATCTCCTTCGCGGCGCGGGGGTCCGGGGTGCGGGCGCCATGCGCCAACGCAACGGCCGCTTGTTACGTCCGATGCTGCCGGTGACGCGGAACGATATATTGTCCTATGCGCGCGCTCGCCAACTTTCGTGGGTGGACGATGACAGCAATGCGGACACTCGATACGCCAGAAACTTCCTTCGCCAGCGGATCATGCCCGAAATTCAGCAGCGCTTTCCGGCTGCTGAGAGTCGCTTGGCCAGTGCGGCATCTCACTTTGCGGAGGCAACTGACTTGCTGGATGATCTTGCTCGACTCGACCTGGAGGATCCGAGTTGCGACTTTCCGATTTCCATTGACCGTGTGATAGGACTGACCGAGCCGAGAGCGCGCAATGCGCTGCGCTTTCTGCTGTCGAAGCGCGGTGTGGGCATTCCGAGCGAGCGGCGCCTTGCCGAGGCGCTGCGTCAGTGCCTGGCGGCACGCCCCGACCGACATCCAGCTATTGCTTTCGGTCCATGGCGGCTGCAACGGCAGGGCCGGCAGATCGTCCTTGAACGGTCGTGAAATGGCCTACTCACGTTGGCTGCCAGCCAGCAACTGGGCGAGCTCCACGGCGGACTTGACGTTCATTTTTTCGAATATGTGGGCTCGATGTACCTCTACGGTCCGCATGGCGATATTCAGGTCGGCGGCAATCACTTTGTTGTACTGCCCCGCCAGAATCCTTTCCATAATCTCGCGCTCACGGCTGCTCAGGCTCTGCAATCGCGTACTGATCGTCGCGGACGATGTGGCGTGGTGGCGCCGTTGCCGGTCGAGCTGAATGGCCGCAATGACGCGGTCGGCCAGTTCATTGTCGTTGCAGGGCTTCTCCATGAAATCGAAGGCACCCTTCTTGAGAGTCTGAACCGCCAGAGGTACGTCGCCGTGGCCAGTCAGGAAGATCGTTGGCATGGTGCAGCCAAGCGCCAGGAGGCGATCGAACAACTCAGGACCGCTCATCCCCGACATGCGAATATCAAGAACCAGGCAGCCGCGCCTGTCCGGGTGGTAGTCGGCGAGAAAACCTTCCGCCGAACTCCATGCCTTTGTCGCCACCCCGCGAGAGCGCAACAGCCACGCCAAGGCATCGCGGATCGCGTCGTCGTCGTCAACAAGATGGGCAACGGTCGTGGTCATCGACGTTTCGTGGGTAACAGAACGTGAAAAATGCTACCACCATCCGGGTTGGCTTCGGCCCAGAGGCGCCCCTTATGGCCCTCCACCACCGAACGGCAGATATTCAGGCCCATGCCCATGCCTTCCGCCTTGGTAGTGAAGAATGGCTCGAAAAGACGCGCGACCAGATCGGTTGGGATGCCTGTGCCCCGGTCGGCAACAGTCAGATGTAGCTGATCGTCCTCGAAAGTCACTGTGACCGTGAGTTGCCGAAGTTCCGGAACGACGTCACGCATGGCGTCCATGCCATTGCGTATCAGGTTCAGCAGCGCCTGACCCAGCAGAACCCGATCCCCGTGAACACCGGGCAGGCGCGGCGCGATATGTCGTGCGATACGGATGCCCTGTCGCCGGGCGTCGGGCTCGATCAGACCGATCATCTCGTCGAGAAGTTGTGTGACGTCACAGGGCTCCGATTTTGGCTCGGCACGCCGGACAAACTCGTAGATGCGACGGATGATGCGGCCAGCCCGCTGGGCCTGCTCGGTGCTTCTCGCAAGCACAGCCTCGATGTCCTTCAAGTCGGCTTCGCCCGAGGCGAGCATGTTCAGGCAACCCGCGTTGTAGCTCGCGATCGCGGCCAGTGGTTGATTGAGCTCATGGGCGAGGCTTGATGCCATTTCGCCCATGGCGATCAGACGCGCCGTGGCCTGCAGGCGCTCCTGTTGCTGACGGGCCATTTCCTCGGCTCGCTTTTGGTCCGAAATGTCGACTATCGAACTCATCCAGCCTGTTTGTCTTCCCTGGGCGTCGATCAGCGGTGCCTCATGGATCAAGGCCGGAAAGATCTCGCCGTTGCGGCGCTTGAAGAAGACCTCGAAGCCCCGTGGCGGTCCTTCGCCGGCAAGTATCCGGTCATGCAGGGCGCGGGTCGCCTCGATTTCCTCATCCACCCAGTACGGCATCGGTGGTAGGCGCCCGGTGAGTTCTTCAGCGCTCCAGCCGACCATCGTGCAGAAGGCCGGATTGACGTAAGTGATGCGTCCCGCCGAATCCCGGGCGCGCAGCCCCGTCTGGACGGAGTCCTCCATGGCCTTGCGAAAGGCGTGTTCGTTGCGCAATGCTTGTTCCATCGTCAATCGCTGCTGCACGTGTCGTCGTAGCGCCCAAAGACTCCAGAGGACCACGGCGGCGAGGATCACCAAGGCCGCCGAAAGCAGCCGGCCGGCCAAAGGCGCGGGCGGTCGGTAGGGGGTTGCCTGGAGTGCGAGCCCGCGACCCGGCGGCTCAAAGTCAAGCTGATAGTTGCTCTCGGCGGCAGGCGCCACCAACTTGGAGCGGCTGGCCAGAACTTTGCCGCCAGCATCGACAACGACAATGCGGTAACGCTCCGCCAGCCACCAAGGCACCGACTCTTCCAGCATACGTTGCAGGGAATAGCTGCCCACGATGACGCCCGCCATGTCACTGTCGCGAAACACCGGCACATAGACGTCGAAACGCCAGTCCCCAGCGGCGATCTCGTAGGGGCTGCCGTAGACGGCTTTGCCGAGGGAACGTGAAAGCCGGATTGTCTCCGGATCGGGGGCCGTTGATGGCAATGCGGGTAGTGTGAAACGGAGTCCCCCGGCCGCGTCGAGCCAGCGTACTTGTTGCAAACCGGTTTGATTGGCGATCAGTGCTTGCGCATGGGGTTCGAAGGCGGCGGCAGTCACAGCCTGTCGCGGACCGATCTGCTTGAGCAGTTCCTCGTTGTGGGTCAGGACGAAGCGCAGGTTTTGTTCGAGCCAGAGCATGTCGCTGATCAGGGTTGCCCTTTGCTCCTCGCTATCGGCTCGGTGCGACGACCACAGCAGGGCGACGACAGTCGCGATGAACAATACGAACGACAGTCTTGGTACCAGCCACAGCCAGCCTGTCGCGCGGGGTTCAAGTTCTCTCGCCGTGGAGTCCATGGCGCCGATGTTAACCCGGCGGTCTTGCCGGCGCTAACGGTCGTCGCCCGCCGCTACGGAAATCCACAATAGCGGCAACCGATCCGGGCGATGAGAATTGCCCCACGCCATCAAGGCATAACAGGAGGAGACCGCAATGAACATCCGCAACGTACTGGTCGGCTTGATCGCCGCCACCTTTGCTCTTGGGGCTGCCGCTCAGCAGCCAATCGTGATCAAGTTCAGCCATGTGGTGGCGGTCGATACTCCCAAAGGCAAGGGCGCCGATTTCTTCAAGAAGAAGGCGGAGGAACTGACCAAGGGGCGGGTCAAGGTCGAGGTCTACCCGAACAGCCAGCTCTACAAGGACAAGGAAGAGATGGAGGCGCTGCAGTTGGGCGCCGTGCAGATGCTGGCGCCGTCGCTGGCCAAATTCGGGCCGCTCGGCGTCAAGGAGTTCGAGGTCTTCGATCTGCCCTACATCTTCGATGGCTACGATGCCCTGCGCAAGGTGACCTTGGGCCCGATCGGCAAGCAGCTTCTGGCCAAGCTGGAACCGAAGGGGATCAAGGGGCTGGGCTACTGGGATAACGGGTTCAAGGCTTTCTCCGCCAACAAGCCGCTCAAGATGCCGGCTGATTTCAAGGGCCAGAAGTTGCGCATCCAGTCCTCCAAGGTTCTGGAGGAGGAAATCCGCTCGCTGGGCGGCATTCCGCAGGTGATGGCCTTTTCGGAGGTCTACAACGCGCTCATGACCGGCGTGGTCGATGGGACCGAGAACCCGATTTCCAACTTCTACACGCAGAAGATGCATGAAGTGCAGAAGCATCTGTCGCTCACCGACCATGGCTATCTGGGCTACGCGGTGATTGTGAACAAGAAGTTCTGGGACGGTTTGCCCTCGGACGTGCGGGGGCAGCTTGAAAGTGCCATGGAGCAGGCGACGCGCTATGCCAACCAGATTGCCCAGGTGGAGAACGAACAGTCGCTGGAAGCAGTGAAGAAGTCGGGCAAGACACAGGTCTACGTGCCGACGAAGGACGAGCGGACGGCGCTGAAAAAGGCCCTGGTGCCTGTCCATCAGAAGATGGAAAGTCGTATCGGCAAGGATATCATTCAGGCCGTCTATAAGGATACCGGCTTCAAGGCCGACTGATTTTCGCCGAATCCTCGCCCGCCGTCGAAGAACGATGGCGGGCGTCCCCGCCAGGAGAATCCCCGTGAGGTTCCTCGATCACCTGGAGGAATGGTTCATCACCTTCCTCATCGGCGCGGCGACGCTGATCATCTTTGTCGCGGTCGTTCATCGCTATGCCAGCGGCCTCGCCATACCCGGCGTTCAGGATTGGCTGTTGTCGCTCAATTTCAGTTGGGCGCAGGAGCTGTGCATCATCATGTTCGTCTGGATGGCCAAGTTCGGTGCCGCTTATGGCGTGCGTACCGGCATCCACGTTGGTGTCGACGTGCTCATCAATCGCCTGAGCCCGGAAACGCGCGGCAAGTTCATTGTCTTTGGTCTTTCCGCCGGCGCCCTCTTTACCGTCGTGGTCGGGACTCTGGGTGCGCATTTCGTCTGGGAGAACGGCATGCACCACGCCGTATTCAGCCTGCTCGGCCTCGATGTCGGCGACATTCCGGAGGGACCGACGACCCCGGACCTGGAATGGCCGACCTGGATCGTCTATTCGGCGATCCCCCTGGGCTCCTACCTGATGTGCTTCCGCTTCCTGCAGGTGAACGTGGCGTTCCTGCGCACCGGCGAGCTGCCGCATCACGATCACGGTCATGTGGATGGGATCGACAAGGAGGATGTGCCCGTAGACCTTGATCTCTACGGCATGGACGATAACCTGCACATGCACGATCTCAAGCACGAGATGATCGGCGAGCGGCGCAGTGGTGATGATCGCCGGGTCGAATCGAGATCGGTCAAGCAAGAGCAACGGCGCGGCGAACGCCGTGTCCAGGACAGCAATGGAGGTGAACCGAAATGAGCGCCCTCGTCATTTTCGGTCTCCTGACCCTCCTGATGCTTACCGGCATGCCGATCTCGATCTCGCTCGGCCTGACGGTGCTGACCTTCCTCTTCACGATGACCGAGGTGCCGCTCGAGTCCGTGGCCCTGAAGCTGTTCACCGGCATCGAGAAGTTCGAGATCATGGCGATCCCATTCTTCATCCTGGCCGGCAATTTCCTGACTCACGGCGGGGTGGCGAAGCGCATGATCTACTTCGCGACGGCCATGGTAGGGCACTGGTATGGTGGTCTGGGGCTCGCCGGCGTGGTGGCCTGCGCCCTTTTCGCGGCCGTATCCGGATCGTCGCCGGCCACTGTGGTGGCGATTGGCTCGATACTGCTGCCGGCAATGGTCAAGGCGGGCTTTCCGAGCCGTTTCGGCGCGGGGATCATCACCACCTCGGGTGCGTTGGGTATTCTGATTCCGCCGTCGATCGTCATGGTCATGTATTCGGTGGCCACCAATACCTCGGTGGGTGCCCTGTTCATGGCCGGCGTGGTGCCCGGACTGGTGCTGGCCACCATGCTGGGCGTGATCACCTGGTATCGGGCGAGGAAGTTCGACTATCCGCGGCAACCGAAGTGCGGTTGGGGCGAGCGCTGGGACTCGTTTCGCAAGGCGGTTTGGGGACTCCTGCTGATCATCGTGGTGATGGGCGGCATCTATACCGGCATCTTTACCCCGACCGAAGCGGCAGCCATGAGCGCGGTCTACGCCTTCTTTGTCGCCGTCTTCGTCTATCGGGACATGGGGCTGAAGGATGTGCCCAAGGTACTGCTCAATTCGGCCAACATGTCGGCGATGCTGCTGTACATCATCACCAATGCCGTGATGTTCTCCTTTATCCTGACCAACGAGAATGTGCCTCAGGAGCTTGCGGCCTGGTTGACCGACAAGGGTTTGGGTCAGATCGCTTTTCTACTGGCGGTGAACGTGCTGCTGTTGGTGGCGGGAAATTTCATGGAGCCCAGCTCCATTGTGCTCATCTTCGCCCCCATCCTGTTCCCGGTGGCAATGAAACTGGGCATCGACCCGGTCCATTTCGGCATCATGATGACGGTAAACATGGAAGTCGGCATGTGCCACCCCCCCGTTGGCCTCAATCTCTACGTGGCTTCCGGCATCACCAAGATGGGTATCACCGAGTTGACCATTGCCGTTTGGCCCTGGCTGCTGACCATGCTGGTCTTCCTGGTCATGGTTACGTACTGGCCGGCGATGTCGCTGTGGTTCCCGCGCATGTTGGGCATGATCACCTGACGCCGCAGAGGGACCAGTATCGGACCCGGCCACGTTCCGCGTGGCCGGGTCTTTTTTCGTGCCTTGGTGGCCAGCCCTTGCCGAAATCTACGATAAAATAACCAGTTGCTCTATTTCGCTAAACCATTGTTGGAGAATCATATGGCTGTCGAACGTACCCTTTCAATCATCAAGCCCGATGCCGTGGCCAAGAACGTGATCGGCAAGATCTATTCCCGGTTCGAGACCAATGGTCTCAAGGTCATCGCCGCGCGCATGGCCTGGCTGTCCGAACAGGAAGCCGGTGGCTTCTATGCCGTGCACAAGGAGCGCCCCTTCTACAAGGATCTGGTCAAGTTCATGACCTCCGGTCCGGTGATGATCCAGGTTCTGCAAGGCGAAAACGCCATTGCCAAGAATCGTGAGCTGATGGGTGCCACCGATCCGAAGAAAGCCGAAAAAGGCACCATTCGCGCCGATTTCGCCGACAGCATCGATGCCAATGCCGTCCACGGTTCTGATGGCACGGATACCGCCAAGGTCGAAGTGGCCTATTTCTTCCCCGAGTTGAACGTCTTCTCCGGTCGCTGATGCGTTGATGGTCAATTTGCTCGATTTCGACGTCGATGGCCTGACGTCATGGTTCGCCGGGAAGGGTGAAAAGTCCTTCCGTGCTCACCAGGTGCTGCGCTGGATGCACCGTGCCGGTTGCGACGATTTCGGGCAAATGACCGATGTGGCGAAGAGCCTGCGCGCCAAGTTGGCTGTCGAGGCGGAGATCCGCGGACCGCTGCCGATCAGCGATTCGGTGGCTGCCGACGGCACTCGCAAGTGGCTCTTGGATGTCGGCGCGGGCAATGCCGTCGAAACGGTTTTCATTCCCGAGGCTGGCCGTGGCACGCTCTGCGTGTCCAGCCAGGTGGGGTGTGCCCTCGAATGTGCTTTCTGTTCGACCGGCAGGCAGGGCTTCAATCGCAATCTGACCACCGCCGAAATCATTGGCCAGCTTTGGCACGCCAATCGTGCCTTGGGCGCCATCAAGGCCTCGGGTGCGACGGCTGGCGAGGGCGAGCGCGTCATCAGCAACGTCGTGCTGATGGGCATGGGCGAACCGCTCGCCAACTTCGATGCCTTGGTGCCCGCGTTGCGCCTGATGCTCGACGACCACGGCTATGGCCTGTCGCGCCGTCGGGTCACGGTGTCCACGTCCGGCATCGTGCCGGCCATGGATCGGTTGCGCGACACCGCGCCGGTGGCGCTGGCGGTGTCCCTGCATGCGCCGGACGACAACTTGCGTGACCGCCTGGTGCCCCTCAATCGCAAGTACCCCCTGCGGGAATTAATGGCGGCCTGCCGCCGCTACCTGGAAAAGGCGCCGCGCGATTTCATCACTTTCGAGTACGTCTTGCTCGAAGGCGTCAACGACAGCGACGCCCAAGCCCATGCCTTGCTCAAGCTGGTGAGAGATGTGCCGAGCAAGTTCAACCTGATTCCCTTCAACCCTTTCGCTGGTTCAGGTTTTCGCCGTTCGCGGCCGGAGCGCGTCCGTCGTTTTCAGGAAATTCTGCTGGAAGCAGGCGTGGTCGCCACGGTGCGCAAGACGCGGGGCGACGATATCGATGCCGCCTGCGGTCAATTGGCCGGACAGGTCATGGACAAGTCTCGCCGCAAGACGGTGGCGATGGTGCCCGCCAAGGTACCGGTGGATCGCGTGGAGGCTACATGGTGAACTATTGGTGGGCGATAACATTCCTGGCTGGTCTGTTGGCGGGTTGCGCCGGAACTCCGGTGAGTGGCGAGGGCAACCCGAACTCCCAGACGCCGGTTTCCCAGCAGGTGGCCGTTGGGGACGCTCGCCTGCGGGCCAAGGCGCACGCTGACCTTGGCATGGTCTATCTCGGCGATAGTCAGCTCAACACAGCGCTCGACGAGGCACGCATCGCCATCGAGGCGGATTCCTCCTACCCACTGGGCTACAACCTGCTGGGCCTTGTCCAGATGTACCTGAAGGACAACCGGGCGGCCGAGGACAGTTTTACCCGCGCGCTGGCGCTGGCGCCGAACGATCCGGAGATCAACAACAATTTTGGCTGGTTTCTGTGCCAGAGCGGCCGCGAGGCGCGGTCGATCCCCTATTTCGTCACCGCCAGCAAGAGCCAGCTCTATTCGTCGCCGACCAAGCCGCTGACCAACGCGGGCATCTGCTCCTTGAACATGAAGGACGACAAAGGAGCCGAGGACTTCCTGGTTCGCGCCCTGCGTGTCGACCCGATGAATGGCGACGCCCATTTTCTGTTGGCGGACATCTACTACCGTACGGGTCGCCTGCGCGAGGCTCAGGCGCGTCTGGCGGAGATTCACCGAATGACCGAGCCGACCGCCGAGACCGCCTGGCTGGGTCTGCGCATCGAGCGCAAGATCGGCGACCACGAAGCCGAAAATCGCTATGCCGCGCAACTCCGGCGCAAGTTCCAGGCCAGCCGGGAATACCAACTGATGACGCAGGGCAAGTTTGAGTGAGTGAGATTCAGGAGCATCCAGCCACGGCGGATCTCGAGCCTCAGGCCAATGGGCCGAGCCTCGGCTTGCTGCTGCAAAAGGCACGCGAGGCGCGCGGCTTGACCATTAACGACGTCGTCCAGACGTTGAAGTTCAGTCCCCGGCAGATCGAAGCCATCGAGGCCAACGATATGGCCGCCTTGCCCGGCAGCATGTTCGCACGCGGCGTTGTGCGCAGCTATGCCCGGTTTCTCAAGTTGGATCCGGAACCGCTCCTGGCATTGCTCGCGACCGAATCCCCCGTAGCCTTTCCGGATGTTCGCCCGCCGGACAACATGGGGAATGCCATGCCGAGGAGCGGCCTGCGCCAGGTTCCCCCGTTGGTGGCGTTTTCCGTGCTGCTGTTGATCGCCACGGCGACCATGATTGGATGGCACTTTCTCGGGCCCAGGACGACGGCTTTGCTAAAGGCAGTCGAACCGGTCGTTGAGCAGAGCACAACGCCGGCCGCGGAACCGGCCGCGGCGGTCGTTGCAAACGTCCCGCCCACCGTCGCTCCGGAACAGTCGGTGTCGGGACCAACACCGACACCCATTGCCGACGTCGCCCCCGTCATGCCAACCGATGCCCGTCAGTTGGTTTTCCGTTTTCGGGGCAAGTCCTGGGTTGAAGTCAAGGATGCCAGCCAGCAGGTCATCCTTACCGGCCAGTATGAGGACGGTGGCAGTGAAGTCGTTGCCGGTCGGCCGCCTTTTCAGATAGTCATCGGCAATGCCGCGCTGGTTGATCTCGTCTATGGCGACCGACCGGTCGACCTGAAGCCGTACACCCGCGCTGAAGTGGCTCGCCTGAGCCTGGACTGATGTCCTCGTCGATCGCCGCCTCCACAGGTCAGCCGATACGCCGTGGCACACGTCGCGTCAGCGTGGGGGCGGTCGCTATTGGCGGGACGGCGCCGGTCGTCGTGCAGTCGATGACGAACACGGATACCGCCGACGCCTTTGGCACCGCCTTGCAGGTCGCCGAACTGGCCCGTGCCGGTTCCGAGATCGTCCGCATAACGGTAAATACCCGTGAAGCCGCGATCGCCGTACCCGAAATCCGCAATCGCCTGTTGGCCATGGGGCTCGAGGTACCGCTGGTCGGTGACTTCCATTTCAATGGCCACAAGCTGCTTGCCGAAGTACCGGATTGTGCCGAGGCCCTGGACAAGCTGCGCATTAATCCAGGCAACGTCGGCAAGGGGGCCCGGCGTGACGAACAATTCGCGCAACTGATCGAGATTGCCGGCAAGCACCGCAAGCCGGTGCGGATCGGCGTCAATTGGGGCAGTCTCGACCAGCAGTTGCTGGCCAGGATCATGGACAAGAACGCCCAGCGTGTCGCGCCGCTCGACGCCACTGGCATCATGCGCGAGGCGATGGTCGCCTCGGCCCTGGAGTCCGCCGCCAAGGCCGAGGAACTGGGGCTGCCCGGCGACATGATCGTGCTCTCCTGCAAGGTTTCTGGCGTACAGGACCTGATCGCCATCTATCGCGATCTGGCGGCCCGTTGCGATTACCCGCTGCATCTCGGGCTCACCGAGGCTGGCATGGGCAGCAAGGGCATCGTTGCTTCGACGGCGGCCATGGCCGTGCTGCTGCAGGAAGGCATCGGCGATACGATTCGTGTCTCCCTGACACCGGAACCGGGTGGCGAGCGGACACGTGAAGTCATCGTGGCGCAGGAGATGCTCCAAACCATGGGTTTGCGCGCCTTTGTGCCGATGGTGGCGGCCTGCCCGGGTTGTGGCCGGACTACCAGCACAGTTTTTCAGGAACTGGCTCAGGACATCCAGACTTACGTTCGCGAGCGCATGCCGGCATGGCGCCTGCAACGGGTCGGCGTCGAGAACATGACGCTAGCCGTCATGGGCTGCGTCGTCAACGGTCCGGGCGAGAGCAAACACGCCAGCATCGGCATTTCCCTGCCGGGCACCGGCGAGGAGCCGGTGGCGCCTGTGTATATTGACGGCGAACGCGTGGTCACATTGCGCGGCGACGACATCGGCGCCGAATTCAAGGCCATTGTGGACGACTACGTGGCAAGCAAGTATCCCCCGCGAAACTCATGAGTCAGACATTGCAAGCCATCCGCGGGATGAACGATATCCTGCCCGACGACGCCGAATTGTGGGAGCAGTTCGAAGAGGTGGTGCGCGACTGGCTGCGCGCTTACGGCTATCGGCCCATACGCATGCCGCTGGTCGAGCCGACGCCGCTGTTCGCCCGCGCCATCGGCGAGGTGACCGACATCGTCGAGAAGGAAATGTATTCCTTCACCGACACATTGAACGGCGAGCAGTTGACCCTGCGGCCTGAGGGCACGGCCTCCTGCGTGCGAGCTGTTCTCCAGCACAATCTGCTCTACGACGGACCGCGCCGCCTCTGGTACATGGGTCCCATGTTTCGTCACGAGCGGCCGCAGAAGGGCCGTTACCGGCAGTTTCATCAGGTGGGCGTCGAAGCGCTGGGCTTTGCGGGCCCCGACGTCGATGCCGAGCAGATTCTGATGGGCGCGCGCCTCTGGAACGACCTTGGCCTGACCGGTATCGAGCTGGAAATCAATTCGCTTGGCCAGCCAGACGAGCGGGCGCGCCATCGTGGCGACCTGATTGCCTATCTCGAACGGCATCGCGACCAGCTCGACGCTGATGGTCAGCGACGCCTGCACACCAATCCACTGCGAATTCTCGACACCAAGAATCCTGCGATGCAGGATCTGGTCGATGGCGCACCCAAGCTGATGGCCTATCTGGGCGAGGCTTCGCTGAAGCATTTCGACGGCGTGCAGGCGTTGCTGAGAGACGCGGGGCTGCCTTGCCGCATCAATCCACGTCTGGTGCGCGGCCTCGACTACTACAACCTGACCGTTTTCGAATGGGTGACGGACCAGCTTGGCGCGCAGGGCACGGTCTGCGCCGGCGGTCGTTTCGACGGTCTGATCGCCCAGTTGGGCGGCAAACCAGCGCCAGCCTGTGGCTTTGCCATGGGTGTCGAGCGATTGCTGGCGCTGTGGATCGACCAGGGCAATCGTCACGAACGGCCGGCGCCCGACGTCTATCTTGTGCATCAGGGGCAGCTTGACAACGATCGGGTGGCGCGCCATGCGTTCAAGGTGGCGGAGCATTTGCGCGACGTGGGCTTCGGCGTGCACCTCCATTGCGGTGGTGGCAGCTTCAAGTCGCAAATGAAACGGGCCGATGGCTCGGGCGCTACTCTGGCGGTGATTGTCGGCGATGACGAGGCGCAGGGCAACGAGGCAACCATCAAGCCGCTGCGCGAAGCGGCCGAACAGCACAGGGTGGCATTCGATGACTTGGCCGGGACCGTCGGCGAATGGATACTTGGACCGGATAGCGAATAGGACATAAGGAACGAACCATGGCAGCGTACGACCTCGAAGAACAGGAACAGCTTGACGAGCTGAAGACCTGGTGGAAGATGCACGGCAATCTGGTCACCACCGTGGTGACGGTGGTGGCGGTGGCGATCCTCGCCTGGCAGGGCTGGAACTGGTGGCAGCGCAACCAGGCCGCCCAGGCATCCGGTCTCTACAGCGGTGTGCAGTTGGCCGTGGCGCAAAAGGATGTCAAGCGCGCGCGGGAGTTGGCCGGCGAGCTGATCGACAAGTTTTCCAGCACCAGCTACGCCGGACTGGCCGCGCTGATGTCGGCCAAGGCTCTGGCCGAAGGTGGCGATGCGAAGTCCGCGCGCGCTCAGTTGGCCTGGGCGGCGGAAAAGGGCAAGGACGACGCCGTCCGCGATCTGGCTCGCTTGCGTCTGGCCGCGGTGATGCTCGACGAAAAGGAATATGACGAGGCCTTGAAGCAGTTGGCAACGGCCCCCACGACAGCTCTGGCGCCGCGCTTCAACGAATTGCGGGGCGACATTCTGGTCGCACAGGGCAAGACCGGGGAGGCCAAGGCGGCCTATGAGGCTGCGCTTGCCAAACTGGCCGACGTCACCAAGACCGCCGCCGAGAGCGAAGTCCGCGCGCATGGTCCGTACCGGGAGATGCTCCAGGGCAAGCTGGACGTCGTGCTTGGGGGCGGCCAATGAATTGGCGGCTGATGCGGCGTGTCGGGCTGGTGGTGACGGTCGCCTTGTTGGTCGGTGGCTGCTCGACGCTGGACAAGCTCAATCCGTTTTCGTCGAGCACTTCCAAGGTCAAAGCGGCTGAATTGACCCCGATTCAGGCGACGGCCGACTTGCGTGTCCTCTGGCAAACGAATGTTGGCACCGCCGGCGATTTCGTCTTTACGCCGGCCGCGGTCGGCGACAGCGTCTATGCCGCCGGCCACGACGGCACCATCACCCGCCATGACAACGGTCGTGAGGTGTGGCGGGTGGCCGCTGGCAAGAAGCTGTCGGGCGGTGTCGGTGCTGGCGCCAAAGTGGTCGCGGTCGGCACAGCCAAAGGCGAAGTCCTGACCTTCGATGCCGAAACGGGTAGGCCATTGTGGCAAGCGCGGGTCAGCTCCGAGGTTCTGGCGGCCCCCGCGGTCGGCGATGGTCTGGTCGTGGTCCGGTCTGGCGATTCGCGCATTGCCGGCTTCGATGCCGGCGACGGCAAACGCCGCTGGGTGTATCAGCGCGCCACGCCGGCGCTCAGCTTGCGTTCCAATGTCGGCGTACTGCTGGCCGAGAATGTCGTCGTAGCCGGTTTCCCCGGGGGCAAACTGGTTGCCATCAACAGCCAGAATGGCGCGGCGCTTTGGGAGGTGACCGTCGCGCTGCCCAAGGGTTCGACGGAGCTGGAACGGGTGGCCGACCTCACCAGCTCACCGGTGGTGGATGGCCGCGAAATCTGCGCCGCCGCGTTTCAGGGCCGTGTTGCCTGTTACGACATCGGCGCCGGCACGCTCCTTTGGGCGCGCGACGTCTCCAGCAGCGCCGGCTTGGACGTGGACAAGCGCCGCGTCTATGTCAGCGACGACAAGGGCACCGTTCATGCGTTTGCCCGGGACACCGGCTCCAGTCTCTGGAAGCAGGAGAAGCTCTCCTTGCGCGGCTTGTCGCGTCCGATCGCCCGGGGTCGCTATGTCGCGGTTGCCGACTTCCAGGGTGTGGTCCATCTGCTCAACGCCGAGGATGGCGCCTTTGCCGCGCGGGTAGCTACCGACGGTGGCGCGGTGGTGGCCGAGCCGCAGCGGCTGAAAGACGATTTCCTGGTGCAAACGCGCAAGGGCAGTGTGGTTGCGCTGGGTGGCCGCTGAGTCGTGAAACCCACTCTTGTGCTGGTGGGCCGACCCAACGTCGGCAAGAGTACCCTGTTCAATCGCCTGACCAAGACACGCGACGCGCTGGTGGCCGACCTCCCCGGTCTGACCCGCGACCGTCACTATGGTCATGGCCGGCTGGGCAACCGCCCTTTCCTGGTGGTCGACACCGGTGGTTTCGAGCCGCAGGCCAAGACCGGTATTGTCCATGAGATGGCCCGCCAGGCCGAGGCGGCGATTGCCGAGGCCGATGCGTTGTTCTTCATCGTCGACGCCCGCGCCGGGCTGGCGCCGCAGGACATGGTGATCGCGGACCTGCTGCGGCGCAGCGGTCGCCCTGTGCATCTGGTGGTCAACAAGGCCGAAGGCATGGATCGCGCCGTGGTGGCGTCCGAATTTTATGAACTTGGCTGCGGTGAGCCGAGAGTTATTTCCGGCGCCCACGGCGATGGCGTTCGAGAACTCCTCGACCTCGCGTTGGAGCCGTTCGGCAGCGACGAGGAAGCGGAGGACGAAGCCGGGCCGCGGGTGGCGATAGCGGGGCGGCCCAACGTCGGCAAGAGCACCCTCATCAATGCCCTGTTGGGCGAAGACCGGGTAATAGCCTTCGACATGCCGGGCACGACGCGTGACGCCATCGAGGTACCGTTCGAGCGAGATGGCCGTCATTACACGTTGATCGATACAGCCGGCCTGCGGCGCAAGGGCCGAGTCTTCGAGGCCGTCGAGAAATTCTCGGTGATCAAGACGCTCCAGGCCGTGGAAGAGGCCAATGTCGTCGTGCTGATGCTCGACGCCAGTCAGGACATTTCCGACCAGGACGCGCACATTGCCGGCTTCTGTATCGAAGCCGGGCGTGCCTTGGTGCTGGCGGTCAACAAGTGGGATGCCGTTGACGACTACCGACGCGAGCGGGTCAAGCAGGAAATCACCCGCAAGCTGAATTTCCTCGGCTTCGCCCGTATCCACTACATCTCCGCGCGCGCCGGGCAGGGTATCGCCGGCGTGTTGGCGTCGGTGGACAAGGCATACGCGGCGGCGATGGCCAAACTTCCCACGCCCAAACTCACCCGGGTGCTGCTCGCGGCGGTACAGAAGCAGCAACCGCCGCGACACGGCAATATTCGGCCGAAGCTGCGCTATGCCCACCAGGGTGGCTCGAACCCGCCGATCATCGTCATCCACGGCAATGCGCTCGATCACGTACCGGACGCTTACACGCGCTATCTGGAGAAAACTTTCCTCGAGGCTTTTCGCCTGCAAGGCACGCCGTTGCGCATCCAGTACAAGAGCGCGCACAATCCATTTGCCGAGCGGCAATAGGCGCGCTGGGTGGCACGCCGTGACAAAATGGATTACATTAGCTTTCCGATAACTAGAGCCAAGGGGCCGCTATGAGCAACAAAGGGCAGATGCTACAAGACCCGTTTCTGAACACGCTGCGCCGCGAGCATGTGCCGGTGTCGATTTACCTGGTGAATGGCATCAAATTGCAGGGCCAGGTTGAATCCTTCGACCAGTACGTCGTGCTCCTGAAGAATACCGTTACGCAGATGGTTTACAAACACGCCATTTCGACTGTCGTGCCCGCGCGGCCAGTCAATTTCGCCCAGGAAAACGGCGCCGAGTGATTTCCGGCCACCCATTGGCGTGGGTGGAGCAGGCTGGTGTTTGAGCGGCCCGCCACCGGCGAAAAAGCTATTCTCGTTCAACTGGATCTCGGCGACGGCGATTTTGCCGAGCGTCTGGCAGAATTTCGTCTGTTGGTCACCAGCGCCGGGGCACAGCCGCTGGCCGTGGTTTCCGGCCGGCGTCAGCGTCCTGACCCCGCGACGTTCGCCGGCAAGGGGAAGGTTGCGGAAATCGGCGAGACGGCGCGCTTGCACGACGCCGACCTGGTGGTCTTCAATCATGAACTGGCGCCAGGCCAGCAGCGCAATCTGGAGCGGGCACTGGAGCTTCGGGTCGTCGACCGCAGCAGTCTGATTCTCGATATCTTCGCGCTGCGGGCGCGCAGCCACGAAGGCAAGCTCCAGGTCGAGCTTGCCCAGCTACAGCACTTGGCCACGCGCTTGGTGCGTGGCTGGACGCACTTGGAGCGGCAAAAGGGCGGCATCGGTCTGCGTGGTCCGGGCGAGAAGCAACTTGAGACAGACCGCCGATTGCTCGGCCAACGCGTCGCCATCCTGAAAGACCGCCTGAAGCAGATCGAGCGTCAGCGCCAGGTCCGCCGTCGTGCCCGCAAGCGCGGCGAGGTACTGGCGGTATCGTTGGTCGGCTACACCAATGCCGGCAAGAGCACGCTCTTCAATGCGCTGACCAAGGCGGGCGCTTACGCCGCCGATCAACTCTTCGCCACGCTTGATACGACGTCCCGGCGGGTGTACATCGAGGGTGCGGGACAGATCGTGGTTTCGGACACCGTCGGCTTCATCCGTGACTTGCCGCATGCCCTTGTGGCGGCCTTCCATGCCACGCTCGAAGAAACGGCCCAGGCCGACCTGCTGTTGCATGTGGTGGATTCGGCCAGCCCCGACCGGGATCAGCAAATGGCCGCGGTCGCCAAGGTGCTGGAGGAGATCGGAGCGGGTGTCGTGCCGCAGGTCGTGATCTGGAACAAGATCGACGCCACCGGCGCCGAGCCAGGGGTCGAGGTGGACGACTGTGGTAATATCGCGCGCGTTCGTACCAGTGCCCGCACCGGGGCCGGGCTGGATCTCTTGCGGGAAACATTGGCCGACGTCGCGCGCAAGCACGCCATCCAGACCCGGCCGGAGGTCGCCTGAGCTTCGCTACTCAAACCGGCAATTGGCAATTCAACCGATCACTTTCCCAGATTCCTTGCGCATTTCCTACTCAAATATGATCGCTGGCATCCTGATGTCTCTCAATGACCACGGCTGGGGCAATCAACCCGGTGGCGGCAACAAAGGCGGCAACCAAGGTCCTCCCGACCTCGAAGAATTGTGGCGCGATTTCAATCGCCGCCTGTCCGGCTTGCTCAACCGGAAGGGCGGTGGCAACGACGGCGGCGACGGCGGCAATCGTATGCCATCGCTATCTCCGCGCCAGTTCGGGGGCGGCGTTGGCTTGCTGGCCGCGCTGGTCGCGGTGATCTGGCTGGCCAGCGGCTTTTATATTGTCGATGCCAGCCAGCGCGGTGTCGTGCTCCAGTTCGGTAGTTTCAAGGAAGCCACCGAGCCGGGCTTGCGCTGGCGCCTGCCCTGGCCGATCCAGAGTCACGAGGTGGTTAACCTCTCGGGTGTGCGCACCGTCGAGGTGGGCTATCGTGGGTCGGAGAAGACCAAGGTCCTCAAGGAAGCCCTGATGCTGACCGACGACGAGAACATCGTCAGCGTCCAGTTCGCCGTCCAGTACCTGCTCAAGGATGTTCAGGCCTATCTGTTCAAGAACCGCCATCCCGACGACGCCGTGATTCAGGCCGCCGAAACGGCGATTCGCGAGATCGTCGGCAAGAGCAAGATGGACTTCGTGCTCTATGAGGGCCGCGATGTGATCGCCGCCAGTACCCAGAAGCTGATTCAGGACATCCTCGATCGCTACGAGACCGGGATCCAGGTGCGCTCCGTCTCCATGCAGAGTACCCAACCGCCCGAGCAGGTGCAAGCGGCCTTCGACGACGCGGTGAAAGCCGGCCAGGACAAGGAACGACACAAGAACGAAGGTCAGGCCTACGCCAACGACGTCATCCCGCGAGCCAAGGGTGCCGCCTCGCGTCTGCAGCAGGAGTCGGAGGGCTACCGGTCGCGGCTGGTTGCGACCGCCGAAGGCGATGCTTCGCGCTTCAAGCAGATTCTGGCCGAATACAGCAAGGCGCCGGAGGTCACTCGGCAGCGCCTCTATCTGGAGACCGTGCAGCAGGTCTATGCCAACACCAGCAAGGTGATGGTCGATGCCAAGGGTAGCGGCAACTTGCTCTACCTGCCACTCGACAAGCTCATGCAGGCCGCGGGTACCACGGCCGCCGCGGCGGTTCCCGACACCCCCGTCGCCTCGGCCGCGCGGCTGGGCGGTGCGGTGGTTTCCAACGAGGTGCCGCCGCAAATGGAGCGGACGCCCTCCGTGGAACGGAGCAGCGATTACCGTTCCCGTGGTTCACTCGGTTCGCGCGAGCGAGGGGAGCGCTGATATGGCCCGCAATCTGCCTTTTGTCGGCTTCCTGCTTCTCGGAGTGCTCGTCGCCTTGTCGATGAGCGTGTTCACCGTCGATCAGCGTCAGTTCGCGATCATTTCCCAGTTTGGCGAGATCAAGGATGTCATCAAGGAGCCGGGCCTGAACTGGAAGTGGCCGCTGATCCAGAATGTCCGTCTCTTCGATCGGCGCATTCTGACGCTCGATTCGGCCGAGCCGGAGCGATTCCTGACGGCGGAAAAGAAGCCCGTCCTGGTCGACTCCTTTGTCAAGTGGCGCATTGACGATGTACGCAAGTACTACATTTCCGTTGCCGGCGACGAAATGATCGCCAAGACGCGGCTGTCGCAAACGGTGAATTCGGGCTTGCGCGAGGAGTTTGGCAAACGCACCGTACATGATGTCGTCTCGGGCGAACGCGACAAGATCGTGGCCGATGTGCAGAAGAAGGCGGATGCCGATATGCGCGCCATCGGCGTCGAGATCATCGATGTCCGGCTGAAGCGCGTTGATCTGCCCGCCGAGGTGTCCGAGGCGGTCTATCGGCGCATGGAAACGGAACGCAAGCGCGTCGCCAACGAACTGCGCTCGCAGGGTGCCGCCGAGGCCGAAAAGATCAGGGCCGACGCCGATCGCCAGCGCGAGGTGATCGTTGCGGAAGCCTATCGCGACGCCCAGAAGATCATGGGTGACGGCGATGCCAAGGCGGCGGCCATCTACGGTCAGGCCTTTAATCAGAACCCGGAGTTCTATTCCTTCTATCGCAGCCTGGAAGCCTATCGCGGCTCGTTCAGAAGCAAGAGCGACGTGCTGGTGGTGGAACCGAATTCGGACTTCTTCAAGTATCTGAAGAGCGCCGGTCGTCCTGGCAAGTAGGGCGTCGGGCGCATGGTATCGACCCTGCTGTTGGCCTTCGCGCTCATGCTCGTGCTCGAAGGCATGTTGCCGTTCGTAGCGCCGCGCGTCTGGCGCGAAACATTTCGCCGCGTCACGGAAATGAGCGACGGTCAGATCCGTTTCATCGGCCTGACATCGATGCTGATCGGCATGATCGTGATGGCGGTGCTCGCATGAACCGTCGCTGGCTATTGCCCGAGGGCATAGAAGACTTGCTGCCCGACGAAGCAGGTGCTGTCGAGGCCTTGCGCCGTCGTCTGCTCGATGAGTTTTCCCGGCATGGCTATCAGCTGGTGGCGCCGCCGCTGCTCGAATACCTCGAATCCCTGCTTACCGGCAGCGGGCGGGATCTCGACCCGCGGACCTTCAAACTGGTCGATCAGCTTTCCGGTCGAACCATGGGTGTGCGGGCCGACATCACGCCGCAAGTGGCGCGCATCGACGCCCACCTGCTCAACCGCAAGGGTGTCGCCCGCCTGTGCTACTGCGGCGGGGTGCTGCACACGCTGCCGGCGGGATTGCTGGCCTCGCGCGAGCCCTTGCAGATCGGCGCCGAACTCTACGGCCACGCCGGTCCCGAGGCGGACAGCGAGATCATTCGTCTGCTGGCGCGCGCACTCGATCTCGCGGCGATCGCACCGACGCGCATCGATCTCGGCCACGTCGGCATTTTTCGTGCATTGATGGCCGAGGCCGGCCTCGCCGGCGATGCCGAACAGGAACTATTCGCCGCCTTGCAGGCCAAGGACGTGCCGACCCTGGCCGCCTTGGTGGCGACGGTGCCGGAGCCGGCCAGGTCGGCGCTGCTGGCGCTGCCGGACTGCTATGGCGGCAGCGATGCCTTGGACGATGCAGCCCGGCGCCTGCCGGCCATCCCGGAGATCAGTGCCCCGCTGGTCACCTTGCGGCGACTGGCGCTCGATCTGGAAGATCTGCCCAACATGTCCGTCGGTTTCGATCTGGCCGATCTGCGGGGCTACCACTATCACAGCGGTGTCGTCTTCGCTGCCTATTGCCAAGGCAGTCCCGGCGCGGTGGCGCTCGGCGGTCGCTACGACAAGGTCGGCGCGTCCTTCGGCCGCGGCCGGCCGGCGACCGGATTCTCGATGGATTTGCGCGATCTGGCGCGTCTCGCGCCGCGGCGGGAAGCGCCGGGCGCCATCCTCGCCCCCTGGCCCGAGAGCGGTGAATTGCAGCAGGAAATCAAGCGTTTGCGCGGCCGTGGGGAGACGGTCGTGCTGGCGCTGCCAGGCCACGACGGCGACTGGCGGGAGGCGGGCTGCGACCGGCTCTTGAGCCGTCGCGGTACTGAATGGATTATCGAACCTTTGAAGGAAGATTGAACATGGCTAAGAACGTCGTGGTGGTGGGCACGCAATGGGGCGACGAAGGCAAGGGCAAGATCGTCGACTGGCTGACCGACCACGCCCAGGCGGTGGTCCGCTACCAGGGCGGGCACAATGCGGGCCACACGCTGGTGATCGGCGGTCACAAGACCGTGCTGCACTTGGTGCCATCCGGCATTTTGCGCGAAGGCGTGACCTGCTATATCGGTAATGGTGTGGTTCTGTCGCCGGATGCGCTGGTCAAGGAACTCGACGAACTCAAGGCCGCCGGTGTCGACGCCGACGCACGGCTGCGGATTTCCGAGGCCTGCCCGCTGATCCTGCCGTACCACCAGGCGCTCGACATCGCGCGTGAAGTCGCGAAGGGCGCGAAGAAGATCGGCACCACCGGCCGCGGCATCGGCCCGGCCTACGAGGACAAGGTGTCGCGCCGCGGCCTGCGCGTCCAGGATCTGCTGCGGCCCAAGCGGTTCGCCGAAAAGCTGGGCGAGGTGCTCGAATACCACAACTTCGTGCTGAAGAATTTTCTCGGCGCCGATCCGGTCGACTTCCAGAAGGTGCTCGACGGCGCCATGGCGCTGGCGCCGCGCCTGACGAAGATGATCGCCGACGTGCCGCGTTCGCTCTATGAAGCGCACAAGGGCGGCGCCAACATCCTGTTCGAGGGCGCTCAGGGCACGCTGCTCGACATCGACCACGGCACCTATCCCTACGTCACCTCCTCGAACTGCATCGCCGGGGGGGCCTCCACCGGCGCCGGGGTCGGGCCGGGCATGCTGCACTATGTTCTTGGCATCACCAAGGCCTATACGACGCGCGTCGGCAGCGGCCCGTTCCCCACCGAACTTTACGACGCCGTCGACAAGCAGGACCCGGTCGGCAAGCACATGGCGACCAAGGGGCACGAATTCGGCGCCACCACCGGTCGGGCCCGCCGCTGCGGCTGGTTTGACGCCGCCGCGCTCAAGCGCTCGATCCAGATCAACGGCGTCTCCGGCCTCTGCGTCATGAAGCTCGACGTGCTCGACGGCATCGAGGAAATGAAGCTGTGCACCGGCTACAAGCTCGACGGCCAGTTCACCGACATCCTGCCCGTGGGCGCCGACGACCTGGAGCGCTGCGAGCCGGTCTACGAGTCGATGCCCGGCTGGACTGAGAGCACCGTCGGCGTGAAGTCCTTCGAGGCCCTGCCGAAGGCCGCGCAGAACTACATCAAGCGCATGGAATCGCTCTGCGAAGTGCCGGTGGACATGATTTCGACCGGCCCGGACCGGGAGGAGACCATCGTCCTGCGCCACCCGTTCAAGTAGGCGGGCGCGGCGGGACGAACAAAGGGCCGCGAGTGCGGCCCTTTTGTATTGCGGCGACCCGTCGTGGTCTGTATTGGTGGCGCAGACAGATCGGCCGACCTGCACGTCGCTGCGGCGTCATGACAATTGGGATTGACTGTTCTCGACCCGCTGCTGCTGTTCGCCGCTCGATCATCAATAGGCGAGTAACAGAGTTGAGCAGTCACTCGGTATTGCAAACCGTGGCGGGGGAACGTATTCTTTTGCGCTACCTCACTCGCCTCGACACCGCAATGCAATCACTGTGTTTACACATACGTACGGCCTTGGTGGTAATCGCCGCACTGTTGTGTTCGTACGCCGCCATTGCTGCGCCGCCCGCCGAAGACCCGTATTCGTTCATTGATCTCCCGACCGACTACCAGGATGAACATCCGGACTGGTTCAAGGCCAGTTTCTACAATCTGCCCGAGGATCTCGATGAAGCGCTCTCCTCCGGGAAGCAAGGACTGATCGTCTATTTCGGTCAGAAGCATTGCTCATACTGCCAGGCGCTCATGAAAGACAACCTGTCCAAGGGCGATCTGGTGCGCTACCTGCGCTTGCACTTCGACGTGGTCGGGCTGAACACCCACAGCATTGAGAAAATCACCGGCATGGATGGCAAGACCAAGCCGATCAACGAATTCGCGATCGCTCAGAAAGCGCAACTCACGCCGACGCTACTGTTCTATGTCAAGGGACGCAAACTGGCACTGAAACTAGTCGGCTACCACCCCCCCTACAAGATGCGCGCGGCACTTGAATATGTCGCCGATGGGCACTACAAGACCCAGAGTTTCAGCGAGTACCTGGAACACGCAACCCCGCCCCCGCTGTTCGCCGATGAAACGCTGAACCCAGACCCGATATTCAGCTCACCACCGTATGCGCTCGACCGCAGCCGTTTCGCGGCCCGCAAACCACTGCTCGTGATCTTTGAACAGCCCCGCTGCCATGCCTGCGACGTTCTGCATTCGGAGCCGCTCCAGAACCCCCTCGTACGCAAGCGCCTGCAGGCCTTCGAGGTGGTTCAGCTCAACGTCTGGGATAACGCGACGCCGGTGCTGACACCGGACGGCAAACGCATGACTGCGCGCACGTGGGCACGCCATCTTGGATTGTTCTATGCGCCGACGTTAATCATGTTCGACGAACACGGCAAGGAAGTCTTTCGCGTCGATTCGGTGGTGCAGTTTTTTCGGCTGGCTAACGTGTTGCGCTACGTGGCCGACAAGGCGTACCTGAAATACCCGCTATTCCAGTTGTGGAACCGCGACCATGCCAACGAGGAGGTCGGTCTGCAGCGCGCTATGAAGGTACCCAAGTGAAGGCGACAGGCCTGTCATTTTCTTCAAGATAGTGCGAGCGCTCGTGACGTGGAATGTTGGCTCAGGCCGGGTTGCTTCCTTAGATCATCCGACAGTTTTCAGAGCCGAGCAGACCTTTGAGTGAGAGCTTCGGAGAATGTTTGACGGGTTGTTTCTGGCCGTTACCCGACGAGTGAAAGTGCGGCTGCCAGTGGCCGCAACGAGCGGCGCTTGACGCGCCGATGGTGGCGGAAGTCGTCGTTCAGCGGTTCTTGAAGACGGGCTTGCGTTTCTCGACGAAGGCGGCCATGCCTTCCTTCTGGTCCTCGAGCGCGAAGGCGGCGTGGAAGGCGCGGCGCTCGAACAGCAGCCCCTCGGCGAGCGAGGACTCGAAGGCGCGGTTCACCGATTCCTTGACCATCATCACCACCGGCAGTGAATAGCCGGCGATGGTCGCGGCTGCGGCCAGCGTTTCGTCGAGTAACTTGTCGGCCGGAATGACCCGTGCGACGAGGCCGGAACGCTCGGCTTCCGTGGCATCCATCATGCGCGCCGTCAGGCACATGTCCATCGCCTTGGCCTTGCCGATGGCGCGGGGCAGTCGCTGCGTGCCGCCGGCGCCGGGCAGGATGCCGAGCTTGATTTCCGGCTGGCCGAACTTCGCCGTGTCGGCGGCGAAGATCATGTCGCAGCTCATCGCCAGCTCGCAGCCACCGCCAAGCGCGTAGCCGGCCACTGCGGCGATCACCGGCTTGCGGCAGCTCTTGACCCGTTCCCAGTTGCGGGTGATGTAGTCGTCCTGGTAGGCCTTCATGTAGTCGAAGTCCTTCATCGCCGCGATGTCGGCGCCGGCGGCGAAGGCCTTCTCGGAGCCGGTGATGACGATGCAGCCGATGTCGTCGTCGGCCTCGAAGGCGGCCAGCGCCTCGCCCAGTTCGTCGATCAGGGCGTCGCTGAGCGCGTTCAGTTGCTGCGGCCGGTTGAGGGTGATCAGACCGACGCGACCAGCGGGGCCGCGCGTCTCGGCAAGGATGTACTGGTAGGTCATGAAGACTCCCTATTTGCCGCCGATGGTACCGATCGAGTTGCCGACCTCGTTGTCCTGGCCGATGGCGATGGCGTTGGTATCCTTGGCCGCGGCGTTGATCCGCGTGTTGCCCTGGACCTGCACGCCGCCGCTCTTGCCCGCGCCTGCCGCGCCGCGGCCGCCCGGCGGAGCCGGAACGATGAAACTCCGACTCTCCGGCGAGCGCTGTAGCCGCTCGTTGAGGCCTTCGAGGCGACTATCGTTGCGGCTAGGCTTGAAAACGTCCTCGGGGATGGTCGCCAGCACCGTCGGCGCGGCGGTCGGCGAGGCGAAAGCCGCCTGGCCGGGCGAGATATCGACGACACCCCGCTCGCTGCTGACCCGCGTGCCGCCAGCGTTTACTTTGTCGTAGGTACCGGGCTGCCCCTCGCTGCTTCCCTCCGGGACGACAACGACCTCATGGTCGGTGCCGCGAATGCCGATCGTTGCCGTCGGCGTCTGGATATTGACGCGGTCGGGGGAACGGCGACCGATCCAGCCGGTAATGGCGCGCAGGGCGCCACGGGCCAGGGAGACGAGGCTGACGTCGCTGTCCTGACCCTTGCTCTGGAACTTGACGATGCTCAGGCGCGCATCGGGACGAATCGCCAGCATGCCGCCATCATCCATCTTGAGATGCGCCTCGCCGTTCCTGCCGGTGGTGACGGTGTCGCCTTGATTGACGGCTTCACCGAGCTGCGCGATGCGCGCCTGCGCCTTGGCGTTGATGATCCGAACCTCGCCGTCGATCAGGTCGATGCGGCCCGCCTGCTGTGCCAGGGCTGGCAGGGCAAGAAACGTGTAGAGCAACGCGGCGGCTATGATTTTGGCCATGGGCAATCACCCTAATCGAGGACGTGGGATACCAGTCCGTCCGCTAGTTTAGGCTCAAACCAGGTCGATTTGGGCGGCATCACCTGGCCGGCGTCGGCCACCGCCATCAGGTCCGCCATGCGCGTCGGATACATGGCGAAGGCGGCGGCCATTTCGCCGCTATCGACGCGCTTTTCCAGTTCCGCGAGCCCCCGGATGCCGCCAACGAAATCGATACGCTTGTCGCGCCGCAAGTCCGTGATGCCCAGCACCGGTCCGAGCAGATGCTCCGACAGCAGGCTCACATCCAGCCGCCCCACCGGGTCGGTAGAGAACAGTTTCGGGTCGATGTTGAGGCGATACCAGCGGCCCGGCAGGTACAGCCCCACCTCGCCCGGACACAGCGGCGCCACCGCGCCGCAAGCCGGCGCCACGGCAAAGCGCTCGGCGATGCGGGCGAGGAACTGGTCCGCCGACAGGCCGTTGAGATCCTTCACGACCCGGTTGTAGTCGAGGATCTTCATCTGATGGTGCGGAAAGATCACCGCCAGGAAGTAGTCGCTGGATTGTTCGCTACCCGGTTTGCGCCGGGCGGCGGCCACCCGCGAAGCCGCCGCCGAGCGGTGATGGCCGTCGGCGATGTAGAGCGCCGGCAGGGCGTCGAAGGCGGCGGTGATGTCGCGAATCAGCGCCTCGTCGCCGATGACCCAGATCGTATGGCGGATGCCGTCGTCGGCGGTGACTTCGGCCGCCGGGGTGCCGGCGCAAGCCTGGGCGAGCAGACGGTCGGCCGCGGGCGCGTCCGGGTAGGCCAGCAAGACCGGACCGGTCTGGGCATTGAGCGCGTCGATCTGCCGTACCCGGTCGTCTTCCTTGTCCGGGCGGGTGAACTCGTGCTTCTTGACGCGCCCGGTGTCGTAGGCAGCCACCGAGGCGGCGGCGACGAAACCGAGCTGCCGGTGGTTGCCCATCCGCAGCTCGTAACCGTAGTAGCAGGGTGTCGCGTCGCGGTGCAGGATGCCGGCGGTCAGCATTTGTCGCAGGTTCTCGCTCGCCTTGGCATAGACCGCCGGCGAGTAGGGATCGGTGTCGGCTGGCAGGTCGATCTCCGGCTTCGAAATATGCAGGAAGCTCCAGGGTTTCCCCGCGGCGCGGACTCGGGCTTCCTCGGTCGACAGCACATCGTAGGGTGGGGCGGCGACGGCGCCGGCATGGTCGGCGGCCGGACGCAGGCCGCGCAGGGGCTTGATGAGCGACATGGCAATCCTATTGACGGGGCGCGGCGGAGCGGGTCGCCAGCGGTTCCCTGAGGGCCTCGCGGGCGTCGCGGATCATCTTCTCGGTGGTCGGCCAGTCGACGCAGGCATCGGTGACCGAACAGCCGTACTTCAACTTGCCGAGGTCGTCGGGGATCGGCTGGTTGCCGGCCTCGATGAAGCTCTCGATCATCAGGCCGACGATCGATTGGTTGCCGACCCGGATCTGGTTCACGCAGTCATGCATCACCAGCGGTTGCAAGGCCGGCTTCTTGAAGCTGTTGGCGTGCGAGCAATCGATGACCACGTTTTCGGCCAGCTTGGCCTTGGCCAGCGCCTGTTCGGCCATGGCGACGCTGACCGTGTCGTAGTTCGGCCGTTCGCCACCGCCACGCAGCACCAGGTGGCCATAGCGGTTACCGCGCGTGCGGATCACCGAGGTCCGCCCCTCGCCGTTGATGCCGAGAAAACTGTGCGGCCGCGAGGCCGAGAGGATGGCGTTGATGGCCGTCTCGAGGGAGCCATCGGTGCCGTTCTTGAAGCCCACCGGCGTGGACAGCCCCGAGGCCATTTCCCGATGCGTTTGCGACTCGGCGGTACGGGCGCCGATGGCCGTCCAGGACACCAGGTCGCCGAGATACTGCGGAGAAATGGGGTCGAGCGCCTCGGTGCCGGCCGGTAGGCCGAGCTCATTGACCGCCAGGAGAAATTCGCGCGCCTTGCGCATGCCTTCCTCGATATGGAAGGAATCGTCGAGACGCGGGTCGTTGATATATCCCTTCCAGCCGGTGACGGTCCGGGGCTTCTCGAAATAGACGCGCATCACCAGATAGAGCGTATCGGCAACCTCGTCGGCCAGCGCCTTCAATCGGCGAGCATAGTCCAGGCCGGCGACCGGGTCGTGGATCGAACACGGACCGACGACAATGAACAGGCGCGGATCCCCGCGGTCCAGGATGTCCGACAACGTATGCCGACCGTCGATGACAGTTCGCTCCGCGGCTTCCGACAAAGGCAGGCGAGTGTGAATCTCGGCCGGCGTCGGCATCGCCTCGAATGCTTCAATGTTGAGGTTTTCGGTAGGTTGCATGGTGGGGGCAAGGATACGTGCGGCGAAGACCATAATTGTATCTTGCCTCACTCTCCGAAGCCTCGGTTGGCAGTCTCCCGGTGGTTGGGAAAGATCCGCGCTGCTATGACTAAAGGCGTACCCGGGAGCATAGAATTACTCGCTTGAACGCAACGAGGGTCTTGGCGTGAGGGTAGATCTGATTCCGCTTCTCCAGCGCCTCAAGGGGTGGCGTCTGGGCGTGGTCATTTCGCTCGGCATCCTGCTGGCTGTCGAGTTGATCGTCGCGGCGATGGGTCTGCTTCTGAAGGGCGAGGTGCCCCCCGACTATCTGCTCACCGGCTTAGTCGCCGCCGTACTGGTTGCGCCGCCCAGCCTGGCACTGTTGAGCTATCTGCTCGGCGCTTTGGCCGAACGGCAGAGGGAGTCCCTGACGCACGGCATCATTCACGCCGAGAGCCACCTGAAAATTGCCTTGGAGGCCGCTCGGCTTCTCGTGTGGGAGTTGGACCTCGTCAACAACTCACTGGAGTACGACGAGTCGATGCTGCCGCTGCTGGGTGTGGCGGCCGATGAGGCGCCGCGCAACCTGGATGCCTGGCTCGAGCGCATCCATCCGCGGGATCGCGAGCCGTTCCTCCGCCGCTTCGAGGCGGCGCTGGCGACCGGTGCCCCGACTTTCGATCTGGAGTATCGGGTGGGGCAAGGCCCGGACCGCTGGAACTGGGTTCACAGCCACGGTCTGGTCATGCGGCGCGGGGCCGGGGGACGGCCGGAACTGGCCGTCGGAACGACCATGAACATCAACGACCGCAAGCAAGCCGAAGCCGAATTGGAACAGCACCGGCTCCATCTCGAAGACCTGGTCCGGCAACGCACGGCCGAACTGACCGAAACCGAAGCCAGGGCCAGTCATATCCTGGAGTCCAGCGCCGATGGCCTGTATGGCGTCGACAAGACTGGCGTCATCACCTTCGTCAATCCGGCGGCCTGCCGCATGCTCGGCTACCGCCCCGAGCAAGTCGTCGGTCGTTCCGCCCATGAGCTCTTTCATCACAGCTGGCCCGACGGCACCGCCTATCCGGCCGAGGCCTGTCCGAGTCACGGTGCCCTGCGCCAGGGCGAGGAGATCCGCATGGACAGTGAGGTGTATTGGCACGCCGACGGCCATGCGATTCCGGTGATGTACGCGATCCACCCCATCGTGGCCGATGGCCAAACGACCGGCGCCGTGACCAGCTTCGTAGACGTGAGCGAGCAACGCGCGGCGGCGCAGGCGCGCGAACGAGCGTTGCTCGCGGCCGAGAATCTGGCCAGGATCCGCAGCGAGTTTCTGGCCAACATGAGTCACGAGATTCGGACGCCGCTCAACGGCGTCCTGGGCTTTGCCCAGATCGGCCATCGCTACTATCAGGACAGCGAGAAGGCGCGCAACGCCTTCGAGAAAATATTGTCTTCGGGCAAGATTCTGCTCGGCGTCATCAACGAGATCCTCGACTTTTCCAAGATCGAAGAGGGAAAGCTGACCATCGAACGAACCGAAGTCACGCTACGGCAAGTCATCGGCCAGGCGGTCGACCTGGTTCGCGATCGGGCCCGCGCCAAACACCTCGACCTGCGCGTTGACCTGGCCGACGATCTGCCGCTGGCCTGCGTCGGCGACCCCCTGCGCATCGGCCAGGTTCTGCTCAATCTGCTCGCCAACGCCGTCAAGTTCACCGAGGCGGGCAGCGTGGTTCTGTCCGCCTCCCGCCAAGGCGAGCGCCTGGTGTTCAAGGTCGCCGATACCGGTATCGGCATGACCCCGGCTCAACTCGACCAGTTGTTCAATCCGTTCCAGCAGGCCGATGGTTCGACGACGCGGAGATTCGGTGGCACCGGTTTGGGGCTGGCGATCAGCAAACGGATCCTGGACTTGATGGCCGGCGACATTCGCGTCGAGAGCCGGCCCGGCGCCGGCAGTCTCTTCGAGGTCACCCTGCCCTATGTGCGGCCGGACTCGGTCTCCGGTCATGCGGTTCCGCCGGCCATCGCTTCAGCGACCCCGGCCCAAAAACCCTTGGCCGGGATTGCCATCCTCGTCGCCGAGGACGATGCCATCAACCGGTCGGTGATCGAGGAAAACCTGGTCGAGGACGGTGCCGAGGTGACGATGGTCGTCAATGGCCGGGAGGCGGTGGAACGGGTTCGGATGGACGGTGGTGCCGCCTACGACGTCGTGCTCATGGATATCCAGATGCCGCAAATGGACGGCTACGAGGCGACGCGCCGGATTCTGGAACTGGCGCCCGGTCTGCCGATCATCGGGCAGACGGCGCACGCCTTCGGCGGGGAACTCGAGCGGTGTTTCGCCGTGGGCATGGTCGGGCATGTCGCCAAACCCATCGATCCCGAGGCCCTGGTGCGAGTGGTGCTCCAGTTCGCCGGCGCCAACCGCGTCGGCGCGGCGGCGGCAATCTAGCGACCCGGTTTCGCCTTGCCCTGCAAGCGGCCGAACAGGTCGCGCACGGCGCTGGTGCGATCCTTGAGGGTGGCGGTCGCCTTCTTCCAGGTCAGCTTGTCCGGTCCGGCCAGTTTGAAGGCGCGATCCGACTGAATGAGCAGGATCACGTCGGCCGGATTGATGGGCGGATTGGGGATCAGTTGCAACTGGATCGCGGCCGGCCCGGCATCCAGCTTGGCGACACCGATGGCCTTGCCGGCCAGGCGCAGTCGGTGCGTCTCCACCAGCGCCTGCGCCTGGGCCGGCAGTTCGCCAAAGCGGTCGACAAGTTCCTCCTGAAGCGTGCGCAGGTCGTCTTCCGCGTCGCAGTTGGCCAGCCGCTTGTAGAGCGTCAGGCGCTCATGCACATCCGGGCAGTAGTCGTTCGGCAGCAGCGCCGGTACGCGCAGGTTGATCTCGGAAGTCACCGACAGCGGCGCGGTCAGGTCGGGTATCGCCTTGCCGTCCTTCAACGCCCGGACGGCGGCATTGAGCATGTTCGTGTAGAGCGCGAAGCCGATCTCGTGGATCTCGCCGCTCTGGTTTTCGCCCAGCACCTCGCCGGCGCCGCGAATCTCCAGATCGTGCATGGCCAGGAAGAAGCCCGAGCCCAACTCTTCCATGGCCTGGATGGCATCGAGCCGGCGCTGGGCCTGGGTGGTCGGCTTGGCCTCCTCGTGGGTGAGCAGGTAGGCATAGGCCTGGTGGTGCGAGCGGCCGACCCGGCCGCGCAACTGGTGTAGCTGCGCCACACCGAACTTGTCGGCGCGGTTGATGATGATGGTGTTGGCGTGCGGGTTGTCGATGCCGGTCTCGATGATGGTCGAACAGAGCAGCAGGCTGTGTTTCTGCTGGGTGAATTCGCGCATCACCCGCTCCAGCTCGCGCTCCGGCAGTTGGCCATGGCCGACGACGATGCGCGCCTCGGGCAGGAGCTTGGCCAGCTTGTCACGCATGGTCTCGATGGTCTCGACTTCGTTGTGCAGGAAATAGACCTGGCCGCCGCGCTTGAACTCGCGCAGGCAGGCCTCGCGGATCAGGCCGCTCGACCACTTGGAAACGAAGGTCTTGATCGCCAGCCGTTTCTGCGGCGCGGTGGCGATCACCGAGAAATCGCGCAGGCCCTCCAGCGATAGACCCAGGGTGCGCGGAATCGGCGTCGCGGTGAGCGTCAGCACATCCACTTCGGCGCGCAGCGCCTTCAACGCTTCCTTCTGCCGCACGCCGAAACGGTGTTCCTCGTCGACGATCACCAGGCCGAGACGCGAGAAGGCCACGTCCTTCTGCAACAGGCGATGGGTGCCGATCAGGATGTCGATCTTGCCCTCGCCCAGGCCCTGGATGGCGTCGGCCTGCTCGCGGGCCGAGCGAAAGCGCGACAGCTCCGCCACCTTCACCGGCCAGCCGGCAAAGCGGTCGGCGAAGGTCTGGTAGTGCTGCTCGGCGAGCAGGGTGGTCGGGCAGAGTACCGCCACCTGCTTGCCGTCGGCGATGGCGACGAAGGCCGCGCGCAGCGCCACCTCGGTCTTGCCGAAGCCGACGTCGCCGCAGACCAGCCGGTCCATCGGCTTGCCCGACTTCATGTCGGCGACCACGGCGTCGATGGCGGCGCGCTGGTCGGGCGTTTCCTCGAAACCGAAGCCGTCGGCGAAGGCTTCCAGATCGTGCTGCTTGAAATCGAAGGCGTGGCCCTGGCGTGCGGCGCGCTGCGCGTAGAGGTGCAGTAGCTCGGCGGCGGTGTCGCGCACCTGCTCGGCGGCTTTCTTCTTGGCCTTCTCCCACTGGCCGGAGCCGAGGCGGTGCAGTTCCACCGCCTCCGGGTCGGCGCCGCTGTAGCGCGAGATGACGTGCAGTTGCGAAACGGGCACGTACAGCGTGGCGCCCTCGGCGTATTCCAGGTGCAGGAATTCGGTGTCCCCGTCGCCGTAGTCCATGTGCGCCAGGCCCCGGTAGCGGCCGATGCCATGCGACTCGTGAACCACCGGGTCGCCGATGCGCAGTTCGGAGAGATCGCGCAGCCAGCCCTCCAGGTTGGCGCGCCGTGTCGCCTCGCGCCGGCTGCGGGGGCGGGCGTTGGCGGCGTACAACTCGTTCTCGGTGACGATCGCCAGCCGCGCCGCCGGCAGCACGAAGCCGCCGGAAAGCGGCGCCACGCCCAGCATGAAGCGCGCTTCGCCGGCCACGAAGGCGGCGAAGTCCGCGCAGGGCTCGGCGCGCAGGCCATACTCGGCCAGATAGTCGCCGATGGTCTCGCGGCGCCCCGGCGATTCGGCCGCCAGCAGCACCCGGCCGGCAAAGCCGTCGAGGAAGGCCCGCAACGCGGCGAGCGGCTGGTCGGCCTTGCGGTCCACCGCCACTGCCGGCACCACCCAGCTCGTGTCGACATCGCCGGCCAGGTGATAGCGGGGGAAAGCCTGGCAGGCGACGAAGAACTGCTCGTCGCTCAGGAACAGGTCGTGTGGCGGCAGCACCGGCCGCGAGCGGTCGCCCTTGAGCATGTCGTGACGGCCGGTCGTGTCACGCCAGAACTCGGCGATGGCGGCCGGCACGTCATGGTGGCTGAGCAGCCGCGTGTCCTTGGGCAGATAGTCGAACAGCGTCGCCGTCTCGTCGAAGAACAGCGGCAGGTAGTACTCGATGCCGGCCGGCAGCGCGCCGTTGGAAACGTCCTTGTAGAGCGCGATGCGCGACGCGTCGCCTTCGAAGGTCTCCCGGAAGCGGCTGCGGAACTTGTTCCGGCCCGGCTCGCCGAGCGGAAACTCGCGCGCCGGCAGCAGGCGGATTTCCGGTACCGGAAAGAGCGTGCGCTGCGAGTCGACATCGAAGGTGCGCAGCGTCTCCACCTCGTCGTCGAACAGCTCGATGCGGTAGGGCAGTTGCGTGCCCATCGGAAAGAGATCGATCAGCCCGCCGCGCACGCTGTACTCCCCGGCCGCCACCACCTGCGTGACATGCTGGTAACCGGCCAGCGTCAACTGGCCGCGCAGCTTCTCCAGATCGAGCCGGTCGCCCTTCTTCAGGAAAAAGGTGTGGCCGATCAGGTGCGATGGCGGCGCCATGCGCGCCAGGGCCGTCGCGGCGGCGGCGATCAGCACCTCGCAATCGCCGCGCACCACCGCGTACAAGGTCGCCAAACGTTCCGAAATCAGGTCCTGATGCGGCGAAAAACTGTCGTAGGGCAGCGTCTCCCAGTCCGGCAGCAAATGCACCCTGAGTCCCGGCGCGAACCAGGCGATTTCCTCCTGTAGCCGCTGAGCCTCCAGCGGGCTGGCGGTAACGACCAGCAGCAGTTGCCCGGGCCCGGCAAGCTCGGCGATCGCCAGCGCGTCGGCGGAACCGGCCAGCGGCGGCAGGTCTTGGCGGCGGCCGGGGTGGGGAACGGGAAAGCCTGCGGACGGAAGGAGTAATGGACCGGTCACGGAAGTCGGGGTGTGCGGGGAAGGCAAGAATTATAGTCGCCGGAAGATGTTGGAAATTTGTTGTGGCAGGCTCATCTGGTGCGCCTTTGCCGGGTTAGGGTGGTGTCATATGAAATGGGTATGATCTGGATATGCGTTCCCCGCGTGAGCGAGGATGAACCGAAAAAATGAGGCGAAAGCGAAGATCCGTGAAGTTGTACTCATCGGAATAAGTCAACTAAACTATTCCCCGAAGGAGACCACACCATGACCGACAACGTCGATAACCTGCTACTCGAACACCTAAAGGCCATACGAGCCGACATCGGCACGATCAAGATGGACCTGAAAGAAAACACGACCCGCTTAGGTCGAATCGAAGTAGCAGTTGCCGGCCTGCGGCGAGACATTGCCCACAACGAGGAAGCGACCGCGGAGCAAAGCCTGCGTATCGACCGAATCGCCGACCGCGTGGAACGAATTGAAAAGCGGCTCGAGCTATCGAGCTAGCCGGAACCCGAAAGTACCAAAGGCCCGCGATGCGGGCCTTTTTCTTGTGCGCACAGCATGGGCGCACTCTAGTGGGTGGAAGTCCCACAGTAAGGTGATCACAGCGAACGAAGCGAAGCGCAACTGCGTAGGGGCGCCCGACGAGGCATACTGCGCGGCTTACCGCCGCCGATCAGGAAACCGATCCCTTGCCGAAACCAACGATGCGCGTCCTCTCCCTCATCGCGCCGATGACGCAGCTCAATACGCCCTATCCGTCCACGGCCTACCTGACCGGTTTTCTGCGCTCGCGCGGTGTCGACGCGGCGCAGGAGGATCTGGCGCTGGCGCTGGTGCTGCGGCTCTTTTCGCCGGACGGGTTGCGGGCGATCCGCGCGCGCATCGCGGCGCTGCCCAAGCGTGAGCGTACCGGGCGCGTCAAGGCGTTCGACCAGCGTTTCGACGCCTATCTGAGGAGCATCGGCCCGGCGGTTTCGTTTCTTCAGGGGCGGGACGCGACGCTGGCGCAGCGCATCGCCGGCCGCAACTTTCTGCCGGAGGGCGAGCGCTTCCAGCCGCTGGATGACTATGTCGATCCCGATGGCGGCGATCCGCTGGCCTGGGCGTTCGGTGCCCTCGGGCTGCACGATCGGGCGCGGCATTTCGCGACGTTGTACCTCAACGATGTCGCCGATGTGCTGCGCGACGCGGTGGATGCGCGCTTCGAGTTCGTCCGCTACGCCGAATCGCTGGCGCTCAGTCAGGCGAGCTTCGAGCCGCTGGCCGACGCGTTGGCGGCGCCGGCCAATCTGGTCGACGCCACGCTGGGCGAGCTGACGCTGGCGGCGCTGGCGCGTCATGCGCCGCGGCTGGTGCTCGTTTCCGTGCCGTTCCCCGGCTCGGTCTATGGCGCGTTTCGCATCGCCCAGGCGATCAAGGCGCACGATCCGGCCATCGTCACCGTGCTCGGTGGCGGCTACGTCAACACCGAGCTGCGCGAACTGAGCGAGCGGCGTGTCTTCGACTACTTCGATTTCGTCACGCTCGACGACGGCGAGCGGCCCATTCTGGCGCTGCTCGAACACCTGCGCGGCGAACGGCCGGTGGAACGGTTGGTCCGTACCTTCCCGCGCCCGGCGGACGGCTCGCCGGTGCGCTACGTGGACGCCGGCGAACCCGACGTGCCCTTCGCCGAGGTCGGCACACCGACTTGGGATGGCCTGCCGCTCGACCGCTATCTGTCGGTGCTCGACATGCTCAATCCGATGCATCGGCTGTGGTCGGACGGGCGCTGGAACAAGCTCACCGTCGCACATGGCTGCTACTGGAAGAAGTGCAGCTTCTGCGATGTGACGCTCGACTACATCGCGCGCTACGACACCGTCGCCGCCACCACACTGGTCGACCGGATCGAGACCGTCATCGCCGAAACGGGGCAGACCGGCTTCCATTTCGTCGACGAGGCGGCGCCACCGAAGGCCTTGTCGGCGATGGCCGACGAGTTGCTGCGGCGCAATCGCGCGATCTCTTGGTGGGGCAACATTCGTTTTGAAAAGTCATTCACGCCGGAACTCTGCGCCAGGCTGGCCGAGAGCGGCTGCATCGCCGTTTCCGGTGGCCTGGAGGTGGCCTCGGACCGCTTGCTGAAGCTGATGCAAAAGGGTGTTTCGGTCGATCAGGTGGCGCGGGTGACGCACGCCTTTTCAGATGCCGGCGTCCTGGTTCATGCCTACCTGATGTACGGATTCCCGACCCAGACGGTGCTCGATACGGTCGATGCCCTCGAATACGTGCGCCAGTTATTCGCCGCCGGCTGCATCCAGTCCGGCTTTTTCCACCGGTTCGCCTGTACGGTCCATTCGCCGGTCGGTCAGTACCCCGAGCAATATGGGGTAACGCTGCGGCCGCTGCCCGCCACGGCCTTCGCCAGGAACGACGTCGGCTTCATCGATCCCGCCGGTGTCGACCATGATGCACTCGGCATCGCGTTGAACAAGGCGCTCTACAACTACATGCACGGCCTGGGGCTGGATACCGACGTGCGCGAGTGGTTCGCCGACCGCGTGCCCAAGCCGCGCGTGGCTCGGCACTTCATCGAACGGGCTCTCGAACAGCGGCGGTGAGCCGCCGCGGTCAGTTGCGTCGCGCGGCGAAAAGGTCGACCAGGGCCGCGGTCACATCGTCCGAGGCGTCCGCGTAGTCGCCTTCTTCCAGCATCGCGAGCGCCTCGTCGGGGCGCCCGTTGGCGGCCATGGCGAGAACCTCGCCGGCGCAACGGTGGAAACGGGTATGCGCCTGACGCAAGGCGTCGAAGCCCGGCGTGTGTCCGTAGTGCTGCTTGCCTTCGCCGCCGAGCCAGACGCCGAGAGCGCACAAGTCGTCGCGCATCGCCGATTCCATGGTGACGTCTTCCTCGCTTCGGCCGGTGATGTAGTCCTGTAGCCGTTCTTTCCACTTTGCGTGCGCGTCGATCGCCGTCTTGCCGTCGGAGACGAGGACGAAGAGCTTCGCCAGAAGCTTCTTGACGCGCTCCGAGGCACGCACGTAGTCGCCGTGGTGGAGCAGGTTGAGGGCCTTTTCCTTTTCGCCCGCCTGCGCCGCTGTCAGCACCGCGCCGGCGCAACGATGGAAGTTGGCGTGGTGCGCCTTCATGTCGAAGAAGGTTTCCGAATAGCCGAACTCGCCGCCGCCCCGGCTGTAGATCCATTTTCCGAGCGGACACTGGTCGTCGCGGCAGACCACATCGGCTTTGAGATCTTCCGTGCTGGTGCCGTTGATGTACGACAGCAGGCGCATCTTCCACTTCATGTGGGCATCGACCGCCGACTTGAAGTTGAGGCCGCCGACTTCGACACCGCGCTCCTCGCCGGGCAGCGTCGCTGCCGGCATCGGTGCCACCGCCACGGGGTTGCTTTCCCCCGGAGCCTGCTTGAACCAATTCATGATACCCATGACATCCCCCCGGATTGGATCGAACTCTTGTTCTATTGGCTAGATTTCAAGCGGTTTGAGCTTATCGCGAAATCCACGCCTTATCCAGGGTTATCGGCCAGTGTGCGGCCCGGTTTAGACTAATCTTCGCGGTATTTTTCGATCAGCCGGTAGACGTGCCGCTCGCTGATGCCGAGCACGGCGGCGGTCTTCTGGCGGTTGCCGCCATGCTTGGCCATGGCCAGACGCAGATACTCGCGCTCGATCTGTTCCAGGCTGGGCTCCTGACCAAAACGCAACACGATCCCTTCGCTCTGGTCACGGGGAATGAAGGCGAGGTGTTCGCTCCTGATCTGGCGTCCCGGCCGGGCGAGAATGACGGCCCGTTCGATGGCGTTCCTGAGTTCGCGCACGTTGCCCGGCCAGTTGTAGGCGACCAGCAGCTTGAGGGCGTCGGCGGCCATGGTCATCGGCGCGGTGCGCGTCAGCAGCGAGAGGAAATGCCGGGTCAGCGGTTCGACGTCCTCGCGGCGCTCGCGCAATGGCGGCACGGTGATGACGAAGCGCGACAAGCGGAAATACAGATCGCTGCGAAAGGTGCCGGCCCGGCTCATCTCGGCGATGTCGCGGTTGGTGGCGGCGACGAAGCGCGCGTCCGCCGCCAGCGTCTTGTTGCCGCCGAGGCGGCGGAAGGTGCTGGTTTCCATGACCCGCAGCAGCTTGGCCTGGATGGCCGCGCCGATGTCGCCGATCTCGTCGAGGAACAGCGTGCTGCCGCCGGCTTCCTCGATCAGGCCGCGCTTCTGGCGGTCCGCGCCGGTAAAGGCGCCGCGCTCGTGGCCGAATAATTCCGACTCGAACAGGCTTTCCTGCAAGCCGCTGCCGTCGATGGCCACCAGTTCGCGGCTGGCGCGCGAGCTGTGGTCGTGGATGGCCTGCGCCACCATTTCCTTGCCGGTGCCCGATTCACCGAGTATCAGCACCGTGGCGTCGGTCGGCCCCACGGCGTGAATCAGCGTCTGTACTTCGCGCATCGCCGCGCTGTCGTAGACCAGCGGCCCCGGGCGGCGCGACGCCAGTTGGGTGCGGTAAAAGCGGTTCGATTCCCGCAACTCGGCGGTTTCCAGGACACGGCGGACCGTCAGCTCCAGCTCGTCGACATTGACCGGCTTGGTCAGAAAGTCGGCGGCGCCCTCCCGTATGGCGCTGACCGCGTTGGGGATCGAGCCGTAGCCGGTCAGCACGATTACCGGATACTGGTTGCGGATCTCGGCCAGGATCCTGGCGGCGTCGCTGTCGGGCAACTTGAAGTCGAGGATGATGGCGTTCGGCTCGATCTCGCCGAGGCGTTGCTGGGCCTCGGCCCAGGAGCCGGCGCCGATGGTGGCGAAGCCCATCGACTCGATCTGGCGGCGCAGCAGGCCGTTGAAGACGGCGTCGTCGTCGACGATGAGCAGGGTCTTGCGTTTCAAGAGCTGGTCTCCATTACGGTTTCCGCCAGCGCCAGGCGGATGCGGAAGCACGAACCCTGGCCAGGCTCGCTGCGCACGTCGATGTCGCCGCCCATCCGCTCGACGAAGTTCCTGACGATGGTCAGGCCCAGTCCGGTCCCGGCCACGCCATCGGCGCGGCGGCTGAAGAAGGGATCGAAAATGCTATGGACCTGCTCGGGCGCCATGCCGATGCCCGTGTCGATGATTTCGAGCACGGCGTGGCCATCGCGGCTGGTCAGGCGGGCGGTCAGAGTGCCGCCGTCGGGCATCGCGTGGTGGGCATTCTGCATGAGGTTGAGGAAGATCATGCGGATCTCCGCCTCGTCGGCCAGCACGCGCAGCGGCGTCGCCGGCAGGTCGGCGACCTGGCCGATCTTTCGGGTCTGGGCGTCGAATTCCAGCAAGCGCAGGGTATCGGTCAGCGCCTCGTTCAGCACCACCAGTTGCAGGCTGTTGGCCGGTGGCCGCGCCAGCAGCAGCAGCCGGCGCGTGACGGCGATGCAGTTGTCGATCTCCTGGTCGATGAGGTCCATGTAGTCGACGATCTGCTCCGGAGTGATGCGCGCTTCACGGATTTCCCGCGTCAGCCCCTGGACGCCCAGGCGTACCGACCCCAGCGGGTTGTGGATTTCATGGGCGATGCCGGCGGCGAGCAGGCCCAGTTCCGACAGCCGCTGCTCGTGCGAAACGCGCGCCGCCTGGCCGAGATCGCGCACCGATTCGACGACGTAGCGTTCCTTGCCGGCGCGTCCATCGATCTCGACCAGCACGGCGTGAACCTCGGCGGGAAACTGGCCGCCGTCGGACCGTTGGTGGTAGTGGGTGGCCTTGAGGGTGTCGCCAACCCGCTTCAGCTCGACCAGCGGGCAGACCACCAGCGTGGCGATGCAGGGCGTGGCGCGGTTGTGGCTGCTCTGGTGGCAGGGCCGATGGATGACTTCGCTGTCCGGTTGCCCTGTCTGCTGGCGGAAGGCCCGGTTGGCGAGCACGACCCGCATGTCGCTGGCGCGAATGACGCGCACGCCGTCCGGCAGGCCATCGAGAACTTGCTGAAGATAGGTTTCGTTCGCGCGCACCAGGGCCATCTGGGCTTCGAGGCGCTCGGCCATGCGGTTGAAGCGCTGGCCGAGTTCGGCCAACTCATCGTTGCCGGCGAGGCTGACGCGTTCGTCTAGACGTCCCGCTTCGAGCGCGGCACTGGCCCGGCCGAGCTCGGCGACCGGACGCAGCACGTGGCGGCTGAGCGAGCGCCACAGCACCGCCATGATCAGGCCCAGGACGCCGACGCCGGCGGCGGCCAGCGCCGCCGCGCTTTGCCAGGCCTGGGCGCGGATCTCGGCGGCGTCGTAGTCGACCACCAGAATGCCATTGACCGGATGATCGCTGGCCTGGCCGTGGCACGGGGCGCAGGGCGCCTTGTTGCGCACCGGGTTCACCGAGCGCAGCACCTCCTCGCCGGCTTCGTTCACGGCGAACTCGGCGACCGGCTGCGCGTCGGCGGCCGGCACCAGGCCGGGCAGACGCAGACCGAGCTTGTCCGGGGCCGAGGCGAAGCGGATGTCGCCCGCCGGGTTGAGGATCATGACGCCATGGATGCCGGGCTGCGTGCCGAGCCGGGTAACGATCTCCGCCAGTCCCGGCACGTCGCGCTTGAGCATGGCGTTTTCGAGGGCCGCCTGGAGCAGCAGGTTGAAGCCCAGCGAGGCACGGCTGCGCTCGGCGACCAATTGGCCGCGATAGACGGTCAGGAAGACCGCCGCCAACAGCGCCGAAAGAATGCTGGCGGCGATCAGCAGGCGCGTCAGAATGCGCCGTTTGAGCGGAGAGAAGGCAACCGTCATGGCGGCAGTGTAGCGCGGCGATGGGGTCGCGCGCCGGGATGCGGGGCTACCAACTCGGGCCGCTGCCGCCCGGCATGAAGACCATGGGTTCGGCCGGCGCTTCGAGCGTCGGCCGCAGGCGCGCCTCGATTTCTTCGCGGCTCGGCCGGGGTTCCTTGAGGTGGCTGGCCAGCAGGTCGCGCAGCGTCTCCAGCCAGGCGGTGGTCAACACGGCGAGCCCCGCGTAGAAGGACGAGGTACTGCGCGAGGCGACGCGCGCCGCGAAATCCGGCAGCCAGCGCAGCGGGTGCTCGTCGAGCATGCGCGCCAGTGCGCGCCAGTGCTCGTCGGTGGTGGCAACCCGTGCCGCGTGGGCGACATAGAGCAGTTGCAGCACCAGGTGATCGTCGGCGCGCTGGCGCCAGTCCGTGGTGGTCAGGCCGGCCGCGGCGTAGATGTCGCGCAACTGGAACATGGCGGTCTGGCAGGTCAGGTGGTCGTCGTCGGTCCAGACCGATTCGTAGGGCGAGGCGCCGTAGGCACCGGTCAGATAGATGGCGGCGTATTCGCTGGCCAGTTCGTCCATGGCCGCCTCGTCGGGCGATGTCGGCAGGTCGGCCAGCCCCTCGGCCATCGCCCGCCAGGCCTGGACGGCCGCCGCCGAGGTGGGCAGCAGGCCGAGACAAGCCGGGAAACGCGCCTCGTCCAGGGCCGCCAACAGGTCGGGCGTCAGCTCCCGGTCGTGCAGGGCGGCCAGCGACTCGGCGTCCTCGGCGACGATGTCCGCCAGTTCGCTGGCCATCGGCTCCGGCGAGTTCATGAGCCCTTGTCCACGCGCCCCTTGCGGTGGGGCACGAAGACGATGGAAGGATTGGTCAGCTCCGGATTGGCCATGTTGCGCACCTGGCGCACCGGTTGATCCTGGGGGCCTATGGCGGTGGTCTTCCAGGTGCCGGCGCGCAACTGGTCGATCGGGCCGATGTCGAGCACGCGCATCATGCAGGCCATGACGCAGTAGGGCTTGCGGCCCGCGTCGATCTCGTCGACGCACAGGTTGCACTTCTTGACCGTCTTGGCCAGCGGGTCCCACTGCGGCGCGCCGTAGGGGCAGGCCGCCTCGCAGCGGCGGCAACCGATGCACAGTGTCGAGTCGATGTCGACGATACCGTCGGCTTCGCGCTTCCAGATGGCGCCGGTCGGGCAGGTGGGCAGGCAGGCCGGTTCGGCGCAGTGGTTGCACGACATGTTGACCTTGTAGGCGAACACGTCCGGGTAGTGGCCGCCCTCGATGTACATCACGCGGCGGAAGCGCGGCCCCGGCGGCAGGCCGTTCTTGTCCTTGCAGGCGATCTCGCAGGCGCGGCAGCCGATGCAGTCGACGTTGTGATGCACGAAACCCAACTGCTGTACCGGCTTGACCGGCTGGTAGGTCTGGGCCACCTTGCGCACCAGGGCCGCCTTCACTTGTTCCTTGTCGAGTTTGGTCATGGCCTAAGCGTCCCGACGAAAGATGACGGACCGGGCCGTGGCCCGGGTATCCCAGCCGGGCCGGTGTTCCAGGTCGGTCTTCTTCACATTGACCAGGATGGTGTTGTAGGCGAAGGCGCCAGCGGGACTGGGCTCGTCGAGCGTCAGGAAATCGGGGTTGCCGGAGCGGTCGATACCCTTCTTGTCGAGATCCATCCAGGCGCCCTCGTGCAGCGCCACCACGCCCGGCATGCAGCGCTCCGTCACGTAGAGGGGCACCACGACGCGGCCGCGGTCGTTCCAGGTCTCGACGATGTCGCCGGTCTTCAGGCCCAGCCGGCGGGCGTCGGCCGCGTTCATGGTCAGCTCCTGCTGATAGGTCTCGCGCAGCCAGGGGATGTTGTTGAAGATCGAGTGCGTGCGCCAGCGCGGATGCGGCGTGATCATGTGGAACGGGAAATCCTTGGTCTTGGTCGGATGGTTGAGCGACTCGAACGGCTCGATCCACTTTGGAATCGAGGGGATGTGGTAGCCCCACTGGGTGCGCGTCCAGTCCGTCACCTTGGCCAGCGTGGTCGACAGGATCTCGATCTTGCCCGAGGGCGTCGGGAAGGGCTCGCCCTTCTCGATCTGATCGCGGAAGGCCACCAGCGGCTTGTCGAAGACGAACTTGTAGACGCCGCGGCGCTTGAATTCCTCCCACGACATGGTCACGCCCTGGTGGTTCTGGACCTTCTTCCACCAGTCCACCAGATAGGCCTCGTCGACCGCGTCCGGGTTGTCGAAGTAGGAGCGATCGGCCTTCGGGTTGTAGCGTTTGCCGAAGTCCTTGACGGATGGGTCGAGCTTCTCGATCCGGTAGGCCAGCTCCGTATAGACCTGAAGGTCGGTCTTGCTCTCGCCCATCGGTTCGATGACCTTGGGCCGGTGGATGTAGTAGTGCCCCTTGTACCAGGGCAGGCCGACGTCGTGACGTTCGAAGTGGGTGGCGATGGGCAGCAGCACGTCGGCCCACAGGCCCGAGGGCGTGATGGTCGAATCCGAGCACACCACCAGCTCCAGCTTCTTGATGGCCTCGATTTCCTTGTTGATGTTGGTGAGCTGGTTGAACCAGTCGGAGCCATGCCAGAAGATCGCCTTGATGTTCGGGATGCGGCCGTCGAGCGCATCGTCGCGCGGCCAGCAGCCGATCTCCTCGCGCTTGACGTTCGGGTAGTTGAGCACGCAGTGCGCCCAGCGGTCCGACTTCAGCGACGCCCACCAGACGTTGGCGTACTCGTCGTAGGGATAGGCGATCGATTCGGCGTGCCAGCCCTTGCCGACGCCCTCCGCGCAACCGCCGAGGATGCCGATGTTGCCGGTCATGGCCTGAACCGCCGCCGCCATGCGGTTGTACTGTTCGCCATACGCATTGCGGCCCGGCGACCAGGAAGCCTTGAGCGCCGCCGGCTTGGTGCGGGCGACCATGTCGGCCAGCTTCCGGATGTCGGCCGCGGACACGCCGCAGATCTTTTCCGCCCACTCGGGCGTCTTGGGGGTGTTGTCCGATTTGCCGAGGATGTAGTCCTTGAAACTCTCCTGCCCCTTGGCCCAGCTCGGCATGGTGCCGGCGTCCATGCCCTGGCAGAACTTGTCGATGAACTTCTGGTCCTGGAGGTTGTTGGCGAAGATGTAATGTGCCATGCCGGCCAGCATGGCGGCGTCGGTATTGGGGCGGATCGGAATCCACCAGGCGTCGTAGGCGGCGGCGGAATCGGTGAATTGCGGATCGACCACCACGAACTTGCAGCCGCGCTGCTTGGCCATGCGCATGTAGTAGAAGGTATTGCCGCCGTGGAAGGTGTAGGCGGGATTCCAGCCCCACATGACGATCAGCTTGGAATGCGCGAAGGCATCGTCCTCGTTGCCGTCCTCGATGGTGCCGAAGGTCCAGCGCGAACTGGACGTGGTGCCCTGGTAGCTCGGCACCGACCATGAATTGGTGCGGCAGCCGAACATGCCGAGAAAGCGCGCCAGCAGGCCCTCGATCTGGTCCGACTTGTGCAGTACGCCGTACGAGGTGCCGGCGTAGGCCTGGTCGAGAATCGCCGTCGGCCCGTACTTCTGCTTCAGTTCGATCATCTTCCTGGCCACGCGGTCGAGCGCCTCGTCCCAGGAAACGCGCTTGAACCGGCCTTCCCCGCGCTCGCCGACCCGCACCATCGGGTAGAGCAGGCGCTCCGCCGAGTACAGGCGCGAGCGGTAGGAGCGGCCGCGCAGGCAGGCGCGCAGTTGCGGTTCGTCGACCGTGTCCTTGCCGAAGGCGCCGCCGGCCTGGTAGCGGCCGTCGTCGGTCGACAGCCGGACGATCACGTCGCCCTTCTTGTGGGCGACCAGCATGTGCCGTGAACCGCAGTTGTGGTCGCAGGAGGTGACCACCGTGGTCAGTTGGTCGTCAGTCGGGTAGGGCTCGTAGGCAAAGGCGTGGGCATCGCGGCTCTCCAGGCCGTAGCGGAACAGGCCGGCGGCGGCGCTGCCGGCGGCGGCTGTCTTGAGAAAGCTGCGCCGCGTTGGATTGATCAGGCCCTGGATGGCGTCGCGGAGGATGGGGCTGTTCATGGCGTCGGTCTCAACGGTTGACGGGCGAATGGGGCAGGGCAAAACGCGCTTCGGAATAGCCTGGCCGGTCTTTGGCCCAGTCCGGAATGTCGCCAGGCATGTTCGGCCAGGGATGGCGCGGATAGGGATAGGGAATCCGATACCATGCCCGGCCGCCGTGGCAGCCGTGGCATACCTCGGCGTTGCCCTTGCCCGCTTCCTCGATGGCGGCGGCGTTCAGGTAGCTGACCTTGTGGCGGCTGGTACGGATGTTGGCGTGACAGGCCAGGCAGTCGTTGCCCATCTGGTCGCGAACCTCCTGCCACGGGCCGGGCAGGCCCATGACCTGCCAGTTCATCTGACCATGGCACTTCAGGCAGGTGGTCTCGGGATTGACCTGCTTGCGCAATGTGAAGGCCGCTTCGTCGGCGCCGGGGCCCGTGGCCGAGGAACCGGGCGCTTCCTCGCGCGGGTCGTGGCCCTGGTGGCAGGTATTGCATTGGAGGTTCATCAACTGCTTTGCCAGCGGCGTGGTCAGGTGGCGACGATGGAACGTCTCCTGGTCGCCCGTGTAGGTCGATACGCGCTGGTACCAGGCCAGACTGTTCCTGGCTTCGAGGCCGGCGGGCGATTTCGCCTGAACGCGGTCGTCGAGCACTTCCCGGTGGCAGGCCAGGCATTCGGCGTCGCTCGCCAGTTCGGCCGCCGGGCGAAAGTGCAGCGGGCTGTAGGTCGAGCGCAGGTAGTCGGGGGCGTCCGACGCGACATCGGCCGGTGGCCGGGCGGCGCCGAAGAGAACCACCGCCACGGCCATCGTCGCGACGATGATGGCGGCAATGATCCAGTCGTATTTCGACATGGCGTGTTTCCTAGTGCTTGCGGGCGGTGGGAGGGTTCGCGTGCCAACCGCGGATATCGTAGGGGCGCGGCGCGCCGGGTTGGTCGAAGGGGCTGTACCAGTTGCCCTGGTCGCGCAGGAACTTCAGGCTGGGCGGCACGGGTTGGGACACGCCATGAAGGGCGCGGCCGCCGGCAGCGTCATGGGGGGGCGCAACCATCAATTGCGGCGCCCCGTCGGGACGTTGAAACGGCGCGAGACCGGCAACGGCTACGGAGGACTCCACCGCTCCGGCAGTCGCCGCCGACAGCCAGGTGCCTGCCAGCACGGCGCTGGCGAACAGAGACCGAAACCGAGTTGTGACCATGGCCGATACGCCTCGTCAGTGACCAAAAAATGGGATGGGGTGTTGTCCCCCATGCCGGACATCCCGCTCATGCCCGACATTCCGGACATGCCTTCCTGCTTGGCCTTCTTCTTCGCCTTCTTGCCTTCCATTCCTTCCATGCCGGACATACCCGACATACCGCTCATGCCAGACATACCAGACATGCCGCTCATTCCCTTTTGGCCTTCCATGCCCGACATGCCGCTCATGCCCTTCTGGCCTTCCATGCCGGACATGCCGCTCATGCCTTTTTGGCCGGACATGCCCGACATACCGGACATGCCACTCATGCCCTTCTGGCCGGACATGCCAGACATACCGGACATGCCGCTCATGCCCTTCTGGTCATCGGCAGCGAGGGCGGTGCCGGCAATGCCGAAAGAAACGAGGGTGGCAACAACGATGGACTTGATCTTCATAAATTCTCCTCGACGAGAGTGGTGGTGCGCTGAAGATCCGACGGCCGCCGGATCCCGAGCAAACTTCCTGGGAATGGGTTCGCTCGGGATAGCTAATGCACGTCTTGTGCCGGATTTTCGATGCTCTCGTAAGTCATTGTTGCATCAGTGAAAATAAACAAAACCGACTTGCTGTATTTAAGGCGGAAACTGACAATTTGTCAGGTTCGAAAGTCCCTTGAGCAGGTAAGCGCATGTTTTTCCGATGAATTCGGTCATGCCAGGATGTCAGGTCGAACAACGGTCGGCTGGCTCGGTCGCGAGCCAGCGGCGAAACCAGCGAACGATGTGCCGGCTGGCTTCGTCGAGAGTCCCCGGTTCCTCGAAGCTGTGCGACGCCCCGGGTACCACGGCCAGTTCCCTGGGGCCGACCAGCACGTCGTGTACCTGGCGATTCTGTTGCCCCGCCTCGCCGTCACGCTCGCCGGCGACCAGCAGCAAGGGCAGGGCGAGCGAGCGCAGCGGCTCCATGCCGGCCAGGTCCGGGCGCCCGCCACGGCAGGCCAGCGCGCGCAGCGAGGCCGGGCCGCGCACGGCCACACGGATCATCGCCGCCGCCGCCGCTTCCCGCGAGGCGATGCCCAGCGGCATGTCCCGGAGCGCCGGCTGGTGCCGTATCCACTCGAGCACGGCGGCCAGACGGGCAGTCAGCGTCGGTACCTGGTTCCATGTGTCCGGTGCGCGGCGCTCTTCGTCGTGGCTGAGCAGACCGAGGTGCAGGGTGGCGAAACCGGCTTCATGCAAGGCGCTATTGATGAAGGCGCCGCGGGCGGTGGTCAGCGTGCTGCCGCTGCGTTCCGCAAGGACGACCAGACCGGGCGCGGCTGGGGAATGGGCCAGGATGCCGTCAAGCCAGTTCTCACCGGCGGGCAGACCGACTTCGGTATGTCGCAGCTTCATGGAGGTCTTCAATGTCCGCGCTCGATTGGAACTATGATTCGAATGATACCCGGCCGACTCGGTGGATCGACACATGGGATGCAGCAGCAGGTTGATTGGCGTGGCTTGCGCCGTCTTGGCAATGGGGTTTGCGTGGGCTGAGAGTACTTTGGCCGCCTCTGCCGAGCCGACGCCGGCGGCCATCGTCGCCGCCGCTCGCGCGTCGGCCCAGCCGATCGTCGGTGCCGCCGGCGACTACGATGGACTGCTGGCGGCGATTGGCGATGCCCGCGTGGTAATGCTGGGCGAAGCGACGCACGGCAGCCGCGAGTTCCACCGCGAACGCGCCCGCATCACCCGGCGCCTGATCGAGGACAAAGGCTACGCCGCCGTCATCCTCGAGGCGCCCTGGGAGCCGGTCCGCCGCCTGGATGCCTATGTCGGCGGCGGCGGTGCCGACGCGCGGGCGGCGCTGGCCGGCATGGTGCGCTTCCCGCGCTGGATGTGGCGCAACGACGCGGTACGCGACTTTCTCGACGAGCTGCGCGGCTTGAACGCCGGGCGTTCGCTCGGGCGCCGGGTGCGCGTCGTCGGCATGGACCTTTACAGCGTGCCGGAATCGGCCGACGCCGTGGTGCGCCATGTGGCACGGCAATCGATCGCCGCCGCCGCCCTGGCCCGGCGACGCTACGCCTGCTTCGACAACTACCTGCCGGAGCCCCTGCTCTACGGTCGCGACGTCGAGTCCGGGCGCGCGCCATCCTGCGCCGAGGGTGCCCAGGCGCAACTGGACGAACTGGCGCCGGCCACCTCCGCCAGTGCCGACGAGGACGACTTTGCCGCCTGGCAGAGCGCCCGCGTGGTGAAGGACGGCGAGGCCTACTACCGGGCGACGTACCGACAGGACGTGTCGGCGTGGAACCTGCGCGAACAACACATGGCGGACACCATTCATCAGGTGCTCGAACGGCTGGGGCCGCGCGGCAAGGTGGTCGTCTGGGCGCAGAACATCCATCAGGGCGACGCCCGCGCCACCGATCAGTCGGCGGTGGGCGAGGTGAGCCTCGGCCAGTTGATGCGCGAGCGCCACGGGATGGATGTGGTGCTGGTCGGCTTCAGCACGCATCGGGGTCAGGTCCGGGCCGCGACGAGCTGGGGCGCGCCGGACCGCGTCTGGCGCCTGCGGCCGGCACTGCCGGGCAGTTGGTCCGGGTTGCTGCATCGGGTGGGCCTGCCGGCCTATGTGCTGGTGTTTCGGGATCGGCCCGCCCTGGCGGAATCTTTCGCGGCGGCGAGGCTGGAGCGGGCCGTGGGCGTTGCCTACGAGCCGCGGACGGAACGGCGCAGCCACTACTTCAACATGCGGCTGTCACGGCAGTTCGACGCGGTGATACACCTCGACGTCACCAGCGCGGTTGAACCCTTGCCCTGATTTCGGCGTCGATTTTTATCCCGTTTTTATTCGGCGGCGTCTAGCATCGGTCCACACTCCGAAAGGACGATGATGGCGACCGGTTACATCCGTTATCTATGGGCCGTGCTGGCCTGCTTGGCGACGACGCTGGCTGCCTTGCCGCTGCTGCCCATGATCGATCCCACCAATATCGCCATGCTGTTCCTGCTGGTGGTGGCGCTGGTGGCGGTTCGCTTTGGCAGCGGCCCGGCGGTGCTGGCGGCCTTTACCAGCGTGGCTTTGTTCGACTTCTTTTTCGTGCCGCCGCGCCTGTCCTGGGCCGTGGCCGATGTCCAGTACCTCATTACCTTTGCCGTGATGCTGGCGGTGGCGCTGGTGATCGGCCAGTTGGCCGCCCGGTTGCAGGAGCGCGCCGAGGAAGCCAATTGGCGCGAGGCGCGCAGCCGGGGGCTCTACGAAATGGCCCGGGAACTTTCCGGCGCCCTGTTGGCGACGCGGGTGTCCGACATCGTGCGGCGCTTCCTGGCGGAGCAGGTGGGTGCGGAGGCCGTTCTCCACCTGCCGCCGATCGGCGAGGACTTGCCCCATGTGCGGGCGGTCTACGATTCCGGTGCTCCCATGAGTCTGGCCGGCCGGGAAAGCGGCTACGCGCCTGCCCTGCTGCTGCCGCTACTTTCGCCGGTCCAGACCCGGGGCGTGCTCCGGATCACCGGCGCCGAGGCCCATTTTTTCTCGCCCGAGCAGCGACCTCTGCTGGAGGCGGTGGCCTCCCTCGCGGCTATCGCCATCGAGCGCATCCACTACGGCGAAGTGGCGCAGGAGGTGACTCTCGGTATGGAATCGGAGCGCTTGCGTGGCGCCCTGCTGTCCGCTGTATCGCACGATCTGCGCACACCCCTGACGGTGCTGGTCGGCTTGGCCGATTCCCTGACCCTGGCTCGGCCGCCGCTTTCCGTCGTCCAGGCGGAAACCGCTGCCGCCTTGCGGGACCAGGCGCTGCGACTCTCCGGGCTGGTGGACAACCTGCTGGACATGGCCCGGCTCCAGGTCGGGCGGATGAAATTGCGCAAGGAGTGGCAGCCCCTGGAAGAGGTGGTGGGCAGTAGCTTGCTGGCGATGGAATCGTTGCCGCGGGGCCGGCCGGTGCGCGTGGAACTGGCTGCCGAGCTGCCCCTGCTGGAGCTTGACGCGGTGCTTCTGGAGCGGGTCTTCTGCAACCTGCTGGAGAACGCCGCCAAGTACGCTCCGGGTGGAGAGATCACCATATCGGCCCGATGCCGGAACGAATCGGTCGAGGTCGCCGTGGCCGACTCGGGACCGGGCCTGCCGGCCGGGAGCGAGGATGCGGTCTTCGACATCTTCGAGCGGGGAGGCCAGGCGGGCGCCACCTCGGGTGTCGGCCTGGGCCTGGCCATCTGTCGGGCCATCGTCGAGGCCCATGGCGGACGCATCCGGGCCGAGAACCGGCCAGAGGGCGGCGCCCGCTTCGTCTTCACGCTGCCTCGCGGGCAGCCGCCGGCTATGGAGGACGAACACGGTGGCTGAAGAGTCTCCCCTGATCCTGGTGGTGGAGGACGAGCCGCAGATCCGGCGTTTCGTCCGTGCCGCGCTGGAGGAAGAAGGCGCCCGGGTAGTCGAAGCCGGCACGGCCGCTGACGCCCTGGAGCGAATGGCGGTCGCGATGCCGGCTCTTGTTGTGCTCGACCTGGGCTTGCCGGATCGGGATGGCGCCGATCTGATTCGGGAACTGCGGATCTGGTCGGCCGTACCGGTGCTGGTGCTTTCGGCCCGCTCGGCGGAGGAGGAGAAGATCGCCGCCCTGGATGCCGGCGCCGACGACTATCTGACCAAGCCCTTCGGTGTCGGCGAGTTGCGGGCTCGGCTGCGGGCCATGCTGCGCCGGGCCAATGCCGCCACCGGCGAGCCAGTGGTCGAGTTCGGCGACTTGCGGGTGGATCACGCGCATCGCCGTGTGGAGCGCGGCGACGTGCCTATCCACCTGACGCCCATCGAATACCGGCTGCTCAGCGTGCTGATCGCCAATGCCGGCCGGGTGCTGACACACCGGCAACTGTTGCGCGAGGTGTGGGGGGCTGGCCACGGCGAGCGCAGCCACTATCTGCGAGTTTATGTCGGCCACCTGCGCCAGAAGCTGGAAGCAGACCCGGCGCGCCCCTGCCACCTCCTGACCGAGACCGGCATCGGCTATCGATTCCAACTGTGAGGTCATCATGAGCCGGGAAGACAAGACAGACAGCACCGCCGTCCTCGCCCTGGCCGCTCTGGGGGTGGTCTACGGCGACATTGGCACCAGCCCCCTCTATGCCATCAAGGAGGTGTTCGGCAACGCCCACCATCCCGTGCCCATCACGCCGGACAACGTGCTGGGTATCCTTTCCCTGGTGTTCTGGGCGCTGATCGTGGTGGTGTCCTTCAAATACGTGCTCCTGATCCTGCGCGCCGACAACAAGGGCGAGGGCGGCATCATGGCCCTGATGGCGCGGGTGCTGGCGGAGGAAAGACTGTCGGCGGCCACGCGCCGCTGGGTGCTGCTGCTGGGGCTGTTCGGCGCGGCGCTCTTTTACGGAGATGGCCTCATCACACCGGCCATCTCGGTGCTCTCCGCCGTGGAAGGCCTCGAGGTGGCGACGCCCGTCTTCGCCGCTTACGTGATTCCCGTCACCATTGGCATCCTGGTGGCGTTGTTCTGGATTCAGCGCCACGGAACGGCCAAGGTGGGCGTCAGCTTCGGGCCCATCACCTGCGTCTGGTTCGGTGCCCTGGCGACCTTGGGTATTGCTCAGATCGTGGCCAATCCGTCGGTGCTGGCGGCCCTCTGGCCCGCCCACGCGCTTCGATTCCTGGCCGCCGATCCCACCGTGGGCTTTCTCGCCATGGGCAGCGTCTTCCTGGCCCTGACCGGCGCCGAGGCCCTCTACGCCGACATGGGCCATTTCGGCCGCCGGCCGATCCGGCTTGCCTGGTTCTGCCTGGTACTGCCCGCGCTGCTGCTCAACTACTTCGGTCAGGGTGCCCTGCTGCTGGCGGATCCGGCCAAGATCCAGAACCCCTTCTACCTGATGGCGCCCGACTGGTTCCTGCTGCCCCTGGTGGGCCTGGCCACGGCGGCGACGGTGATCGCCTCGCAGGCGGTGATCTCGGGCGTCTATTCGATCACCCACCAGACCATCCAGCTTGGCTACGCCCCACGCATGGACTTGCTGCACACCTCCAGCCGACAAATCGGTCAGATCTACATGCCGGGGGTCAATTGGCTGATGTTGCTCGGCGTCGTGGCGTTGGTGCTGGCGTTCAAGTCATCGACCAACCTGGCGGCGGCCTACGGCATCGCCGTCACCGGCACCATGATCATCACCACGCTGTTCGCCTACTTGGTGGCCCGCCATCAGTGGGGCTGGCGGCGGCGTCTTGCCTTGCCGGTGTTCGGTGCGCTGCTGGCATTGGACTTGACCTTCCTGGCCGCCAACGCCACCAAGATCATCGACGGAGGCTGGTTTCCGCTGGTCTTCGGCGGCTTTGTCTATCTGCTGCTGACCACATGGAAAGCCGGGCGGGAACTGGTTCATGAGCGGCTCGATACCCATGCCCTGCTCCTGGCCGAGTTCATCAAGAGCATCGAAACACCCGATGTGCTCACTGTGCCCGGTACGGCGGTGTTCATGACGCCCTATGCCGATCACGTGCCCCATGCGCTGCTGCACAACCTGAAGCACAACAAGGTACTGCACGAACGAATGGTGATCGCCACCGTCTCGGCGCAGTCGGTGCCGCGTATTGCCGATTCACGGCGCGTGGTGGTGGAACGGTTGAGCCGGCGCTTCTATCGGGTCGGTATCCATTTCGGTTTCATGGAGCAGCCGGATGTTCCTGCCGCCCTGGCGCGGTGCGCCGAACAAGGCCTGGTTATCGAACCCATGGTGACCTCCTACTTTCTTGGCAAGGAAACCGTGGTTCCGGATGCGGGTGGAAGAATGTCCTACTGGCGTGAATCCCTGTTCGCCACGCTCTACCGCAATGCGCGCACGGCGGCGGACTTCTTCCGCTTGCCACCGAATCAGGTGGTGGAATTGGGTACCCGCGTGTCGCTGTAGCCTCGGCCGCCGCATTCCGTACCGGGCGGCCCGATTGTTCGATGATCCGCCGTTCAGCGGTGGTCGTCGCTGAAATGCCGGGCGATGGCGGCGAACTCCTCGGCGGCGTCGCTCAGGGCGTCGACCACGTCCGGGTCGAAGTGCCGGCCCCGTTCCTCGAGGATCATGGCGATCGCCTGTTCATGCGGGAAGGCGGGCTTGTAGACGCGCTTCGAGATCAGGGCGTCGTAGACGTCGGCGACCGCCATGAGTCGCGCCGAGGTGGGGATATCCTCGCCGGCGAGACCCCGGGGGTAGCCGGTGCCGTCCCAGCGCTCATGGTGGCCATAGGCGATTTCGCGCGCCAGACGCAGGAAGCTCGAATGCGCCTGGGTGAATTCCGATTCGGCTTGCACGATGGCGTCCCGGCCGTACTCGGTGTGCTTCTTCATGATCGTCCATTCGTCGGCGGTCAGTTTGGCCGGCTTGTTGAGGATCGCGTCGGGGATGGCCACCTTGCCGATGTCGTGCAGCGGCGCCGACCGGTACAGCAGCCGGATGGATTCCTCGTCGAGTTCTGCGCGAAAGCGCGGGTGGTTGCGCAGTCGCTTCGCCAGCGCCTGGACGTAGTTCTGCGTGCGGCGGATGTGGTTGCCGGTTTCGTTGTCGCGCGCCTCGGCCAGCGAGCAGAAGGCGGTGATGGTGGCGCCCTGCGCCGCGAGGACCTCCTGGCTGCGCCGCAGCAGTTCTTCCGACTTCTGGACGACTTCCTGGGTGCGTTCCGCGACCAGGGTGGCGAGGTCCTCGTTGCGCCGCTCGAGGGCGCGCCGGGTCGAGGCGAGCTGCAAGTGGTTGCGCACCCGCGCCAGTACCACGGGGGGCGAAAACGGCTTGTGGATGAAGTCCTCGGCGCCCAGTGAAAGTCCGTGCGCCTCGTCCGCGGCCCGATCGAGGCTGGTCAGGAACAGCACCGGAATTTCGCGCGTCCGGTGCTCCGCCTTCAGTCGTCGGCAGACTTCGAAACCGTCGATGCCGGGCATCATCACGTCGAGCAGGATGAGATCGGCCGGATGACCGAGGGTGAGGTGGTCGATGGCCTCCTCGCCGCTGACCACCGTATGGACGGCGTAGTGGTCGCCGAGCAGGTCTTCGAGAATCAGCCGGTTGTCCGCCTGATCGTCGACCACCAGGATGTGCGCGCTAGGTTCCATTCGAAGATCTTCAACCGATGCGGGAGCGAATCGATGCCAGCAGTGTATCGAGGCCGTCGGCGAGCTGCAAACCAAGGCCCGCCGCCTCGGGTTGGCCGACGCGGGCGCCGTCCTGTAGCCGGCGGGCGAGTTCGTGCAGGGCCCGTGCCTCGACGTTGCCGGTCACGCCCTTGATGCTGTGGCCGAGGAATGCCAGGGCGCTCATGTCCCCGCGTTGCGCCGCGTCGCGCAGTTGTTCCGGTGTTTCCGCCTGCGTGCTCACCACGGTGTTCAGCAGCTTGCCGATGAACGTCTGGCGCCCGTCATAGCGATCCGACAGGGCCGCCCAGTCGATACCGGCATCGACCGTCCCGGAGGCCGGCGCGGCGGTTGGCGGTTCGGCGTCGAGCGCGGGCCGGGAGGCCGGTCGGGAAGGCACCTGGCGCAGGATGGCGGCGATCAGGATATCGAGATCGATGGGCTTGGTGACGTGATCGACCATGCCGGCGGCGAAGGACTTGTCGCGTTCATCGGCCAGGGCGTGCGCGGTCAGGCCGATGACCGCCAGGGTCGGCGCCAGCACGCGCAGGCGGCGGGTGGCCTCGAGACCGTCCATGATCGGCATCTGGATATCCATCAATACCACGTCGAAGGCATCGGCGCCGAAACGTTGCACATGGTCCAGTGCTTCCTGGCCATTTGCCGCGAACCGCACTTGCGCGCCTTCGTGCTCGAGCAGATCGGCAAGGATCATGCGGTTGATCGCCACGTCTTCGGCCGCGAGAATGCGCAGGCCGGCCAGACGCGGGCCGGTCGCCGGTAGCGATTCCACGGGCCGCTCGGGCGGCGCGGCGATCGGCATGGGCAGGCGCAGGGTAAAGGCGCTGCCCTGCCCACAGGCGCTGCTTACTTCGATGTCGCCGCCCATCAGGCGGGCGAGCTGGCGGCTGATGGCCAGGCCCAGACCGGTGCCGCCATGCTGGCGCGTGGTAGACCCGTCCGCCTGTTCGAAGGGCGCGAAGAGGCGCTCGATCTGCTCCGCGTTCAGGCCGATCCCGGTATCGGAGATGCGGAACGAGGTGAGGTCGCCATCGCGTGTCACGGCGAGGCGGACTTCGCCGGTCGCGGTGAATTTGATGGCGTTGCCGACGAGGTTCACGAGTATCTGGTTGAGGCGCAGCGCGTCTCCCGCCACCCAGTCCGGCAGATCGTCGGCGAGCTCCAGGCGCAGGGCGAGGCCCTTGGCGGCGGCGCTGTCGACCAGCAGACTGACGATCTGGTCGGTGACGGCGGCCAGCGCCAGCGACCGTGACTCGATGGCCAGCTTGCCGGCCTCCATCTTTGAAAAGTCCAGGATGCTGTTGATGACACCGAGCAGATGCCGGCCAGCATCGAGGATGCGCTCGCAGGTCTCGCCCGTCCTGCGCCCCTTGTTCTCGCGCATGCCGATTTGCGCCAGGCCCAGCACGGCGTTGAGCGGCGTGCGAATTTCGTGGCTCATGTTGGCGAGGAACTCGCCCTTGGTCCGTGCCAGCCGCTCGGCCTCGGCGCGCGCCGCCTCGCGGGCGGCTTCGACGCCCTTGCGGTCCGTGATGTCGGTCAGCATGCCGATGAAAGTGACGCCTGTTTCGTCGGCCAGCTCGTTGGTGGCCAGCTCGAGCGGAAAGAGCGAGCCATCCTTGCGGCGTCCGGTGACCTCGCGGCGCTGGCCGATGATG
>JBGAQX010000024.1:0-66938 GCA_044220545.1 Rhodocyclaceae bacterium | reverse complement strand
GGCCTTCAGCGCCGCCAGGCCAGCCATGACGCCGGGGAACGGCCGGGCGGCCCGACCGTTTGCTTCGGCGTAGTGCTTCTTGAAGGAAGTCAGCGCATCCTCCGGCGGCGGTGCGGGATCGTCGGCCGCTTCGAGCTTGCCTGCCAGGACCCGCTTGACGAGATTGGGAATGCCGCGGCCGACGTAGGCGCGGATTTCCTCGATCGCCACCGGCGGCCGGCCGAGATCGGCCAGCATGCCGTCGGCGGCGGCATGCAGGTCGAGAACAGTGTCGAGCAAGGTGCCGTCTAGGTCGAGCAGGACAGCCTTTACCGGAGTGGTCAAACCTTGGCCAGCTCCGCGCGCAGGGCGGCGATGATGCTGTTGTAGCGCCGCGGGTCGCTGTCCTTGCCGGCGCCGAAGACGGCGGAACCGGCAACGAAGGTGTCGACGCCGGCGCGGGCCACATCGGCGATGTTGGCGGGGCCGACGCCACCGTCGATCTCGAGGCTGACCTGAAGGCCGCGCTCGTCGATCATCTTGCGCACCTTCTTCGCCTTGTCGAGTACGTAGGGAATGAATTTCTGGCCGCCGAAGCCGGGGTTGACCGACATCAGCAGCACCATGTCCAGCTTGTCCAGCGTGTACTCCAGGACATCGAGCGGCGTGGCCGGATTGAACACCAGACCGGCCTTGCAGCCATTTTCCTTGATGAGGCCGATGGTGCGGTCGATGTGCTCCGACGCTTCCGGGTGGAAGGTGATATAGGTGGCGCCCGCCTTGGCGAAGTCGGGGATGATGCGATCGACCGGCTTGACCATCAGGTGCACGTCGATCGGCGCGGTGACGCCGTGCTTGCGCAGCGCTTCGCAGACCAGCGGGCCGATGGTCAGGTTGGGCACGTAGTGGTTGTCCATCACGTCGAAGTGCACGATGTCGGCGCCGGACGCCAGGACGTCATCGACTTCCTTGCCCAGCGTGGCGAAATTGGCGGAAAGAATGGACGGAGCGATGCGATAGGCCATGGAGGTCTCCTCATTTAGAATGGCGTGGATTCTAGCCGTGCCGTTCATCAGGCCGGCTAATTTTTTCTGATGACAACCATAAGTCAACCGAGGGCAACCCAAGGCGATGGCCGCAGCCAAAAAACACGAAATCCGCGTTGAGGTGGCGACCAGCTTCCTGCCCGAGCAATCGGACCCCGAGGCGGACCGCTACGTGTTTTCCTACGCGATCACCATCACCAATGTCGGTACCGTCGCCGCCCAGTTGATATCCCGTCACTGGCTGATCATCGACGCCGACGGCAAGGTTCAGGAAGTGCGTGGGCTGGGTGTGGTGGGCAATCAGCCGTTGTTGCAGCCGGGCGACAAGTTTCAGTACGCCAGCGGCTGCGCCCTGCCGACACCGGTCGGCTCCATGAAGGGCAGCTACCAGATGGTCGCCGAGGATGGCACACAGTTCGACGCGCCCATCGCCGATTTTCTGCTATCCATGCCCCGCACGCTGCACTAAGTCCCGCGCCTGTTGCGCGGTCAGGAACTTCCAGGGCAGCGGCACCAGGCCCGGCACGCGCTCGCGATACGACCGATAGGCCTGCCCGTGCAGCGCCGCCAGCTTTCGATCCTCCAGCCATGAGCCAACGATGAAATAGGCGGTGATCGCCAGCGCCGAGGTCAGCAACGGACCGTTCATGTCGCGCGTCCAGACCAGCACCAGGCCGAAGAAATACCAGGGGTGGCGAATGAAGCGGTGCACTGTCGACAGGGCGAATGGCTCGCGGTCATCGGTGCCCCGATCATGCCGCCGCCACTGGCGCAGGCCGAGGAACTCGTCCATGTCGTAGGCCCGGGCCGTGATGGCGAAGCCGGCGAGGGCGGCCAGGGCCAATGTGTTGGCCAGCCAGGCCGCCGGGCCGGTCCAGCGCCACAGCCAGGCGCTCTCGGTGCCGTACACCAGCCAGAGCACCGGCAGCAGGGCCAGCGCGGCAAAGGCGTTGAAGGCGAGCCGGTAGGCCGGCATCAGCGCCGGCCAGCGGCGGGCGACCCAGTGCTTGACAGCCAGCGAGGCGAGCAGCGAATGGAGCGCCGCGTAGGCGAGCCACGTCAGCGCGACCCAGACGAGGTTCACGACCGGTAGTCGGCGTTGATCTTCACGTAGTCGTAGGAGAAGTCGCAGGTCCACACCTTGGCGGCAACGCCGCCGCGGCCGAGGTCCACCCGTACGGTGATCTCGGCGGGTTTCATGACCCGCGCGCCGTCCTCTTCCCGGTAGCTCGCCGCCCGGCCGCCATTCTCCGAAACCAGCACGTCGCCCAGCCAGAGCCTCACTCTTGTCACATCGAGATCGGCCAGCGCGGCGTTGCCGGTCCAGGCGTTGCCGATCGCGCCGAGGATGCGGCCGAGGTTGGGGTCGGAGGCGAAGAACGCCGTCTTCACCAGCGGCGAGTGGGCGATCGCGTAGCCGACCGCTTTGGCCTCGTCCTTCGAGTGGGCGCCTTCGACGGCGATCTCGATGAACTTGGTCGCTCCCTCGCCGTCGCGGACGATGGCCTGCGCCAGTTGGCGGGCGACCCCGGTGACGGCGGCCTTCAGCTCGGCCCAGCCCGGCGCGTCGATCGACTCGAAGCGCGCGCGACCCTTGCCGGTGGCGATCAGGATGAAGGAATCGTTGGTCGAGGTGTCGCCATCGACGCTGACGCAGTTGAACGACTCGTCGGCCACTTCCCTGACCAGCCGGTCGAGCATGGGCTGGCTGATCACCGCGTCGGTGGCGACGAAACCGAGCATGGTCGCCATGTTCGGCTTGATCATGCCGGCGCCCTTGGCGATGCCGGTGATGGTCACCGCCTGTCCGCCGATGCTGGTCCGCACCGAAAAGGCCTTGGCCAGCGTATCGGTGGTCATGATGGCGTGCGCCGCTTCGAACCAGCCATCCGCCCTGAGCGCCGTCTGGCAGGCCGGCAGACCGGCCTGGAGGCGCTCGACCGGCAGCGGTTCCATGATCACGCCGGTGGAAAAGGGCAACACCTGATCGGCCCGGATGTCGAGGATGCGCGCCGCAGCCTGGCAGGTCAGTTGCGCCGCGTGCAGGCCGGCCTCGCCGGTGCCGGCGTTGGCGATGCCGGTATTGATGACCAGGGCGCGGATGTCACCCGTGGCCAGGTGCTGCTTGCAGACTTGCACCGGCGCCGCGCAGAAGCGATTCTGCGTAAACACGCCGGCCGCCCGGCTGCCGGGCGCGAGTTCGATCAGCGTCAGGTCGCGCCGGTTGGCCTTGCGGATACTGGCTTCGGTGACGCCGAGCCGCACGCCCGCGACCGGGTGCAGATCGGCGGCGACAGGCGGGTTCAGGTTGACGGGCATGGTCGTTTCCTTGTTTTAGTCGGGATTGAAGACGGTTTTCCAGAGGCGGCGGACGACGACGACGCGTTCGGCCACGTCCGCCTTGGCGATGCGGCTGGTCTGGTCGTTGAGGCGCGCCACGTGCTGCATGCGGCGGTAGTCGCGATAGGCGTCGCGCACGGCGTCGGCAAGGTCGACGGGGATCAGGCCGCGCTGCGCAGCCATCGCCAGCAGCGCGATGTTGCCCTTGTTTCCGGTGAGCTCGCGGTACTGCCAAGAGTAACCGAGCACGAGGTATTGCACGACGAACTCGACGTCGATCAGGCCGCCCGCGTCGTGCTTGAGGTTGAAGACTGTGTCGCGTTCGTCCATCGTCGTCGCGTGCGCATCCAGCATCTTCTTGCGCATCGCCATGATTTCCTCGCGCAGCTTGGCGAGGTCGCGCTTCTGGCAGAGCACCTCGCACCGGATGCGTTCGAAAGCGGCGCCGACGGCGGGATCGCCGGCGGTGAAGCGCGCGCGGGTCAGCGCCTGATGCTCCCAGAGCCAGGCCGATTCGAGCTGATACTGGCGGAAGGCCGCCATCGAGCTGACCACCAGGCCGGAGTCGCCGTTGGGGCGCAGGCGCAGGTCGGTCTCGAACAACTGGCCGGCCGAGGTTTGCGCCGACAACCAGGTGTTCAGGCGGGTACCCAGCCGTGAGTAGATCTCGCCCGCTTCTGGCGCCGGGTCGTCGAACAGGAAAACCAGGTCGAGGTCGGACGCGTAGCCCAGTTCCTTGCCGCCCAGCTTGCCATAGCTGATCACGGCGAAGCGCGGCGTTTCCACGTGGCGCTTCAGCAGCTTGCGCCAGGCAAGGATCAGGGCCAGATCGACCATGATGTCGGCCAGTTCCGAAAGGTGGTCGGCCAGGCGTTCGATGGTCAGCACACCCGACAGATCCTGCGTCAGGAGGCGGAACACCTGGGCGTGATGCGCTTCGCGCAGCAGATCCATCTGCCGTTCGGTGTCCGGTTCCGCGTCGTCCAGTACCTGCGCCAACTGGCCGCGAAACGCCGGCCAGTCGGGCGTCGCGTCGAGCAGGCGGGCGTCGAGCAATTCGTCGAGCAGCACCGGATGCCGATTCAGGTAAGTCGCCGCCCAGCTCGAACTGCCGACGATCTTCGCCACCCATTGCAAGGCCTGCGGATACTGTTGCAGCAGGGCCAGGTAGGCGGCGCGGCGCGACACCGCCTCCAGCAGGTCCAGACCCCGTGACAGCGCCGCGTCGGCGTTGGGCAGGGCGGCGGCGGCCTCGATCAGGCGGGGCACCAGGGCATCGAAGCGGCCGCGGGCGACCTCCGAGAGTTGCTGGTAGCGGCTGCCGGCGCGAATGCCGGTCAGCCGGGCCCGGGCGGCCGGGGCATCGCGAAAGCCCAGCCGGGTCAGCTCGTCCGCCTGATCGGCACGGTCCGGCCCCTGCCAGACGCCGTCGAGGGCGTGGTTGCGCTCGTTGGGGTCGGCGAACACCGCTTCGAAATGGCGGGAGACATTCTGCCGATGGTCGTCGAGCTCCATCGCCAACGCCGCGAAGGAGGCGAAGCCCATTGCCCGGGCGATTAGTTCCCTGTCCTCGGGCTGGGTCGGCAGGCTGTGCGTCTGGGCGTCGTCGAGATACTGCAAGCGGTGTTCGAGGCGGCGCAGAAAGTCGTAGGCCGTGGTCAGTTCAACCACGGCGTCGAGGCCGAGCTGCCCCCGGTCGACCAGCAGTCGCAGCACCTGGGTGGTCGGTTTGATCTGCAAAACGCGGTCCCGGCCGCCGCGGATCAACTGGAACACCTGGGCGATGAACTCGATCTCCCGGATACCGCCCGGGCCGAGCTTGACGTTGTCGGCCATGTCCTTCTTCGCCACTTCGCGGCGAATCTGCGCGTGGAGTTCGCGCATCGCGTTGATGGTGCCGAAATCGAGATACTTGCGGAACACGAACGGGCGACGGATGGCTTCCAGGTCATCGAGGCGGTCGCCTGTCAGCGGCCGCGCCTTGATCCAGGCATAGCGCTCCCACTCGCGCCCCTGGGTGATGAAGTAGTTCTCCAGCATCTGGAACGAACAAGCCAGCGGGCCGGAATCGCCATTGGGCCGCAGGCGCATGTCCACGCGGAACACCTGGCCGTCGCCCGTCACCTCTGCGATGGCGGCGATCAGTTGTTTGCCCAGTCGGGAGAAGAACTCGAAATTGGAGATCGCCCGGCCACCATCGGTATCGCCATCCTCCGGGTAGACGAAGATCAGGTCGATGTCGGAAGAGACGTTCAACTCGCGGCCGCCCAGCTTGCCCATGCCGATGACGATCAGACGCTGAGGCTCGCCCCGGGCATTTCTCGGCATGCCATAGCGGCCGGCCAGACTCTCCTCCAGTACCCGAAGCGCGGCGCCCACCGCCGTTTCAGCGATCAGGGTCATCGCCTCGGTGATTTCGGCCAGCGGCGACTGGCAAGCCAGGTCGCGGGCGCAGATGCGCGCATAGGCGCGCTGCTTGAGGCGGCGCAGCGCCGCCTTGAGGTTGTCTTCGGTGAGGGGTTCCTCGGCCAGCCAGCCTTCCAGTTCCGCGCGGCCGAGCGGTGTGTCCAGGCTGGCGGCGGTTTCCGTCGTCAGGCCCGGGCGGGCCTGCAACTGTCGCTGGAGGTGGCGCGAGAACCGGCAGGCTTGTTCCACGGCGGCGGCGGAGGTGGCGTGGGGCATTGGTTTACAATCGGCTCGTTATCAGTCGGCCATTTTAAGCCCGCTCGGGCCCATGCACTCCCCATTGCCAACCTCCCGCCCCGGCGCCTCGTTCCGTATCCTGTTTTCCGCCGCCTGGCCGCGCCGCTTGCTGCGTGCGCTGGCGTGGGTGGCCGTGGTGGCCTATTTCGCGGTCGGCGTGCTGGTGCTCGCGCTGCGGCACGTCGTGCTGCCGGGCATCGACCACTATCGCGGCGACATCGAGCGGGCGCTTTCCCAGGCCCTCACCCTGCCGGTCAGTATTCGCGCCATCGATGCCAGTTGGCGGGGCTATTGGCCGAATCTGCGCATCCACGGCCTGGCGATCCACGACACGCAAGGGCGTCCGGCACTGGCTTTCGACGAGGTGGAGGCCGACCTGGCCTGGGCCACGCTCTGGCGTTTTCAACCGCGCTTTGCCCGGCTGGAGATCAACGCGCCCAGCCTGAACCTGCGGCGCGACGCCCAGGGCCGGCTGTTTGTCGCCGGCCTGGAGATCAAGGCGGACGACGAGCCGGACGACGATCTTTCCGACTGGCTGCTGGCTCAAGACCGCGTCGTCATTCGCAACGCGACCGTTTCATGGCACGACGATCTGCGCCAGGCACCGCCCCTGGTGCTGGCACGGCTCAACTTCGACTTGCGCAACAGCGGCAGCCATCACCGCTTCGGCCTGACGGCGGAACCGCCCCGTGAATTGACCGCCCGGCTGGATATTCGTGGCGACTTTCGGGGCCGCGACCTCGATGCGCTGGCAGCCTGGAAGGGCGACGCCTACGCGGAGCTCGACTATGCCGATCTGGCCGGCTGGCGGGCCTGGTTCGACTACCCGGTCGACCTGCCGCGCGGCAGCGGCGGCCTACGGCTGTGGCTGAGTTTTGCCAGCCGGGAGCTGACCGATGTAACCGCCGACGTGCGTCTCGCTGACGTGGCCGTGCGCCTGGCGCCGGAGCTGCCCATGCTCGAAACGAGCCACGTGGAAGGGCGCCTGGCCGCCCGACGCCTCGCCGACGGCTACGCGCTGGAAGCCAGACATCTGGCGCTGCTGATGGGCGACGGCGCGCGCATCGATCCGACCGACCTCACCTTCAAGTGGCACCCCGCGAGCGGAACGCGGTTGGCGCGCGGCGACACCACCGCCAACGGCCTCGACCTGGGTGCGCTGGCGGCATTGGCCCGGCACCTGCCGCTCGATGCCGGCCTGCGCGACAAACTGGTGGCCTACGGGCCGCAAGGCCGGGTGAGCGACCTGCGCCTGGCGTGGACCGGCGAGCCCGAGAAGGTGGCCACCTACAGCCTCAAGGCGCGTTTCCAGAAGCTCGGCCTGCGGCCGCAAGGCGCGGTGCCGGGGTTTTCCGGGCTGAGCGGCAGTGTCGAGGGTAACGAAAAGGGCGGCACGCTGGAACTGGCCAGCCGGGATGCCAGCCTCGAGCTGCCGGGGGTCTTTGCCGACCCCAGCCTGCCGCTCACCGCGCTCGACGCGGTCGGCGACTGGAAGGTCGAGGGCGGCACCGTGGCCGTCCAGCTCCGCAAGGCGACTTTCCACAACGCCGACGCGGCCGGCGAAGCCAGCGGCCACTATCGAACCCTGGCCACCGGTCCCGGCGAGATCGATCTGTCCGCCCGGCTGACGCGCGCCAGCGGCGCCGCCGTCTGGCGCTACATGCCGCTGGTGGTCAACCAGGACACGCGCGACTGGCTGCGCGCGTCCATCGTCGGCGGCGCGGCTGCGGCAACGCTGCGCCTGAAGGGCGACCTGGACCGCTTTCCCTATCGCGACGGCTCGGGCATCTTCGAGATCAAGGGGCCGTTCCAGGGCGCCGGCCTGCGCTATGCCACGGGCTGGCCGGGGTTCGAAGATGTCGCCGGCGACCTGGAGTTCGTTGGTGCCCGCATGGTCATCCGCGCCCGCCGGGCCAAACTGTGGGGCGTCCAGATAACCGATACCAAGGCGGAGATCGCCGATCTGGACAAGGCCGAACTGGTCGTTACCGGGACAGCCACCGGTCCGACAACGGATTTTCTGCGTTTCGTCGAAGCCAGCCCGGTGGGCGAGCGCATCGATCACGTCACCCAGGACATGGTCGCCTCGGGCAATGGCGAGCTGCGCCTTCGGCTCGACCTGCCGCTCTACCGCATGATCGACAGCCGGGTGGATGGCCGTTTCCGGCTGGCCGGCAACGGGCTGGTTTTCGATGCCGACCTGCCGCCGCTCGCCGACATCAACGGCGAACTCCATTTCACCGGCGACGTGCTGGAGGCCAGGAAGGTGCGCGCAGCCATGCTCGGCGCGCCCATGACGCTCGACGTGGCGACCGAGGACGGCCGCGTCGCCATCCGGGCGGCGGGCAGCATGAGCGTGCGTGCCCTGCGCCAGCGGTATGGCCACCCGCTGTTCGAACACTTGTCCGGCGGCGCGCCGTGGACCGGCACCATCCGGGTGAAGAAGCGGTCCGCCGAGGTGCGCATCGAATCGACCTTGCAAGGCATCTCCTCCAGCCTGCCGGAGCCCTTCAACAAGACGACCGCCGATTCCCTGCCACTGGTGTTCGAACGCAAGCCGCCTCCGGAACTGCCGCAGCCGCCCAAGGGCCGGCGCCCGGGCAGCGAGCGGACGCCGGCCGGCGAGCGGGACCAGTTGTCGGCCAGCCTGGGCGACGTGCTGCGTTTTCAGTTGGTGCGCCGCCACGACGAAGGCAAGGCGGTGGTGGAGCGCGGCCTGATCGCCGTTGGCCGCCCGGACGCGCGTCCGCCGGATCAGGGCGTGCTGCTGGCGGTCAAGGCGGCGCGCATCGATACCGATTTCTGGCGCGGCCTGGTAAAGGCGGGCAACGGCAATGGCAATGGCAGAAATGGCGACAATGGCGGCAATGGCGGCAATGGCGGCAAGGCCGACCCGCTGCCGCTGGATCGGCTCGATCTGCGCGCCGACGAGTTTGTGGCCATGGGACGCTCGATCAACGCCCTGCAACTGGCCGGCAACCTCGACAACGGCCTCTGGAAGATCGACTTGAAGAGCCGGGAAGCCACCGGCAAGCTGGAGTGGAACGGCCAGGGCGCCGGCCAACTGACCGCCCGCCTGGCTCGTCTGGATCTGCCGGAAAATACCGACGCCGGCACCGCCGAGCCGGTGGCCGACTCCGCCGAACCCATGCCGGCCCTCGATCTGGCGATCGAGCATTTCCTGCTCCATGGCCGCGACCTGGGCGAGTTGCGGCTCAAGGCTGAAAACATCGACGGCGTCTGGAACGCGCGCTTCGACGCGAAGAACCCGGATGGCAGTCTCGATGGCACCGGCCGCTGGAAACCGCGCACGGCGACGGCGTCTTCCGAAACCGGAATCGATTTCAGGCTGAGCACCAAGAGCGTCGAGAAAATGCTGGCGCGCCTCGGACACCCCGGCGCCGTCCGTCGCGGCACGGCCAGCCTGGAAGGCGGGCTCGGCTGGGCCGGTCCGCCGACCACGCTCGACTACGGCAGCCTCAAGGGCCAACTGAAACTCGAAGCGGCCAACGGCCAGTTCAACAAGCTGGAACCGGGCGTCGGCCGGCTCCTTGGCATCGTCAGCCTGCAATCGCTGCCCCGGCGGATCAGCCTCGATTTCCGGGACATCTTCAGCGAGGGCTTCGCCTTCGACAGCCTCAAGGGCAGCTTCGCCGTCACCCATGGCGTGATGGAGACCCGCGACCTCCAGATCCAGGGGCCGGCGGCCAAGGTGCTGATGAACGGCAGCGTCGATCTGGCGCGGGAGACGCAGGACCTCAAGGTCCGCGTGCAGCCCTCGGTGAGCGAGACCGTCGCCACCGGTGTGCTGCTGGTCAACCCCGCCGTCGGCGCGGCGGCCTGGGTCATGAACAAGGTATTCGGCAATCCGCTCGACAAGGCGTTCGCCTTCGACTATGCGGTGAAGGGCTCCTGGATCGAGCCGACGGTCGAAAAGCTGGCGGTGCAAGGCCCCTCGGTGGAACAGAAGGCGGAACCGGCGCCATGAAGATCGCCGCCGTGCAGATGATTTCCGGGCCCGAGGTGGCGCCCAACCTGGCCACCGCCGCCCGTCTGGTCGGCACCGCCGCCGCGGCGGGCGCGCGGCTGGTCGCGCTGCCCGAGTACTTTCCCCTGATCGGCGCCGACGATGCCACGCGGCGGGCGGCGCGCGAGTTGCCGGACGAGGGGCCGATCCAGGCCTTTCTCGCCGAGACCGCCCGGAAGCACGGCGTCTGGCTGGTCGGCGGCTCCATTCCGCTGGCCGCGCGCGACCCGGACAAGCTGCTCAATTCCTGTCTTGTATTTGACGACCAAGGCCGGCGGGTGGCGCGCTACGACAAGATCCACCTGTTCGGTTTCACCAAGGGCGAGGAGCGCTACGACGAGGCGGCGACCATCGAGGCCGGTGACAAGGTGGTGACGTTCGATGCGCCGCTCGGGCCGCATTCCTTGCGCATCGGCCTGGCCATCTGCTACGACTTGCGTTTCCCCGAGCTGTTTCGCGCCATGTCCGCCGTTGATCTTCTGGTTGTTCCCGCCGCCTTCACCGAAACCACCGGCCGCGCCCACTGGGAAGTCCTGCTGCGGGCGCGCGCCATCGAAAACCAGTGTTATCTGCTCGCCGCCGCCCAGGGCGGCCAGCACCCGACCGGCCGCATGACCCATGGCAACAGCATGATCCTCGATCCCTGGGGTGACAGCCTCGCCCGCATGGACAAAGGCGAGGGTGTTATCGTGGCGGAACTCGACCCCGCGCGGATTGCCGAAGTACGTGGCAGCCTGCCGGCGCTGACTCACAGAAAGCTTTGACCGACCTCCATGACCGATCTCTACCGCACCGCCGAACAAACCCTGCTTGCTCCCTACGACCTGACGCCGGGCAAACTGGCCACCGTCTTTGGCGACATGTTCGGGCACCGCATCGACTATGCCGACCTTTATTTCCAGTATGCCCGCTCCGAGGCCTGGAGCCTGGAGGAGGGCATCGTCAAGTCGGGCAGCTACAGCATCGACCAGGGCGTCGGTGTGCGCGCCGTCAGTGGCGACAAGACCGCCTTCGCCTACTCCGATGAAATCAGCCTGCCGGCCCTGCAAGGCGCGGCCAGGGCGACCCGGGCCATCGCTGCCGCCGGCGCCGCGGGCAGCCTGCCGCAACTGACCGGCCGCGCCGCGCCGGCGCTCTATGGCGCGTACGATCCGATTCCCTCGCTGCCGGATGCCGAAAAGGTCCGGCTGCTCGAACGTCTGGAACAGTTCGCCCGCGACCTCGATCCGCGCGTCGCCGAGGTGATGGCCCATGTCGCCGGCAGTTGGGAAGTGGTGCTGGTGGCGCGCTCCGACGGCCACCTGGCGGCCGATGTGCGCCCGCTGGCGCGGGTGTCGATCACCGTCATCATGGTCGACGGCAAGAAGCGCGAGCAGGGTCATTCCGGCGGCGGCGGCCGCTACGACTACGGCTACTTCACCGACGAGCGCCTGCGCCAGTATGCCCGCGAGGCCGTGCACCAGGCCAGCGTCAATCTGGCCGCCAAACCGGCCCCGGCCGGCAGCATGACCGTGGTACTGGGCTCCGGTTGGCCCGGCATCCTGCTCCATGAGGCCATTGGCCACGGCCTGGAGGGCGACTTCAATCGCAAGGGCAGTTCCGCCTTCGCCGGCCGGGTCGGCCAGCGGGTGGCGGCCAAGGGCGTCACGGTGGTAGACGACGGCACCATCCCCGACCGGCGCGGCTCGCTGTCCGTCGATGACGAGGGCAACCCGACCCGGCGCACGGTGCTGATCGAGGACGGCATCCTCCAGGGCTACCTCCAGGACACGCTCAACGCGCGCCTGATGGGCGTTCAGCCGACCGGCAACGGCCGGCGCGAGTCCTTCGCCCACCTGCCGATTCCGCGCATGACCAACACCTACATGCTCAACGGCCCGAATGGTGGCATGTCCCCCGAAGAGATCATCCGCTCGGTCAAGAAGGGCCTCTACGCCGCCAACTTCGGCGGCGGCCAGGTGGACATCACCAGCGGCAAGTTCGTCTTCTCCACCGCCGAGGCCTACCTGATCGAAAACGGCAGGATCACCACGCCGATCAAGGGCGCCACGCTGATCGGCAACGGCCCCGACGTGCTGACGCGCGTCTCGATGATCGGCAACGACATGGCGCTCGACCCCGGCGTCGGCACCTGCGGCAAGGAAGGCCAGAGCGTGCCGGTCGGCGTCGGCCAGCCGACCTTGCGGATTGATGGGCTGACGGTGGGCGGCACCGGTTGATCCATCGCGAGGCGCATGTTGCGTTGCGATAGAATCCGGCCCTTGCCATCCAGCCGTGGGCCCATGCCATGAAACACATCGTCGACGACGTCCGCATCAAGGAAATCAAGGAACTTTCGCCGCCCGCGCATCTGCTGCGCGAGTTTCCGGCCAGTGAGCCGGCGGCGACGGCGACCTTCGAGGCGCGCGCGGCGATCCACCGCATCCTGCACGGCTCCGATGATCGGTTGCTGGTGGTGGTTGGGCCCTGTTCCATCCACGACTACGAGGCGGCGATGGAGTATGCGCGCCGGCTGCGCGCGGAGCGCGAGCGGCTCGGCGCCGACTTGCAGATCGTCATGCGCGTCTATTTCGAGAAGCCGCGCACCACGGTCGGCTGGAAGGGCCTGATCAACGACCCGCGCCTCGATGGCAGTTACAAGATCAACGACGGCCTGCGCCTGGCGCGCAAGCTGCTGTGGGAGATCAACGAACTCGGCCTGCCTTGTGCCACCGAGTTTCTCGACACCATCACCCCGCAATACACGGCCGACCTGATCAGTTGGGGCGCCATCGGCGCCCGCACCACCGAATCGCAGGTGCACCGCGAACTCGCGTCGGGCCTGTCCTGCCCGGTCGGTTTCAAGAACGGCACCGACGGCAACATCAAGATCGCGGTGGATGCCATCAAGGCCGCCGCCGCGACGCACCACTTTCTGTCGGTGACCAAGGCGGGCCATTCGGCCATCGTGTCCACCAACGGCAACGAGGACTGCCACGTCATCCTGCGCGGCGGCAAGCACACCAACTACGATGCGGCCAGCGTCGACGCGGCCTGCGTCGAACTGGGCAAGTCGGGCCTCGCCGCGCGGGTGATGGTCGACTTTTCCCATGCCAACAGCCGCAAGGACTACAAGAAGCAGATCGACGTCGCCCGCGACATCGGCGGCCAGTTGGCCGCCGGCGAGGACCGCATCTTCGGCATCATGGTCGAGTCGCACCTGAAAGAGGGGCGCCAGGACCTCAAGCCCGGCATGGCGCTCGACCACGGCGTCTCCATCACCGACGCCTGCATCGGCTGGGAAGACACCGTGACGGTGCTCGACCTGCTGGCCGAAGCGGTGCGCAAACGTCGCCTGGCGCTGGCGCACGGCTGAGGCGGCTTCCGCCGGGCCAGTTACCCGGCGAATTCGGCGTGGGCATTGAACGCCACCGCCATCAGCTCGATATCCGCGCGCGAGATCGACGCCCGGGTGGCGGCGGCCCGCCAGCCGGCGACGGTGTTAACGACGTCGGCGACGATGTCTCGCGCGCGCATCGGGGTGATCCGGTAGAAATCGCTGGTCGAGAGCACGGTCTCCAGCGACGGCCGGTTGTCCACGTCATCGATATTGAGGACATGCTCGGCCTTGTCGATGTTCGGGTTCACATCGAAAGCGGGCGCCAGCCGCCAGCCCTTCGGTCCCAACAGGAAGCCGTGGTTGCGCAAATGGTCGTCCCGGTTGCCGATGGCGACATTGAAGGCGACGCGACGGAACAGTTGCTCCAGGTCCGGGCCGATGAACCCCGGATCCCCGCGCCGGAGGATGAATTCAGCGAGTTCCAGGTAGCTGGTGCCTTCGCTGACGTCCTTCGCCAACAGGGTCATCGCCGAGGCGTAGAAGCGTCGGTGATCCGCGACACGATCAAACCGGCGGACACAGAAGGTTCGACCCCCACCCACGCCGAGCGTGACTACTTTGGCCTCGGCCACCGCGATACCCGCCTGGGCGGCCAGCCACCAGGCCACGCCTTCCCAAGCGCCGATGTCGCGGTCATCGTCATGCGCCGGGAACTTGGCGATCCACAGCGAACCGTCCGTTTCGTGGAAGTTGGCCTTTGGGCGCGCGCCGCCCAGGGAAGCGCCTGGTGCGACCAGGACAGCCAGCCAGTTTCTCAGCTTGTCCAGGTCGTCGATGTTCTTGCGCGTCAAATCCTTCGCGATGGCCGCCAACTCGGCCAGGCTGGTCACGGGCGGCGCCGCCCACGCTTCATTGGCGAGAAAGGTATCGGCATCCTCGAAGCGGAAACGCAGGGCGCCCTGCCGGGTGATGTCCTGAACGCCGAGCAGAAAATCCCAGGGGTAGAGCGTGCGGGCGCGGCGGCCTTCATCCTTCGCCAGCAGTGCTTCCCGCCGCCGCATCAACGTCTGCCCCCAGCGATCGGGCGAGGAGTCGAGGAAGACGCCGAAATTGCCGGAATCCGGCTTGGGGAAGAATGGCGCGGCGTCGAGTGTCAGTTGGGGGTCGATGGCGAAGGCGATGTCCTGCTGCCTGAGCCACTCCCGGTCGTAGGCAAAGCGCACCTGGCCGCGATCATGTGACAGCGTGCCCAGTCGCTGTCGAGAACACAGGTCGCAATCCAGCCAGACTTCAAGATCCCGGCTCATCGCGACCCCTTCCTGGCTGGCATCAGTTGCAAATCCTGGAGTCGACGGCCGAGCAGGTCGTCGTTGGCAACGGCCCCCATGTCGCCTTCGAGGCCATAGATCGCCAGTACGCGCAGATAGGTGCCGAAGGTCACCGAGGGGTCGCCATGCTCGACCTTCACCAGGGTCGGCCGCGATATGCCGCAACGTGCCGCGACCGTCGTGGTGGTCAGGCGTCGGCGCAGGCGAGCCAGCCGGAGCCGTTCGCCGAACTCGGCAAGCAGTTTGGCTTCCGACGGGAAGGGCAGGGGAGCCTTGCTTGGCATGGTGAAATCATTATAGCCACAGTAGGCGCAATTTGTTAATAATGGTTTTCACATTGGCCCGTTGCCGGCTTGATGGCCCGGTCTTCGCCGTTCGTCGCGGGCGGAAAGCTCACGGCGACCCGCAGGCCCGAACCGTGGTCGTCGCCATCGAGGGTGATGGCGGCGCCGTGCATTTCGGCGATGCGGGCGACGATGGAAAGGCCCAGGCCGCTGCCTTCGGTGTCCTGGCCGGCAAGGCGATGAAAACGATCGAAGACCTTGTTGCGCTCCCCGGCCGGAATGCCCGGGCCGCTGTCGGTGACCGATAGACGGCCGGGTTCGACCACGACGGTCACCCGGCCGCCGGGCGGCGTGTAGCGCAGGGCGTTGTCGATCAGATTGCGCAGCAGGACGCGCAGCATGTCGGCGTTGCCGGTGATGGTGGCGGGCTGGGCATCGAGTTCCAGCGCGATGTCCTTCAACAGCGCCTGCCCGCCGTGGGCGGCGCAGACTTCCTCGGCCAGTCGATCGAGCATCACCGCGTCGGCCGGCCGGGACGAGTCGGGGTCGAGCCGGGCCAGGGTCAGGAGCTGGTCGACCAGGCGGGTGGCGCGTCGGCTGCCGGCGATCAACTGGTCGATGGCGTGCTGGCGCTCCTCGGTATCGCGTGCGCGCAGGGCGACCTGCGCCTGGGTGGCCAGGGCGGCGAGCGGGGTGCGCAGTTCGTGGGCGGCATCCGCCGTGAAACGGCGCTCGGATTCCAAAGCCTTTTCCACGCGCCCGAACAGATCGTTGATGGCCTGGACGAGGGGGCGGATTTCCTCCGGGGCGCTGGCAGGCGCCAGGGCGTGCAGGCGTTCCGGCTGGCGCGTGGCGATCTGGGCGGCAACGGCATCCAGCGGTCGCAGTGCCCGGCGCGTGGCGAGCCAGACCCAGGCGCCCAGTAGCGGCAGGCCGAACAGCGCCGGTGCGATCAGGCGCCAGGCGATGCGATTGACCAGTTCGTGGCGCTCCTCGTCGTTCTCCGGGGCCCGCACGTGTTCGACCTCGAACATTTCGTCGATCTCGTGGTGCACGTCGACGTAGCTCCAGACGACCGTGGCGAGCCAGCAAGCCGAGACCCCGCCCAGCAGCAGCATCAACAGCCGGCGGCGCAGCGAGAACCAGAGGGTGGCGGAGGTGTTCAGGTGGGTGTCTCCCGCTTTTCCACCACATAGCCGACGCCGCGCAGCGTCTTGATGAAGTCCGCGCCCAGTTTGCGGCGCAGATGGTGGATATGCACCTCGAGGGCATTGCTGTCCGGTTCGTCGCGCCAGCCGTAGATCGAGCCTTCCAGTTGGGCGCGGCTCATCACCCGGCCGGTATTTTCCAGCAGGGCTTGCAGCAGGGCGAACTCGCGCGTCGAGAATTCCACCGGCGCGCCACCAACGGTGACCCGATGGCTGGCGGGATCGAGCGCGACCTGGCCGTGGCACAGCAGCGGCAGGGCGCGGCCGGCGGCGCGCCGGGTCAGGGCGCGCACGCGGGCGGCCAGCTCGTCGAGGTCGATGGGTTTGACCAGGTAGTCGTCGGCGCCGCTGTCCAGCCCGGCGATCTTGTCGGCGGTCGCGTCGCGGGCGGTGAGTATCAGCACCGGCAGGGTCTGGCCGCGGCCCCGCAGGCGCCGCAGCAGATCCATGCCCGAGAGCCGGGGCAGGCCGAGGTCCAGCACCAGCAGATCGAAGCGCTCGCCGGCCAGCGCCAGGTCGGCGGCGACGCCGTCCTTGACCCAGTCGACGGCGAAGCCGGCCTGTCGCAGGCCGACCATCAGGCCGTCGCCGAGTTGGGGATCGTCTTCCACCAGGAGTACGCGCATGGGCCGATTCTAGCGGCTAAGCCACCAGGCCAAGGTGGCCGTCCAGGCGGCCAGGAACAGGGCGATCGAGGGCCTGGCGCCGGCGATGGCCTCGCTGGCCGGACCGGGCTTTCTGCCTGTCACCATGGCGCGCGGCAGGTTCTCGCCGTGGACCAGGCTGCCGACCAGCACGCCGAGCAGGTGCGCTCCGACCACGGCGAGCATGGTGGCGGCGATGCCCTCGTGCAGCTCGCCCAGCCATTCGCCAGCGACTTCCTGGTAGGTCAGCCAGCCACTGACGCCAGCCAACAGCGCCAGCCCGAGCAGCAGCACGATGGCCCAGCCGCCGGCCGGGTTGTGGCCGGTGTAGTGCCGGGGCTTCGGTCCGAGCAGGCTCTTCAGGTAGTCGATGGCGGCCGGCGGCGGTTTGACGAACTCGGTGAAGCGGGCGTGGCGACTGCCGACGAATCCCCAGAGCAGGCGAAACAGCGCCACCGCGAACACCGTGCCGCCGGCAAGAACATGGACCAGCCGCCATTCCTCGCTGTCGCCGGTCAGCCAGGCCAGGGCAAAGCCGCCGGCCATCAGCCAGTGGCCGAGCCGAACCGGCAGATCCCAGACGAGAATCCTGTCGCTAGTGGCGCTCACGGCGCTTCCCTCCTTGTTCTCCGGGCAGGGTGACCTCGTGTTCGCTGAAGCCGCCGGCCTCGGCCCGCGGGTGGCAGGCGATGCAATTGGCCGGGCCGCCCACCCGCTTGTCCCGCCAGACGGCGGGCGATATCTCATGGTGCTTGCGCTGGAATCGGCTGGTCGCGGTCAGGCGCGGTGGATCGCCGGCGCCGAAGCCGATACGCCAGGTCGAGCCCGCGTTCCTGACCAAAAAGTCTTCGATCTGCCCGCGCGTCTTCGGGTCGAGGCTGGCATTGTCGCCATAGTGCTTGTCGAGGCCGGCCATCACCTTCTTCCAGTCGGCGGCGGGCAGCAATGCCGGCGGAAAGGCCAGGTGACAACTGCCGCATTCGGCCTTGAAGGCGGGCGGCGCGTCGGCGGGAAGCGGCATCCGATCGGCCAGCGCCGCCAGGGGCGCCAGCGCCAGCGCGACAATCAACAGGCGGACGCGCATGTCAGCGGCCCTCCGTCAGAAAGGCGATGAAGTCGGCTTTCTCGGCCGCGCCGCATTCGCGGCCCACCACCTCCGTACAGTTGCGCCGGAACCACTTTTCCACTTTGGCCGAATCGGTGAAGCGATCGGCGTTGGCGGCCGGCAGCAACGGCTTGATGGCCTTGCCGGTGACCGCGTGACGGCCCGGCCGGGCCGGGTCGTCGGTGTGGCAGGCGGTGCAGCCGGGCATCGTTTCGGAGGCGCCGAACTTGCGGGCGTAGAACCCGGCGCCCCGTGAGGCCAGGGGTTTGAACCCCGCCTGCTGGCGGCTGGCTTCGACGGCGTAGACGTCCTGAATCTGGCGGGGTGTCTCGGCGCCGGCGAGACCGCAAGCGGCCAGCAGTGCGAGGGGAATCAGGTGCTTCATGCTCCGGCTCCTTGTTGCGGTGTACATGGAACCGAAGTGTGAGGGGGCTGGGTTAACACCCCCTTAACAGCGGATTAACAGAGTCTTAAGGGCGCCCGCGACCCATGCCACCGCCCATGCCCGGTCCCATGCCGCCACCCATGCCGCCACCCATACCCGGACCCATTCCGCCGCCCATGCCCGGCCCCATGCCGGCACCTGGGTTCGGCGGCGTGTCGGGCAGCACCAGTCCTTTCTCCTTCGCCCGCTCCTGCATCCGCTGGTGGTGCTCGAGCCTCAGCGCGTTGCGTTCCTCCTGGGTCTTGAGCGCGCGCATCTGGTTCCGGTACTCGAAGCGCTCCTGGCGCGTCATCAACTGGCTGCCGTAGGCCGGGGTCGCATCCTGGGCGGCAACGGTGCCGACGCTCAGGGTCGCTAGTACGACGGCTGTCATGAGGGATGTTCTGAACATGAGTTATCTCCTCCAAGTCAGGGTTGTCGGAATATTCCGGACGCGGCCGATGCAACCCGTTCGTCGGCCGCGCATGACTTTGATATCGTCAGTCGCCGACGATCGCATCGAACAGCACGGGATCGATGTATTGCGGCGTGTAGTCCTCGCCAAGCGCCCGAAGCCGGCCGACGAACGCGCGCAAGTGATTCTTCGATCCCTCCAGCAGATTGCCGTAGGTGCTTCGCAGCGCCGGATTCGTGGTGGCTTCGATGGCGGCGAGCAGATCGGCGATGTCCCTGTCCTCGATCCGGGCACCCGCCGTGAGCGCCTGAACGAAGGACTGGCCGCCGGTCGACAGCAGCGAGTCATGGAGCAGTTGCAGCTCGGTGTTGGCAAATAGTCCGATACCCGGCAGCGCGGGGTCGGTCAGGTTGAAGTAGGCGATCTTCACCCCGATGGCGTCGAAATGCCGCTGCTCCGACCTGGCGATGTTGTTGAAGATCCGATCCTGCCATATGTCATACAGCGCCAGATAGACGTCGCGGGCCATCTTCTCCTCTTCCCGCATCCACAGCAGGTCGTCGACTTCCTCCGCGGTGAGCGGCGCCACCGAGACGGCCGCGCCGACGGTCCGGAGTGGACCATTGCCGCCGGCTGGTGCGCCGTGCCCGGCCGCGGTTGTCGGGACGCTGAACCCGGCAAGCAGAGTCGCCGCAAGCACCGCAAGAATTCTGGTTTTCATTTGTTGCCCCTTTCAGTTGAACTGGAATTGAAATTCATCGCCCTCGCTGGCCGCGACCGCCGCCAGTCATACTCCGTTGCCGGGCTTCGAAGCCGGTCCCGTAGGGCCGCCCCGCTGATTGCCGCGCCGGCGAATCCGACTGCGCGCCTTCACCAAACCAGTTGCCGCGCGGACGATCGACGCCCGACGGTTGCACGGGACGATCCGGAAACACCGTATCGCGTGGCAGGGAGAGGTTGAGTGGCCGCTGTCCTTGCTCCATCCAGGCGGTTTGCTCCGCCGGCTCCGCTGGGCGCGGCACGTTCAGGATGACCACGGCGACCACGGCGATCAGATGGAACATGAAACGGCGGCGGGACATTGCGAACCTCGGAACCTGACGGGATGACGCAATTCTCGGCCGCTACCGTCACCGGGGAATGTCCGCGCGGCGACGGCGTGTTTCAGTTTGTTTCCGGGCGTTTCCTGTCGCTCGACGGGGTGGGCGATTGCGCTAGACTGACAAAATGACACCATCAAACGCGGCGCACATTCTCGTCGTCGACGACGATCCGGCGCTTTGCGAGTTGTTGTCCGACTACCTGAGCGGCAACGGCTTTTCGGTGACGACGGTCGGTGATGGCGCGGCGATGCGCCGCGCCTTGGCGCATGCCGCCGCCGATGCCGTGGTTCTGGATGTGATGCTGCCAGGGGAAGATGGCCTGTCGCTGGCTCGCGAACTGCGCGGCCGTTCGGAGATGCCGATCCTGATGCTCTCGGCGCGCGGCGAGGAGATCGACCGCGTGGTCGGCCTCGAAGTCGGCGCCGACGATTATCTGGCCAAGCCATTCAGCCCGCGCGAACTTCTGGCACGCTTGCGGGCTCTGCTGCGCAGGGTTCGACCCGGCTCCGCGGCAATGTCCGGGTCGGCGGCGGAGCAGCATCGCTTCGGACCTTTCCTGCTCGATCCGCTGGCCCATCGTTTGCTGCGCGATGGCGTCGAGGTGCGCCTTACCGGCGCCGAGTTCGAGCTGTTGCGCATCTTCGTTGAGCGCCCCAATCGGGTGCTGTCGCGCGATACCCTGGTGGATCTGCTGAAGGGCTACGACCGTGATCCCTTCGATCGCAGCGTGGATATCCGCGTCACCCGGCTGCGGCGCAAGATCGAGACCGATCCCGCGGCGCCCGCCTATGTTCGTACCATCCGCGGCGAGGGCTATCTGTTCAATCCGCTGGGTGTGCAGCCGTGAAACCCCGGCCCGGCGGCATTAGCCTCGCCCGCCAATACGCGATCCTGCTGGCCGTGGTGTTCGTGGCATTCGAGTTGCTGATGGCCGTCGCGGTGGTGACATTCCTCATGGTGCCGATGGCGCGCCGCGCGGCCGCCGATCTCGCGGGCCTGATGGTGCTGTCGGCGCAGACCTGGAGCGAACTGCCGCCCGAGACGCGGCCGGCTTTCGAGCTGGCGCTGGCCCGCAACCAGCAACTGGCGTTGCGCGCCGAGCCGCCGCGGATAGGTCCGGAGGCCCGCCATGGTCCATACCTCTACTTTCTTGAAGACGCTCTGGCGGAAAAGACCGGCAGCCGCCGGCACCTGGTGCGGGAAGTCATCGGCGGCGAGGAGTGGTACTGGACCTTGCTGCCTTCCGGCGAGGGGGCGCTCTCGGTTGGCTTTCCCGAGAACCGCGTCGGCGCCCAGCCGGTACGGACGTTTCTCGTCTCGCTGGCGGGTGGCCTGATCCTGGCGCTGCTCGGCGCGGCCTGGCTGGCGCGGCGGGCGGTGGGGCCGCTGGCTCGCCTTGAGCAGGCGGCGACGCATGTGGGTCGTGGCGAGGTACCGGCATTGCTGCCGGAAACCGGGCCGCGCGAACTGGCCGCGCTGGCGCGGCGCTTCAACGTCATGGCCCGGCAAGTCCAGGACCTGCTGGTGGCGCGCACGACCCTTCTTGCCGGTGTTTCCCACGACCTGCGCACGCCCCTGGCGCGGATGCGCGTGGCCCTGGCGCTGATCGAGGAACGGCCCAACCCGAAGGTTCTGGCGCGACTGGAGGCGGATGTCGAGGAAATGGATCGCCTGATCGGCAACGTGCTGGATCTGGCCCGGGGGCTGGCGCGCGAACCGCTGGCCGACGTGGCGCTGCCCGAGCTGCTCGCCGAACTGGCCGGGAACGATGGGGATGTGGTCATACGCTGTCCTTCCGCCGGGTTGCGCGTGCGGCCCACGGCGTTGCGCCGCGCCATCGGCAACCTGCTCGACAATGCACGGCGCCACGCCGGCGGCGAGCCGATAGAGCTGGTCGCGGAACCGGTCGGCGACCGGGTGCGCATCGGCGTGCTCGACCGTGGTTCCGGCATTCCGGAGGATCGGCTGGGCGTGGTGTTCGAGCCATTCGTCCGTCTCGACAGCGCGCGCAGCCCGGCCAAGGGGGGTGCGGGACTCGGCCTGGCGATCGTGCGGCAACTCGCCGAGGCAAACGGGTGGACGGTGGAACTCCGGGCGCGCCCCGGTGGCGGGCTGGAGGCGTGGCTGACGCTACCGGTGGTCGATTCAGGGCCGGCTGGAAGCCGGCCCTTGCCTGATTCGGCCGCATTGCAACTACGCGTGCCGTTCCTTGCGCCCAAGACCTTCCGCGATGAATGTTAGTACCAGGGTATTCAGTGACACACCCTCCGCCTTTGCACGTGTAGCCAACCGTGCGTGGACCGTCTTTGGAACGCGAGCGACAAATTTTCCAGATGCGACACCCCCACTATTCGGGGCAGGAATTGGTAGCTCCTTCGCTTTGAGCGCGGCAATCGTTGCCTTCAAAGCGTCCTTCCCGTTCGCGAGCGCTTCCTCGACTGTTTCGCCATCGGACAGGCACTCCGAGAAATCAGGGTACGAAATTAGAAAGCCCCCGCCTTCCTCGGCCGACAGCGGGCGGATTTCAAACGGGTAGTCAACCTTCTTTCCCATGGTTCATGCTCCTTCAACGAGTTCCAGGAACTTCTTGACGTAGATCGCCTTGATCGGTCGCCGGGCCGGAACGGGAAGCGTCTTGCCATCAGAGCGCACAAACACGCAGTGACTCGTTCCAACGTGCCGCCAGTCGATTCCGTTCTGGCGCGCCACTGTTTGAAGCTGCGCCAGCTTCCAGTCGAGTGGATTGCTACGCATGGCTTGAAGCAGTTTTGCGGCAGTATTCATGCTCCGGATGATACTGCGGGCAATATCACTTCACAAGTAGTGAGAATTCAAGAAGCTGGAATGTCAATGTGGTGTGGGTCGCCCATGGCGAGTTAAGCGGATTTGGCCTGGCTTAAGGCCGGCGCAGGATGCCGATGGCCAGGATCGGCGCCAGGGTGGTCGGCGACAGCAACGACCAGTCACCGTTGAAGCCGACCAGGCCCAGACGCACCAGCGTGTTGATGGCGAGATAGGCGATCAGCACCAGGCCCGCCAGACGGAAACGACCGGCGAAAAGGCGGGCCAGTGGATTCATGGGTTGCCGTCCATTTTCCAGAGCATTTCGGGAGCCATGCCGGCCAGCGCCGACAATGGCAAAGCACTGATGCGCTCGCTGAGCGGCCAGGGCTCGCCGTCGCCGTGGCAGACGACGTGGAGGTGATCGAGTTCCAGTGCGTCGCGGGCGGAACGCATCGATGGGGTAACGGCGGGAGAGCGGGTCAGTTTCACCTCGAAGCCCAGGCGGCGGCCATCCCGAACGAGCAGTAAATCGAGTTCGGCGCCGGTATGCACGCCCCAGAAGAATGCCTGGTCGCGGCCGACGCCCGCCTTTCGCAGGATTTCATGGAGAACGAAACCCTCCCACGACGCGCCGCATTTCGGGTGCGCCAGCAAGTCCCGCTCGCCGGCAATTCCGAGCAGACTGTGCAACAAGCCGGTATCGGCCAGATAGACCTTGGGGGCCTTGACTTCCCGCTTGCCCAGATTGGTATGCCAGGGCCGCAAGCGCCAGGCCATGAAGGTTCCTTCGAGGATATCCAGGTAACGCGATACGGTCTTGTCGCTCACCCCCAGCGCGCGGGCCAGTTCGCTGCCATTCCAGGTTTGTCCGTGGTAGTGGCCGAGCATGGTCCAGAAGCGGCGCAGCGTGAGCGCCGGCAGGTTGATGCCGAGTTGCGGCAGATCTCTTTCCAGGTAGGTGCGGATGAAGGCTTCGCGCCAGGCGAGGCTGGCCGGCAAATCGTCGGCAAGGAAGGCGCGCGGAAAGCCGCCCCGCAGCCAGCGGTCGTCGATCCGGCCGGGCGCAAGTTCGTCGAGACCCAATCCGTCCAGTTCGTGGAAGCCGACCCGTCCGGCCAAAGTCTCCGCTGTGTGCCGGAGCAGTTCCGGTGCGGCGCTGCCCAGAATCAGGAAGCGGGTCGATGGGTCATGACGATCGGCCAGTACGCGCAGCAGGGGAAACAGGTCCGGTCGAGTCTGTATTTCATCCAGAACCACCAGCCCGGTCAGCGGGCGAAGGACGAACGAGGGGTCGGAGAGGCGAGCCTGGTCTTGCGGGTCTTCGAGGTCGAAGAAATGGGTCGGGCCCGCCCAGTCGGCGGCCAATTGTTTCGCCAGCGTGGTCTTGCCCACTTGTCGTGGCCCCAGCAGGGCGAGCACGGGGAACTGGCGAAACTGGTGGGTGATGGACTGGAGGTGTCCGGTTCGGGGCAACATGCGGCGACTGTACCATGAAATATCGGACTAATAGTCCGATATTTCATGGTAAATGGCGGTGTCAAAGGGTGCTTGCGCTGGTGAAGCTCAAGCGTTCTTGCCCTTCTGCCAGAGCACGTCGCCGCAACCGGCCGACTTGTTGAGCCAGCGGCCGAGGACGAACAGCAAGTCGGAGAGCCGGTTGAGGTATTGCCGGCCGGCGTCGGAGACGGCCTCGTTGTGGGCCAGCGCCACCACGCTGCGCTCGGCGCGCCGGCAGACCGTGCGGGCCAGATGGGTCAAGGCGGCGGCGCGCGTGCCGCCAGGCAGGATGAACTCCTTGAGCGGTTCGAGCTGGCTGTTCCAGCCGTCCAGAATCTTCTCCAGGCGGGCTGGCTGGCTTTCCGCCACCAGTTTGGCGCCGGGAATCGACATTTCGCCACCGAGGTCGAACAGGTCGTGCTGGATGCCGATCAGCGCTGCGCGGACATCGGCGGGCAGATCTTCACAAAGCAACAGGCCGATCACCGAATTGAGTTCATCGACATCGCCCAGCGCGGCGATGCGCGGCGCGTCCTTGCCGACCCGGGAACCATCGCCAAGGCCGGTGGTGCCGGCATCGCCGGTTCGCGTGTAGATCTTCGAGAGTCGATGTCCCATGTCGATCCGGCGTCGCCGCTAGCCGCCGCGCATGGTCCGCAGGAACAGCCCGAGGATGGTGAAGAAGGCGGCGGGAATCGCATAGAGCAGTATCCCGCTGTCGTAGCGATTCAGGCCCACCAGCACTGGCGTCTCGCCATCGAAGCGATAGCGCAGCGTGGTCTGGAAATGCCAGGAGGACCGCTTGACCTCGTACTGCCAGGGCTCGCCGGTAGCCGTCTTCCAGCTTAGCCAGGCATCGGCTTCCATCACTTCGCCGAGTGGCTCGGGCGGCACCAGGCTCTTGTAGATACCCTTGGCCCTGGCCTCCGCCAACTGGCCGTAGGGCACGCTGCACGCCTCGCCGTTGGCGCAGTGGGCGACCAGCCGCAAGTCCGGTTCCCATTGGGGATTCTTTTCCGCCGGCCAAGCCATGATGATGGCCACCGCCCAGATCCAGACCAGGGCGACAAAGCCCATCATCCAGGCGAAGATGCTGCGGAACGTGTTTGCGGCGGGCATGAGTGCTCCTCGTTAAGGGAGCGCATTCTACAAGAAGCCCGACCGACCGCCGCCCCATCGCGTCCTTCCGGCGGAATGCATGCTGCAATGCGGAATACGCTCCACTGATCGGAAAATAAAAACCCTTTTGGATGGGTGAGTATCGTCGCCTGCTAATATGGCAAGCTCCGTCAAGATTGCGTTAAGACGGTGACGCCAAGCGCCGCCGCGACCGCCCGAGATGACACTCCCTCCCTTGTTGCAACGGTTTCTGCCTTTTTTGCGCTGGTTTCCCTATTCGGGGACTCTCTTCCGCGCCGACTTCCTCGCTGGCTTGACGGTGGCCCTGGTGCTGGTACCGCAGTCGATGGCCTACGCGCAACTGGCCGGCCTGCCGCCGTACTACGGCCTCTATGCCGCCTTCCTGCCGGTGGCGGTGGCGGCGCTGTGGGGGTCCTCCAATCAGCTTGGCACCGGGCCGGTAGCGGTGGCCTCGCTCCTGACGGCTTCGTCGTTGACGCCGCTGGCCGCGCCGGGCTCCGAACAGTTCGTCGTCCTGGCGATCATGCTGGCGCTGATGGTCGGCATCGTCCAGTTGGCGCTGGGTGTATTCAAGCTCGGCGTGGTGGTGAATTTCCTCTCCCACCCGGTCATCGTCGGCTTCACCAACGCGGCGGCCATGATCATCGGCCTGTCGCAGGTCAACAAGATCATCGGCGTGCCCATGGGCCGTTCCGAGTCCTTCATCAACGACATCTGGGGCGTGGCCAAGCTGGTCGGCGACACTCACCTGCCGACGCTGGTCATGGGCGTGGCGGCCATCGCCATCATGTGGGTCATTCGCAAGAAGGCGCCCAAACTGCCGGGCGTGCTGATCGCCGTCGCCGTGACCACGATCGTTTCCTGGCAAATCGGCTTCGAGCGCAACGCCACGGCGACGCTGGAGCAGATCGCCGAGCCGGAGGCGCAAACCCTGCTGGCCGAGTTCGTCCGCACCGAGGCGCGGGCCAGGGAGCTTGCCGAGCAGATCGCCGCCAAGAGCGGCGAGTTGAAGAAGCTGCAAAAGGCCGGCGGCGAGGTCGGGCACGACGTTGCGACGCTGCATTACGAGATCGAGTTGCTGAATCTCCAGCTCAAGGATCGCGAGGACGAGAATCGCCGCCGCAACCGCGCGGTGCGCAGCTTTGTCCTGGAACAGGTGGCTGGCGCCGACGGTCAGCCGGCCAGGTTCTACGCCCAGGGCAAACTGCCGGCCGGGACGAGTTCCGACGGCAACGTCTGGCGCATCGCCAAGGCCACCGGCGGCAGCCTCAAGCTCACCGGCGGCGGCGAGGTGGTGGGCAAGATTCCCGAAGGCCTGCCCTCGATCGGCATTCCCAAGTTTTCCTGGGACATGATCGGCAGCCTGCTTTCCGCCGCCATCGTCATCTCGCTGGTGGGCTTCATGGAGGCCATCTCCATCGCCAAGGCCATCGCCGCCAAGACCAAGGACAAGATCGACCCCAACCAGGAGCTGATCGGCCAGGGCCTGTCGAACATCGTCGGCGCCATGACCCAGTCCTTCCCGGTGTCGGGCTCCTTCTCGCGCTCGGCGGTGAATATCAATGCCGGGGCCAAGACCGGCATGTCCTCGGTCATCACGGCAATCTTCGTCCTGCTGACCCTGTTGTTCCTGACGCCGCTGCTCTACCACCTGCCGCAGGCGGTGCTCGCCGCCGTGATCATCATGGCGGTGATCGGCCTGATCAATTTCGGCGCCATCAAGCATGCCTGGCAGGCCAACAAGCACGATGGCATCGCTTCCGTCGTCACCTTCGTCGCCACGCTCGCTTTCGCGCCGCATCTCGACAAGGGCATCATGGTCGGCGCCGGCCTCGCCATCGGTCTGTACCTCTACCGCACCATGTCGCCGCGCGTCGCCATCCTCGGCCGCTATCACGATGGCACGCTGCGCGACGTCAAGGTGAACAAGCTGCCGGAATCGAAGGTCGTGGTCGCCGTGCGTTTCGACGGTCGCCTCTACTTCGCCAACGTTGCCTATTTCGAGGATGCCATCCTCGAAGCCGTGGCCGCCAATCCGCAAGTCTCCTACCTGCTGGTGGTCGGCGACGGCATCAACGAGCTGGATGCCTCGGGCGAGGAAGTGGTGCACCACCTGGTCGAACGCCTGCGCGCCGGCGGCATTACGGTGATGTTCTCCGGCCTGAAGAAACAGGTGCTCGACGTCATGCACGCCACCGGCCTGTTCGATTACGTCGGCCGGCCGCATATCTTCGCCACGGCCGACCAAGCCATCGAGGCGGCCTACGCGGCGGCGTCGGCGGCTGGCAAGGAACATGCCTCGACCCTGCTGAAGAAATAGGCAACGCAGCCCGCGCGAACCCCGGCGAGCCTGTCCAAATGCTCCGCATCCTATTGCTTCTTCCCCTGTTCGGTGCCGTGGTCGTGGCCTTGCTGCCGGCGCGCAATTTCGCGCTGCTGCGGCATACGGCGCTGGCCGCCACCTGCCTGGTGGGGGTTTTTGCCTGGTCGTTGCTGGGGCAATTCGACCCGACCCAGGCGGCCATCCAGCTCTACGAGACCCATGCCTGGCATGAGCGCCTCGGCTCGAGCTTCTCGCTGGGCGTCGACGGCTTTTCCTTCCCGCTGGTGCTGCTGGCCACGCTCTTGATGCCGGTCGCCGTGGTCGCCTCGAGCGGCGTCACGAAGGGCGCCAAGCTCTACTTTTCGCTGCTGCTGTTGCTCGAAACCGCCGTGCTCGGCGTGTTCATGGCCCGCGACTGGTCGCTGTTCTACGTCTTCTGGGAACTAACGCTGATCCCGCTCTTCTTCCTGATCGACCGCCTCGGCGGCCAGAACCGCCAACGGCGGCAGAAGGCGGCGCTCAACTTCGTGCTCTACACCATGGGCGGCTCGGTGTTCATGCTGATCGCGCTACTGCTGCTCTACGACGCCGTACCCACCCACAGCTTCGACATGAGCGCCATCGCCGCGGCGGCGCGCGGCCTGCCGCTCGCCACCCAGGTCTGGATCTTCGCCGGACTGTTCATCGGCTTCGGCGTCAAGATGGCGGTATTCCCCATGCATGGCTGGGCGCCGCTCGTATATGCCGAGGCGCCGAGCGCCGTGCCGCTGATCTCCTCCGGCATCCTGCTCAAGATGGGCGGCTACGGCCTGTTGCGCGCCATCGAGACGCTGCCGGGCGCGGCCTGGTCGCTGCACGGCTGGCTGGCGGTGCTGGCCTTCGTCACCTTGCTCCACGGCGGCATTCTGGCCTGGCGCCAGCGCGATCTGATCGTCATGCTGGCCTATGCTTCCGTGTCGCATATGGGCGTGGTGCTGCTCGGGCTGGCCACCCTCAACCCGGCGGGCCTGACCGGCGCGGTGATGCAGATGGTGGCGCACGGCCTGGTTGCCGGCGTGCTGTTCCTGCTGGTCGGGCTGCTCCACGCGCGCACCCGTACCCGCGACATCGGCGATTACTCCTCGCTGGTGCGGACCATGCCGCGCTTCGCCTTCTTCATGGTCCTGGCCCTGACCGCCACCGTCGGCCTGCCCGGCACCGCCGGGTTCATCGCCGAGCTGCATGCGATGGTCGGCGGCTTCCAGCGCTGGGGCGGCTGGATGGTGCTGCTCTCGCTGTCCCTGCTGATCGGCGCGGCCTACGCGTTGCGCACGGCGGGCCGCCTGTTTACCGGCCCGGTGGGCGACAAGATGCGCGCCGTCGCCGATCTCGATCGAAACGAGATGGCCGCCGCCGGCGTGCTCTCGCTGGCCATCCTTGCCGTCGGCTTCCATCCGGCACCGGCGCTGGCGCTGGTCGGCGCCTCGGTGGACCGGCTGGCGCGGTTTTTCGGGGGCTGACCGTGAGCGGCCACGAAGATCGTTCGACCGACATCCGCGACCGCCTCGCCGACTGCGTGCATCACCTGGAACACGTGTTGCCGAGCCAGGCCTCGATCCGCGACTTCGTGCATCACAACACCCTGCACGGTTTTCAGCATCTGCCCTTTCCCGAGGCGCTGGCCGCCACCAGCCGGCTGACCGGCGCGCGCGCCTGGCTGCCCGAGGCCAGCCTGCGCGAGTTCCATCGCGCCGGCCGCATCGACGACAGCGACCTCGATGCCGCGCTGATGCAACTGGCCGCCGCCTGGCAACTGGATCCGGAGGCCGTCCTGGCGACCACGGCGCTTGGTCCGGTGCGTCGGCGCGAGGTGCTTCGGGCCAGTTTCGTTCGCTCCTTGGCGCCGATTCCGCTGGCCCGGCTCAAATGGGAGATCGATGAGAAGCAGGCGCTGCGCCGCTGGCAGGACGACCTGTCTCCCGCCGCCCGGACGCGCTTGCTCGCCGGCGGCGACGGCGAGCCGCGGCTGGTTGGGGAACTGTGGGCCGCCTGCCTGGATGTCCTCGGACTCGATCATGGCTTCGGTCATCCCGAGGAGCTGCTCGAGCTGTCGACCCGCGAGGCGGAGGAGGGCTATGGCGCGGCCGGCGATGCGCATCCGGCGCTGGCGGTGCGTGCCGCCGCCCTGTGGGACGAACTGGTCGGGCAGCTTGGTTGTTCCACTACCCTGGGCGCGCTGCTCAAGGTGTTGACCGAGGAGGATGCCCTCGAAGCGGTACGGCCGGCGCTGCTGCGCCACCTGGCTGGTCATCTCGACCAGGGCCTGGCGCCCTGGCACAACCCGGCGCGGCCGCTCGGCTTCTACACCGCCTGGCGGCGGAGCGTGGCGCGGGACATCGCCTGGCTGCTCGATACGCTGCCCGAGGCGCGTCAGCAAGTGGCGGCCTTGCCCGAGAATGCCCTCGACGCCGTGGTCGCCGAACTGACGCGGCTGGGCCTGCCGGAACAACGCTGGCCGGGCTATCTCGAACGCCTGGCGCTGGAACTGCCTGGCTGGTCGGGCATGTTCCTGTGGCGCCACAACCACCCTGGCTATGCCGGCACATCGGACGTGCCGGTGGCGATGATGGATTACCTCGCGGTGCGCCTGGTGCTTGAGCGCCTGGTCGCAACGGACATCACCCGCCGTCACTGGGGCGTCGAGGCGAACCTGGCGGCGCTGGGTGGCTACTTCGCCCGCCACCCGGCCGAGCTCTGGGTGCGCCACGCCAGCGGCGGCGCTGGCGAACGTGGCGACGGCGGGGCCGACGGGCTGCCGGAGTGGCTGCTCGACCTGATCGAGCCGCACCTGCCGGCACCCGGCGATACGGCCCTGGGGCGGTCGGACGACCGCTGGCAATGGCTGGCCGGCCACATCGAGAACTGGCGCAACGCGCCCGGTGCCGAGCAGACCGCCAGCCACGGACTGACGCGCTCGGCGTGGCCATTGTTCCTGCTCGCCCAGCACCTCGGCATTCCCGGTGGCGAGCTGCGCGCCCTGGGCCGCCCCGGCGCCGAAGCGCTGCTCGCCTGTCTGGCCGAACTCGACGAGCACCAGCGCGGCTTTCTCTGGCTCAACGCCTACGAACGCCACTATCGGCAGCAGATCTTCGCCGGCCTGACGGCCAATCACGGGCGCTGGCGGGGCCACCGGCAGGGGCCGCTGGCTCAACTGGTGTTCTGCATGGACGATCGCGAGGAGGGCATGCGCCGCCACCTTGAGGAAGTGAATCCCCGGCTCGAAACGCTTGGCGGCGCCGCGCACTTCGCCGTGTTCCAGAACTACTACGGCCTCGACGACCGCGAGCCGACCGCGTTGTGCCCGGTGGTGCCGACGGTGATCGTGCCCTCGCACGACGTGCATGAGGTGCCGAGAGCCGGCGCCGAGGCGACGGCGGCCGAGCACCGTCGCCGCAATGCGCGCCGCCTGCGCTGGCAGGATGGCCTCCATCAGGTCACGCGCCGCGACATCGCCGCCGGCACGCTGCTCACCGCGCTGGCGGCGCCGGTCGCGCTGGCCACGCTGCTGCTGCGCTCGCTGGCGCCGGCCGCGCTCGGCAGCCTCAACACCGCGCTGCGGCGCGGCTTCGAGCTGGCGGTGCCGACGCGGCTGGACCTCAACGCCGCCGACCCGGCGGCGCCGGCGACGCCCGAGCAGCCGCGCCAGGGCTTTACCGACGCCGAGCAGGCCGAGCGCATCGCCGGCTTCCTCACCAACCTCGGCCTGACCAGGGACTTCGCGCCGCTGGTGGTGATCATGGGCCACGGCTCCAACAGCACCAACAATCCGCACATGGCGGCCTACGATTGCGGCGCCTGCTCGGGCCGCCACTCCGGCCCCAACGCGCGACTGTTCTGCGCCATGGCCAACCGCCCCGAGGTGCGCGCGCTGATCAGGGAGCGCGGCATCGCCGTGCCCGAATCGACGTGGTTCCTCGCCGGCGAACACAACACCGCCGACGACCTCATCACCTGGTACGACGCCGAGGACGTGCCGGCGTCGCTGCGGGGCGCCGTCGCCGAAGTGGATCGCGCGCTGGCCGAGGCCGCTGGCGCCCATGCCCAGGAACGCTGCCGCCGCCTCTATTCGGCGCCGCTGTCCATCGGCAAGGACGGCGCGCTGGCCCACGTCTGGGGGCGCCGCAACGACTTCTCGCAGCCGCGCCCGGAACTCGGCCACGTCACCAACGCCTGCGCCTTCTTCGGTCGCCGCGCCATTAGTCGCGGCGCCTACTTCGACCGGCGCGCCTTCCTGATCTCCTACGATCCGACCCAGGACCCGGAAGGCAAGGTGCTCGAACGGCACCTGCTGATCAACGGCGCGGTCGGCGCCGGCATCAACCTCGAGTATTTCTTCTCGACGGTGAACAACGAAGCCTTCGGCTGCGGCAGCAAGATCATGCACAACGTCGCCGGCTACTTCGGCGTCATGCAGGGCGCCGGTTCGGATTTGCGCACCGGCCTGCCCAAACAGATGATCGAGATCCACGAGGCGATGCGCCTGCTGGTGGTGATCGAGCAGACGCTCGACATCATCACCGCCGTCTACCAGCGCCAGCCACCGTTGCAGGAACTGGTCGGCAACGGCTGGGTGATCGTCGCGGCAAAAGATCCGGAAACCGGCGCCATCCACCAGTTCGATCCCGCCAGCGGCTGGGCACCCTGGTCGGGCCCGGTCGAGGTGAAGACCGTCAGGCAGTCGGCCGACTGGTTCGCCGGGGAGCGCGAGCCGCTGCCGCCGGTGCTGCTCGAAAGACCGCTGGAGGCGAGCGCGGCATGAACTGCCTGTTCATCCTCGCCATGCTGATTCCCTTGTTGCCGCTGCTCGCGGCCGGCGGCATCGTCGTCTATGTCATGGCCGGCCAGGCGCCGGGCACCAACAGCGACGACCGCGAGCCGCCGACCGCCCGGCTGGCCGAGGGTGCCGCCTGGCTGGCGCTACTGGGCATGATCGGGCTCGACGGGCTGGCGCTGGTCGAGGGCGCGCCGGGCCATTTCGTCATCGGCGACTGGTTCGCCAGCGGCGACTTCAGGGTGCCGATTTCCTTCGTGCTCGATGGCCTGTCGTTGTCCTACGCTACGCTGGTGGCGCTGATCGGCGTGGTGACCTTGCGCTTCTCACGGAACTATCTGCATCGCGAGCTTGGCTTTCATCGCTTCTTCATCTTCATGTCACTGTTCCTGGCCGGCATGCTGCTGATCGTGCTGGCGGGCAACGCCGTGCTCACCTTCGTCGGTTGGGAGCTGGCCGGCGTCAGCTCCTATCTGCTGATCGGCTACGCCTACGACCGACCGGTGGCCACCGGCAACGCGCTGTGGGCCTTCATCACCAACCGCATCGGCGACGCCGGCTTCATCCTCGGCATCAGCCTCGCCGCCTGGTGGCTGGGCACGGTCGAGTGGTCCGGCATCAGCGCCTGGGCGGCCGACACTCGACATTTCGACAAGGTCTCGGCGCGGCTGATTCTGCTCGGCTTCCTGGTCGCCGCCCTCGCCAAGTCGGCGCAGTTGCCGTTCGCCTCCTGGATCGGTCGGGCGCTGGAAGGGCCGACGCCTTCGTCGGCGATCTTCTACGGCGCGGTGATGGTGCATGCCGGCGTTTATCTGGTGATCCGTCTGGCGCCGGTACTGACGCAGGTTCCCGACGTGCCGGTCTATCTCGCCGTGGTCGGCGGCCTCACCGCCCTGTACGGCTGGCTGGCGGGGCTTGCGCAGACCGACGTCAAGTCCTCGCTGCTGTTCGCCACCACCACGCAGGTGGGGCTGATGTTCCTCGCCTGCGGGCTGGGCTGGTTCGAGCTGGCCGCCTGGCACATGGGCCTGCACACCGTCTGGCGCGCCTACCAGTTCCTGCTGGCGCCTTCCTACATGCATCTCGTCAGCGAGAAGGCGGCGCCGGTGCCCGGCTGGCTGGCCGGGCGGCAATGGCTGTACACAGCGGCGCTACAGCGCTTCTGGCTCGATCACCTGGCGCAAAGCGTGCTGATCCGGCCAACCGCGTCCATCGGCCGCGACATGCGCGACTTCGACGACAACGTGCTGGCCCATCTGGTCGGCATGCCCGAGCGCCATCGCGGCGGCGAGGCCCCGCCGGGCGGTGACAGCGTGATTCGCGGCCACGGCCTGGCCGGCCGGTTGCTGGTCTGGCTGGCGGATCGCCTGCATCTGGTCGAGACGCGCCTGGTCATGCAGCAGGGATCGGGACCCGTGACGCGCGCCATGCGCAGCGTCGGCGACTACCTGCTGGTGCTCGAGGCACTGGTCGAACGGCCGCGCTACATGATCCTGCTGGTGGTGGCGACTTTCGTGGTGATCCTCTGATGACCGAAGTCTCCTGGACCGCCCATTCGGCATGGCCGATTCTCGCCGTGCTGCAATTGCTGCCGCTGTTCGGCGCGGCGGCCGTCTTCGCGCTCGGCGATCGCGCCGCCGCCGTGGTGCTGGGCCGCCTGGTGGCGCTGGCCGTGCTGGCGCTGGCCTTCGTTCTCTACGGCCACATCGACGCCGGGTCGGCGGCCATGCAGGCGGCGGAGCGTATCGAGTGGCTGGGCTATCACGCCGGCGCCGACGGCGTCACGGCCCTGTTCGTGCTGCTGGCGGCGCTGATCACGGTGCTGATGACCCTGTATGGCCTGGTGCGCGGCCTGGCGCGGCCTGGCCGGTTGATGGCGCTGATCCTGCTCGCCGAGGCGGCGCTGATGTCCATGCTGGCGACCATGAACCTGCTCTGGTTCAGCCTGGCGTCGGTGGCCGAGCTGGCCGTGGCCGGCTACCTGATCGGCCACTGGTCGACCTCGACCGAAGAGAATCGCAGCCTGGCCATGACGCGCTTTCTCCAGTTCCAGGCGGTGGGCGTCGCCCTGCTCGCCGCCGGCATGGTCATCCTCGCCTGGGGCCATGCCGACGTCACCGGCCGCTGGAGCTTCGACCTGTTCGATCTGGTCAAGGTGCCCGCGCAAGGCCGTTTCCAGTCGGTTGCCTTCTTCCTGCTGTTCTACGGCCTGGCGGTGCGCACACCGCTGTTTCCGCTGCACGGCTGGCTGCCCAGCGTCGCGCAGCGCGGCATGGTCGCCATCGCCCCCTCGCTGCTGCTGGGTGTCAAGGTCGGCATCTACGGCATGCTGCGCTTCCTGCTGCCGCTGACCGAGGAGGCCGTGCTGGCCTGGCAGAACTTCATCGTCGGCTTCGCCATGACCGGCGTGTTCTACGCCGCCATCCTGGCCTTCCTGCAAACCAACTTGCGGCGCCTGCTGTCCTTCGCCGTGGTCAGCCACACCAGCCTGATCGTCATCGGCCTGTTCACCCTGCATCCGGCCGGCCTGATCGGCGCCGTGCTGCTGTCGGTCAACTTCGGTCTGGCGGTCACGGTGATGCTGTTCATGGTCGGCTTCGTCTTCCGGCGCGCCCATTCCACCGACCTCGCCCGGCTCGGCGGCCTGTTCGAACGGATTCCCTTCATCGCGCTGACCTTCCTGGTCGGCGGCCTGTCGATCGTCGGCATGCCCGGCACACCTGGCTTCGACGCGGTGCACTTCGTGCTCGAAGCGGCGATGGAGCGCTTCGGCGCCCTGCCCACCGTCGCGGCGGCGCTGGGCAACGTCGCGGCGGCCGGCTTCCTGCTATATGCCTTCCAGCGCGCCTTCCTGGCGCCGGCGGCGGAGGGCACCGACCTGGCGGCGATGGAGCGCACCCTGCCGATGGAATATGTGGTCGGCGGCATCGCCGTGTTGGTGCTGCTGCTGGCGGGCTTCTACTTCGAACCCTGGCTCAACCTGATTGAGCCGGCGCTCAAGGTGCTGGCGGCCCGGTTTGGACATCACGGCTGATGGAATCCTTGCCGCTGCTCTCGCTGCTGTTCCTGACGCTGCCCGTCGGCGCCGCGCTGGCCTGGCTGGTGCCGGGCGCCAACACGGCACGCGCCGTTGCCCTCGCCACCGCGCTGGCGAACCTGGCCATCGCCCTGGCCGCGGTGGTCGTTTTCGACCCCGGCCAGGCCGGCTTCCAACTGGTCGAGAAGCACGACTGGATTACCGACCTCGACATCCATTATCTGGTCGGCGTCGATGGCATTGCCATCCTGTTCCTGCCCGCCACGGCGCTGCTCTTCATCGGCGTCATCCTGGCTTCGTGGAACGGCGTGCACAGCCTGCCGCGCCTTTACTACACGCTGCTGATGATGCTGGAGACGGCCACTCTCGGCGTCTTCTGCGCGCTCGACACGGTGTTGTTCTTCCTGTTCTGGGAGCTGACCCTGGTACCGCTGTACTTCCTGGTCAGCCTGTGGGGCGTCGGCGCCAATCGCCGCCATGCCGCCGTGAAGTACACGCTGGTGATGCTGGCCGGCGGCGCGGTGCTGCTGTTCGGTTTCCTGCTGCTGGCCTTCGGCGCGGCCGACGACGGCGGCCCGCTGGTGTTCGACCTGCCGACCCTGCTGGTCACACCGCTGCCGACCATCGGCCAGTACCTGGTGTTCGCGCTGCTGTTGCTGGGCTTCGGCGTCAAGGTGCCGCTGGCGCCCTTGCATACCTGGCTGCCGCTGCTGGCCATGGAAGGGCCGGTCGCGATCGCCGCGATCGTCACCGGCTTGAAGCTGGGCGCCTTCGGCCTGATCCGCTTCGCCGTGCCGCTGGCGCCGGTGGCCGCGCAGGAGTTGCACTGGCTGCTGGCCGGACTGGGCGTGTTCGCCATCCTCCACGGCGCCGCCGCGGCGCTGGCGCAGACCAATCTGCGCCGCATGCTGGCCTATGCCAGCCTTTCGCACGTCGGCCTGGTCGTGCTGGGCATCGCGTCGTTCAACCTGCAAGGCCTGCAAGGGGCGGTGCTGCAATTGCTCAATTTCACCATCGCCTCCGGCGGACTCTTCCTTCTGACCAGCCATCTGCACCAGCGCACCGGGTCCACCGACGTGGCCAGTCTCGGCGGCGTCGCGCGCACCATGCCGTGGCTGGCGAGCTTCTTCCTGCTCTACGGCCTCGCCGGCATGGGCCTGCCTGGTACCTCGGGCTTCCCGGCCGAACTGCTGATCCTGATGTCGACCTTCCAGGCCCATGCCGGCGCCGGCCTGGCCGCGCTGGTCGGCATGGTGCTTGGCGCCGCCTACTTCCTGAGCCTGTATCGGCGCGCCTTCTTCGGCCCCGCGACCCAGCCGGCCGTGCTCCAGGCCGACGACCTGCGGCCACGCGAGTTGGCCGTGATGCTGGTCTTCGCCGCCCTGGTCATCGGCTTCGGCCTGTTCCCCGCCACCCTGCTCGATGTCATGCGCGCCTCCGCCACCGCCTGGGTGGCGCGGCTGGGCTGATATCCGGAACGCATCGTCGCCGGGGGTGAGCCGGGAACGGATGGTGGCAGTCAACTTGGGCGGGGCTGCGGGGCCTCGCTGCCGTGACTGGCTGCTGTCGATAGATGAACCTGTCGCGGATCAATGGGTGATCGACTCTTGCTGGACCTGAACGGCCTGCCGAGGCGAACAACCTGAACTACCGCATTCGGCCAGCACCGGACGGTTGCCGTCACATTTCATTTTGGGTTGGCTCTCCAATTGTTTGGGTGGCACGATGATGTTTTGGCTCTCGCGGGAAAGGAATTGAAAACAGTAGCACTGGGTGCTACCATCATTCATGGTGATAATGTGACCGGAAGGACATTCAAGACCGCATGGTTTGCGAAAGCGGCCAGGAAGGCTCACATCACCGACCAGGAATTATGCGAGGCGATCAAGGAAGTGATGCTTGGCCAAGCTGATGACTTGGGCGGTGGAGTTTTCAAGAAGCGCATCAATAACAACATGCATCGCTCGATCATCCTGGCCAAGGGAGGGCGGTACTGGATATATCAATATGTGTTTGCCAAGAGCGACCGGGAAAACATTGATGACGATGAGCTTGTTGAATTCCGGAAGCTCGCAAAGGTGTACGAGAAACTGTCCGCGGACAAGGTTAAGGAACTTATCGGCGACGGCGAATTAACGGAGATCTGCAATGACAACAAAGCCAAAGTTTAAGAGCGACGCCTTTGAGTCCATTCACGGCTCGGCGAAAGCCCTATTCAAGGTCGGCGCCATTAGCAAGACAACTCTGCGCGAATTTGATGTGGCGTGCCAGGCCAAGCTTCCCAACCTGACGGCGGCGCGGATTCGGCGCATTCGTGAGGAGAATCACGTGAGCCAGCCCGTTTTTGCCAGGATGCTGAATATCAGCGAATCTACCGTGCAGAAGTGGGAAGCTGGAGCAAAGCAACCAAGCGGCATCGCACTGAAGATGCTTGCTGTCGTCGAAAAGTACGGATTGAAGTCACTCGCCTGATTTTGACCGCGCGTGCAATGAAAGCCCAGCCGACTACGCGACCGTCCGCTTTTTAGAACCTCGACCGGCGGGATTGGGCACGGTGCTGCCAGTTGAGTGGCCGTACCTGAATGGCCGTTTCGGTCGAGTTGTGTGAATTGCCCTTCCGGCCGTCTGGCTGCGACCCGACAACGCGCTGTACTCTCGAAATGTCGCCTGTCGATTTGCGGATTATGATTGGCCGATCAGTGGCCAATCCGTGAAGAGACCATGAAACGAGTGACTTACAAGGACCTGGTGGCGGAAATCCTGCCGGAGGTCCACGAGTGTTTTCCATGGGATGTCGAGAAGAGATTGAAGAGCGGGGACGACCTCCTGTTCCTGGATGTCAGGGAGAACCAGGAATACGACACGATGCGCATCGAGAACTCGCTACACGTGCCGCGTGGCATCCTGGAAACAGCCGTGGAATGGGACCACGAGGAGACGGAGCCGGAGCTGGTCAAGGCGCGCGATCGGCAGATCGTCGTCGTCTGCCGATCCGGCAGTCGCAGTGTGTTCGCCGCGCATACGCTGGCACGCATGGGCTACCAGCACGTTACCTCGCTGAAGACCGGGCTGCGGGGCTGGAACGAATTCAATCTGCCCCTGGTCGATATGAAGGGCAATCCGATCGACCCGGAGCTTGGCGACCGATACTTCGCCAACAAGTTGCTGGACTTCCAGCGCAAGCCGAAGGATTCCGATTAGCGGTGCCGCCGCGGCTGGAATCGACGCCCGCCCTCCGCCATCTGGCATCGACGGCGGCTCGGTCGATCGGTGGTGTCGCTGCTAGAATCGGTCTTCGCGTTTCCTGATCGCCATGCCCAACCTCCTGCCCATCGATAGCCTGCTGATTGCCGCCTGCGCCTGGCTGGCGATCGGCCTGGCGGGCCTGGCGGCGCCGCGCAACACGCGCTTCATCAGCAAGGTGCTTTTCCCGCTCGGCGCGCTGATCGGCTTGATGATCGGCCTGACCGCGCTCGGTTATCTCGGCAGGCCGCCGGAAACCGCGGTGCTGGCCATCGGCTTGCCGACGCTGCCCTTCCACCTGCGGCTCGACGCCCTGACCGCCGTCTTCGCGCTGCTGCTCGGCTTCGTCTCGGTGGGCATTTCCATCTACGCCGCCGGCTACTTCCGGCAGGGCGAGGGCACGGCGCCCGGACTGCTGTGCCTCGAATACCACGTCTTCCTGACCAGCATGCTGATGGTCTTGCTGGCCGACGACGCCTACGCCTTCATGGTCGCCTGGGAAAGCATGGCGCTGTCGTCATTCTTCCTGGTCACCACCGATCATCGCCACGAGGCGATCCGCCGCGCCGGCTATCTCTACCTGCTGATCGCCCACGTCGGCGCCATCGCCATCCTGCTTTCCTTCGGCGTCATGACCGGCGGCCAGGGCGGAATTGGCGACTACACCTTCGCCGGCATGCGCGCCCAACAACTGTCGCCGTTCTGGGCCTCGATCGCCTACCTGCTGGCGCTGGTCGGCTTCGGCGCCAAGGCGGGCCTGGTGCCGGTGCATGTCTGGCTGCCCGAGGCGCATCCGGCGGCGCCCTCGCCGGTGTCGGCGATGATGAGCGGCGTCATGCTCAAGACGGCCATCTACGGCCTGCTGCGGGTGAGCTTCGATCTGGTCGGCACGCCGCTCTGGTGGTGGGGCGTGGTGGCGCTGGCCGTCGGCCTGGTGACGGCGCTGTTCGGCGTGCTCTACAGTACCGTGCAGAGCGACATGAAGCGACTGCTCGCCTATTCCTCGATCGAGAACATCGGCCTGCTGGCCGTCGGCATCGGCCTGGCCTTGATCTTCCATGCCTACCGCATGGAGGCGCTGGCGGCGCTGGCCATGACGGCGGTGCTCTACCATTGCCTGGCCCATGCCGGCTTCAAGAGCCTGCTGTTCCTGTGCACCGGCTCGGTGCTCCACGCCACCCACGAGCGCGGCCTGGGCAAGCTGGGCGGGCTGATCCATCGCATGCCCTGGGTGGCCTGGCTGGCCCTGGCCGGCGTCATCGCCAGCGCCGGCCTGCCACCGCTGTCCGGTTTCGTCTCGGAGTGGCTGTTGCTGCAAGCCTTCCTGTTCTCGCCGGGGCTGCCGCATTCCTGGCTCAACATGGTGGTGCCGGTGGCCGCCGCCGTCATTGCCCTGGTGGCGGCGCTGGCCGGCTTCGCCATGGTCAAGTTCTACGGCATCGTCTTTCTCGGCCAGATGCGCGAGCCGGCGCTCCAGGGCGCCCGTGACGCCGGCCCCTGGGAGCGGGTCGGTCTGGTCTGGCTGGCCCTGTTGACCTTGTTGCTCGGGGTGCTGCCTTCGACGGTGATCGGCGTCATCGACGCCACCACCCGGCAGTTGCTGGGCGCCGGCCTGGCCGACAAGGTCCGCGAGCATGGCTGGGCGATGCTCGCGCCGATTTCGCCCGACCGCGCCAGCTACCAGCCGCTGGTGTTCCTGGCCGTGATCATCGCCTCGGTGCTGCTCGGCCGCTGGCTGGTGCGCCGCTTCTACCACGGCCGCCTGCGCCGTTCGCCGGCCTGGGACTGCGGCTACTTCTTCCAGGGGCCGCGCGCCCAGGATACCGCCGAGGGCTTCAGCCAGCCGATCCGGCGCATCTTCGAGCCGATGTTCCGCATGGAGCGCCATTTCCCGACCATTCGCGACGAGAAGCCCTACTACAGCGTCAAGGTCGAGGATCATTTCTGGCACTGGCTCTATCTGCCGGTGGCGCGCCTGGTGGAATGGCTGTCCGGCCTGATCGTCGGCGTGCAGGGCGGCCGCATCGCGATCTACCTGCTCTACAGCTTCGTGACCTTGATCGTTCTTCTGATGGTGGCCCGCCCATGATCAGTGTTGCCGGGCTGTTGGGGCAACTCTTCGCCATCGCGCTGGCCCTGCTGCTGGCGCCGCTGCTCGCCGGCTGGGTCGGCCAGTGCCGCGCCTGGTTGCAGAGCCGCACCGCGCCGCCGCTCCTGCAACCCTATTACATGCTGCGCAAGCTGTTCAACAAGGACGTGGTGCTGGCCGAGGGCGCCTCGTCGCTGTTCCGTACCGCGCCCTTCGTGGTGTTCGGCTGCATGCTGCTCGCCTGCGCCATCATTCCCAGCCTGTCGACCGACCTGCCGCTCGCGCCGGCGGCCGACACCATCGCCCTGGTCGGCGTGTTCGGCCTGGCGCGCATCTTCATCTCGCTGGCGGCCATGGACATCGGCACTTCCTTCGGCACCCTGGGCGGCCGGCGCGAGATGCTGGTCGGCTTCCTCGCCGAACCGGCGCTGCTGATGGTGATCTTCACCACGGCGATGATCTCGCAATCGACCTCGGTGGCCACCATCGTCGAGACCCTGGCGCACCGCGACTTCATCATCTACCCGAGCCTGGCCTTCGCGGGCATCGCCTTCACCATGGTCTCGCTGGCCGAGAATGCCCGCGTTCCGGTGGACAATCCGGCCACCCACCTCGAGCTGACCATGATCCACGAGGCGATGATCCTCGAATACTCGGGTCGCCACCTGGCGCTGATCGAGTGGGCGGCCAGCCTCAAGCTCTATGCCTATTCCTGTCTCGGCCTGGCCCTGTTCTTCCCCTGGGGCATCGCCGAGCGCGACAACTTCCTGGCCCTGCTGGCGGCGATTCCGCTGCTGGTGGTCAAGCTGGCGATCGGCGGCTTCGTACTGGCGCTGATTGAAACGGTCAACGCCAAGATGCGCATCTTCCGCGCCCCGGAATTCCTCGGCACCGCCTTCCTGCTGGCGGTGCTCGGACTGCTGGTGCGCCTGCTGCTGGAAACCCGGGTATGACCGACGTCCCCCTGTCCGCGCAGTTGATCAACCTCTGCGCCTCGATCATCCTGCTGCTGGCCTTCGCCATGCTGGCGCAGCGGCGGGTCATGCCGCTGATCAACCTGTTCGCCCTCCAGGGCCTGGTGCTGTGCCTGTCGACGCTGGTGGTGGCGGTGACCACCCATCAAAGCCACCTCTACTGGTCGGCGGGCCTGACCCTGCTGCTCAAGGCGCTGCTGCTGCCCTGGATCCTGCACCGGCTGGTGCGGCGCCTCTACGTCAAGTGGGATCTGGAGTCGCTGGTCAATGTGCCGACCACCATGCTGGTCGGTTTGGTCCTGGTCATCATCGCCTTCAACGTCGCCCAGCCGATCTCGCTGCTGTCGCAGACCATCAGCCGCGGCACGCTGGGCATCGCCCTGGCGGTGGTCATGCTCGCCTTCCTGATGATGATCACCCGCACCAAGGCGATTCCGCAGGTGGTCGGCTTCCTGTCCATGGAAAACGGCCTGTTCCTCGCCGCCACCAGCGCCACCTACGGCATGCCCATGGTCGTCGAGCTGGGCATCGCGCTCGACGTGCTGGTCGGCGCCATCATCCTCGGCGTGTTCTTCTTCCAGATTCGCGAGCAGTTCGACAGTCTGGACATCCGCCACATGGAAAAACTCAAGGACGGCTGATGGATCTCTTCGTCATCCTCCTGGCCATTCCCCTCGTCAGCGGCGCGCTGCTGACGGTGGTCGGCGAGCGCGCCTGGGCGCCCAACCTCAACATCATCGCCAGCCTGGGCACCTTCCTCGCCTCGGCGTTGCTGACCGCCGAAATCGTCACCAGCGGGCCGCGCTTCGCCTTCGGCGAGCAGTTCTTCATCGACTCGATGAACGTCTTCTTCGTTACGCTGACGGCCTTCGTCGGGCTGACCACCAGCATCTTCTCCGGCCCGTACATGAAGAACGAAATGGCGCACGGCCGGCTCACCGTGCCGCGCCTGCGGCTCTACAAGAGCATGTACCAGCTCTTCATGTTCACCATGCTGGCGGCGCTGACCACCAACAACCTGGGCATCCTGTGGGTGGCCATGGAGGCGGCGACGCTGACCACCGTGCTGCTGGTCTCGCTCTACCGCACCCCGGCCAGCCTGGAAGCGGCCTGGAAGTACTTCATCCTCTGCGGCGTCGGCATCGCCCAGGCCCTGTTCGGCACCATCCTGCTCTACTTCGCCGCCGAGCGCGTGCTCGGCGAGACCGGCAACGCGCTGCTATGGACGCACCTGGTCGACGTCAAGGGCCAGTTGGAACCGACCATCATGGCGCTGTCCTTCATCTTCCTGCTGGTCGGCTACGGCACCAAGGTCGGTCTGGCGCCGCTGCACAACTGGCTGCCCGACGCCCACGCCGAAGGTCCGACGCCCGTCTCGGCGGTGCTCTCCGGCCTGCTGCTCAATGTGGCGCTCTACGCCATCCTGCGCTGCAAGGTGCTGGCCGACGGCGCGATCCACAGCGATTTCGCCGGCAACCTGATGATGGGCTTCGGCCTCCTGACGCTGCTGATGGCGGCCTTCTTCCTCGGTCGGCAGAAGGACGTCAAGCGAATGTTCGCCTATTCGTCCATCGAGCATATGGGCCTGATCACCTTCGCCTTCGGCATGGGCGGCGCGGTGGCCAACTTCGCCGGCCTGCTGCACATGACCATGCATTCGCTGACCAAGTCGGCGATCTTCTTCGCCGTCGGCCACGCCACCCAGAAGACCGGCACGCAACTGATGGCGGACATCCGCGGCCTGATCCGCATCAACCCGGTGATCGGCTGGGGCCTGATGCTCGGCACCCTGGCCATCCTCGGCATGCCGCCGTTCGGCGTCTTCGCCAGCGAGTTCATGATCCTCACCCACGCCATGAAGCACTATCCGTGGGCGACGCCGATCCTGCTGCTGGCGCTGGGCGTGGCCTTCGCGCAGATCTTCGGCAAGGTGCAGCCGATGGTGTTCGGCGAGACGCACGCCAAGCCGCTGCCGCACGCCCCGGCCATCCTGCCGGTGTTCCTGCATCTGGCCATCGTGCTGATGCTGGGGCTCTGGATTCCCCCCTATCTGACGCGCTGGTTCCACGAAGCCGCGCGCATGCTCGGCTGATGATGGCCCCCCACGCTCGCAAACCCGGCTCGCTGCCCCCCACGGGGGGGCGCATGCCTCCTTGGGACGGCCCAGCGGAGGCATGACCATGCTGTTCCACGCCGAACCCATCGAATTCACCCGTCAGGCCGGCTGCGGCGCGCCGGTCTGGCATGGCCGGGCGGCGGACGGCGAAGACCTGATGCGCTTCGCCGTTTCCGTCCATCGCCATGGCGGCCGCCTCGCCGCGCTGTGGGGTGCGGACGAACGATCGCGCGGCGGCGGCTTTGTTTTGCATTGCGTGTTCGGCCTCGACGAGGGCCATGCCTGGCTCGGCCTCGATCTGCCGGCCGTTGGTGCCGGGCAGCCCGTCTATCCCGATCTGGCCGGCATCTTCCCGGCCGCCAACCGCATGCAGCGGACCACCCGCGACCTGGTCGGCATCGCCACCGACGGCGGCGACCAACGGCCCTGGCTGCGCCACGGCGCCTGGCCGGCCGACTGGTATCCATTGCGCCACGATGCCGTGCATGAGGTCGGCATCGGTGTCGGCTTCCCGAACCTGCCCAGCGACTATGACTTCGTCCAGGTCGGTGGCGAAGGCGCGCATGAAATTCCGGTCGGCCCCATTCATGCCGGCATCATCGAGCCAGGCCACTTCCGCTTTTCGGTGATCGGCGAGAAGGTGCTGCGCCTCGAACAGCGCCTCGGCTACCAGCACAAGGGCGTCGAGCGCCGCCTGATCGGCCAGGACCTGGCGACCGGCGGCAAGCTGGTCGGCCGTGTTTCGGGCGATTCCACCTGCGCCTACGCCTGGGCCTATGCGATGGCCGCCGAAGCGGCGTGCGACGTGACGCCGCCGCCGCGCGCGTTCACCTTGCGGGCGCTGATGCTCGAGCGCGAGCGGGTCGCCAACCATCTCGGCGACCTCGGCATGCTGGGCAACGACGCCGCCTTCGGCTTTGGCCTCACCCAGTTCAGTCGCCTGAAGGAGGACTGGGTTCGCCTCAACGCCGAGCTGTTCGGTCATCGCTTCATGATGGATCGCATCGTCCCCGGCGGCGTCGCCCTCGATCTCGATCGGGCCGGGCTGGACCGGCTCGTCGAGCAGTGCGACGCGATCGGTCGCGAGGTCAAGGCGTTGCGCAAGATCTACGACGAGCATCCCGGATTGCAGGACCGCTTTCTGACCACCGGCCCGATCAGCACCGAGCTGGCGCGGGAGCTGTCGCTCACCGGCATGGCGGCGCGCGCCACCGGCATGATTCTCGATGGCCGCTGCTATCGCCAGGGCTACACGCCGCCGCCGCCTTACGCGACGCTCGGCGTGCGGCCGGCCACCGACGAGCGCGGCGACGTCGCGGCACGGGTGGCGGTGCGCTTCGATGAGATATTCGAATCCTTGCGCCTGTTGCGCGTCATCGCGGTCGGCCTGCCCCAGGGCGGGGTGCGGGTCGAAATGGCACCAGCACCCGGCGGCGGCGGGCTGGGCATCGTCGAAGGCTGGCGTGGCGAGGTGGTGGTCGGGCTGCAACTGGACGACGCGGGCCGCATCGCCCGCGCCCATCCGCACGATCCTTCGTGGCAGGCCTGGCCGGCTCTGGAGCATGCCGTGCTGAGCGACATCGTTCCGGATTTCCCGCTGATCAACAAGTCGTTCAACCTTTCCTACAGTGGAGTTGATCTGTGATTGGTGACCCGACTCCCCCCAGCCCCCTCTTCGCAGAGGGGGAAACTCGTGGCTCGCTGCGCTCGAAATCATGATTCCTCTGCTCAAGCGCATCCTGCGCACCGGCATTCTCACCGAGCGTCCCGTCGCCATCGAGGAAGGCCCGCAACGCGAGATGGGCCTGCTCCACGACGAAATCCTCGCCATTCTCGGTCGGGCGCTGACCATCCGCGAAGTCGATGCCGGTTCCTGCAACGGCTGCGAGCTGGAAATCCACGCCCTGAACAATCCCTACTACAACCTCGAAGGGCGCGGCATCAAGTTCGTCGCCAGCCCGCGCCATGCCGACATGCTGCTGGTCACCGGCCCGGTGACCAAGAACATGGAGAACGCCCTGCGCATCGCCTACGACTGCACGCCCGATCCCAAGCTGGTGGTCGCGGTGGGTGACTGCGGTTGCGGCTGCGGCGAGGTCGGCCAGTTGTTCGGCGAAAACTACGCGACCTGCGGCGCCGTCGAGAACGTCGTCGCCGTCGACGTGCGCGTCCCCGGCTGCCCGCCGACGCCGTTGGCGTTGATGCGGGGCATCCTGGCGGCGGTCAGCCGCCGCTGATCCGCGCCGCGACCGGCGCCATGCCCCATTCGGCGACGCCGTCGCGCAGGTGCGCGGCCGAGTAGCCCTCCTTGCGCAGCAGGTCCACCGCGTCCTTGGCCATCAGGCAGAACGGGCCGCGGCAATAGGCGACGACCGGCCGGTCCTTCGGTAGTTCGGCCAATCGCTGGCGCAGTTCGTCGATGGGAATCGAGCGGGCGAAGGGCAGGTGGGTGGTCAGGTATTCATCGGTGGGCCGGACGTCGAGCACCACCACCTCGCCACGCCGGGCCGCCTTCATCAGCGTCTCCCGGTCGCTGGGCACCAGGTCGTTGGGCGCGGAGGCGATCTTCTGCAATGCCAGTTGCAGTTCGACCAGGCGTTCTTCGGCGAGCGAACGGATCGACACCCAGAAGTCGGCGACCGTCCGATCGGCCAGCCGATAGGCGATGTGCTTGCCGTGCCGCTCAGTCTCGACCAGGTTGCCGGCGCGCAGTTCGCGCAGGTGCGCGCTGGCCAGCTTCAGGCTGATCGACGCCTCGCGCGCCAGCGTTTCCACCGTCTTTTCGCCCTGACAGAGCAGCTCGATCAGCTCCAGCCGCTTCGGGCTCGAAGCCGCCTTGCCGATGCGCGCCACCTGTTCGTAGAGCAGGTCCTTGGTTCGGCGGGTCTTGTTCATGGCCGGCAATCTAGCCACGGGGCGAATGAATGTCAAACCGGCTTGATCTTTGCCTGATCCTTTGCTCTAATCAATCTAAAAATTATTGGAATGAGTGAGAAGGGGCCAGTCATGAGCAAAATCCTGTTTATCCTCAACGATCCGCCCTACGGAACGGAGCGCAGCTACAACGCATTGCGCCTGGCGCGAAACATTCTAAGGAAAGGCGACGGGTCGGTTGAATTTCGCCTGTTCCTGATGGGCGACGCGGCGGCCTGCGCCAAGGCCGGCCAGAAGGTGCCGCCAGGCTATTACAACGCGGGCGACATGCTGGGCATGGTGGCTCGTTCCGGTGGCGAAATCGCGGTCTGCGGAACCTGCATGGATGCGCGCGGCATCGGCGCAGCGGAGCTCATCGAAGGCGCTCGCCGCGGGACACTCGACGAGGTCACCGAATGGACCATCTGGGCCGACAAGGCGCTTGTCTTCTGAGGTGACGAATCATGACCAATCGTGCCAGCCACTGGGAAGAAGTCTATGCGACGCGCGCCACGCACGAGGTGAGTTGGTATCAGATCCAGCCGGATACTTCTCTGCGCCTGATCGCCAGGCTGGGCCCGCGGCCGGACGAGGCGATCATCGATGTTGGCGGCGGCGCGTCCACTCTGGTCGACCACCTTCTCGCGGCCGGCTTTGTCGATGTTACCGTCTTCGACATATCCGCCACGGCGCTGGCGGCGGTCAAGGCGCGACTTGGTGCTCGTGCCGAAGCGGTGCGTTGGCTGACCGGCGATGTCACGCGCGACAGACCTCCGGGCCCGTACCGGCTCTGGCACGACCGGGCGGTCTTCCACTTTCTTACCGATCCGGCGGACCGGCGGGCCTACGTGTCGAGCTTGTCGGCGGCCTTGGCCGCCGGCGGACATGCCATCATCGCCACCTTCGCCGAGGATGGGCCGGAACGGTGCAGCAATCTGCCCGTCTGTCGTTACAGTCCGGAATACCTGTCCGCTGAGTTGGGCCCAGGTTTTGTCCTGGTCGAGTCGCTGCGCGAAACCCACCTCACGCCGGCGCAGGGCGAACAGAAGTTCATCTACTGCTGTTTCGTTCGCCGCTGATGCAAGCGAGCACCCCCTGCGCGGTTCGGCGGTTGTCGAGGAGGCTGCCAAGATGAAGGCCCATATGCTTGCCGCGCTTGCCCTGCTGGCCGGTGTTGGCTTTCCCGTCCACGCGGACGATGACATCGAGTGGCGCCATCGCGCCACGAGGGGGGCCGTGACGCTGACGGCCAACTCGCTCGGCGGCGCGGCACTGACGTCCTTCTACACCGCGCGGGGCTTTTCCGAGGCGGCTATCCGCCCCTATGCGCGGGCCTGCGGCTTCTCGTTCGGCATGCGGAACGGCGGTGCGACCACGCTGACCACCCGGCTGGCGGACTGGCGGGCCATCGATGCCGACGGCCGGCGGATATCCGTGCGTCCGCCGGCGGAGTGGGACGCGGCATGGGACAAGGCCGGTGTGGCGCAGGCGGCACGGATCGCCTTCCGCTGGGCGCAGTTCCAGGCGGAGAACGTTTTCGAACCGGGCGACTGGATCATGGGCATGGCGACGCTGGCGGCCACGCCAGCCGGACCGTTCCGTCTGGTCGCCAGATATAGCGATGACAAGGGGAATCATGAAATCGATCTCGACCAGCTCGTCTGCGCCAAGGATTGAGCGCCGCCGTTTCCTTGCCGTGGCGGGCGGCCTCGCTCTGCTGGCGGCCATGCCGTCGACCCGGGCGCAAGGACGCGGCCTGTCGCCCCTGCCCGGTACGCCATCGGCCCCGCCTTTGCGCCTCCTCGACGCCGACGACAAGCCGGTCGATCTGGCGCAGTACCGGGGGCGCGTGGTGCTGGTGAACTTCTGGGCCACCTGGTGTCCGCCTTGCCGCAAGGAGTTTCCCTCGCTGGGCCGGGTGCGCAAGCTGTTCAAGCCGGCCGAGTTCGAGGTGCTGGCGGTCAACGTCGGCGAAGACCCGGACACGGTATTTTCCTTCGCCGGCAACACCGAATTTCCCGTGCTGTTCGACCGCGACTCGAAGGCGATGGCAGCCTGGCCGGTGCGTGGCCTGCCGACCACGCTGCTCGTGGATAGGCAAGGCCGGCTGGCCTACCGCGCCACGGGCGGCCGGGAGTTCGACGACCCGGAAATCGTCGCCGCGATCCGGCAACTGCTCGATTCCTGAGCGACGTTCAAGTGGCATTTGGCCCGCCACCCGATTGCCGACCTAGACGAGGTATCCGGATGAAGTCGCCATGAACTTCGCACAATTCGTAGTGGCCAACGAACTCGCCATCCGGTTCGGCTTCTTCCTGGGCGTGCTCACCGTGATCGGCACCTGGGAGGTTCTGTCGCCGCGCCGCGCGCTGACCGTCTCCAAGGCCATGCGCTGGGCCAGCAATCTCGGCCTGGTGGCGCTCAACACCCTGCTGGTGCGTCTGCTCTTCCCGCTGGCCGGGGCGGGCATGGCCGCCTTCTGCGCGGAGCGTGGCTGGGGCCTGCTCAATCACTTCGTGGTGCCCTGGGTGCTTGCCGTGCCGCTGGCCGTGATCGCCATGGATTTCGTCATCTGGTTGCAGCACGTCATGGTCCATGCCGTGCCGGCCTTGTGGCGGCTGCACCGGGTGCATCACGCCGATCCCGATTACGACGTGACCACGGGGGCGCGCTTTCATCCCATCGAGATCATCCTGTCGATGCTCATCAAGTTCGCCACCATCGTCGTGCTGGGGGCGCCGGCGGTGGCCGTGGTGATCTTCGAAGTGATGCTCAACGCCAACGCCATGTTCAACCACGGCAACATCCACCTGCCGGCGACGCTCGACCGCTGGCTGCGCTGGGTGGTGGTGACGCCGGACATGCATCGGGTCCATCACTCGATCGAGGACGACGAGACCAATTCCAACTTCGGCTTCAACCTGACCTGGTGGGACCGCCTGTTCGGCACCTATCGCGACCAGCCGCGCGCCGGCCAGATCGGCATGACCATCGGCATCCGTGACCACCGCGACCCGCGCGAGGTCGCGCGTCTGGATGGCATGTTGATGCTGCCGTTTCGGGGCGAGATCAAGGATTACGCGATCAATCGGCGCGGCTTCTCGACGGACGGCGAACGATGAACCATGTCGCCACCGGCGATTCGCGCGGCATTGGCGCTCGCCCAGGGCCCCAGCACCTTCGGTGGGGCCGGATTCGCGGATGCTTGTGTCGGCCCAGGCGGCATGACGGTATGAAACACGAACGGTTGGCCGGTGGACGGCACGACGAACGGCGACTCGGGGTGGCCTCGCCACGAGCAGGTTTTCTGGCAATATCAGTACCGCGACCGCGCATCCTTCCCGGTCGTGATCCTTCACCACGATGACAGCCACATGAACGACTACATCTTTTTCGACCCCGACCTGCGCGATCGCTTCGTCGCGCTCCTTGCCGGGCATGGCCTGACAGGGGCGGTCCGGCCAGACCCGATCGAGGGCTTCGTGGTCGCGGTGCGCGACGACCTGGACGATGATCTGCAGGAAACGATCGAGGCCGAATACGATGCGCTGATGGACGAGCAGCAGGATCTCGTCGACGCGGAGGATGCCGAGGACCAGCACGCGCTGATGGGCGTCACCGCCACCCTCGCCGATGGGCAGTCGCTGGATTTGCGCATTCCCGCCGAACTCGGGCGCCGCCTCTGCGCGACCTTCACCACCGAGGAAATCCACGAACTAGTTTCCTGCATCGCGCAAGGCGCGCTGGACCCGGTCGAGGGGCCGCTGTGCTGCCGCAAGCCCTTGGACAATCCCTTCGGCTGAAGCGCACCGACCCCGGCCAGACCGGGTAGCCTAGCTGGCTCATCATTGTGGCTGTCGGGAAGTCTATGCTTGCTATGGAAAGCATAAATATTTATTGTGCTGGTTATGGAACGCACAGTTAGTGGCCTCCCGCCAGAAGAAGTTACCGGAATCGCACAGCGTCTTGGTGGCCGCATTCGCGCCGCCAGGGTGCGCCGCAAGCTGCGGCAGGAAGACTTGGCCCGCCGCAGCGGGCTTTCGCGTTCATCCATTCAGGCCATCGAGCGGGGCGAGGTGAGCTGCTCCATCGGTGGTGTTCTCAACGTCCTGTGGATACTCGGGCTGGCGGGCGAGATCGAGCTGATCGCCGATCCGGGGTTGGACCGGGACGGCCTTTCCCTGTCACTCGATGCGGACAAGAAGCGGGTTTTCGTGCCGAGAAAGCCCGACAATGACTTCTGAGCGCCTGTTCGTCTGGATCTATCTCCCCGGCCAGATAGCACCGGTCGTGGCCGGCAAACTGGAGCTTTCCCGCACCCCTGCCGGTGCCATCGGGCGCTTTGTCTATGGGCGGAGCTATCTGGCTCGGCGCGAGGCTGTCCCGATCGACCCCGTGCGTCTGCCGCTCAGGGAGGCGGCGGCCGAATTCACTGTCTTGAGTGGCTTCCCCGGCGCGGTGCTCGATGCCTGTCCGGACCGCTGGGGCATCAAAGTCATCGACCGGTTGACCGGCAAACGGGATTACCCCGCCGGCTATTTGCTGCTCAACGATCCTGGCCGCGCCGGCTGCCTGGCATTTTCGTGCTCGGCCAACGAAGCACCCGAGGAACTGGCCAGCCGCCAATTCCCCCTCGCCGAGTTGCTGGCTGCCACGCGGGATGTCGAAGCCGGTCGGCCCGTCGATGTGGAACTGCTGAAGGCGTTACATCCGGGTACCGGCGGCGCGCGGCCGAAATGCAATATCGTCGACGGCGAAGCGGTCTGGATCGCCAAGTTTTCCAGTGTGAACGACGACCCGGCCATCGACATTCCCCGCCTTGAACACGCCACCATGCGGTTGGGCCGCCTGTGCGGCATTCGCACGGCCGAGACCCGTATCCTCGACATCGACGGCGTGGCCGTCTGCCTGGTGCGCCGCTTCGACCGCGATATTCGCCAGGGCGAAATCCTCCGTACAGGCTTTCTCAGTGCGCGCACCGTGTTCTACGCCGATCACGGCTATGCCGCGGTGGTCACCGGTTCCTATGCCCGTCTGGCACGCTGGCTGCCGCGCTATGGCTGCCCGACCGAGCAGCGCCAGGAAGTATTCCGGCGCATGGTCTTCAATTGCGCGATCAGGAATTCCGACGACCACGAGCTCAATCACGGACTGGCGCATGTCGGTGGCGGCGACTTCACCCTCGCCCCCGCTTACGATCTGGTGCCGGTATCGACGCCGCACCGCGTTCATCACCATGCCTTGCTCATCGGAGATTCCGCCGCCGGCACAGTGAGCAACCTGGTCGGCAATGCCGCCGCGTTCGGGCTCGGCCGCGAGGAGGCGCTGGCCATCGTCGCGGACACGCAGCGTGTCATCCGGGAATGTTGGCGGGATGTGTGCTACGAAGCTGGACTTGGCGATGAGGCACTGCGCCGGATCGAGCATGTCTTTCTCCCGATTCCCGCCTAGCCGCGCCGCGGCCGATCCGATGGTGTCGACGGTCAGCGGCCCGCCGGCGCGAGCCATTTCAGCAGGGTCGCGCACAAGTCCTCGGGGCGGACCGGCTTGGCGATGAAGTCATTCATGCCGGCTTGCAGGCAGTTCGCCTTGTCCTCGGCAAAGGCATTGGCGGTCATGGCCAGGATGGGGACTCGGGCGCCGCCGGGCTGCTCGCGGATCCGCCGGGTTGCTTCCAGTCCGTCCATGTGGGGCATCTGCATGTCCATCAGGATCAGGTCGTAGGCATTCCTCGCCGCCAGCTCGACGGCCTTGGCGCCATCGTCGGCGACGTCGACGGCCAGGCCCGCGTCGGCGAGTATCAGCAGGGCAATCTCGCGGTTGATCGGTTCATCCTCGGCCAGCAGGACGCGCCGGTCGGGGAAGTCGCGCTTCAATATCTTCTCGGCGTCGTCGTTCTGCGCCGCTTCCTCGGCGACCGCGGCGAGCGGGTCCTTGCGCAGCCGGGCGGTGAACCAGAAGGTGCTGCCCGCGCCCGGGGTGCTGGTGGCGCCCGCCTCGCCGCCCATGAGTTGGGCGATCTTGCGGGTAATGGCCAGGCCGAGGCCGGTGCCGCCGTACTTGCGCGTCATGGTGTTGTCGGCCTGCTCGAAGGCGGCAAACAGCCGGGTCATGGCGGCCGGCGCGATACCGATGCCGGTGTCTTCGACTTCGAAGCGCAGCAGGGCGCTCGAGTCGTCTTCGGACACCAGCTCGACCCGCAGCCTTATGCCGCCCGCCTCGGTGAATTTGATGGCGTTGGCGGCGTAGTTGAGCAAGGCCTGTTGCAGTCGAGTGGCGTCGCCCAGCAAGGCGCGTGGCAGGGCAGGGACTTCGCTGACCACTTGCAGATGCTTGGCCCGGGGCCCGCTGGTGCAACATGGAAACGACATTGGCGAGGATGCTTTCGACCCTGAGCGGATGCTCTTCCAGCGCGAACTTGCCCGCTTCGATCTTCGACAGGTCGAGGATGGCGTTGATGATCTGGAGCAAATGATTGCCGGCCGCTTCCAGCTTGTCGAGCCGCCCCGCCTGTTCGGCGGACAGGCCGGACTTCCGGATCAGGTGGGCCATGCCGTTGATGGCGTTGAGCGGGGTGCGGATTTCGTGCGACATGTTGGCGAGGAAGGCACTCTTGGCCACGTTGGCGGTCTCGGCGGCTTCCTTGGCCAGGGTCAGTTGCGCCGTCCGCTCCGAAACGAGATCCTCGAGATGTTCGCGGTGCCGTGTCAGCTCGGCTTCGGCGAGCTTGCGCGCGGTGATGTCCTGGACCGCGCCATAGAGCCGATGGCGCTTCGTGCCGGCGGGATCGTCCTCGACCCGCGCGACGCTGCGGAGATGGTGCGGCGTGCCGTCGCGATGCGTGATGCGCAGTTCGAAATCGCTCGACTGGCCAGGCTGTAGCCCGGTGATGCCGGCGGCGAAGAGCGGAAGATCGTCCTCGACGACGAAGGGCCGCCAGCAGCCCAAGTCCATGATCTCCTGGTTGGTGCGGCCGAATACCTGCTCGGCGCGTCCCCCCAGCCAGTCGACCCGGAACACGCCATCGTCGGAACGGCTACAGGAGTAGATCAGGTCGCTGGTGAGGGATGACACGGTGCGGAAGCGGCTTTCGCTGACCTGCAAGGCGGCGGCGTCGGCAAGGCGCTGGCGCCAGAAGCGCCCGATCAGCCAGGCGGCAATCACGCTGACGACAAAGAAGACCCCCAGCAGCATCGATGTCTTGGCGACTTCCTGGTGCCAGGCGTCGAGATAGTCCCGCGGCGCCATGCCGATGTTGAGGAAGAATGGCATGTGGCGGATGCGTATGGTGGCGTAGGTGCGCTCGTAGCCGTCGGGAGCCTTGGGCGTATGGAACATGCCACTGTTCCGCCCCGAATCGAGAAAGGCCGCAAACTCCGCCGAGACCGTCTTGTCGCCGATTTGTCCGCCCGGGCCGTTGACCGGCGGGAAACGGGTGACCAATGCCCGGTTGGCATGCCGAACGACGGCCGAACCGTGCGGCCCCAGGTGGAGGCTGGCCAGCATGGCGTCGATATGGCTGACCGGCACACCGACGGCGATCACGCCGGCGAAGGAGCCGTCGGGTTGGCGATAGGAGCGGGTAAAACCGATCAGGGGCACTTTCGATACCCGTCCCGTGATCGGCTCGGTCACGATCAACCGCTGGCCGGGATGGGCCCGGTGCTCGGCGAAGAAGTCGCGATCGGCGTAGCTGGGCGTCAGCGACCGGTCGACGCCCTTGCCCCAGAGAATGTCGCCACGCGAATTGCTGACCCGGAAGGCATCGACCTCCGGGTGGCGTCCGGCATGCGTGACGAGCAGCTTCTCGATCACCGCGTCCTCGAATTCCCCGTGCTTGGCCATGTGTTCGAGCGCGTCGGCGATGCCGAGCAGGGCCAGATCGATGCCACTGGCCGTATCGGCGAGGTTGTGTTCCAGCAGGTTGGCCAGATTGGTGGTGTTGTCGCGTACCTGCTCGACGGTCTTCGCGCGGCTGAACGCCAGGCTCTGCACGGCGATGGCGATCATCACGATATTGACCAGAATGACGCCGACGATCAGCCAGCGCTGCAAGCCGGCGGTGGATGCCGATGGGGTGGCCGGGCCGGATGGCCGATCGATCCGGTCGGGGGGCGTTGGGCCGGGGCGGGTCATGGTCAGAGCCGCTCGCCGACGATGCTGGCGATTTCGTCGTCGGTGAGCACGACCGGGTTGGTCTTCATGCTGCTGCCGCGGCTGTCGGCGACGATGCGCGGAATGTCGGCGGCGGTCACGCCGTAGGCGGCGAGGCGGGGTAGCGCCAGCCGTTCCCGCCAGCCGGCCAGCATGGCGGGCAGGTCGGCGGCGCCGAGCAAGCGGCGTACTTCCTCGTACTTGATCAATGCCGGGCTGTCGGGCTCGCGTTGCCGCAAGGCGGCGATGTTGACACGGGTTGCCGTCGCCAGCAGCGTGCCACAGGCGACGCCATGCGGGATCGGGAAGAAGGCGCCGAGCGGCGCCGCCAGGCCATGCACCGAGCCGAGGCCGGTCTGCGCCAGGCAGATGCCGGAGAGCAGCGACGCATAGGCCATCTTCGCGCGCAACGCCGCGCTCTGCTGGCCGTACAGGGGCAGCAGGGCTTCGCTGGCGGCGGCCAGTCCGGAGCGCGCCAGGGCGTCGGTGATCGGGTTGGCGCGCGTCGAGACGAAGGATTCCAGCAACTGGGTGAAGGCGTCCATGCCATCCGCAGCGATCAGTTCCGGCGGGCAGGTCTCGAGCAGGTCGGGATCGACGATGGCCCATTCGGCCACCAGCCGGTCGTCGCGAAATGATTTCTTGTACTGGCCGGCGACCGACAGCACCGCGTTCCTGGTCGCCTCCGAGCCGGTGCCGGCGGTGGTCGGCACGGCGATGAAGGGGGTGGCCGGGCCAACATAGGGCAGCTCGGGGCCGACCCCCTCGAGGTGGTCCAGGACGGAATTGCCGGGCCGCAGCAAGCCGGCGATGGCTTTCGCGGCGTCGAGTGCCGCGCCACCGCCGATGCCGACCACGACATCGACGGGGCTGCCGCGCTGCTGCGCCACAGTCGCGTCGATCAAACCCGGTGAAGGTTCGCCTTCGATGCGCACCTGCCGCCAGGCAATACCCTTCGACTTCAGTTCCTCCAGCAGCCATGCGCCGGCCTTGGACGCCGCGAAGGAGCGCGCGCCGGTCACCAGCAGCACGCGCGTGCCGTAGCTGGCGGCGATGGCCGGCAGCTTGCGGATCGCGCCGGCGCCGAATTCGATGCGCGGCAGGCGGGCGATGGCGAAAGAGGAATTCATGGACGGTGGTTGCGCGGGGCTGGTCGGAGAAGTTTATCGCCGCTGATGGCGAAGGCGCCAGGGGCGCTACTGGGCTTCGAATTCGGTGAAGGCCCGGTTCATGTTGGCCCGGTGCAGATCCTTGAAATTGTCGAGGTGCCGAAAGGCGGGCGCGTCAGCATGGCGGTCGAGCACCGCGTCGATGGGTTCCATCTCCCTGGCGGCGGCGCCGATGGTGTTGACCAGGAAATCGTAGTAGTCGCCGGTATCGCGCTTCGCCTTGGCCAGATCGCAGACGCGCCCGTGGCCGGGCACGATGTGGGCGGGCTTGAGCGCCGCCAAGGCCTGGAAAGCCTGTTGTCCCTGGCGCACGCTGGACACGGGCAGCACCCCGAGCAGCCGATCGACGTAGACCAGGTCGCCGGTGAATGCGACGCCGCGCCTGGCCAGGAAGATCATGGCGTCACCGGGGAAATGTGCATCGGTGTAACGCAGGGTCAGGGTCTCGCCGCCGCGTTCTACCGTCGCCTCGCCACCGGTCAATCGGGTGGTTGCCGACTGGGCGCGCGTTCCCGCCAGGCCCTTGCCGAGGAAGCGTTCCAGACCCTGTAGCTGCTGGCCGCCATTTTGGCCTTGGCCGGTGGCGGTACGGCTCATGGCGATGATCTCCGCGCCCTGGCTGGCGAAGAAATCGTTGCCCAGCCAGCGATGGTCCTGGCCACCGGTGTTGATGACCCAGCGCACCGGTTGGTCGGTGACCGCGCCGATGGCCTGGGCGAGTTTCTCCGCTCCGCGCCGACTGGCGCCGGAGTCGATGAGGATGACCCCGGCGGGAGTGACGATGAAACCGAAGGTGGCGTTCAAGCCGTCGTTGTCGGTGCTGCGCTGGCCGAGCGGGCCGACGATGGCGAACACGTTGTCAATCACCCGCTCGGCCTTGGGCACGTAGTCGGCGCGCGCGCCGTTGCTGGCCAGCAGAGTCAGGGCAACGATAAATGCGGCAATCGAAAGTTTCGGCATTGCTTGGCAGCCTCCTCTCGCGACTTTACTTCAATGCTTGTGCCCGTGAGCGCTTCTCGATCGGCGCGCGCCATGGCGCGTTGCCGAACTGTTCGACCAGAAAATCGACCATGGCGCGCACCTTCGGCGCCAGGTGCCGGCCACCGGGGTAGGTGGCGTAGAGTGGCACCGGCTCGACGTGGTGCCAGTCGGTGAGGATGGGCACCAGCTCACCGCGCTGTAGCGCCTCGCCGACGATCAGGTCGGTCAGCCGGGTGATGCCGACGCCGGCCACGGCGAGCTGGAGCACCGTTTCGGCGTTGTTGGCGACGACGTTGCCGCTGATGTGCACGACCCGGATGCCGTCGTTGGTGTCGAACGGCCAGCGCCGCAAGGCGGGCAGGCTGGTGATCCACAGGCAGTTGTGCGCCTGCAGGTCGTCGGGCGTACGCGGGGTGCCGGCCCTCTCGAGGTAGGCGGGCGCGGCGCAGATGACCCGCTCGAGGTTGCAGATGCGCCGGGCGACGATCGACGACTCGTCGAGCGGGCCGATGCGGATGGCCAGATCGAAGCTTTCCTCCAACTGTTCCGGCGGCTGATCGTTGATCGTGATGTCCAGTTCGACGCCCGGATACCGCGCCAGGAAGCCGGGAATCGCCGCCGCCAGTTGGTGCAGGCCGAAGGCCGAGCCGCAGTGCAGGCGCAGCAGGCCGCGCGGGCTGGCGCCGGCCTGCGCGACCTCGGCTTCCGCCTCGTCCATGGCGGCGAGGATGCGCCTGGCGCGGGCGTAGAAGGCCTCGCCCTCGGGGGTCAATTGCAGGCGTCGCGTGGTGCGATGGAGCAGGCGGGCACCGAGCCGGTCCTCGAGCCGGGTGACCAGTTTCGACAGCGCCGAGGGCGTCAGGGCGAGTTCCCGCGCCGCGGCAGAAAACCCGCCGGTGTCCACGGCGCGAACGAAGGCGGTCATTTCGGCGGCACGATCCATTGGCTAATTATGGACCAATATTCATGAATGTTGTTACATGTTGATGGATTGTTATTGATATGAATCGCAATTACAGTGACAACAGTTGTGCTGCACTGCACGAAAATTAGGAGTCAATCATGAACCGCCCCATCGACATCATCGCCATCGAACGTTATGCCCGTCAATTGCGGGCCGAGGAAATGCAGCGCCTGCAGGGAGTGTTTGCCGAGCGGCTTGGCGTGCTGGCTGTCCTTCTGGGTAATACGCTCTTGTCGCTGCTGGAGGCGTTGAGCGAGACTGTCCGTCCGCTGTTCTCGTGGAATCCCCAGCACCGGCCGGCTGGCTATCTGGTGCGCGAACGCTAGACGAAGCGGCGCGTGTTGTCCGGCACGAATCAGCAATTGACTGTGGCGGCCTTGGCCGGAGATACTCTCGGCTGTTCAATTCCGCGCATGGTCCGTCATGGATTCCCCAGCCGACACCCCGGGTGAAATCGCCAAGCAGACATTGACCCGCCTGGCCCGGGAGCGTGTCGCACCGGTCCCGGTCAATTATTGCCGTACCTATCGCGAGGTGGAAGGCAAACGCGAGAGTTGGGCCTCCTTCTGCCGTTACGCGTCGCTGCTCGAAGAGGCGCTGATCGGCCTGCTGCGCTCCTGCCAGGCGTCGGGGCTGCTGCTCGACGAGGAGACAGTGCGTGTCGCCCGGGAACTGGGCCAGTTGGTGTCGGCTTCCTCCTCCGAGCATGACCTGCAGAAGGTTCGCGACATCGGCCACGGCCTCGGCGTCCGGATGAAGCGGGATCTGGCCGGCGGCACCGAGCTACAGGCCCAACTGGTCGATCTCGTCCAATACATCGTCGGCAGCCTGGGCAGCCTGGCCGAGGAAGGCCAACTGTTCAGCAGCCAGCTACAGACGACCGAAGAGTTTCTGGCCGGCCATGTGTCGTCGGCGGACGTGACCAAGGCCAAGGATGTCCTGCGGGGCGTGATCGACCAGCAGCGGGACTTGCGCAATGCCGTCGTGGCCTCCCAGCAGGCCCTCAAGGCCGTCATGGCGGAACTGATCCGGCAGGCGGCGTCGATGGTCAAGGACACGGCCAGCTACGAGGTCAAGATCACCGAACTGGGCGAGCATGTCCAGGCGGCCAACGACCTGGCCCAGATCACCAGTGTCGTCGGCGAACTGGACGTGTTCGTCCGGGACATGGGCAGCGCCGTGCGCCACTCGCACGACAACATGTCGCTCACCCATGAGCGGCTGGTGCAAGCAGAGCAACAGATCAACGACCTCCGTCGGCATCTGGCGGAAACCAACGAGAAAGCTCGCCGCGACAATCTGACCGGCGCCCTCAATCGTTCGGGTCTCGAGGATATCTGGGCCCGGGAGGTCGGCCGGGCCGAGCACGACCAGACACCCCTGGCCATCGGCATCCTCGATGTGGACAACTTCAAGCTGCTCAACGACAGCCACGGCCATACCGTCGGCGACGAGGCGCTGGTGCATCTTGCCTCGGTGATCCGCAACGCCCTCCACGGCACCGACACCATGGCCCGCTATGGCGGCGAGGAGTTCGTCATCGTGCTGCCCGATACCGACGTCGCCGGCGCCGATGCCGTGATGCGGCGGCTGCAGCGGGAGCTGACCAAGCATTTCTTCCTGCATGGCAACGACCGCCTCCTGATCACCTTCAGTGCCGGTGTGACGGTTGTCAAGCTGGGCACCGATACGCTGATCTCGGCCGTCGAACGCGCCGATTCGGCGCTCTACGAAGCCAAGCGCCTCGGCAAGAACCGGGTCGCGATCGCCTAGGCATCGCTCGGGCGCCCGACGAGGAGATGACATGAACCTGGAAAAAGTGGTTTTCGGCTTCTTCATCGTCCTGGCCGCCACGCTCAACTTCGGCTTCTTCATCGGCGACATCGATCGCCCCGAACTGCACAGCATCTATGAATTGTTCGCGGCCATCGTCGTCAATCTGATCGCGACCGTGCTGAAGTTCGGTGATCGTACCCAGATCGGCGCCATTCATCTCGCCACCAGTCTGGTCGCCGACCTGCAACTGCTGGCCGCCGCCATCACCTGGGCCGTGGCGGTGCATATCACCGGTGTTGGCATGACCGCCCATGTCACTTCCAGCGTCGTCTCCTTGTCCGGCGGCGCGCTGTTCGCCAACGTCGTCTCGGTGGTTATCCTGATTGCGGAAACGGTCATGATGCGGCGCTAGGGAGACGGCGCCATGAACAGCGTCTTCTTCCTTGTCCTGCGGCGCATGCGGGCGCCGCTGATCGTCCTGATCGCCATCTACGCGGTCTCGCTGCTTGGCCTTGCGCTGGTCCCGGGCGTCGACGCCAATGGCCGGCCGGCGCCACCGCTGAGTTTCTTTCATGCCTTCTACTTCGTCAGCTATACCGCCACCACCATCGGCTTTGGCGAGATTCCGGCGGCCTTTTCCGATGCCCAGCGGCTTTGGGTCACCATTTGTATCTACCTGACCGTCATCGGCTGGTCCTATTCGATACTGACGCTGCTGGCCCTGTTCCAGGACAAGGGCTTCCAGAACACCCTGGTCGCCACCCGTTTCGCGCGGCGCGTGCGCCAGACCCAGGAATCCTTTTATCTGGTGTGCGGCTGCGGCGAGACCGGCAGCCTCGTCTGCCACACCCTCGACCGCCTCGGCCGCAAGTTCGTGGTCCTGGAAAAGGACGAACTGCGCGTGCAGGAACTGGATCTCGAGGACTTCAAGACCGACACGCCGACCCTCGCCGCCGACGCCCGCCAACCCGCCAACCTGGTGCTGGCGGGCCTGCGCCATCCGAAGTGCCGCGCCGTGCTGGCGCTCACCGACGACGAACCGGCCAACCTGGCCATCGCCATCGCCACGCGCCTGATCCATCCCGACATCCCGGTGCTGGCGCGCACCAGCAGTCCGCTGCTGGCCGCCAACCTGGCTTCGTTCGGCACCGACCACATCATCGATCCCTTTCAGCGCTTCGCCGAGTACCTGGCCCTGGCGGTGGCCGCGCCGGAGCGCTTCCGGTTGATCGAGCTTGTTACCGGTTTGCCCGGCAGCGAGTTGCCGGAGCCGCATCGGCCGCCGCGCGGTCATTGGCTCGTCTGCGGCTATGGTCGCTTCGGGCGCGCCGTGGTCGAGCGCCTGGCGCCGACCGGCATCGAGCTGACCATCATCGACCCCGAGGCTTCGGTGCCCGGCGACGGTCCGCGCCGGGTTCGCGGGCTGGGCACCGAGGCGGCCACCCTGGTCGAAGCCGGCATCGATGGCGCCGCCGGCATCGTCGCCGGCAGTGACAGCGACGTGAAGAATCTCTCCATCGCCGTGACGGCCAAGGAGCTCAACCCGAGGCTGTTCGTCGTCACGCGGCAGAACCAGACCGCCAACGGCGTCCTGTTCGAAGCGTTTCATGACGACTTCTGCATGGTGCCGAGCCGCATCATCGCTCGGGAATGCATCGCCATTCTGACCACGCCGCTGTTGACCGTCTTCCTGGAGCGCCTGCGTGGGCAGGATGAGGCGTTCTGCCGGGAGCTGGCCGGTCATCTCCAGCAATTCGGCGGCGACCGCGTTCCGGAGATATGGAGCGTGCGCTTGAACGTCGGTGAGGCGCCGGCGGCCTGGCGCGCCCTGATGGCCGGCAGCGAGTTCGGTCTCGCCCAGCTGTTGCGCGACAACACAGACCGCGACGAAGCACTGGCCATTCTGCCGCTGTTCCTCGACAGGGACGGGGAGACGCATCTGCTGCCGAACAACGATCTCGGTCTGGTGGCCGGCGATCACCTGCTCTTTGCCGGTCGCCCGGGAGTGCGGCGCCAGCTCGAGCTGACGCTACAGAACACCAATGTGCTGGACTACGTGACCACCGGCAGGGAGCGCGGCGGTGGCTGGCTGTGGCAGAAGCTGTTCAGCGCGGCGCAATGAGCCGAAACTGGCGCCAGATCGCCACCCGGCGCCATCGCCTGCCTCGACCCTGCGGCGACGGGATCCACAGGGAGCGGTTGGCGACCAACGCAGGAGGGCGGTGGCGTCCGAATGGAGGCCGCCCTCAGTCGATCAGCGGGTGAGAGCGAGAGACATCACCGGGCGGACGGGCTCCGTGGCGTCGACACAGGCGTCGACCGAGGCGCTGGCGTGCGACGTGCTGACGGGTACTTCGTGGTCGGAACTGGCGTCCAGGCAGGCATCGGCGGTGATGCTGGTGTCGGGCGCTTCGTAAGGCACTTCGTAATCGGCACTGGCGTACAGGTAGGGATCGGCGGCAATGTCGGTGTCGGGCGAGTTATACGGCGCTTCGTAGGTGGCGCTGGCATCCAGACAGGCGTCGACCCTGTCGTCGTTGGGAGCGGCGGAAACCATCATCGGGGACAGGAACAGGCCAAGCGCTGCGACCTTCAGAATGCGAGTGATCATGGTGACTCTCCTTGGTTTGGGTTGAACGAATCGCTTTCGCGACGGTTCCCAGTCTAGGGAGTCACGCTGTGCCGTTCTACGAACTGTGACGCAGATATTTTGTGGAATATTCCCATGCCTAGGTCATCACCGTTCGTCGCTGGCGGGCGCGGCGACGGCCAGCGGCGCTGGGCGGTTAGCGCGGCCTGACAAGGCGGAAGGCCCGCCAGATCGCCAGGTCGTAGACGATCTTCGATCTTCAGCACCCCGCAAGCCACCAGTGGCGCCGCCAGCCAGCCGCTGGCGAACAGCATGCCGCCGAGCGTCGGGCCGGCCGCCGAGGCCAGGCTGCGCGGCACGGCGGTGAAGCTGGCGGCGGCGGGCCGTTCGGCCGGCGTGACCACGGCCATGACGAAGGCCGACCGGGTCGGCACGTCCATTTGCGAAAGGGCGCTGCGCAGCAGCAGCAGCGCCAGGGCCCATTCGATGCTGGGTGCCAGCGCCGCCAGGATCAGGCTGATGTTGGCCGGAATATGGGTGAACACCATGGTGTTGATCAGGCCGATCCTTCGGGCCACCACGGGCGCGGCCAGTTGCGAGCCGGCCGTGAGCAGGCCGGCCCAGAAGAAGAATGAACCGGCGGCGGCGAGCGACAGGCCGAAGCGGTCGAACAGCCACAGCGCCAGCAGCGTATTGACCACCAGCCCGCCCGCGAAGGCATCGAGGGAAAACAGCGCGGCGAGCCGGATGACGATGCCCCGCGAGGGGCCCAGCGGCGTCGGCGGGGTAGTCCGCTCGTGGGCCCGGGGTTCGGGCAGGCGGCGATAGAGCAGCCAGATGGCGAGACCGGTCAAGCCATACACGACGAACATGCCGCGCATGGCGCCCAGCCGGTCTACGCCGAGGCTGGTCAACCAGTCCGGCACGCCGGCCGCCAAGGCGCCGGTGGCGGCGCACAGCGCGCCGATGAAGGTGTAGCGCGAGAACAGCACCGTGCGGGCGTCGCCGTGCGCGGCCTCGGCCAGTCGGGCGTGTTCGAGCGGCAGGAAGACGCTGACGTCGCCGGAGCTCGGATTCATCGTGCCGACGAATGCCACCACCAACAGCGGCCAGAAATCGGAACAGCCGGCCAGCAACAGGCCCGTCGCCGCCATCAGCAGGGCCGCAGCCAGCAGCAGGCGCCGCTGCGCGAAGCGATGGCCCCAGGCGCCGACCGCCAAGGTCGCCAGGGCCGAGCCGAGCAGCGTGGCTGTACTGACCAGCCCGACCTGCCACTGGCCAAGGCCGAGCGCCAGCAGATACGCGGGCAGCAGGATGGCGACGTAACCGTCGGCGACGGCGCGCAAGGCCCGGCCGACCAGCAGCAGGCGTGCTTCGGGAGCGACGCCGGCGGGGAGGCTCACTTGATGCCCAGCAAGCGCCCAACCTTCTTCAGCGGCGTGTCCGCGCACCACGCATAAAGCGCGTCGTAGATCACCATGCCCTGCCGGAGCATCTCGTGGTCGTCCTCGAAGTTGAGCGACAGGCCTTTCGAGATGGCCAGCAGGCCGGCCGCTTCCTTGGCCAGATGCGGCGCGCCGCAGTCGGCGGCGCGGACGATCAGCGCCAGCTTGCGCAGTGCCGGGTCGTCGAGTCGGTACTTGGCGATGAAGGCATCGAAGCTACAGTGATCGCCATGATGGCCGAGTTCGACGCCGGATACATCGTAGGGAATGGCCCCGGTTTCGGCGGCGACCTTCATCACCTCGCCGCCCGGCACGTAAAGGAACTCGGGCGCCTCGTCGACGAAGCGCGCCACTAGCCAGGGACAGGCGATGCGATCGATCTTCGGGCGTTCGCGGGTGATCCATTTCATTTCCTGGCCACCTCGCCGCCGGCCGCCTTCCAGCCCTCGATGCCACCCTCGATGAAACAGGCGTTTACACCCTGCGCATGGAGCGCATCGACGACGCCGTTGGACACGGAGCCACCGCGCACGCAATAGAGCACGACGTGCTTGTCGCGCGGCAGGTGGGCGGCCCACTCGGCGAGCTTCTCCGGATCGTGCCAGGTGGCGCCGGGCAGGGCCTCGGTCGAAGCGTCGAGGTCGGCCTTGCGGCGCACGTCGATCAGGTGCTTGTCGGCCAGCGCGGTCTTCAGATGGTCCGGCTTGATGGTGCGTTCCATGGTCTTTTCCTCAGGCGATCAATGAATAGGCAAGGCCAAGCAGCGCGCAGGCGCCGATCACCTTCATGATGTCGGCCTTGTATTTCCACAAGGCAATGAAACAGGCGATGGCGATGACCACCGGGATGGCGTCGAACGGTCCGTTGAACGGCGCCGTCGCCATGGCCTTGGGCCAGAAGGTGTGCCAGGCGAAGAAGACGGCGAGGTTCAGGATCACCCCTACCACAGCCGCTGTGATGGCGGTCAGCGGAGCGGTGAACTTGAGTTCGCCGCGCGTGGACTCGATCATCGGTCCCCCGGCGATGATGAACCAGAAGCTCGGCAGGAAGGTGAAGAACGTTGCCACCGCAGCGCCGGCAAGACCCGCCGCGACGGGGCCGCCAAGCGCAGACTTGGTCACACCGCCCATGTAGCCAACCCAGGTGACAATCATGATCAGCGGGCCGGGCGTGGTTTCGCCCAGCGCCAAACCGTCCATCATCTGCGGGCCGGTGAGCCAGCCGAAGTGTTCCACCGCGCCTTGATAGACGTAGGGCAACACGGCATAGGCGCCACCGATGGTCAGGAACGCGGCCTTCAGGAAGAACTCGCCCATGTTGTATAGGTCAGCCGATCCACGCAGAGCCAGCAGCGCGGCGGCGGCGATGACGGCAAACACCAGTGTCGTCATCGCCAGTTTGGCCCAGGTAAAGCGGGCATGCGCCGGCGGCGGCGTGTCGTCGTCGATGATCGCCGGGCCATACGCCTTGTGCGAGGCGCCATGTCCGCCGCCGCCCTTGAACTTGGCCGGCATCAGCTTGCCGCCGATGGCACCCAGAATGGCGGCGGCAAAGACGATCCACGGGAAATCGATGTCAAGAAAGAAGATGCCGATGAAGGCCAGCGCGGCAATGGCGAGCAGCACCTCGTTCTTGATCGCTCGCGAGCCAATGCGCCAGGCCGCGAACAGCACCACCGCGACCACCGCCGGCTTGATCATGTAGAAAATGCCCTGCACGGCCGGCACGTCGCCGAAGTTCAGATAGACACCCGCCAGGACCGACAGCAGCACGAAGGCCGGCAGGAAGAACAGCACGCCGGCCATCACCGCGCCCTTCACGCCGTGCATCAGCCAACTGATGTAGATGGCCAGTTGAATCGCCTCCGGCCCGGGCAGCAGCATGCAGTAGTTGAGCGCATGCAGGTAACGGTGTTCGGAAATCCAGCGCCGGCGCTCGACCAGCTCCTGGTGCATCATCGAAATCTGTCCGGCGGGGCCGCCGAAGCTGATGAAACCGAGCATGAGCCAGTACTTGAAGGCCTCGCCCAGCGTTGGTGCCGGCGGTGGGGTGGTGGGAATGGCGGTATTACTCATTGGAGTTCTCCTGTTGATAGTTCTTGTAGAGGTTGTCGAAGAGGCGGCTCGCCTCGCTCAGCAGCTTGTCGTCATTGGCCGCGCCGGCGCGGGCGCCGGCCAGCACGGCCTCGATGCCCGCCGCTTCGGCCACCGGCACGCCGCCGACATCCAGACAATGCACGATGGCGGCGATGCGCAGCAGCGCCGGGTCGTCGTCCAGGCCGAAACTTGCCGCCAGCACTTCGAAGGTGACGCGGCTGCCGACGTGGGTGAACGCCGCGCCATCGAAGTCGAAGCCAAGCGCCGATTTCGGGCACTTCTTCGGGTTGTCGAGCCAGACGAAGGTCGCCTTGCGGTCGATGAAGCGGCGGATCAGCCAGGCCGAGGCCATGCGATCCACCCACAGATGCTTGCGCGTCGCCCAGGTGCGGCCCAGATAGTCGGCGCCGGCCAGGCGCTCGATTTCGCCCGCCTGGACGCGCGGTTCGCCGCCGGCCAGCGCGGCGAGCTCCGCCAACGCCGCTTCCGCTTGCCGTCGCGCTTCGCCCGGGAAGAAGTCGGTGGCGGCGATGCCCTTGAATTCTCGCCGCAGGGCGTGGGCGGTCTTGGTGTCCGGCTTTGCCGATGCCGCGCGGATGTCCGTCAACAGCCGGCCGTAGTCGGCGGCGCGATCGAAGAGGGCGACAAAGCGCGCCGTCTGCTCCCCCTCGCTGGCCACTGTCAGTACCTCGGCGCCCCCGCCGGCGACGATCACCTCCTGTGCCAGGCGCGCCAGTTCGCTTGCGTTGTCGGCGGGCAGCAGCCAGGCCCCGTCACGCAGCGCCGCGCAGCCCAGCGCCTTCGTCCCGCGCCACAAGCGCATGCGCGCCGCGGCCGGCTTGGTCGGCAGGCTGGCGACGAGGAGTTGCCAATCGCGTCTTGAGGTCATGTAATAGATGATACCAATGTGTA